>NZ_JBAKHK010000100.1:0-301 GCF_036903355.1 Enterobacter sp. UNJFSC 003
ACTCTCCGGCACGCATTCGCCAGTTGCAGAATATGAATATGGCGCAGTTACAGGCGGAAATCGCGAAGCATTTCCCGTCGCGTCTGGGTTACGTTACACCGCTTGCCGCTGGTGCGTTTCCGCTGACGCGTCGCCATGCGTTGCAGTACGTGCAGCCAGGGCTTGCGCTGGTGGGCGATGCCGCGCATACCATCCATCCGCTGGCGGGGCAGGGAGTGAATCTTGGTTATCGTGATGTCGATGCCCTGATTGATGTTCTGGTCAACGCCCGCAGCTACGGCGAAGCGTGGGCCAGTTATCC
>NZ_JBAKHK010000101.1:0-300 GCF_036903355.1 Enterobacter sp. UNJFSC 003
GTGGAGACTTAGCGCAAGCCATGATGTTCTCGTGGTTTTCCTCAATGAACTTGATGCGCTCAGGGAACGGAACCTTATCGACACCCGCACAGTTTGCACCGTGGATTTTCAGCCAGTAGTAACCTTCCTTACCGATTGGTTTACCTTTCGCCAGCGTAAGCAGTCCTTTGGTCATATCGTTACCTTGCGGGTTGAACATTGACACAGCGTAAACACGACCGCGCCAGTCCATGTTGTAAGGGAACCAGATGGCCTTATGGTTAGCAAACTTATTGGCTTGCTCAAGCATGAACTCAAGGC
>NZ_JBAKHK010000102.1:0-299 GCF_036903355.1 Enterobacter sp. UNJFSC 003
CCCATAGCGCCGAGCATCAGGCCGCCGAACCAGCGAGAGATAAAGGCTGCAGAGATCAGACTTGCCGCCTGCACCGTCGTCAGCCCGAATTCACCCTGTACTTCGGTGAGTACCAGGGCGATTAAAACGAAATCAAAACCGTCAAGCAGATATCCCAACCAGGCAGCGGAAAATGCGCGCCATTGTGCACGGTTGAGATGGCGATACCACGGGATATTCTGGGTTGTAGTACTCATTGTGAGTCTCCCGCGGTGGGCGATGCCCACACGCTTTGGTATGAAAATTGTAGGGTACAGATG
>NZ_JBAKHK010000103.1:0-299 GCF_036903355.1 Enterobacter sp. UNJFSC 003
TACGCACTTCGTACGCGAGGACTTTATTAAACTGCTGGAGGCTCGGCAAAATCGCGAAGTTCAGCACCACCAGATAAGTCGTCACCAGGCTGGCGAACAGCAAGGTGACGATGAGCAATAACGTACGGGCAAATGAACTTCGTGGCGAGAAGCGCAATCGCCTCATGCTTTAGAGCCGTCCGGTACAAAGACGTAGCCCAGACCCCAGACGGTCTGAATGTAACGCGGATGCGCTGGATCTTCTTCCACCATGCGGCGCAGACGCGAAATCTGCACGTCGATGGAGCGTTCCATTGCGG
>NZ_JBAKHK010000104.1:0-298 GCF_036903355.1 Enterobacter sp. UNJFSC 003
TTCATCAGGAAGTCGATCGCGTTGCCGTGCGCGCCACATCCAAAGCAGTGGTAAAACTGTTTCTCACCGTTAACGGTGAAGGACGGGGTTTTCTCGTTGTGGAATGGACAACACGCGTGGAAATTCTTGCCCTGCTTTTTCAGCTTCACACGGGCATCGATCAGATCGACGATGTCAGTGCGTGCCAGCAGATCATTAATGAATACGCGTGGGATTCGTCCAGCCATAGGCCCCGATTTTTAGCAATTCATAAACGAAAATAAGCCGCGCATTCCTTTCGGAAGCACGGCCTTACAAC
>NZ_JBAKHK010000105.1:0-298 GCF_036903355.1 Enterobacter sp. UNJFSC 003
GTTTAGTGGAGTATCAATGCGCATCAATTTGTGGTCAGTCGAAATCATGACTTTCCAGTTTGGATGATGTTGTATAACTTCCTGACCAAGGTGTTCGACGAAAGCTGTCCGGCTAACCGCTTTTCCCGTTAACCGATTGAATAATGATTTCAAAATGAGTTCCCTCTCTTATTATTCCCTGCTAAATGGTTAGTTAACCTTCACCAGCGTGCGACCCTGGATCTGGTTATTAATGATGGCCTCGGCAAAGTTCGGTGCCTCTGACAGAGATATCTCTTTTGCCGCCTGGGTATAGAAT
>NZ_JBAKHK010000106.1:0-296 GCF_036903355.1 Enterobacter sp. UNJFSC 003
CTCCGATGGAAGGCTGGCAGCGCGCATTTGTCCTGCATAGTCGCCCGTGGAGCGAAACCAGCCTGATGCTGGACGTCTTCACGGAGGAATCGGGGCGCGTGCGTCTGGTTGCCAAAGGCGCACGCTCTAAACGCTCTACCCTGAAAGGTGCATTACAGCCTTTCACCCCTCTCTTGCTACGTTTTGGCGGGCGTGGCGAAGTCAAAACGCTGCGCAGTGCTGAAGCCGTCTCGCTGGCGCTGCCATTAAGCGGTATCACGCTTTACAGCGGTCTGTACATCAACGAACTTCTCTCC
>NZ_JBAKHK010000107.1:0-293 GCF_036903355.1 Enterobacter sp. UNJFSC 003
ACGCCATCCTTCCGTCGCGCCCAGAGCGAAGCGCTCGACCGCGCCGCGACCTGGCTTGAGCGCATTGGTTTGCTGGAACACGCCAACCGTCAGGCGAGTAACCTGGCCTATGGTGACCAGCGCCGTCTTGAGATTGCCCGCTGCATGGTGACGCAGCCGGAGATTTTAATGCTCGACGAACCTGCGGCAGGTCTTAACCCGAAAGAGACGAAAGAGCTGGATGAGCTGATTGCCGAACTGCGCAATCATCACAACACCACTATCTTGTTGATTGAACACGATATGAAGCTGGT
>NZ_JBAKHK010000108.1:0-293 GCF_036903355.1 Enterobacter sp. UNJFSC 003
AGCCAGCCAGACCCATCAGCCACAGCAGTAGATGCCGAGGCAAAAACATGGGCTGTCAAATTCCAGCATCAAAGCTCTTTCACCGAACAATCAATAAAAGAAATAACGGCACCTGATCTCAAACCCGGCGATTTGCTGTTCTCCTCAAGCCTTGGGGTAACCTCATTTGGAATCCGCGTCTTCAGCACTTCCTCTGTGAGTCACGTTGCAATCTTTCTGGGTGATAATAACGTTGCAGAAGCGACAGGCGCTGGCGTCCAGATTGTTTCTCTTAAAAAAGCGATGAAGCATAG
>NZ_JBAKHK010000109.1:0-293 GCF_036903355.1 Enterobacter sp. UNJFSC 003
GTTCATACCGGTAACCCGGTGCCTGGATTAAGATCTTATGGCTAAACAATCCCTTGCCTTCAAATGTCGTAAATGGCGCATCGGTGGGCAGCCACAGATTATGCAGTGACTCGCCGTTGTCGGCCTGTTCCAGGCAATACACCAGCGGGCCGCGCTGAATCGCCACTTTTCCGGCGACGTGACGCACCAGCGGGTTACCGTAAACGCGGCGTACCGGCATCGGCAAAGTCAGATTCAGCGTATCGCCCTCCTGCCATTCGCGGGTAATGTGCAAATACCCTTTACGAATATCC
>NZ_JBAKHK010000010.1:0-111637 GCF_036903355.1 Enterobacter sp. UNJFSC 003
GCGGGGGCCGGATTTGAACCGACGACCTTCGGGTTATGAGCCCGACGAGCTACCAGGCTGCTCCACCCCGCGTCCGTGGATGCGCACTATACTCGGTTGGGTTTGTGATGCAACCCCTTTTTCACATAAATCATGATTTTGTATGCAAAATGAACGACATCGTCCACGGTGGTTTATTTTTTGCGCAAAATTTGCCAAAGGGCAGGTGATTGCATTTCATTAGCCCTGGCGGTTTGTTATCTTCATCACGCGGATAAGGGCAACTTAAAGACGAGATATAATGAAAGGACGTTGGGCGAAGTATCTAATGACAGGCGCAATGGTAGCTATTCTGGCGGCCTGCTCTTCAAAACCGACCGATCGCGGTCAACAGTATAAAGACGGGAAATTATCCCAGCCTTTCTCTTTAGTTAACCAACCAGCAGCCGTGGGCGCGCCGATCAACGCCGGAGACTTCTCTGAGCAGGTCTACCAGATCCGCAATGCGTCGCCGCGCCTGTATGGTTCACAGAATAATGTGTACAGCGCAGTTCAGGACTGGCTGCGTGCGGGCGGCGACACGCGCAACATGCGCCAATTCGGACTCGACGCCTGGCAGATGGAAGGGGCAGATAACTACGGCAACGTTCAGTTTACGGGTTACTACACGCCGGTCATTCAGGCGCGCCACACTCGTCAGGGCGAATTCCAGTATCCTATTTACCGTATGCCGCCTAAACGTGGTCGTCTGCCGTCCCGCGCCGAGATTTATGCCGGTGCGCTGAGCGAAAACTATATCCTTGCCTACAGCAACTCGCTGATGGACAACTTCATCATGGACGTTCAGGGCAGCGGCTATATTGATTTTGGTGATGGCTCGCCGCTTAACTTCTTTAGCTACTCCGGGAAAAACGGCCATGCCTACCGCAGTATCGGTAAAGTGCTGATCGATCGCGGTGAGGTAAAGAAAGAAGATATGTCGATGCAGGCGATCCGCGAGTGGGGTGAAAAGCACAGCGAAGCCGAAGTGAGAGAACTGCTGGAGCAGAACCCGTCGTTTGTCTTCTTTAAACCACAGAACTTTGCGCCGGTGAAAGGGGCAAGTGCGGTACCGTTGATTGGCCGGGCCTCTGTCGCGTCCGATCGTTCTATTATTCCAGCTGGCACCACGCTGCTTGCAGAAGTGCCGTTGCTGGATAACAACGGAAAATTCAACGGCCAGTATGAGCTGCGTCTGATGGTAGCGCTGGATGTGGGTGGCGCGATCAAAGGCCAGCACTTCGATATTTATCAGGGCATTGGCCCGGATGCCGGGCACCGTGCGGGCTGGTATAACCACTATGGTCGCGTTTGGGTACTCAAAGCTGCTCCTGGTACAGGCAACGTATTCAGCGGCTGATTATGGTATTCTGAGCGGAATACGGATTAATGTTCAGGGTGAGGAAAACCTCACCCTTTTTACATCTGAGGTTTTATGTCTGTGGTAATCAGTGATGCCTGGCGTCAGCGTTTCGGCGGCACGGCACGTCTATATGGTGAAAAGGCCCTGCAGCTTTTCGCGGATGCGCATGTTTGTGTTGTGGGCATTGGCGGCGTGGGATCATGGGCGGCGGAAGCGCTGGCGAGAACCGGCATTGGCGCCATCACGCTTATTGATATGGATGATGTCTGCGTCACTAACACCAACCGTCAGATCCACGCCCTGCGCGATAGCGTTGGCCTCGCGAAATCAGAGGTGATGGCGGAACGTATTCGTCTCATCAATCCGGAATGTCAGGTGACGGTCATTGATGACTTTGTGACGGCGGATAATGTCGCGGAGTATATGAGCAAAGGTTACAGCTACGTCATTGATGCCATCGACAGCGTACGCCCCAAAGCGGCGCTGATCGCCTATTGTCGCCGCTACAAGGTGCCCCTGGTCACCACCGGCGGCGCAGGTGGGCAAATCGATCCGACCCAGATCCAGGTAGCGGATCTGGCAAAAACCATTCAGGATCCGCTGGCGGCTAAGCTACGTGAACGCTTAAAAAGCGACTTCAACGTGGTGAAAAACAGCAAAGGTAAGCTGGGCGTAGACTGCGTGTTCTCTACGGAAGCCCTGGTTTACCCGCAGGCGGATGGTTCGGTATGCGCAATGAAAAGCACGGCGGAAGGGCCTAAGCGGATGGACTGCGCCTCAGGTTTTGGTGCGGCTACGATGGTAACCGCATCATTCGGTTTTGTAGCGGTCTCTCACGCCCTGAAGAAGATGATGGCGAAGGCGGAACGTCAGGCCTGAGCCTGACGCGCTGCATCCAGAACAGCGTCGCTGAGCGCGGCCAATCCCTGGCTGCGCGAGGCGCTGAGCTGCGTGCGTAACCCCAGCTCATCGAATAACGCCAGCGGCGAATGCGCCTGCAGGTCTGTCACGCTTTTACCTTCCACTGCGGTTAACAGCACCGCCAGCAGGCCGCGAACAATACGCCCTTCGCTATCGCCAAAGAAATGCAGTTTCTCACCGGATACGCGATATCCCAGCCAGACGCGGTTCTCGCAGCCGGGGATCTCTTTCGCCTGCGCTTTAAGATCGTCTGACAGGGTAGGAAGCTGCTTGCCCAGCAGGATCAACTGACGGTATTTATCTTCCCATTGCGTGAGCGGAGCGAAGGTCTGCTTTAACGTCTCTTCGGTGATGACGGTGCCGAACGGGTGGCCGGCTAAATCAGAACGAGTCATTAATCCACCAGTAGTTCAAGGGCGCGGTCAACGGCGGCAACCAGCGCGTCAACATCGCTTTGTGTGTTATACGGCGCAAACGAGGCGCGCAGCGTGCCGTTTACGCCAAGCGCAGCCAGCAGCGGCTGTGCGCAATGCTGTCCGGCACGCAACGCAATGCCATATCCTGCCAGCAGCGTAACCATATCGCTATGGTGAACGCCGTCAAAATCAAAGGCTAAAAGGCTGGAATCCTGAACCCGAAACGAGCGAAACCCCGGACGTTTTTTAAGGGCTTCTTCCGCCAGCGTCGCCAGACCCCGGCTCCAGCTTTCAGCCTGAACGATGTCAATATCCGCCAGCCATTCCAGCGCGGCGCTGAGACCAATAACGCCCGCCACGTTCGGCGTACCGGCTTCCAGACGATAAGGCACATCCTGTGTGGTAAAGCCGTCGAAGGTCACTTCGGTTATCATTTTGCCGCCGCCAAGCCACGGCGTCATTTGCGCCAGCAGTTCAGGCTTGCCGTACAGCGCCCCGATTCCGGTCGGCCCGTAAAGTTTGTGTCCGGAAAACGCATAGAAATCAATATCCAGCGCCTGAACGTCCGCCGGGAAATGCACTACGCCCTGCGCGCCATCAACCATCACTATCATGTCGTTGGCATGTGCTGTTTCGATGGCGAGGGCCAGATCCGGGCATCCGCCGGTAACGTTGGACATCTGCCCGAGGGCCAGGATACGGCTGCGTGGCGTAATTAGCTCGGGTAAACGCGCCACGTCCGGCAGAAAATCAGCGCCTAAGGGGAGCTTCACGACGCGGGCACCCGTTTGCTCAGCAACCATCAGCCACGGTACCAGGTTGGCATGGTGCTCTGCCTCGCTGACGATAATCTCGTCTCCTGGCTGAAGCAGTGGACGCGCGTAGCACTGCGCCACCATATTGATGGCTTCGGTGGTGCCCCGCGTCCAAACGATGTTTTTTCCGCTCCCGGCATTGAGTCGCTGGGCGACCTGTTCGCGGGCGGCCTCATAACGCGCGGTCAGGCGTTGGGCTTCGGCAAACTGGCTACGATGCACATTTCCCGCACTCAGGCTGTAGAACTGCTGCGTTGCCTCAATAACTGCCTGCGGTTTGAGTGCCGTGGCGGCGCTATCAAGGTAAATACCGGCATCGGCCAGCGCCGGAAACTGTGCGCGAAATTGCGCAGGACTGAAAGCGTTCATGGAATTCCTCATGTCGATAGAGAGATCGTCGCGCAATTTCAACGGCAGGGCAAGGAGGTTGATATCTATCAGATTCGTCTGTATATCCTGGCGACCTCGAAAAAGCAGGTTATGCTAAATAGTGTTAGGTGGATGTTTTAGCCTGTTATAAATCGAGGTTTGAATAGCATTAATTGCTAAAGGAGAATAATCATGAAAAAGACAGCCGCAATCATCTCAGCCTGTGTGTTTACCTTTGCCCTGAGCGCATGTTCCGGTAACAACTACGTTATGCATACTAACGATGGTCGATCTATCGTTTCGGAAGGGAAACCGACTACCGACAATGATACCGGGATGATTTCATATAAAGATGCAAACGGGAACAAACAGCAGATCAATCGCAGTGATGTGAAAGAGATGAAGGAAATTCAGCGTTAACAAAGTGATAAGTAAAAAAAAAGCACCGCAAATTGGCGGTGCTACATTAATCACTATGGACAGACAGGGTAAATGTACAGGAAGTGAAAAATTGGTAGCGTTGCTACCGTGGTCTGAATCGCAGACCAATTGCAAACACAACAACACAACATCACAACCGTAAGCCAAAAGCCCTTCAGAACACGCATTCCAAAAAACTTTTCGTTCCGGCTCAGGAAGTGCCGCCACTATAGGTATTTGCTGGTAGTTCCTCAACGGACAAATTATAATGGCTCAGATAAAAAAAACTAATAGGTTAAACGTTGTTTCCTATATGTTAAATCTCGTTAACATCTAAGCCAGATAACCATGTCAAAGCGATTGCCACCCCTAAATGCATTACGTGTTTTTGATGCAGCAGCACGTCACCTAAGTTTCACCCGCGCAGCAGATGAGCTTTTTGTGACACAGGCCGCAGTAAGTCACCAAATCAAGTCTCTGGAGGATTTTCTGGGCCTCAAGCTGTTTCGTCGACGCAATCGTTCGTTGCTGTTGACCGAAGAAGGCCAGAGCTATTTTCAGGATATCAAAGAGATTTTTTCCCAGCTGACTGAAGCCACCCGTAAACTTCAGGCCAGGAGTGCAAAAGGGGCGCTGACGGTCAGTTTATTGCCCAGTTTTGCTATTCAATGGCTAGTGCCAAGACTCTCAAGCTTTAACTCAGCTTATCCGGGAATCGATGTACGAATCCAGGCTGTGGATCGTCAGGAAGATAAACTGGCTGACGACGTGGATGTCGCCATTTTTTATGGTCGCGGCAACTGGCCGGGCTTGCGCGTTGAAAAATTATACGCAGAATATCTTCTGCCGGTTTGTTCGCCGCTGTTGCTGACGGGCGAGAAAGCGCTGAAGACCCCCGCTGATTTAGCAAAACATACGCTTTTGCATGATGCCTCTCGTCGCGACTGGCAAACTTATACCCGTCAATTAGGGCTTAACCATATAAACGTGCAGCAGGGCCCCATTTTCAGCCACAGTGCGATGGTGCTACAGGCTGCCATTCACGGACAGGGCGTTGCGTTGGCAAATAACGTCATGGCGCAGTCCGAAATTGAGGCAGGCCGCCTGGTTTGCCCATTTAATGATGTTCTGGTCAGCAAGAACGCGTTTTATCTGGTTTGTCATGACAGTCAGGCAGAACTGGGTAAAATAGCCGCCTTCCGACAATGGATCTTGTCCAAAGCGGCAAACGAGCAAGAAAAATTCCGCTTCAGGTATGAGCAATAACTTTTGTGTGCTGAGCACGCATCACTTTAGGACTGAACCATGACCAGCCGATTCATGCTGATTTTTGCCGCAGTAAGTGGCTTTATTTTTGTCGCACTGGGTGCCTTTGGCGCACACGTGTTAAGCAAGTCTTTGGGTGTTGTAGAAATGGGCTGGATCCAGACCGGCCTCGAATATCAGGCGTTTCATACGTTGGCCATCTTTGGGCTGGCGGTGGCCATGCAGCGCCGTATCAGCATCTGGTTTTACTGGAGCAGCGTGTTTCTGGCGTTAGGTACCGTGTTGTTCAGCGGCAGCCTGTACTGCCTTGCGCTCTCGCATTTGCGCCTGTGGGCGTTTGTTACACCTGTCGGTGGCGTCAGCTTCCTGGCGGGGTGGGTATTAATGTTTATCGGAGCTATCCGTCTGAAACGCAAGGGCGTTGTTCATGAATAAGGTTGTTTTATATTGTCGCCCGGGGTTTGAGAAAGAGTGCGCCGCGGAAATTACGGACAAAGCGACGCAGCGCGAAGTCTTCGGTTTTGCACGCGTTAAAGAGAATGCGGGCTATGTCATTTTCGAATGCTATCAGCCTGACGATGCGGATAAGCTGGTGCGCGAACTGCCGTTCAGCTCGCTGATTTTCGCCCGCCAGATGTTTGTTGCGGGTGAGCTGCTCAAAGATCTTCCACCGGAAGACCGCATCACGCCTATTGTTGGCATGCTGCAGGGCGTGGTTGAGAAAGGCGGCGATTTGCGCGTTGAGGTTGCTGATACCAACGAAAGCAAAGAGCTAATGAAGTTCTGCCGTAAATTTACCGTACCGCTTCGCGCGGCGCTACGCGATGTTGGCGTCCTGACGAATTACGAAACGCTAAAACGTCCGGTAGTGCACGTCTTCTTTATTGCCCCTGGCTGTTGCTACACCGGCTATTCGTATACCACGAATAACTCCCCGTTCTTTATGGGGATCCCACGCTTACGCTTCCCGGCAGATGCGCCAAGCCGTTCAACGTTGAAGCTGGAAGAGGCGTTTCACGTCTTTATTCCCGCTGATGAGTGGGATGAGCGCCTGGCAAACGGGATGCATGCGGTCGATCTCGGTGCGTGCCCGGGCGGCTGGACCTATCAGCTGGTGAAGCGCAACATGTGGGTGGCTTCAGTCGATAACGGCCCGATGGCGCAAAGCCTGATGGATACCGGACAGGTGACCTGGCTGCGAGAAGATGGTTTCCGCTATCGCCCAACGCGCAACAACATCACCTGGATGGTGTGCGATATGGTTGAGAAACCGGCAAAAGTCGCTGCGCTGATGGCCTCCTGGCTGTTGAACGGCTGGTGCCGTGAGACCATTTTTAACCTCAAGCTGCCAATGAAAAAGCGCTATGAGGAGGTCTCTCAGAATCTGGCCTATATTCAGGAGCAGATGGATGAGCACGGTATTAACGTGGTGATTCAGGCGCGTCAGCTGTATCACGACCGCGAAGAGGTGACGGTGCATGTTCGTCGCTGGTGGGCAGCTGTGGGGGGACGTCGCGACGAGCGATAGTTCTCACCCCTCACCCTCTCCCCCCTGGGGAGAGGGGATTAACTGCGCTCTAATCGCAACTGCTGCAAATTCCCGTCCAGCTGTAAATCCGTCTGTAACGTCGCGACCTCCCGACAGATAAATGCCATTTCTTTGTGTGCCTCCAACTTCTTGCGCCATTTTTCTGGGACCTCATCCAGACGGGCGTAAATCCCTTCAAGATTGTTAAAATCCGTCAGAAGCTGTGCGGCACTTTTTGGCCCAATACCGGCCACGCCGGGCACTTTAGAGCTGCTGATGCCTGCCAGCCCCCAGTAGTCGGGAAGTTGCTCCGGTGAGACACCAAACTCGCTGGCGATAAAGGGGGCATCCAGCCAGCGTTTTTGGAAGTAGTCGCGTATGCGAATGGTTGGAGAGAGAAGCTGGCAGTACCCTTTATCGGTTGAAACGATTGTCGCCTGATGTCCGACGCTGGCAACTTTGACTGCCAGCGTGGCGGCCAGATCGTCTGCTTCGTTGCCGTGCGCCCCCCAGCAGGGAACGCCGCGCTGTTCAAAGGCGGTGCGAAGCGCGGGCATTTCGGCGTGCAAATCATCGGGCATCGGCGCGCGCCCGGCCTTGTAGTCCGGAAGGCGTTGGTGGCGCCAGCCGGTGTTACGGGCTTCATCATCGAACACGGCAACGGCATGAGTGGGTTCGCTATGGCGGATGAGCTGCTCAAGCGCGTGCAGGCAGGTGTCTTTGCAGGGGGTGCCTTGCACAGCATGAATGCGGCGAATCAGGTTGAGCGCGTCGACGATAAGCAAATGAACGGCCACAGATAATCTCCCTTATATCTAATGGGTAAAGGGTAACACTGTCGGCAGGATGAAACGAATAGTGTGGGGCAAAACAGGAAGAAGCCTCGCAAAACGAGGCTTCCTGAAGGGCTTAATCGCAGGTCACGATCTTCATCGCCAGGCCACCGCGAGAGGTTTCGCGGTATTTGGCGTTCATATCTTTACCTGTTTCGTACATGGTTTCGATAACCTTATCGAGACAGACGCGTGGTTCGCTGGTGCGACGCAGGGCCATGCGTGCCGCGTTGACCGCTTTCACAGACGCGATGGCGTTACGTTCGATGCACGGCACCTGTACCTGTCCGGCGACCGGATCGCAGGTCAGCCCCAGGTTATGCTCCATGCCGATTTCCGCCGCAATGCACACCTGCGTAGGGCTTGCGCCCAGCAGTTCTGCCAGACCCGCCGCCGCCATTGAACAGGCCACGCCGACTTCACCCTGACAGCCTACTTCCGCACCGGAAATGGAGGCATTCATTTTGTACAGTGAGCCAATCGCGCTGGTGACCAGCAAATAGCGTGCCAGCGAGTTCGCGTTGACTTCGCGGATGAATTTGTCGTAGTACGCCAGCACCGCGGGAACAATGCCGCAGGCACCGTTGGTCGGGGCTGTCACAACGCGGCCGCCTGCGGCGTTCTCTTCGTTCACCGCCAGCGCGAACATGTTGATCCAGTCCACCACCGCCATCGGGTCAGTGGTCGTTTTGTCGGTGCTGACCAGCATACGGCGCAGCGCAGCCGCACGACGCGGTACGCGAAGCTTGCCTGGCAGAACGCCTTCGGTCGTGATCCCGCGTTCAATACCCCCGCGCATCACGTCCCAGACGTTCGTAAAGTGCTGTTCAAGCTCTTCTTTGCTGTGCAGGGCCAGCTCGTTTTTCATCATCAGGCCAGAGAGGGACAGGCCCGTTTCCTGGCAATGGCGCTGTAAATCCGCCGCATTTTTGTACGGATAAGGCACGTTAACAGCAGACGTACTGGTTTTGCCAAAATGATCTTCGTCGACGATAAACCCCCCGCCGATGGAGTAATACGTTTGACTGTAAACCGTTTTATCGCCGGCCAGCGCGCTAATGCGCATGCCGTTTTCGTGCAGTGACAGGTTGTCCGCATGGAAATTCATGCAGCGATCAACCGGAAATTCCACTTCGTGATCGCCGTTCGCCAGCAGCAAACGACCGTGAGTATTTACGTCCTGGATGAAGCCAGGGATCGCATCAATATCAACGGTATCCGGCAGATTTCCCGCCAGGCCCATGATAATGGCGATATCGGTATGGTGACCTTTACCGGTCAAGGACAAGGAACCGTATACATCGACAACCACGCGGGTGATGTCGTGCAAAATGCCGCGTGCAATCAAGTCATCCGTGAATTGTTTACCGGCTTTCATTGGTCCGACGGTGTGAGAGCTGGAAGGACCAATACCGATTTTGAAAATATCGAATACGCTAATCATGATGCGTCCATTGCTATCAGTCAGAGGGGAGGAGTGCGCCACCCGAAGATGGCGCAGCAGGTATTAGCTGAACAGTGAGTAGAAAATAGCGGAGATGGCAATCAGGCCCATAATCACAACGAATACGTTGCTGATATGGCCGCTGTATTTACGCATCGCGGGTACTTTCTGAATCGCGTACATCGGCATCAGGAACAGAATCATCGCGATGATTGGGCCACCCAGGGTTTCAATCATGCCCAGAATGCTTGGGTTCAGGGTCGCTACCGCCCAGGTGGTGAGCAGCATGAACAGCGCAGTGATTTTGTTCAGCTTGTTGATTTCAATGCTCTTGCCTTTACCGCGCAGAGATTTAATCACCATGCCGTTAAAGCCTTCACGTGCGCCGAGGTAGTGGCCCAGGAAGGATTTGGTGATAGCGATAATCGCGATGATTGGGGCCATCCACGCAATCAGCGGAGCGTTAAAGTGGTTCGCCAGGTAAGACAGAATCGAGATATTCTGTGCTTTTGCCGCAGCCAGGTCCGCAGGGGAGAGGCTCAGTACGCAGCTGAACACGAAGAACATAACCGTCAGCACCATCATGATGTGCGCACGTGCCAGGATGCTTGAGCACTTCTTCTCTGCACCATTGCCGTACTCTTCACGCTTCGCTACGGCGAAGGAGGAGATGATCGGGGAGTGGTTGAAAGAGAACACCATCACAGGAATTGCCAGCCACAGGGTCAACAGCAGGCCGTTACCGGTCGCGGAAGCGCTGCTCAGGGACAGCGTTTCCAGCGCTGCGCCGTTCCACTGTGGGATCAGGTAGCAGGCCAGCACCATCAGTGCAATCACGAACGGGAAGACCAGCACGCTCATCGCTTTAACAATCATCTGCTCGCCGAAACGAACGATGGTCATCATGCCGACGATCAGGATCAGAGACAGAATGGCACGCGGCGGTGGCGTCATGTGCAGCTGGTGCGCCATGAAGCTTTCCACGGTGTTGGTGATTGCCACGCTGTAAACCAGCAGAATCGGATAAATCGCGAAGAAGTAGAGCAGGGTAATCAGTTTACCCGCGCCCACGCCGAAATGTTCTTCTACGACTTCAGTAATGTCTTCGCCCGGATTTTTACCGGACAGCACGAAGCGGGTCAGGCCGCGGTGTGCAAAATAGGTCATCGGGAAAGCGATGATGGCCATGATGATCAGCGGGATTAAACCGCCGACGCCTGCGTTGATAGGAAGGAACAGTACACCAGCGCCGATAGCCGTGCCGTAAAGGCCAAGCATCCACATGGTATCCGTTTTGCGCCAACCGCTTCGGGAATCAATCGAAGCAACGGTGCTGGTTTGAGTGGTTTCCATCTATATCTCCTGGAGGAAGCTAATTGTCAGGTTTTTTAGTCAAATCCGATGAAAAAGTGCCTGACGGTAATATGAAATTCGTTCAGTGACGGTTTTTTAATAATTTTTGCCCGTAACTATTGGCGGGCGGAAAGATACATTCTAGTTATGAATCTATCAGTGATCCTGATCCCAAATGCAATAATCCACTTATGAAGTGGGTATATTTAGACCATTTATCTATTAAAAAAACATCAAAGAGAATTTACGGGCGCGAAGGCTACCATTAACAACATGTCGCCTGAAAGACTGAGCCGCGAGTTAGGAGACTTACGCTGTAAAGAAATGGGATTTTAGGATTTTCTGGCGAGTAATTTTGGTTAAGGCTGATAATTCACGGTTTAGAAATCTAGGTAATCGTTTGCGTATGCGATGTGTTTGTAAATAAGATAAGAGATACCTATAAATTTCATCGACAATAAAAGCCGGATCGCGATGCGTCACGATCCGGCTTCAGGGATTACACGGAAGGCTTATTTAATGATTTCGTAGCAGGGTATGTAGGCTGAGCCTGGAAGCTTCATACGGTGCTGGGCAACAAACCCCTGCAGCATGTCGTCCATTCGGCGCATCATATCGGTGTCACCGTGGATCTTGTACGGACCAAACTCTTCGATAGCCCGAATACCCACCTCTTTTACGTTACCCGCCACAATCCCCGAGAAGGCGCGTCGCAGGTCGGCAGCCAACACTTCCACCGGCTGGTCCGGATAGAGTTTCAGGTTAGCCATGTTCTCATGTGATGGCTCAAACGGGATCTGCAGGTCTGGCGCGATGCGGATTGACCAGTTAAAGCTGTAGGCGTCTCCGGTATCACGACGATTCTCTTTCACCAGCGGCATGGCTTTTTTCATCTGACGCGCCACTTCGGCGGCATCGTCAATGATAATGCGATAGTGGCTACGCGCGGCCTCACCCAGGGTATGAACGATAAATTCGTCCAGCACGCGGAAATAGTCGGCACTCTCTTTCGGCCCGGTCAGAATCAGCGGCAGAACCTGGTTTTTATTCGCCGGGTTCATCAGGATCCCCAGCAGATAGAGCAGCTCTTCTGCCGTGCCCACACCGCCTGGGAAGATGATAATTCCATGCGCGATACGAACAAAGGCCTCAAGCCGCTTTTCGATATCCGGCATGATAATGAGTTCGTTGACCAGCGGGTTAGGCGGCTCAGCGGCGATGATCGATGGCTCGGTCATGCCGATAAAACGTCCTTCTTTATAACGCTGCTGCGCGTGACCGACCGCCGCACCTTTCATTGGCGCTTCCATCGCGCCTGGGCCACAGCCGGTGCAGATGTTGAGTTCACGCAGACCGAGCTGCGTCCCCACCCGACGGGCGTAGAGGTATTCGGTTTCGTTGATGGAGTGACCGCCCCAGCAGACGATCATATTCGGTGCTTCGCCGACGTGCAGGGCACGGGCATTACGCAAAATAGAGAAGACCAGGTTGGTGATGTGGACTGAGCTTTCCAGATCGAGGTGCTGAAAACGCCCGGCGTTGCTGATCTGCCCGTTAACAAACAGGATGTCACGCAGCACCGCAAACAGGTTAGCCTGCAGCGAGCGAATAATGCGCCCGTCGACAAAGGCCTCTTCCGGCGGGTTAATCACCTCAAGTTTCACACCGCGCTCGCGGCGCAGCACGTTGATATCAAAGCTTTCGAAGCGGGACAGCAGTTCTTTGCTGTTGTCGGTCAGGCTTCCGGAGTTCAGTACGGCAAGTGAACAGTTACGAAACAGTTGATAAAGATCGCTGCTGGCCGTGCGTTTAAGCATGTCCACTTCCAGCTGCGACAACATATCCATTGAGCCAAGCGGGCTAATATGTGTAATCAAGTGAGCTCCTTACGGGACGATTATCGTCTTTCCCTATTGATTACAATAGCCCTGCCGTGTGACGTTTCACAACCTAAAGCGCTGCATTACCCACGCATATTGTGAAAATATTTATCTTACTGGCGTACAAGACGTCCGGTTGCAGGGACAAAATCCGTATTCGTACGCCACGGGTTAATGTCCAGCCCACCACGACGGGTATAGCGAGCGTATACGCTCAGCGTTTCGGGCTGGCAGAAACGCTGAATATCATTGAAGATGCGCTCTACGCACTGCTCGTGGAATTCATTGTGATGGCGGAACGACACCAGATAGCGCAGCAGTTTTTCACGGTCAATCTTCGGGCCGCGATACTGGATCTGCACGGAACCCCAGTCCGGCTGGTGGGTGATCAGGCAGTTGGACTTTAGCAGATGGCTAACCAGCGTCTCCTCAATCACTTTTCCGCTTGCCGCGTTTTCGAGGTAATCGGTACTGAACTCATAGCTATCCACCTCGATATCCTGCTCGTCGATGCAGGCGCCGTTGAAGTGAGCAATCGGCTGACCTTCCAGCTCATGCAGGCGATACAGTGAAACGCTCACCTTGCCTTGCGCGCAGGCACTTAAATCCCGCTCCAGCGTATGCAGAACGTCGTCCCAGGTGTTGAATTTCGTCTGGTTAAAGCTGTTGAGATACAGCTTAAAGCTTTTGGATTCGACAAGGTTGACGCTGGCGTAGTCCAGCTCCACATGACCGACTGCCACCTGCGGCAGACCGCGAGCGTTAAGCCAGGAGAGTTCGTAGAGCGTCCAGATATCACCGCCGACAAACGGCAGCGCGTCGGCATGCAGGCCCAAAGGATCGCGGTTCAGGCTGCGTGGTACACCCTGCAACAGACTTGCATCGTAGGTGTCGCGGTAATCGGTAGATTTACCCAGCGTTAAGCCCGTTAACGCCTGATGATTTTCGTAAGACATGTTTCATAGCCACTTTACAGGTACACTTATGGGCTGAGTTTATCCTGTCTTACAAGAAGAGAGAAATCGGTGGATATCGAAATTGCAAACGCCCTTACGACCTTCACGACCCGCTATTGCGATGCATGGCATGAAACGCAGGGGACGTGGCCGCAAAGTGCTGACTTATATGGCGTTCCTTCGCCGTGCATTATCTCTTCTCTGGATGACCGCGTTCTCTGGCAACCCAAACCCTTCACCGCCGAGGAAAATGTAAATGCGGTTGAACGCGCGATGGACCTTGTGGTACAACCAGCGGTTCACACGTTTTATACCACGCAGTATGCGGGGGATATGACGGCAAGCGTTGACGGCATATCGCTGACATTGCTTCAGACCTGGAGCGAAGACGATCTGCAACGCGTTCAGGAAAACCTGATCGGTCACCTGGTCACGCAAAAACGCCTTAAGCTTTCTCCGACGCTCTTTATTGCCACGCTGGACAGTGAACTGGATGTTATCTCAGTCTGCAACTTGTCCGGGGAAGTGATTAAAGAGACGATTGGTACCCGCAATCGCGAGATCCTCGCCCCTTCACTTGCGGATTTCCTGACTCGACTTGAGCCACTTCTGTAATCCATCATGCTATAGCGCGTGTGAGAGATCTCTTACAGGGTTTGTGAGAGATCGGCGCATCATTAAGTAATACCTTATCAAGTGCAGAAGAATATTCTCATACTTATCATTATCTTAGTGTGAATGAGGCCCGTCGGTCATGATCTTTTGCGTCTTACAATACCTACAGGGTGGGTTGTAAGACGAAGCGGAATAGCGGATTCTATGTCTGTCGACAGGACGCCGACACGAGAAACGAACATCAGGATGATGGCGTTTCTCATAAAGGACTCGTCAGGATGGCGCTGCAGGAAGGCTTCAGGATGAAGCAAAGTGGATAGCGCAGGATGCGTAAGGGACACCTCCAGGAAGGAGAACGAGAGCCGGTCAGGATGGTCGGTGGGTCAGGATGGCCAGGACGTTTCAGGATGAAACCCTCACATCAGGATGATGTGAGCAGGATGCACAGGTCGACGGATGACCAGCCCTTCGGGCATCAGGAAAAGTTGTCACGGATGAGCAGGGAGCACGAATTGTGGCGGGAATGCTGCGAAACGAACCGGGAGCACTGTTTTTACAGTGCTCCCTTTTTTTATTTCTGCTTCCTGCAGTGCTATGCTGCGCGCCGTTTACTTTTTCAGTTGAGGTTCCTATGACGCAACACGATAGCGTTCGTGCTCAGTTGCACGCCATCGAAGCACTCTTGCGCCAACATCAGCTCTGGCAGGAGACCGCGCCGCAGCCGGAGGCGTTCGAAAGTACGCAACCTTTCTGTCTGGATACGCTGGCACCGTTTGAGTGGTTGCAGTGGGTCTTAGTCCCGCGTATGCATGCGCTGCTGGACGGGGGTCACCCGCTGCCGCACTCCTTTGCCGTGTCTCCCTATTATGAAATGGCGCTGGATTCGACCCATCCTGCACGCGACGTGATGCTGATTGAATTAGAACGCCTGGACGCGCTGTTTGCCGGTGATGACGCATGACGCTTGAGATCCTCTATCAGGACGAGTGGCTGATTGCGGTCAACAAACCTTCAGGCTGGCTGGTACACCGCAGCTGGCTGGACCGCGATGAGAAAGTGGTGGTGATGCAGACCGTGCGCGACCAGATTGGCCAGCACGTCTTTACGGTGCATCGACTGGACAGACCGACCTCTGGCGTACTGTTGATGGGGCTGTCCAGCGAGGCGGGGCGTCTGCTCTCGCAGCAGTTCGAACAACATCAGATCCAGAAACGCTACCATGCGATTGTTCGCGGCTGGCTAACCGATGCCGCGACGCTTGATTACCCGCTGGTGGAAGAGCTGGATAAAATTGCCGATAAATTTTCCCGTGATGACAAAGAGCCACAGCCTGCGGTCACGGATTATCGTGGGGTGGCGACCACGGAGATGCCGGTGGCGACCAGTAAATTTCCCACCACCCGCTACAGCCTGGTTGAGCTTTTGCCCAAAACCGGGCGCAAGCATCAGCTTCGCCGTCATCTTTCGCACCTACGTCATCCGATTATCGGCGACAGTAAGCACGGCGATTTGCGCCAGAACCGCAGCGCGGCCGAGCATTTTGGCTGTAACCGTCTGATGCTGCACGCAAGCGAGCTCAGTCTTACCCACCCCTTCACCGGCGAGCCGCTCACCCTTCGCGCCGGTCTGGATGATGTCTGGATGCAGGCGCTGTCACACTTTGGCTGGCTGGGACAACTCCCCGAAAATGAAAGGGTTGAGTTTATATCAGGCAACGTTCAGGATGAACAGCAAGCGCAATAATTAAGGGAACAGATCATGGCTGAAGTCGGTATTTTTGTCGGCACAATGTACGGTAACTCGCTGCTGGTGGCGGAAGAGGCCGAGGCGATCCTCGCCGGGCAGGGCCATAAAGCGACGGTTTATGAAGACCCGGAGCTGGCTGATTGGGAAAAGTACAAAGACAAGTACATCCTGGTGGTGACCTCAACGACAGGACAGGGCGATCTGCCGGACAGCATCGTGCCGCTGTTTCAGGGAATAAAAGATCGGCTGGGCTATCAGCCAGACGTTCACTACGGCATCATTGCTTTGGGTGACAGTTCTTATGCCAATTTCTGTGGTGGCGGCAAGCAGTTTGATGCGCTCCTGCAGGAACAGAGCGCCCAGCGCGTTGGCGAAATGCTGCTCATTGATGCAGGCGAGCATCCGGAGCCGGAGAGTGAATCGAACCCTTGGGTTGAACACTGGGCGACGCTGCTGAAATAGAATCACCTGCGGGGCAGGCGAAGCCGCCGCCCTGCAATAAACGTCACATCCCCTCAATTCCGTGAAGTACCTTCCAGTGGTTTGGGCTTTTGCCCCAAACAACATCTCCCTCTCTCTGCAATGTTGTGTCGATGCACGGTGAGGGAGAGCGTCACTCCTTCATATACTTTTCCCGTCAGTTACAAATAAGGCAGCGAGTCACAATAAAACGGCATTCAGCCGTACTAAAACTGCCCAACACTAACCTCTCATTCTGATTACCCTACCGGTGCTGTACAGAATGAACTGGCGAGAGCCACGCTTCAGGAGTGCAACTATGAGTACATTAAGCCAGGCGGCAAGCGGCGCTGAAAAGCGCACGAACGCTCGCTACTGGATAGTGGTGATGCTGTTTATCGTCACATCCTTTAACTATGGTGACCGCGCCACGCTGTCGATCGCCGGTTCTGAAATGGCAAAAGATATTGGGCTTGATCCGGTCGGCATGGGTTATGTGTTTTCTGCATTTTCATGGGCCTATGTTATCGGCCAAATCCCAGGCGGCTGGTTGTTGGACCGTTTCGGCTCCAAACGCGTCTATTTTTGGTCCATCTTTATCTGGTCGATGTTTACCCTGCTGCAGGGCTTCGTCGATATTTTCAGCGGCTTCGGCATTATTATTGCGCTCTTTACGCTGCGCTTCCTCGTAGGCCTTGCTGAAGCACCGTCCTTCCCCGGTAACAGCCGCATTGTAGCGGCCTGGTTCCCGGCGCAGGAGAGGGGAACAGCGGTGGCGATTTTTAACTCCGCGCAGTATTTCGCGACGGTCATCTTCGCGCCGATCATGGGTTGGCTGACGCATGAAGTGGGCTGGTCGCACGTCTTCTTCTTCATGGGCGGGCTTGGGATCGTCATCAGCTTTGTCTGGCTGAAAGTGATCCACGAACCGAACCAGCACCCTGGCGTGAATAAGAAGGAGCTGGAGTACATTGCCGAAGGCGGCGCGCTGATCAATATGGATCAGAAATCCGTGAAAGCAAAAGTGCCGTTCAGCCAGAAATGGGCGCAGATCAAGCAGCTCGTCGGCTCGCGCATGATGATCGGCATTTATCTGGGCCAGTACTGCATCAACGCCTTAACCTACTTCTTCATCACCTGGTTCCCTGTTTATCTGGTGCAGGCGCGCGGTATGTCGATACTGAAAGCGGGGTTTGTCGCCTCTATCCCGGCGGTCTGCGGTTTTGTCGGCGGCGTGCTGGGCGGGGTGATTTCCGACTGGCTGATGCGTCGTACCGGCTCGCTGAACATCGCCCGTAAAACGCCTATCGTGCTCGGTATGCTGCTCTCCATGACCATGGTGTTCTGCAACTATGTTAGCGCCGAGTGGATGATTATTGGCTTTATGGCGATGGCGTTCTTCGGTAAAGGCATTGGTGCCCTGGGCTGGGCGGTGATGGCGGATACCGCCCCGAAAGAGATCAGCGGTCTGAGCGGAGGCCTGTTCAACATGTTCGGCAACATTTCTGGCATTGTCACCCCCATTGCTATCGGCTACATCGTCGGCACTACCGGTTCCTTCAACGGCGCGCTGATCTACGTGGGTGTCCATGCGTTGGTGGCGGTACTGAGTTATCTGGTGCTGGTTGGCGATATCAAACGTGTTGAACTTAAACCTGTTTCGGAGCGTGGATGATGACGACCCAATCAAGCCCCATCGTAACTGAAATGAAGGTCATACCGGTTGCTGGACAGGACAGTATGCTGCTTAACATTGGCGGTGCGCATCATGCCTGGTTTACCCGTAATATCGTGGTGCTTACCGACAGCGCGGGTCATACCGGCGTGGGTGAAGCACCGGGTGGAGAGGTGATTTACCAGACGCTGGTCGATGCCATTCCGCAGGTGGTCGGGCAGGACATTGCTCGTCTGAACAAGGTGGTCCAGCGTGTCCATAAAGGCAACCAGTCCGCAGATTTCGATACCTTTGGCAAAGGCGCCTGGACGTTTGAACTGCGCGTGAATGCGGTTGCCGCGCTGGAAGCTGCGCTTCTCGATTTACTGGGGAAAGCGCTGAATGTTCCGGTCTGTGAACTGCTTGGGCCAGGCAAGCAGCGCGATGCGGTCACGGTGCTGGGGTATCTGTTCTACGTGGGGGACCGGACTAAAACCGATCTACCTTATCTGGAACGGTCGCCGGGCAGCCACGCGTGGTATCACCTGCGCCATCAGGAAGCGCTTTCCAGCGAGGCGGTAGTGCATCTGGCCGAGGCGGCGCAGGATCGCTACGGTTTTAAAGATTTCAAACTGAAGGGGGGCGTGTTGCCGGGTGAACAGGAAATTGACAGTGTCCGTGCGCTGAAAAAACGCTTCCCGGAGGCACGTATTACCGTCGACCCGAATGGTGCCTGGCTGCTGGATGAAGCTATCGGTTTATGCAAAGGGCTGGGCGATGTGCTGACCTATGCGGAAGATCCCTGTGGTGCCGAGCAGGGCTTCTCGGGCCGTGAAGTGATGGCCGAATTCCGCCGCGCCACCGGGCTGCCGGTAGCAACCAATATGATCGCCACCAACTGGCGAGAAATGGGCCATGCGGTGATGCTTAATTCAGTGGACATTCCGCTGGCTGACCCGCATTTCTGGACCCTCTCCGGCGCGGTGCGTGTTGCACAGCTCTGCGATGACTGGGGCCTGACCTGGGGCTGCCACTCCAATAACCACTTCGACATTTCGCTGGCGATGTTTACCCACGTTGGCGCGGCAGCCCCGGGTAACCCAACCGCCATCGACACCCACTGGATTTGGCAGGAGGGAGAAGCCCGCCTGACGAAAAATCCGCTGGAGATCAAAAACGGCAAGATTGCCGTACCGGATGCGCCGGGGCTGGGCGTGGAGCTTGACTGGGATCAGATCCATAAAGCGCATGAGGCGTATAAAAAGCTGCCGGGCGGCGCACGTAACGACGCTGTTCCAATGCAGTACCTTATCCCCGGCTGGACATTTGACCGTAAGCGCCCTGTTTTTGGACGTCACTGATAAAAGGATTGAACGATGAGCACATTTACAACCCCAGTAGTCACTTCCATGCAGATCATTCCGGTTGCGGGCCATGACAGCATGCTGATGAACCTGAGCGGTGCCCATGCGCCGTTTTTCACCCGCAATATTGTGATCATTAAAGATAACTCCGGCCATACCGGCGTGGGGGAAATCCCCGGCGGGGAGAAGATCCGCAAAACGCTGGAGGACGCTATTCCATTAGTGGTGGGAAACGTGCTGGGTGAATATAAAAACATCTTAAATACCGTGCGTAATACCTTTGCTGACCGCGATGCGGGCGGGCGCGGGCTGCAAACATTTGACCTGCGCACCACTATCCACGTCGTCACCGGCATCGAAGCGGCAATGCTGGATCTGCTCGGCCAACACCTGGGTGTTAACGTGGCATCACTGCTGGGCGATGGCCAGCAGCGCAGTGAAGTGGAAATGCTGGGCTATCTGTTCTTTGTCGGTAACCGCAACCAGACGCCGCTGCCGTATCAGAGCCAGCCGGATGAGAAATGCGATTGGTACCGCATCCGTCACGAAGAAGCGATGACGCCTGATGCCGTGGTGCGTCTGGCGGAAGCCGCATACGAAAAATATGGCTTCAACGATTTCAAACTGAAGGGCGGCGTGCTGGCTGGTGAAGAAGAGGCGGAAGCGATATCCGCGCTGGCAAAACGTTTCCCGCAGGCGCGCGTTACGCTGGACCCCAACGGCGCATGGTCGCTTGAGGAAGCCATTGGCATTGGTAAACAACTGAAAGGCGTGCTGGCCTACGCGGAAGATCCGTGTGGTGCCGAACAGGGCTTCTCTGGCCGTGAAGTGATGGCAGAATTCCGCCGCGCTACCGGGTTGCCGACCGCGACCAACATGATTGCGACCGACTGGCGTCAAATGGGGCACACCTTGTCCCTGCAGTCTGTCGACATTCCGCTGGCTGATCCGCACTTCTGGACGATGCAAGGCTCAGTTCGCGTAGCGCAGATGTGCCACGAATTCGGCCTGACCTGGGGCTCGCACTCTAATAATCACTTTGATGTGTCACTGGCGATGTTTACCCATGTGGCGGCGGCCGCGCCGGGCAAGATTACGGCGATTGATACGCATTGGATCTGGCAAGAGGGCAACCAGCGCCTCACCAAACAGCCATTCGACATCAAGGGCGGCATGGTTCAGGTGCCGTCTACGCCTGGCTTGGGCGTGGAGCTAGATATGGATAGGGTCATGAAAGCACATGAGCTTTACCTGCAGCATGGCCTGGGCGCTCGCGACGACGCGATGGCGATGCAGTATCTGATCCCCGACTGGACCTTTAACAACAAACGCCCGTGCATGGTGCGTTAAGCGACTTGCCGGTTCCTGAGGGAATCGGCATTTTCGGTTGCCCGGTGGGTGTATGCTTAACGTAGTTAACATGCGTAAGGATGGCTTATGAAAATTGTTATCGCACCGGACTCGTATAAGGAAAGTTTGAGTGCTCTTGAGGTAGCGACAGCGATAGAACTGGGTTTTCGGGAGATTTTCCCGTCGGCGCAGTACGTCAAATTGCCGGTCGCTGACGGTGGCGAAGGCACCGTAGAGGCCATGGTCGCGGCAACTCAGGGGCGAATTGTTGAGGTCTCGGTAACCGGTCCGCTGGGCAAGCCGGTTACCGGTTTTTATGGACTCTCCGGTGATGAAAACAGCGCTTTTATTGAAATGGCGGCAGCGAGCGGTCTGGAGCTGGTAGCGCCTTCCCTGCGTAATCCCTTGAAAACCACCTCCTGGGGCACCGGAGAACTCATCCGCCACGCGCTGGATGTGGGGGTTAAACATATCATCATCGGCATCGGCGGCAGTGCGACCAATGACGGCGGTGCGGGCATGGTGCAAGCGCTGGGGGCAAAGCTGCTTGATGCCAGTGAAAAGCCTCTTGGGCTTGGCGGCGGTGAACTGTCGCGGCTGGCGCATATTGACCTACGCGGACTGGATAAACGCCTGGCCGGCTGTCGGATCGAGGTGGCCTGTGACGTCACTAACCCGCTCATCGGAGAAGAGGGCGCGTCAGCGGTGTTTGGGCCGCAGAAAGGAGCGACGCCGGAGATGATCGTTACGCTGGACAGCGGCCTTGCGCATTACGCGCAGATCATTGCCCGGGATTTGGACATCGATGTCATAAACCTTGCGGGCGGCGGTGCAGCAGGAGGTATGGGCGCAGGCCTGTACGCTTTTTGTGGGGCACGGCTCCGTCAGGGCATAGAGATTGTGACTGATGCGCTGCATCTGGCCGAGCAGGTTGCCGATGCGGATTTGGTTATCACGGGCGAGGGGCGTATCGACAGTCAGACGATCCACGGCAAAGTGCCCGTCGGCGTGGCGAAAGTCGCCAAACGCTTCAACAAACCGGTTATCGGGATTGCGGGAAGCCTGACGGCGGATGTTGGCGTGGTACATGAGCACGGTATCGACGCGGTCTTTAGCGTGATTTATACCATTTGCTCGCTGGAAGACGCGCTGGCTAACGCCCGCGAAAATGTGCAGAAGGCCGCGAGAAATATCGCGGCGGCGTTGAAAGTCGGGCAGGGGATGTAATTTCCCCTCACCCCGAGCTTTTACCTTAGCTCCCCAACACCTTCATCGCTTCCCGCGTGACGTTATCCATCTCATCCAGCAGTTCCAGGAACTCAGGTTCAAGCTCCGATTCTGGCGTACCGGCGCGGAGCTGTTGTTCCAGAAGTTGGCACAGACTTTTCAGTCGCGGCACGCCGCTATAACCACAGCTACCGTGCAGCTTGTGGATAGCCTCGAGCAGCTCTTCCGGATTTTCGCCCACCAGCTGTTCTTCTACTTTATTGCGTATTTCCGGCAGGAACGCGACCAGCATCTGCAGCATTTCGCGCGCTAAATCAGGTTTACCCGCTGCCTGACGTAGCGCCAGCTGCCAGTCAAAGGTGGCGTTATGATTGATGCTTACCTCCACCGGCTCGGTAGAGACGGTATACGTCCCACCCATATGGCCCGGCTTATAGCGTAACAGCAGGTTATGTAATTTCTCTTCGTCGATAGGTTTTGCCAGATAATCATTCATCCCGGCACTAAGCAGCTTCTCTTTTTGCCCTGCCATCGCATGTGCGGTCACGGCAATAACCGGCGTTTGCTGCTGATGCGGGAGCTGACGGATCAGCTCGCAGGCGCGAATGCCGTCCATGCCGGGCATCTGAATATCCATCAAAATCAAATCGAACTGCATTTGTTTAGCCTGCTCAACAGCCTGTGCGCCGCTGGTACACAGCTCCACGTGCTGAACCTGATCCTCAAGCAGCACGCCAATAAGCTTCAGGTTTGCCGGATTATCATCCACGGCCATCACGCTCATCGGCAGCTTTTGCTCCTCGCTAATCAGCGGGAGGGCATGTTGACTCAGGCGGCAATATTCCGTCAGCGCCGGCAGCAGGCGTGTGGCGGTAAGCGGCTTAAGCAAGCAGGCGGCCGCCCCATCGTTTTTCAGCTCTTCCGCGTTGATTTGAGCGTGGCACGGCAGGGCCAGCAGCAGGTAATTGGTCATCGATGCGGCTTTCGCCAGCCGCTCTTGTTGCATGGTGAGTTCGCCGGTAAAGGTGACCGGGATCCCCATCAGCAGAATATCGTAATGCTCGACGGCAAGCGCTGAGAAGGTCGGGCTGTAGATAACCTCCAGCGGCGTGGTACTCAACACATCGAGCGTACTCTGGGCGGCAGCGGCGTTTGGCTCAACGTAGGCCAGCCGCATCCCCTTCAGACAGTTTGTTGCTGGCCCGTCCGTCATCACGTTCGGGTTGAGGTCAAGGTTGATATGGAACCAGAACGTTGAACCACGGTTTGGCTGGCTGTGGAAGGAGATATCCCCGCCCATCTCTTTAACCAGCTTTTGCGTGATGACCAGACCCAGGCCGGTCCCCCCGTGACGACGTGAAATGCTTGCATCTGCCTGACGGAACGCCTGGAAAAGACGCGACTGATCGCGCTCCGGAATACCAATGCCGGTGTCGCGGATCTGGACTTCAATCTGGACCTTGTTGTTACTGATGGATCGTTTCTCCACCAGAATGTCGATATTGCCGCTTTCGGTAAATTTAATGGCATTGCCGACAAGGTTGGTGATGACCTGCTGCAGGCGAAGCGGGTCGCCAATCACGTTATCCGGTACGTCATTTTTAATGTTGAGCGTCAGCTCCAGCCCTTTGTCGTGCGACGAGTGGGCGAGCAGCGTCACGACCTCATCGAGCGTGCTGCGTAGCGGGAACGGAATGCTTTCCAGAATCAGCTTACCGGCTTCCAGTTTGGAGAAGTCCAGCACGTCGTTAATGATCGCCAGCAGGTTATTGGCCGAACGTTCAATGGTGTGTAGGTGATCGCGCTGGGTCGGATTAAGCTCGCTTTTCAGCGTCAGACGGGTAAAGCCGATCACGCCATTCAGCGGCGTACGCAGCTCGTGCGACATATTGGCGAGGAATTCGGACTTGATACGCGCCGCTTCCTGGGCGCGTTTCTTCGCCAGGTCCAGCTCGACGTTCTGGATCTCCATCTGTTCCAGGGTTTCGCGTAAATCCGAGGTGGCCTGGTCAACGTTATGCTGCATCTCTTCGTGATACGCCGCCAGCGACATCGCCATTGAGTTAATACCGTTTTTCAGCATGTCCAACTCGCCCAGCATAAACCCTTCTACGCGGCTGTCGAGCTGCCCCCGACGTATGCGGTCAACGGTGTTGACCATGTTGCGAATCGGCCCCGTGACATCGCGCATTAGCCTCCAGCCAAAGATAAGCGCTATGCCGATGCAGAAGAGCATCATCACGCCGGAAATAAAAATTTCTTTGTATTGCTGCAGCCGCACCGACTTGAGATCCAGCTCCAGCGCCACATATCCGAGCATATTATTGCTGGACTTGGCATCGGACTGTGCAGATTCATCGGGTGAATAACTCTCCGAGATAATCGGCGTACGCAGGATCATGATATCTCCCCGTCTCATCACGGTGAGATGGCGCGGGAAAGGTGCTCCGTCAGGAATTTTCAGCGCAGCCGGGTCCAGATGAAAATTCGAGGTGACGAACAGGCGGTTGTGCTCGTCGTAAACGGAGATAGCGCGCACGATCTCCGAGTGGCGGCGATGCAGAACGCTGATTAACTGACCAATCGATTCGCGGTTTTGCAGGTTCATCCCATATTCGCTGGAAACCGCCAGCGGCTCAATAATACTGGCTCCGGCATCTTCCAGTTGTCGCTGCAGATCGTTATAGCGGTGCACGACAAAGAAGATACTCAGCAGCAAACCGATAAGTACGGTAGGGGCGAGGATCAAAATCATCATGCGTGCACGAAGGCTGTAGTTGGTCATGGAGTTCCGTTATGGGACAATTAGGCTAATTATGTTTATTTGAGAAAAATCTCGGCGATGGCGCAATTCTACTCTGCAAAGCGACGCGTGACGACGCGTCAGATCATAACTGTTGAAGCCACGGGCCTCGACCCTTTTGGGCAAGGGGTCGGGCATCACAATGGTAAGACACTGTTTATAACAGGTTTGCTGCCAACAGAACGAGCAGAAATTACCCTTACGGAAGATAAGCGCCAGTATGCACGCGGCCTGGTAAAGGGTCGGCTTAATGATAGCCCTGAACGCGTTGCGCCTCGCTGCCCGCATTTTGGGGTCTGCGGCGGCTGTCAACAACAGCATGCCAGCGTAGTTTTACAGCAAAAAAGTAAAAGCAGCGCGCTGGCACGCCAGCTCAGGCATGAGGTCAACGAAATTATTGCCGATCGGCCCTGGGGATACCGCCGACGCGCGCGCCTGAGCCTAAGCTATCAGCCAAAAACCGGGCAATTGGAAATGGGATTTCGCAAAGCGGGATCCAGCGATATCGTCACTATCAAGCAATGCCCCATTTTGGTGCCCCAGCTTGAGGCGTTGCTCCCCAGCGTGCGTACCTGTCTTGCCGGACTGGATGGCGTTCGCCACCTCGGGCATGTAGAACTGGTCCTGGCGAACAACGGCCCGCTGATGGTCCTGCGCCATACGGCGCCGCTGTCGACTAAAGACCGTGAAAAACTGGAACGCTTTTCGCATTCCCACGAGCTGGCGCTTTTCCTTGCCCCGCAAAGCGAGATACTTGAGCAACTTACGGGAGAGACGCCCTGGTATGCGTCAAACGGACTACGCTTAACGTTCAGTCCGCGGGATTTCATCCAGGTTAATGATGGCGTTAATCAGCAGATGATTGAAAAAGCGTTGTCATGGCTGGATGTACAAAAGAGTGACCGGGTGCTGGATCTGTTCTGCGGGATGGGCAATTTCACGCTGCCGCTGGCCCAAAAAGCCGCAAACGTGGTGGGGGTTGAAGGGGTTGAAGCGCTGGTGGCGAAAGGCCAAGAAAACGCGCGACAGAATGGCTTGCAAAATGTGACATTCTTTCACCAAAATCTTGAGGAAGATGTTACTCAGCAGCCCTGGGCGAAGCAGGGGTTTGACAAAATTTTGCTCGACCCGGCGCGTGCAGGCGCACCTGGCGTGATGCAGCATATTATTAAACTCGCGCCGAAGCGTGTGGTCTATGTTTCTTGTAATCCGGCGACACTTGCCCGAGATAGCGAGGCATTAGTGAGCGCGGGTTACCAGATTCAGCGTCTGGCAATGCTGGACATGTTCCCGCACACTGGGCATCTGGAATCGATGGTGTTATTCGAGCACATATAATTGAGTTTGGCTTGTCGACTTCGACAGGCCCTGGTCCCTAAAGGAGAGGACGATGGTTGCGGTAAGAAGTGCACATCTTAATAAAGCTGGTGAGTTTGACCCAAAAAAATGGATCGCAAGTCTGGGGATTTCCAGCCAGCAGTCGTGTGAACGCTTAACCGAAACCTGGGCCTATTGTCTGCGCACCACGCAGGGGCATCCTGACGCCGAATTGCTGCTGTGGCGCGGCATCGAAATGGTCGAAATCCTCTCCATGCTCAACATGGATATCGAAACGCTGCAGGCCGCGCTCCTGTTCCCCCTGGCGGATGCTGACGTGGTTTCTGAGGATGTGCTGGTTGAGAGCGTCGGCCAACCCGTTGTGGGGTTGATCCACGGCGTACGTGATATGGCGGCTATCCGCCAGCTAAAAGCTGCCCATACCGATTCCGTCTCATCTGAACAGGTCGACAACGTCCGTCGAATGCTGCTGGCCATGGTGGATGATTTCCGCTGTGTGGTCATCAAGCTTGCCGAGCGTATTGCGCACCTGCGCGAAGTGAAAGATGCGCCGGAGGATGAGCGCGTTCTGGCGGCTAAAGAGTGTACAAATATTTATGCGCCGCTGGCGAACCGCTTAGGGATAGGGCAACTGAAATGGGAGCTGGAAGATTACTGCTTCCGTTACCTGCACCCGGCGGAATATAAGCGCATTGCTAAGCTTCTGCACGAACGTCGTATTGACCGCGAACACTATATTGAAGAGTTTGTCGGCGGTTTGCGTCAGTCGATGAAAGAAGAGAATGTGCGCGCCGAAGTGTACGGTCGGCCAAAACACATCTACAGCATCTGGCGCAAAATGCAGAAGAAACATCTCGCGTTTGACGAGCTGTTTGACGTGCGCGCCGTGCGCATCGTGGCGGAGCGTCTGCAGGACTGCTATGCCGCGCTGGGGATAGTGCACACTCACTTTCGGCATCTTCCAGACGAATTCGATGACTATGTCGCGAACCCAAAACCTAACGGCTACCAGTCTATTCATACCGTCGTGCTTGGCCCTGGCGGCAAAACGGTTGAAATCCAGATCCGCACAAAACAGATGCATGAGGACGCCGAGCTGGGCGTAGCCGCGCACTGGAAATACAAAGAGGGTACCTCTGGTGGGGCGCGTTCTGGCCACGAAGACCGTATTGCCTGGCTGCGCAAGCTGATTGCGTGGCAGGAGGAGATGGCCGATTCCGGCGAAATGCTCGATGAAGTGCGCAGCCAGGTCTTCGACGACCGGGTGTACGTCTTTACCCCGAAAGGTGATGTCGTCGACCTGCCTGCCGGTTCGACGCCACTCGATTTTGCTTACCACATCCACAGTGACGTGGGGCATCGCTGCATTGGCGCGAAAATCGGCGGACGCATTGTGCCGTTCACCTATCAGCTGCAGATGGGCGACCAGATTGAAATCATCACTCAGAAACAGCCGAATCCGAGCCGCGACTGGCTGAATCCTAACCTCGGTTACGTCACGACCAGCCGCGGGCGTTCGAAAATTCACGCCTGGTTCCGCAAGCAGGATCGTGACAAAAATATCCTTGCCGGTCGTCAGATCCTTGACGATGAACTGGAACATATCGGGATAAACCTGAAAGAGGCAGAGAAATTCCTGCTGCCGCGCTACAACTTCAACGAGCTTGATGAACTGTTAGCGGCGATAGGTGGTGGTGATATCCGTCTGAATCAGATGGTGAATTTCCTGCAGGCGCAGTTCAACAAGCCAAGCGCCGCAGAGCAGGATGCGGCAGCGCTGAAGCAGCTGCAGCAGAAAACCTATGCGCCGCAACAGCGTAGCAAAGACAACGGCCGCGTGGTTGTTGAGGGCGTGGGAAATCTGATGCATCACATTGCACGCTGCTGCCAGCCGATTCCGGGGGACGATATTGTCGGCTTTATCACCCAGGGGCGGGGCATCTCGATTCACCGCTCCGACTGCGACCAGCTCGCCGAGCTGCAATCGCACGCGCCTGAGCGCATCGTTGAAGCCGTCTGGGGTGAGAGCTACTCTGCAGGCTACTCGTTGGTGGTACGCGTTACCGCCAACGACCGTAGCGGCCTGCTGCGCGATATCACCACCATTCTCGCTAACGAGAAGGTCAACGTGCTGGGTGTAGCCAGCCGCAGCGATACGCGCGAGCAGCTCGCCACCATCGATATGACCATCGAAATCTATAACCTGCAGGTGCTGGGCCGCGTGCTGGCCAAACTGAACCAGGTGCCGGATGTGATTGACGCGCGTCGTCTGCACGGCGGTTAACTGCACTTTCTTTTGTAGGCCGGGTAAGGCTTCGCCGCCACCCGGCTTTATTTTTAAATGGAAAAGACCATGACTCAAATCGACCGCCTGCTCGGCATCATGACGCGTCTTCGCGACCCCGAAAACGGCTGCCCGTGGGACAAAGAGCAGACTTTTGCCACCATCGCCCCGTATACCCTCGAAGAGACCTACGAGGTGTTGGACGCCATTTCCCGTGAGGATTTTGACGATCTGCGCGGCGAGCTGGGTGACCTGCTGTTCCAGGTTGTGTTCTATGCCCAGATGGCGCAGGAAGAGGGGCGCTTTAATTTCGACGATATTTGTGCCGCTATTAGCGACAAGCTGGAACGCCGCCACCCGCATATCTTTGGCGATGCCACCGCGGGCACTAGCGAGGAAGTGCTTACCCGTTGGGAGCAAATCAAAAGCGCCGAGCGTGCTGAAAAATCCCAGCACTCTGCGCTGGACGATATTCCGCTGAGCCTACCTGCGCTGATGCGGGCCCATAAAATTCAGAAGCGCTGTTCCACAGTGGGATTCGACTGGACATCCCTTGGCCCGGTGCTGGATAAAGTGCATGAAGAGATCGACGAAGTTATGCACGAAGCGCAGCAGGCTGTTATTGACGAAGCCAGGCTGGAAGAAGAAATGGGCGATCTGCTGTTCGCCACCGTCAACCTTTCGCGCCATTTGGGTGTAAAAGCGGAAACCGCGCTGCAAAAAGCCAACATCAAGTTTGAACGTCGTTTTCGCGAAGTGGAGCGTATTGTGGCCTCGCGAGGCCTGGAAATGACCGGTATTGACCTCGATGCGATGGAAGAAGTCTGGCAGGAAGTAAAACGCCAGGAATCTGATCTCTAACGGAATTTTGCGATCAAGCGCAATTTGTGTGATTTTTTAAATGACAAGCGCTTGATTTGCGTCAAAAACATTTACCCAAAAGGGGCTATTTTCTCACTCCTTATGTTTGTCATGACCTGGAAAGGAGACGGAGAATGAAAGTTTGTGGCGCTCGCCGTGTTCGGGTATACTACTTTCCCGTCCTGGTTATTCCATCGTTTCACCCTAACTTCTCAGGTTCAGCATGACAACGAACTATATTTTTGTGACCGGCGGGGTCGTATCCTCTCTGGGTAAAGGCATTGCCGCAGCCTCCCTCGCAGCCATTCTTGAAGCCCGTGGCCTCAATGTGACCATGATGAAACTGGATCCGTATATCAACGTCGATCCTGGCACCATGAGCCCAATCCAACACGGGGAAGTGTTCGTTACTGAAGACGGCGCTGAAACCGATCTGGATCTTGGCCACTACGAGCGTTTCATTCGCACCAAAATGACCCGTCGCAATAACTTCACGACTGGCCGTATTTACTCCGACGTTCTGCGTAAAGAGCGCCGTGGTGACTATCTGGGTGCAACTGTTCAGGTTATCCCGCACATCACTAACGCAATCAAAGAACGCATTATTGCGGGTGCCGAAGGGCACGACGTTGTGTTGGTTGAAATTGGCGGAACGGTAGGTGATATCGAATCCCTGCCATTCCTGGAAGCCATTCGTCAGTTGGCAGTAGATATTGGTCGTGAGCACGCGCTGTTCATGCACCTGACGCTGGTGCCTTACATGGCAGCCGCCGGTGAAGTCAAAACCAAGCCAACTCAGCACTCTGTGAAAGAGCTGCTCTCCATTGGTATTCAGCCTGATATCCTGGTTTGCCGTTCCGATCGCGCCGTTCCGGCGAACGAACGCGCGAAAATTGCATTGTTCTGTAACGTGCCTGAAAAAGCCGTTATTTCAATGAAAGACGTCGATTCCATTTATAAAATCCCGGGCCTGTTGAAATCACAGGGCCTGGACGATTATATTTGTAAACGATTCAGCTTGAACTGTCCGGAAGCTAACCTGTCTGAATGGGAACAGGTTATTTACGAAGAAGCCAATCCGGCAGGCGAAGTGACTATCGGTATGGTCGGCAAGTACATTGAACTGCCGGATGCCTATAAGTCCGTTATCGAAGCACTGAAACACGGCGGTCTTAAGAATCGCGTCTCCGTTAACATCAAGCTGATTGATTCGCAGGATGTTGAAACGCGTGGCGTTGAAATTCTGAAAGATTTGGATGCTATCCTTATCCCTGGTGGCTTCGGCTACCGTGGTGTAGAAGGCAAGATCGCCACCGCACGCTTTGCGCGTGAAAACAATATTCCATACCTCGGCATCTGTCTGGGTATGCAGGTTGCGCTGATCGAATTTGCGCGCAACGTAGCGGGAATGGAAAACGCGAACTCTACGGAATTTGTGCCAGACTGTAAGTACCCTGTAGTGGCGCTTATCACTGAATGGCGTGACGAAGAAGGTAACGTCGAAGTCCGTACCGAGAAGAGCGATCTGGGTGGCACTATGCGTCTTGGCGCACAGGCCTGCCAGCTGTCCGACGATAGCGTGGTACGCAAGCTGTATGGCGAGTCGACCATTACCGAGCGCCATCGTCACCGCTATGAAGTCAACAACATGTTGTTGAAACCTATTGAAGCTGCGGGTCTGCGTGTTGCGGGCCGTTCCGGGGATGATCAGTTAGTCGAGATCATTGAGGTACCTAACCATCCTTGGTTTGTTGCCTGCCAATTCCACCCGGAATTTACTTCAACGCCGCGTGATGGACATCCGCTGTTTGCCGGCTTCGTGAAAGCCGCCAGCGATTACCAGAAGCGTCAGGCGAAGTAAAAAAAGTTAGAACGGCAACGCGTACCTTTGGTACGCGTTGTTTGTCTGGAGTTTTAGTTTAACTTGTACTGAGGAAAATCTAATGTCCAAAATCGTTAAAGTCATCGGTCGTGAAATCATCGACTCCCGTGGTAACCCGACCGTTGAAGCCGAAGTTCACCTGGAAGGTGGTTTCGTTGGTATGGCAGCAGCGCCATCAGGTGCTTCTACCGGTTCCCGCGAAGCTCTGGAACTGCGCGATGGCGACAAATCCCGCTTCCTGGGCAAAGGCGTACTGAAAGCTGTTGGCGCTGTAAACGGTCCTATTGCTCAGGCAATCCTTGGCAAAGACGCCAAAGACCAGGCTGGCATCGACAAGATCATGATCGATCTGGACGGTACTGAAAACAAATCAAACTTCGGTGCGAACGCAATCCTGGCTGTTTCCCTGGCGAACGCCAAAGCAGCAGCAGCAGCTAAAGGCCAGCCACTGTTCGAGCACATCGCTGAACTGAACGGCACCCCAGGCAAATACTCCATGCCAGTACCAATGATGAACATCATCAACGGTGGCGAGCATGCAGATAACAACGTTGATATTCAGGAATTCATGATTCAGCCAGTTGGCGCGAAATCCCTGAAAGAAGCGGTACGTATGGGTTCTGAAGTGTTCCACAACCTGGCTAAAGTTCTGAAAGCTAAAGGTATGAACACTGCTGTGGGTGACGAAGGTGGCTATGCGCCAAACCTGGGTTCTAACGCAGAAGCTCTGGCTGTCATCGCTGAAGCGGTTAAAGCGGCTGGCTATGAGCTGGGCAAAGACATCACTCTGGCGATGGACTGTGCAGCATCTGAATTCTACAAAGACGGTAAATACGTTCTGGCCGGCGAAGGCAACAAAGCGTTCACCTCTGAAGAGTTCACTCACTTCCTGGAAGACCTGACCAAACAGTACCCAATCGTTTCTATCGAAGACGGTCTGGACGAGTCTGACTGGGATGGTTTTGCATACCAGACCAAAGTACTGGGCGACAAAATCCAGCTGGTTGGTGACGATCTGTTCGTAACCAACACCAAGATCCTGAAAGAAGGCATCGAGAAAGGCATCGTTAACTCCATCCTGATCAAATTCAACCAGATCGGTTCTCTGACCGAAACTCTGGCTGCGATCAAAATGGCGAAAGACGCTGGCTACACCGCTGTTATCTCTCACCGTTCTGGCGAAACAGAAGACGCTACCATTGCTGACCTGGCTGTTGGTACCGCTGCTGGCCAGATCAAAACGGGCTCTATGAGCCGTTCTGACCGTGTTGCTAAATACAACCAGCTGATTCGTATTGAAGAAGCTCTGGGCGAAAAAGCACCATACAACGGCCTGAAAGAGATCAAAGGCCAGGCGTAATGCCTAAGCCTTGAAATGAAAATGCCAGTCGAATGACTGGCATTTTTTTTGGCTATTTAAAATCGACTGCCATTTGTTCCGGAATCGTCAGTCCCTGAGTTGTTTGCACGCAACGGGCGATATAGTCCGTAAAGCGGGGCGGCTTCGGCATCCCCATGCTAAGCAGTTTGTCATTGTTAAATCGCACGTTCAGCGTGGCAAAAGCACCGTATAACCGCATCGCTTTTAGCATCAAACGTTCATTGCACGGACCAAAAATATCCTTCAGCTCGCGGCGCATTCTTACCAACGTTTCGTAACTCACCTGGGCGTATTTATCGCCAACAGGGGCTTTCTCCATTGCTTGCGCCATCGCATTATCAATATCAGCAAAGCGAACGCTATTCTCTTCTCCTGCAGAAATATGTACCACTTCTCCAGGGCGCGCATCGCTGTTAAGCAGCATCAGCAGGGCATCGGCACAATAGTCAACCGGGACGACATCAATCTTGTCTTCCATCGAACACATGAATTTTTGCAGCATCAATCCCATACTGAAAACCCAGAAAATGCTGCTTGAAGGCAAACAGCCGTGACGAGTATGGCCGACGACGATGGAAGGGCGGGCGATAAGTAGCGGCAGGTTTGGGCACTGTTGACGCATCAGTTGTTCAATCGTGGATTTCGAATACGTGTATTCCACCAGATGTTCCGCGTTCTCTCTGAATTCTGCGCTTTCTGCCACCAGTGAATCTTGCTCTGGCGTGCAGGACATTGCGGTTCCGACGTGCAGAAAACGCTGTAAGCCAGCAACGCGCGCCATGCGGTGAGCTAACGCCAGCGTGCCCTCTACGTTCACTTTCCAGATCAGAGGGTTATTACCAAATGACGCGACGGCAGCACAATTGATGACATGCGTCACCTGATCCAGACGCGGATCGTTCAGGAATTCCTCTGGCTGGCTGAGATCGCCGATGAGGATATTATCCACACTCAGGCGGGCCAGTTTATCCGCAGGAACGTTGAACTTATGCATGTTCTCTTGCACGCGCTCCAGCCCGCTTTGCGGATCGCTGGCACGCGCAAGGAAAAGGAGTTTGACGGGTTGATCGTTGATAAGGATTTTTTCAAGTACTGCTCCGCCGAGAAATCCTGTCACGCCCGTAATCAATAACATTTTCATTAATACCGTCTCATTATGATTGATGAGGCGGATTGTAGGCGCGAAAAAGTAAACGGAATTTAAATAATAAAACGCCGAAATAGACAGCGTCTTAAGCTTATTTTAAGGAAAGAAAATCGGGTGAAGATATTGGACATTACGGGAAGGGAGTAAATTCAATTTATGCGAATTTATATTTTTATCTCATTGATTTTAATCTATTTTTAGTCTCATCGTTAGCGATGGGATTATAATTCAAATTGTAATTAATAGAATACCTTGTTACATCAATCATTCACCTAATAAATGATTTTCCTCCCTTAGTTCCCATCAGACCGTGTAAACCGCAGGCTGTTTATTTAGCCTGCGAATGGTTTTCAGAGCAAAAGGGGGAGCGTCGCACTGGCTGTTTGCTGGTTAACATCACCGTAATGGTTATCCAGCGCGATCAGGGACGTGGTCAGTAATTCGACCAGCAGCATAACGCCAACCTTCGCATTGAGCGCACCTGCGCTCAGTGGCCCTTCTGGTTTGGCGGCAACCAGCTGCATATCGCTCAGGGAAGCCAACGGGCTGCGGGGCGTATTGCTGAGTGCCAAGACCTTCACGCCGCGCTTGCGGGCAAGTTTCACCACGTGAAGTAAATCTCGCGTAGAACCCGAGCTGGAGATGGCCACAACCAGGGTCTCTTTCGACAGCGTTGTCGCATTCATGGCTGCACGGTGCATATCGCTAAACAGCTGTGCGGGTTTGCCCAGCCGCAACAGCTTGTAATGCAAATATTCTCCGAGGATCGCGCTGGCTGCGACACCATAAATCTGCACGGACTGCGCCTGATGCAGCGCCAGTGCGGCTTTTTCAAGCAGCGTGCGGTCGAGGAGTCTGGCGGTGTCCTGCAAAGCCTGTACCGACTCATCCACGACGATATCAATTTCGTCCCCCGCCTCACGCGCGGGCTGACCCTGCTGAATATCCAGCGCAAGCGCCATTTTAAATTCGTTATAGCCCTTACAGCCCAGCGTGCGGCAAAGACGCGTAACGCTGGCCTCGCTGGTGTGGCTCTCGCGCGCCAGTTCCGTGATCGTCAGGTAAAGCACCCGGGCTGGATCGCTGAGGACAAACTCGCCGAGTTTTTGTTGTGTTGGGCTGTAACCGGAAGCCTCCTGGCGGAGCTTCAGCAGCAGGTTTTCATGATCCGACATGCCTGGTCCTTAACGTGTTTTTCTGCGTCTAGTGTGGCGGAAAGGGGGGGAAAGATGCCAGTCATTTTGAAAAAGTATGATCAACCTCTTGGTTTTTGGTGGTAATTTTCACTGTTAAGTATTTTTGTGGTAAAAATTTTCATCAATAAATAGGGGAATGAAAAAAATGATGCAACTATTCAGTGGGGCTTCTTCTGGGAGATGGTTTGAAAAAGCGCAGCGCTTTGGAAAATCCTTTATGTTGCCCATCGCCGTATTGCCCGCTGCGGGTTTGCTGTTGGGGATAGGCGGTGCGCTATCGAATCCCAATACCTTGACGGCCTATCCGTTTTTAGACGTGGGCTGGTTACAGGCGATTTTCACCATCATGAGCAGCGCGGGTTCAATCGTCTTTGCGAACCTCTCGGTGCTGTTTGCTGTTGGGGTCGCTGTGGGGCTGGCAAAAAGCGATAAGGGCACGGCTGGGCTGGCGGCATTACTCGCGTTTCTGGTGATGAATGCCACCATCAACGCTCTGTTGATCCTTACCGGTAAACTGGCGCACGACAACCCGGGGGCGGTGGGGCAGGGCATGACGCTGGGTATTCAAACGCTGGAAACTGGCGTGTTTGGCGGCGTGGTTATTGGGCTCGTGACCTGCGCGCTCCATCATCGGTTTAATAAAATTGCGCTGCCGCAGTTCCTCGGGTTTTTTGGCGGTTCACGCTTTGTCCCCATTATAAGCTCACTGGCGGCAATACTCGTCGGGGCAGCAATGACGGTGGTGTGGCCCCATTTCCAGAAGCTGATTTTTGGTCTGGGCGGGCTGGTGGATGCCACCGGTTATCTGGGCACACTGCTGTACGGCTTCATTTTACGCATGTTGGGCCCGTTTGGTTTGCACCACATCTTCTATCTGCCTTTCTGGACCACCGCGCTCGGCGGCAGCGAGATCGTCAACGGTCACCTGGTAGAAGGGACTCAGCGGATCTTCTTCGCCCAACTTGCCGATCCCACGACGCGTCAATTTTACGAAGGCACGTCACGCTTCATGTCCGGTCGCTTTATCACCATGATGTTTGGCCTGCTCGGTGCGTGTCTGGCGATGTATCACACGGCAAAGCCCGAGAATAAAAAGCGCGTTGCCGGGCTGCTGATCTCTGCGGCATTAACCTCGTTCCTGACGGGAATTACGGAGCCTATCGAGTTCTCCTTCCTGTTTATTGCGCCGGTGCTCTACGTTATTCATGCGGTGTTTGACGGGCTGGCATTTATGTTAGCGCACATGCTGCATATCACTATCGGGCAAACCTTCTCCGGCGGTTTTATTGACTTCGTGCTGTTCGGCATTTTGCAGGGCGAGGCCAAAACCAACTGGATGTTCGTTCCGCTGGTTGGGATTCCATGGTTCTTCCTCTACTACTTGACGTTCCGCTATCTGATTAATCGCTTTGATTTTGCCACACCGGGTCGGGAAAAAGAGGCGATGGCTAATGAAGTGACCTTCTCGCAAAGCGAACGGGCAGTGGCAGTAATCGCTGGATTAGGCGGAAAAGACAATCTGGAAGAGGTGGACTGCTGCGCCACGCGTCTTCGTGTCACGGTCAAAGACGGCAGCAAAGTGAATGAATCGGCACTAAAAGCCACCGGTGCGCGCGGCGTTATCGTACGCGGTAACGGTGTTCAGGTCATTTATGGCCCGCATGTCACGATTATCAAAAACGAAGTAGAAGAGATTTTATCGTAATGAAAACTGTACTGGATACCCTGAAGGGAAAACTGGTCGTCTCCTGTCAGGCGCTGGAAAACGAACCTTTGCACAGCCCGTTTATTATGTCACGAATGGCGCTGGCGGCGGCTCAGGGCGGGGCCGCCGCCATTCGCGCCAACAGCGTGCTGGATATCGAGGCCATTAAACAGCAAGTGTCTTTGCCTGTTATCGGCATCATCAAACGAGATTATCCCGATAGCGAAGTGTTTATCACCGCGACGATGAAAGAAGTGGATGAACTCATGGCGGTCACTCCGGAAATCATTGCCCTTGACGCGACGACCCGAAAACGCCCCGGCGATAACTCACTGGAAACACTGGTCACGCGCATTCGCTCACGTTATCCCTCGGTACTGCTGATGGCAGACATTTCCTCTGTAGAAGAGGCCGTGACGGCGCAGGCACTGGGTTTTGATTGTGTCGGGACCACGCTCTACGGCTATACAGCGGAAAGCGCGGGCCGTGCCTTGCCAGAAAATGACTGTGCGTTTCTGAAGGCGGTACTGGCTGCCGTTACGGTTCCGGTGGTTGCAGAGGGCAACGTGGATACGCCTGAGCGTGCGGCCAGGTGTCTGGCGTTGGGGGCGTATATGGTGGTTGTCGGCGGCGCGATCACCCGTCCGCAGCAAATTACTGAACGGTTTATGTCGGCGATTAGCGCGCAAAGCATCGATGGAGCATGATCCTCCGGCGGGGATCTGCGATACTTATCGTTTATCCCCTTAACTGAGATGACTATGCAGTACCCGATTAACGAGATGTTCCAGACCCTGCAAGGCGAGGGTTACTTTACCGGCGTTCCCGCTATTTTCATTCGTTTACAGGGATGCCCGGTTGGCTGTGCCTGGTGTGATACCAAACATACGTGGGATAAACTTGCAGATCGGGAAGTATCGCTGTTTAGCATTCTGGCGAAAACCAAAGAGAGCGATAAGTGGGGCGCGGGCAGTGCTGACGATCTGCTGGCTATTATTGGCCGTCAGGGCTGGACGGCGCGCCATGTGGTCATCACCGGCGGCGAGCCTTGCATTCACGATCTGGCGCCACTGACGGAGCTGCTCGAACAGAACGGCTATAGCTGCCAGATAGAAACCAGCGGCACCCATGAAGTGCGCTGTTCTCACTCGACCTGGGTGACGGTTTCACCCAAAGTGAACATGCGTGGCGGCTACGATGTCTTGTCTCAGGCGTTGGAACGTGCGGATGAGATTAAACATCCCGTGGGTCGCGTGCGTGATATCGAAGCGCTGGACGAACTGCTGGCGACGCTGACCGATGAAAAGCAGCGGGTGATTGCGCTGCAGCCGATCAGCCAGAAAGACGATGCGACGCGTCTGTGCATTGAGACCTGCATCGCTCGCAACTGGCGACTGTCAATGCAGACACACAAGTACCTTAACATCGCATAGAAAAAAGCCCGGTTAAACCGGGCTTTTTTATTCTCCGCGATATACGCAGCCTGCTGTGCAGGTCTCTTTGATCATCACCGCGCTAAGCAGTGGCACCAGCGGTTTCATCTGATCCCAAATCCATTTCGCCAGCACTTCGCTGGTCGGGTTTTCAAGCCCGGGGATATCATTCAGATAATAGTGATCCAGACGATCGTACGTAGGCTTGAAGGCGGCCTTCAGCTCGGCAAAATCCATGATCCAACCGGTATGTGGATTGACGTCACCGGTGATCTCAAGACGCACCATAAACGAGTGCCCGTGCAGGCGACCACATTTATGGCCTTCCGGGACATGCGGAAGGTGGTGGGCGGCTTCGAAGGTGAAATCTTTAAACAGTGTGGTGGACATTATCGCTCTCAGTGATGCGGAAAAAACCGCCGCATAGTACCGGAAAGCACAATTTTTATCATTAACTAAAACGGCTCTTAGGCCATAAGCAAATGAGAAGGGCTCTTTTTAAGGTTTTTGTATTTACTTATCAATAAGTTGTTTAATCGATTTTATCGCTAAGAGCGATGACTAAAACAGGTTAGTCCATTTGGTTATTTATTATTTCCATCCCTTCTTTAATTGTTATTATCCACGCCGTTAACCTTATCTGTAGTTTGGTCTTTTTGCATAAATTCCGCTTTGCTACTGGAACACAACGACGCATGACAACACAGGCCCCACCTTCAAATTTGCTCCCCCTGAATCCGGAGCAGCTGGCGCGCCTCCAGGCTGCCACCACTGATTTTTCACCTACCCAGCTTGCCTGGGTCTCCGGTTATTTCTGGGGGATGCTTAACCAACAGCCTGGCGCCGTTGCGGCTGCTCCAGCACCTGTCGCTGAGATCCCGTCCATTACGCTTATCTCTGCCTCGCAGACGGGCAATGCCCGCCGGGTGGCTGAAGCGCTGCGTGATGACCTGCTCGCGGCCAAACTGAACGTGAATCTGGTGAACGCCGGGGATTATAAATTCAAACAAATCGCGTCAGAAAAACTGCTGGTGGTTGTCGCCTCAACGCAGGGGGAAGGTGAACCTGCTGAAGAAGCCGTTGCGCTGCATAAATTCTTGTTCTCGAAAAAAGCACCAAAACTGGAAGGCACCGCCTTTGCCGTGTTCGGTCTGGGTGATACCTCCTACGAATTTTTCTGCCAGTCCGGTAAAGATTTTGACAGCAAGCTGGCGGAGCTGGGCGCGGAACGTCTGCTGGATCGCGTTGATGCCGATGTTGAGTATCAGACCGCCGCCGCAGAATGGCGCGCGCGCATTGTTGACGTTCTGAAAGCGCGCGTTCCGAAAGAGACGCCTGCGCAAGCCGCCGTCACCGCAACGGGCGCCGTGAATGATATTCATACCAGCCCGTACACCAAAGAGACGCCGCTGACGGCGAGCCTGGCGGTAAACCAAAAAATTACCGGCCGCGACTCTGAAAAAGACGTGCGCCATATCGAAATCGATCTGGGTGACTCCGGCCTACGCTATCAGCCTGGCGATGCCCTGGGTGTCTGGTATCAGAACGATCCGGCACTGGTGAAAGAGCTGGTCGAGCTGCTGTGGCTGAAGGGCGACGAGCCGGTCACCGTTGACGGTAAAACCCAGCCGCTTTCCGAGGCGCTGCAGTGGCATTTTGAGCTGACGGTGAACACCGCCAATATCGTTGAAAATTATGCCACCCTAACCCGCAGTGAATCCTTACTGCCGTTGGTTGGCGATAAGGCGAAGCTGCAACATTATGCAGCGACCACACCAATTGTCGATATGGTGCGTTTCGCTCCGGCTCAGCTGGATGCCGATGCCCTTATCGGTCTGCTGCGTCCGTTGACGCCGCGTTTGTATTCTATCGCCTCTTCGCAGGCAGAAGTCGAGAACGAAGTGCACGTCACCGTGGGCGTGGTGCGTTATGACATCGAGGGTCGCGCCCGTGCCGGTGGGGCTTCGAGCTTCCTGGCCGATCGTGTGGAAGAAGAGGGCGAAGTGCGCGTCTTTATTGAGCACAACGACAACTACCGTCTCCCGGCAAACCCGGAAACGCCCGTCATCATGATTGGTCCTGGCACCGGTATTGCACCGTTCCGTTCTTTCATGCAGCAGCGTGCGGCTGAAGAAGCACCCGGCAAAAACTGGCTGTTCTTCGGCAACCCGCACTTTACGGAAGATTTCCTCTACCAGGTTGAGTGGCAGCGCTACGTCAAAGAGGGCGTGCTTACGCGCATCGATCTGGCCTGGTCACGCGATCAAAAAGAAAAAGTATACGTACAAGATAAACTGCGCGAACAGGGCGCAGAGCTGTGGCGCTGGATTAATGACGGTGCCCACATTTATGTCTGCGGCGACGCCAATCGCATGGCGAAAGACGTTGAGCAGGCTTTGCTGGAAGTGATTGCCGAATTCGGTGGTATGGATATCGAAACGGCGGATGAATTTTTAAGTGAGCTGCGCGTAGAGCGCCGTTATCAGCGAGATGTCTACTAATGAGCGAAAAACATCCTGGCCCACTGGTGGTCGAAGGCAAACTGACTGATGCTGAACGCATGAAGGTAGAGAGCAACTACCTGCGCGGCACCATTGCCGAAGATTTGAATGACGGTCTGACCGGCGGTTTTAAAGGCGATAACTTCCTGCTGATCCGTTTCCACGGTATGTATCAGCAAGACGACCGCGATATTCGTGCTGAACGCGCTGAACAAAAGCTGGAGCCGCGCCACGCGATGCTGCTGCGCTGCCGTCTGCCGGGTGGGGTTATCACCACCAGGCAGTGGCAGGCGATCGACACGTTCGCCCATGACAACACGATTTACGGCAGCATTCGTCTGACCAACCGTCAGACCTTCCAGTTCCACGGCATTCTGAAGAAGAACGTGAAGCCGGTTCACCAGATGCTGCACTCCGTGGGCCTTGACGCGCTGGCTACCGCCAACGACATGAACCGTAACGTGCTCTGCACCTCGAACCCGTATGAGTCCGAGCTGCATGCCGAAGCCTATGAATGGGCGAAAAAGATTTCAGAGCATCTGCTACCCCGCACCCGCGCCTATGCAGAGATTTGGCTCGATCAGGAAAAAGTCGCGACCACCGACGAAGAACCCATCCTCGGTCAGACCTATCTGCCGCGTAAGTTTAAGACTACGGTCGTGATCCCGCCGCAGAACGATATCGATCTGCACGCCAACGACATGAACTTTGTGGCGATTGCCGAAAACGGCAAGCTGATCGGCTTTAACCTGCTGGTGGGCGGCGGCCTGTCCATTGAGCACGGCAATAAGAAAACCTATGCCCGTACCGCGAGCGAGTTCGGCTTCCTGCCGCTGGAGCACACGCTGGCCGTGGCGGAAGCCGTCGTGACGACCCAGCGTGACTGGGGTAACCGTACTGACCGTAAAAACGCCAAAACGAAGTACACCCTCGAACGCGTGGGCGTTGAGACGTTCAAAGAGGAAGTGGAACGTCGTGCAGGCATCAAATTTGAACCGATTCGCCCTTACGAATTTACCGGTCGCGGCGATCGTATTGGCTGGGTCAAAGGCATCGACAATAAATGGCACCTGACGCTGTTTATCGAAAACGGCCGCATCCTCGACTACCCGGGCCGTCCGTTGAAAACCGGTCTGCTGGAAATTGCTAAGATTCATAAAGGCGAGTTCCGCATTACCGCCAACCAGAACCTGATTGTTGCCGGTGTCCCGGAAAACCAGAAGGCGAAAATTGAAAAACTGGCGCGCGATCACGGGTTGATGAACGCGGTGAAGCCGCAGCGCGAAAACTCAATGGCCTGCGTGTCGTTCCCGACCTGCCCGCTGGCGATGGCGGAAGCCGAACGTTTCCTGCCATCGTTTACCGATAAGGTCGAAGCGATTCTGGAAAAACATGGCATCCCTGACGAGCATATCGTGATGCGCGTCACCGGCTGCCCGAACGGCTGCGGTCGTGCGATGCTGGCCGAGCTGGGCCTGGTGGGTAAAGCGCCAGGTCGCTACAACGTACACCTCGGCGGTAACCGTATGGGGACGCGTATTCCGCGGATGTATCGCGAAAATATCACGGAACCGGAAATTCTCGATTCCATTGACGAGCTAGTCGGGCGCTGGGCGAAAGAGCGCGAAGTGGGTGAAGGCTTCGGCGACTTTACGGTGCGTGCGGGCATCATTCGCCCGGTGCTCGATCCCGCAAGGGATTTCTGGGAGTAACCACGAGAGGTAATTATGTCCGTACTCGATCTTAACGGCCTTAACGCGCTGCCAAAAGTTGAACGCATTCTGGCGCTGGCAGAAACCAACGCCCAACTGGAAAAGCTGGACGCCGAAGGGCGCGTGGCGTGGGCGTTGGAAAACCTGCCGGGGGACTATGTGCTCTCGTCGAGTTTTGGTATTCAGGCGGCGGTCAGTTTGCATCTGGTGAACCAGATCCGTCCTGACATTCCGGTGATCCTCACCGATACCGGCTACCTGTTTCCGGAAACCTACCAGTTTATCGATGAGCTGACGGACAAGCTCAAGCTGAACCTGAAAGTCTATCGCGCGGAGCAGAGCGCGGCCTGGCAGGAGGCACGCTACGGCAAGCTGTGGGAACAGGGGGTTGAGGGTATTGAGAAATACAATGAGATCAACAAAGTCGAGCCGATGAACCGCGCGCTGAAAACGCTGAACGCCCAGACCTGGTTTGCGGGCCTGCGTCGCGAGCAGTCCGGCAGCCGGGCTTCGCTGCCCGTGCTGGCGATACAGCGCGGCGTATTCAAAGTGCTGCCGATTATCGACTGGGACAACCGTACCGTTTACCAGTATCTGCAAAAACACGGGCTGAAGTACCATCCGCTGTGGGATCAGGGCTATTTGTCGGTCGGCGATACCCACACTACGCGCAAATGGGAACCAGGAATGGCGGAAGAAGAGACGCGGTTCTTTGGCCTGAAGCGCGAGTGCGGGTTGCACGAAGGATGATCCTATCTCCTCCCTCTCCCACCGGGAGAGGGCTGGGGTGAGGGGAAAATTATCGAACTAAGCTTTCCCCGCTTTCGCCAGCTCCTTCACCAGCGGCAGCATCACTTTCACGACATCGCGGCTACGGTGCTCAATCCGCTGCGGCAGTGCGCTATCAATGTGCTGTTGATTATCCAGCCTGACGTCATGCCAGCTTGTCCCATCCGGGAAGGCTTTTGATTTGGCGCGTTGCTGATAACCATCCTTCTTACCCAGCGTCCAGTTTGTGGCTTCGACGTACAGCACCGGAATGCCCGCTTTATCGAACACTTCCCCGTCGTTACAGCATCCTGTCCCTTTTGGATAATCCGGATTTCCGCCAGGATTGGTGGTGGCGTAAACCCCGTGACTGCGGGCAATAGCCAGCGCACGGTCGCGCGTAAGCTTACGCACGCTGCTCGGGGTGCTCTGTCCGCTATTAAAATAGAGTTTATCGCCCACGATCAGGTTATCGAGGTTAATGACCAAAAGCGTATTTTTCTTCTCTTCGGCGCTCATGCGCTTAAGGAGATTCTCAGCGCCGAGTTTCCCTTCCTCTTCCCCGCTGGTCGCCACAAAACGAATACCGTATTTCGTTGGAATATTCTTCATGCGCGCGGCCAGTTCGAGCATCACGCCCACACCCGCCGCGTTATCGTCCAGTCCCTGCAGCGTAAGCCCACCGAGGTTATTATCGGTATCGGCATCGCTCATCGGGGCGAAGGTATCCAGGTGGGCCATGATAATGATCTGCTCAGCCGCTTTGCCTTCGTGCGCAGCAATCACCGTACTGCCGGTCACGTTATGCCAATTTTTCGTCTTGTTGCGTGAGGTATAGATATAGCGGCTGTGGAATGAGCGGATATCGCTCTGGTAGCCCATCTCCGAAAACTGCTGGCGAACGTAGTCAGCAGAAAGCATCTCGGCGGGGGTACCTGTCATGCGTCCCGGGAAGACCGTCGCAATATGCCGCGCCTGCATATTCGCGATTTCACCATAAGGTTGATTTTTTGCCTGAGCCGGAAGAATAAAGCAAACGCCGAGCGCCAGGGCAGCGATACGGTGGCGCATTGCGGAAAACATAATGAGTCCTTAAAAACAGAGCAAATTTTTAACCCGCTTAGTATGAAACTGTGATCGTGCTTACACAATTTGAATTGCTCTTAAATGCCCGAAATTTCGCGCGTTAAGCACTTTTTGATATTTGCATTTCCAGGGCGTTATTCCATTGAGTAACTACTCATTCCAATTCGTAATTTCATTCGCTCTAAGTCGCCCCCTATAGTCCCATTATTCCTGGTTGTAAGTGAGTTGTTGCTTGTGGACTATCTGCCCCTGTTTGCTGCGATTAAAGAGAGACCCGTGCTGGTTGTCGGTACGGGGGAGATTGCCGATCGCAAAATTGCATTCCTGCATCGGGCAGGCGCGAAGGTTCAGGTCGTCAGTGAGGCCGATTTCACGGAGTCGCAAATCGACAACGTGGTGCTGGTCATTGCCGCAACGGAAAACCCAGAACTCAACCGCCGGGTTTCAGACGCGGCGCAGGCCCGCCACCGTCTGGTGAACGTGGTGGATGACCAGCCCTTATGTTCGTTTATCTTTCCGTCGATAGTCGACCGCTCGCCGCTGCTGGTGGCGATCTCGTCCGGCGGTACTGCGCCAGTGCTGGCGCGCGTGCTGCGAGAGAAAATCGAAGCGCTGCTGCCCACCAGCCTCGGGCGCATGGCCGAGAAAGCCAGCTATTGGCGCAATCACCTGAAAACGCGCCTGACCAGCGTCACGGAACGCCGTCGCTTTTGGGAGCGCGTGTTTCGCGGCCGTTTCGCTAGCCTGATGCATGCCGGCAACGAGATGGCGGCGCAGAAGATCCTGGAAGACGAACTGGATAACCCGGGCAGTACCCGCGGGGAAATAATTCTCGTCGGCGCAGGGCCTGGTGATGCCGGTTTGCTGACGCTGCGTGGCCTTCAGGTTCTTCAGGATGCTGACGTGGTGTTTTATGACCATCTGGTCACAGACGGCGTGCGCGAGCTGATCCGTCGCGACGCGGAACAGATCTGCGTGGGCAAGCGGGCGGGCGAGCACTCTGTGCCGCAGCACGACACTAATCAAATGCTGATTGCCGCAGCGAAAAAAGGCAAAACCGTGGTGCGATTAAAGGGGGGCGATCCGTTCATCTTTGGTCGTGGAGGTGAAGAACTCCAGGCCGCTGCTGAGGCTGGCGTGCCGTTCCAGGTGGTTCCAGGAATCACGGCGGCGTCTGCGGTAACGGCTTACGCCGGCATTCCGCTCACCCATCGGGATTACGCCCAGAGCGTGACCTTTGTGACCGGCCACTATAAAGCCGACAGCACGCCGTTTGACTGGTCGCATCTTGCTCAGAGCCGGCAGACGCTTGCCATCTATATGGGCACGATGAAGGCGGCAGATATCAGCGAACAGCTTATTCAACACGGTCGCGATGCGGCTACGCCGGTTGCCGTGATTTCACGCGGTACGCGCGTCGATCAGCACGTTGCAATTGGCGCACTTCAAGACCTTGCAAACCTGGCGAAAGATGCGCCAATGCCCGCCCTGATTGTGGTGGGTGAAGTGGTGCAGCTGCACAGCACGCTCGCCTGGTTTCAACACACAACCGATACAGAAGGCTTTGGTTCTTCTGTTGTAAATTTGGCTTAAGGAACGGTTATGGACCAAAAACGACTCACTCACCTGCGGCAGCTCGAAGCGGAAAGTATCCATATTATCCGCGAAGTGGCTGCCGAGTTCTCTAACCCGGTGATGATGTACTCCATCGGCAAAGATTCCAGCGTGATGCTGCATCTGGCGCGTAAAGCGTTTTACCCTGGTACGCTGCCGTTCCCGCTGCTGCACGTAGATACCGGCTGGAAATTCCGTGAGATGTATGAATTCCGCGACCGTACCGCAAAAGCCTACGGCTGCGAACTGCTGGTGCATAAAAACCCGGAAGGGGTGGCGATGGGGATTAACCCGTTCGTGCATGGCAGCGCTAAACACACCGACATCATGAAAACCGAAGGGCTGAAGCAGGCACTGAACAAATACGGTTTTGACGCAGCGTTCGGCGGCGCACGCCGTGACGAAGAGAAATCGCGAGCGAAAGAGCGTATCTACTCGTTCCGCGACCGCTTCCACCGCTGGGACCCAAAAAACCAGCGTCCTGAACTGTGGCACAACTACAACGGCCAGATTAACAAAGGCGAAAGCATTCGCGTCTTCCCGCTCTCCAACTGGACCGAACTGGATATCTGGCAGTACATCTATCTGGAAAATATCGAGATCGTTCCGCTGTATCTTGCGGCTGAACGTCCGGTTCTGGAGCGCGACGGCATGCTGATGATGATCGACGACGATCGCATCGACCTGCAGCCGGGTGAAGCGATCAAAACGCAGATGGTGCGCTTCCGTACACTCGGCTGCTGGCCGCTAACGGGCGCGGTGGAATCCAGCGCGCAGACGTTGCCGGAGATCATCGAAGAGATGCTGGTGTCGACCACCAGTGAGCGACAGGGTCGCATGATTGACCGCGACCAGGCAGGCTCCATGGAGCTGAAGAAACGTCAGGGTTATTTCTAAGGAGCCGCCATGAACACCACTATTGCCCAACAAATTGCCGATGAAGGTGGGGTTGAAGCCTACCTGCACGCCCAGCAGCACAAAAGCCTGCTGCGTTTTCTGACCTGCGGCAGCGTTGATGACGGGAAAAGCACCCTGATCGGTCGTCTGCTGCACGACACGCGCCAGATCTACGAAGATCAGCTCTCTTCCCTGCACAATGACAGCAAGCGTCACGGTACACAGGGCGAAAAGCTCGACCTCGCGCTGTTGGTGGATGGCCTGCAGGCGGAGCGCGAGCAGGGCATCACCATTGATGTGGCCTATCGCTATTTCTCTACCGAGAAGCGCAAATTTATCATTGCCGATACCCCAGGGCACGAGCAGTACACGCGTAATATGGCGACCGGTGCCTCGACCTGTGAGTTAGCCATTCTGCTGATGGACGCCCGCAAAGGCGTGCTGGATCAGACCCGTCGTCACAGCTTTATCTCCACGCTGCTGGGGATCAAACACCTGGTGGTGGCGGTGAATAAAATGGATCTCGTGAACTACAGCGAAGCGACATTTGAAGAGATCCGCCAGAGCTACCTGACCTTTGCCGAGCAGTTGCCGGGTAACCTGGATATTCGCTTTGTGCCACTTTCCGCGCTGGAAGGCGATAACGTGGTAACCCAGAGCGCCAACATGCCGTGGTACAGCGGCCCGACGCTGCTGGAAGTGCTGGAAACCGTCGACATTCAGCGCGTGGTCGACAGCCAGCCGATGCGCTTCCCGGTACAGTACGTTAACCGTCCGAACCTCGATTTCCGCGGCTTTTCCGGCACGCTCGCGTCCGGCCTGGTCAGCGTGGGTCAGCGCGTCAAGGTGCTGCCGTCTGGCGTGGAGTCAACCATAGCCCGTATCGTCACGTTCGATGGTGACCTGCAGGACGCCGGCGCAGGTGAAGCAATCACCCTGGTGCTGAAAGATGAGATTGATATCAGCCGGGGCGACCTGCTGGTGGAGGCAAATGAAACGCTGGCGGCGGTGCAGGGGGCAGCGGTGGATGTGGTGTGGATGGCCGAGCAGCCGCTGACCGCAGGCCAGAGCTACGACATTAAAATTGCGGGTAAGAAAACGCGCGCGCGCGTGGATGGCGTCCAGTTTCAGGTCGACATTAACAACCTGACCCAGCGTCAGGTTGATGAGCTGCCGCTGAACGGCATCGGCCTGGTGGATCTGACCTTCGACGAGCCGCTGGTCCTGGATCAGTATCAGCAAAACCCGGTTACGGGCGGCCTGATCTTTATCGACAGGCTGACGAACGTCACGGTGGGGGCTGGAATGGTGCGTGAACCTAACGAACAGGCCGCGGTGGTCTCTGAATTCAGCGCCTTTGAGCTGGAGCTGAACGCGCTGGTGCGTAAGCACTTCCCGCACTGGGGCGCGCGCGATCTGCTGGGAGGCAAGTAATGGCTGCCCATGATGAGAACGTCGTCTGGCATCCTCATCCGGTCACCGTCGCTCAGCGCGAGCAACTCCACGGTCACCGTGGGGTTGTGCTGTGGTTTACCGGGCTATCGGGCTCCGGTAAATCCACGGTCGCAGGGGCCCTGGAAGAGGCACTGCATCAGCAGGGCGTGAGTACCTACCTGCTGGATGGTGACAACGTGCGTCACGGCCTGTGCAGTGATTTAGGATTCAGCGATGACGATCGCAAAGAAAATATTCGCCGGGTTGGCGAGGTCGCCAGCCTGATGGCGGATGCCGGGCTGGTGGTGCTAACCGCGTTTATCTCACCTCACCGCGCGGAGCGCCAGATGGTGCGTGAACGCGTCGGTCACGACCGCTTTATAGAAGTGTTTGTCGATACGCCGCTGGAGATTTGCGAAGCACGCGATCCCAAAGGTCTGTATAAAAAAGCACGCGCGGGTGAACTGCGGAATTTCACCGGAATTGACTCGGTATACGAAGCGCCTGAATCCCCTGAGATTCACCTGGAAGGTCAACAATTGGTAACAAATTTAGTGAGCCAATTATTAGACCTGCTCAGACGGGACGATATTATCAGATCCTGAGACGGTATCGTTCGGGAGCTGTCCTCCCAAGCGATGAGTCACGGTCACAGGATTAGCTATGCGCAACAGTGAAAACTACATCATTACCACCAGGTCGGATCCGATAACCACCGACGACGAGACGACCTGGTCATTTCCTGGGGCCATCGTCGGCTTCGTCTCGTGGCTGCTGGCGCTGGGTATTCCTTTTCTCCTTTACGGCGGCAATACGCTGTTCTTCTTTCTCTACACATGGCCTTTCTTCCTGGCGTTGATGCCTGTTGCCGTTGTGGTGGGTATTGCGCTGCACTCCCTTTTTAATGGCCAGCTCCTGTATAGTACGGTTATCACTATCGCCACCGTGGTGGTCATTTTTGGTCTGCTGTTTTTATGGCTGATGGGTTAACGTGCGACATAATTAAAACCCCAGAGTAGAGTCGAACGGAAAGTTATGGGATGATGATGCCGTTTTTTCAGGGGGCAGGATGGGTAAACTAACGCTGCTGTTGCTGGCTTTGCTGGTCTGGCTACAATATTCGCTGTGGTTCGGTAAGAACGGGCTGCACGACTATAGCCGGGTGAGCGATGACGTCGCGGCTCAGCAGGCAACAAATGCCAAACTTAAGGCGCGAAACGATCAACTCTTTGCTGAAATTGATGACCTCAATGGCGGGCAAGAGGCGATTGAGGAACGCGCACGCAATGAACTCAGTATGACTAAGCCGGGCGAAACCTTTTATCGTCTGGTTCCGGATGCGTCTAAACGCAATCAGGGCTCAGCACAAAACAATCGATAATCAGCCCAGGATTACGACATGGCAGTAACTTTTTCGGACGTATGCGCCGTGGTGCCGGCCGCGGGTTTTGGCCGGCGCATGCAGACAGAATGTCCCAAGCAGTACCTCTCGATTGGCGATAAAACGATCCTCGAACACTCCGTGGCGGCGCTGCTGGCGCACCCAAGGGTGACGCACGTCGTGATCGCCATTAGCCCGGGCGATGCGCGTTTTGCGCAACTGCCATTGGCAAATCACCCCCAGATTACCGTCGTTGTTGGCGGCGCTGAACGCGCCGATTCCGTGCTGGCAGGCATTAACGCCGCTCAAAACGCGCAGTGGGTGCTGGTGCATGACGCCGCGCGCCCGTGTCTTCATCAGGATGATCTTGCTCGCCTGTTGGCGCTGAGTGAAACCAGTAAAGTAGGTGGCATTCTGGCCGCCCCAGTGCGTGACACCATGAAGCGCGCCGAACCGGGTAAACAGGCGATTGCTCACACCGTTGAGCGCGTCGATTTATGGCACGCGCTGACCCCTCAATTTTTCCCCCGCGAACTCCTCCACGACTGCCTGACGCGTGCGCTCAAAGAAGGGGCGACCATCACGGACGAAGCCTCGGCGCTGGAGTATTGCGGTTTTCATCCTGAGCTTATTGAAGGGCGCGCTGATAATATCAAGGTGACGCGTCCGGAGGATTTACAGCTTGCGGAATTCTATCTTACCCGTTCGACCCATCAGGAGAAGGCATAATGCGAATTGGACACGGTTTTGATGTACACGCCTTTGGCGGAGAAGGCCCAATTATCATTGGCGGCGTACGCATTCCTTATGAAAAAGGGCTGTTGGCGCATTCTGATGGTGACGTGGCGCTGCACGCATTAACCGATGCGCTGCTGGGGGCCGCTGCGCTGGGCGATATCGGCAAATTATTCCCGGACACCGATCCGGCGTTTAAAGGTGCAGACAGCCGCGAGCTGCTGCGTGAAGCCTGGCGTCGTATTCAGGCCAAAGGCTATGCCCTTGGTAATGTCGATGTGACGATCATCGCGCAGGCACCCAAGATGCTGCCGCATATCCCGCAGATGCGCGTGTTCATTGCTGAAGATCTCGGTTGCCATATGGACGACGTCAACGTGAAAGCCACGACCACCGAAAAGCTTGGCTTTACGGGGCGGGGGGAAGGCATTGCCTGCGAAGCCGTGGCGCTGCTGCTGAAGGCGGCGAAATGACGGACTTCGAAAACCTGACCTGGCTGCACGGTCAACCTCAGGGACAAGGCCTGCTGAAAGGCAGCCCGGAAGACTTCGTCGTGGTCGAAGATTTAGGGTTTGAGCCGGACGGTGAAGGCGAGCATATTCTTATCCGTATTCTGAAAAACGGGTGCAACACTCGGTTTGTGGCGGAAGCGCTGGCAAAATTCCTGAAAATACACGCCCGTGAAGTGAGCTTCGCCGGGCAGAAGGATAAGCATGCCGTCACCGAGCAGTGGATTTGCGCGCGCGTGCCGGGCAATGCGATGCCCGATTTAAGCAAATTTGAGCTTGAAGGCTGTAAAGTGCTTGAGTACGCCCGCCACAAGCGCAAATTGCGTCTGGGCGCGTTAAAAGGTAACCGCTTTACGCTGGTGCTGCGCGACGTCACAAACCGCGATGACGTTGAAAAACGGTTGAATGCCATTAATGAGCAGGGCGTACCGAACTACTTTGGCGCGCAGCGCTTTGGTATCGGCGGCAGCAACCTGCAGGGCGCACTGCGCTGGGCACAAAGCGATGCCCCGGTTCGCGACAGGAATAAACGCAGTTTTTGGTTGTCTGCGGCCCGCAGCGCGTTGTTTAATCAGATTGTGAGCGAGCGACTGAAAAAAACGGACGCGAATCAAGTTGTTGTCGGCGATGCGCTACAATTAGCGGGACGCGGGAGCTGGTTTGTGGCAACGGCCGAAGAAATGGCCGATGTTCAGACGCGCGTGGACGCGAAAGCGCTGTTGATTACCGCAGCCTTGCCCGGTACGGGCGACTGGGGAACGCAGGGCGATGCGCTGGCGGCTGAACAGGCCGCCGTCGCCGATGCACAAGAATTACAATCATTGCTGGTGCGGGAAAAAGTCGAAGCGGCACGCCGTGCGATGCTGCTCTATCCGCAGCAGTTAAGCTGGAACTGGTGGGATGACGTGACCGTCGAGTTACGCTTCTGGCTGCCGGCAGGTAGCTTTGCCACCAGTGTTGTCAGGGAACTTATCAACACGTCGGGTGATTATGCGAATATTGCTGAGTAACGATGACGGGATCCATGCGCCAGGCATTCAGACCCTGGCGAAACACCTTCGCGAATTTGCGGATGTGCAGGTCGTGGCTCCCGATCGTAACCGCAGTGGAGCGTCTAACTCATTGACGCTGGAGTCGTCGCTTCGCACCTTCACCTATGAAAATGGTGATATTGCTGTACAGATGGGCACGCCGACCGACTGCGTGTTCTTGGGCGTGAATGCACTGATGCGTCCGCGCCCGGATATTGTCGTGTCGGGGATCAATGCCGGGCCGAATCTCGGCGATGACGTGATCTACTCCGGTACCGTGGCGGCGGCGATGGAAGGGCGCCATCTCGGATTCCCGGCGCTGGCGGTATCACTTAACGGCCACACCCATTATGACACGGCGGCGGCGGTAACCTGCTCGCTCCTTCGTGCGCTGGGTCGCGAGCCGCTGCGCACCGGACGCATTCTTAACATCAACGTCCCGGATCTGCCGCTGGACGAAATCAAAGGGATCCGCGTGACGCGCTGCGGCAGCCGTCATCCGGCTGACCAGGTCATTCCGCAGCAGGATCCGCGTGGCAACACGCTCTACTGGATTGGTCCTCCCGGCGAAAAATGCGATGCAGGGCCAGACACGGATTTTGCCGCCGTGGATGACGGCTACGTTTCCGTTACGCCGTTGCACGTAGATTTAACCGCTTATAGCGCGCATGATGTGGTGTCTGGCTGGCTGGATCGTGTCGGGGTGAGCACGCAATGGTAAGCAAACGTGTACAAGCTCTTCTGGAACAACTCCGCGCGCAAGGGATCGTTGACGAGCGCGTGCTGGAAGCGCTTGCCCAGGTTCCCCGTGAAAAGTTTGTCGACGAGGCGTTTGAACACAAAGCGTGGGAAAACGTCGCTTTGCCAATCGGGCAAGGCCAGACGATTTCACAGCCTTACATGGTGGCACGCATGACGGAATTACTGGAACTTACGCCAGAATCCCGCGTGCTGGAGATTGGTACCGGATCGGGTTACCAAACCGCAATTCTGGCGCATTTGGTTCACCATGTTTGCTCCGTCGAGCGAATCAAAGGTTTACAGTGGCAGGCGCGTCGTCGCCTGAAACAACTTGATTTACATAATGTTTCGACACGTCACGGCGATGGATGGCAGGGTTGGCAGGCTCGCGCCCCGTTTGATGCCATTATCGTCACGGCTGCACCGCTTGAGATCCCGGTTGCACTCTTATCGCAGCTGGATGAAGGCGGCATTCTCGTTTTGCCCGTGGGTGATGAGCATCAGCTGTTGAAGCGTGTTCGTCGGCGTGGCGGCGAGTTTATTATCGATACCGTAGAAGCCGTGCGCTTTGTGCCTCTTGTTAAGGGGGAACTTGCCTGAGACTCGGATTTATCCAGGGTTATTAAGGCAAATTCAGCGTATGGTGTGGCGCGAAAGGTTCGTGCCTTCACGGTTATTTTTAAGTCACTGGTAGTTAACACATTCCTGGGGGATAAATGAGCGCGGGAAGCCCAAAATTCACCATCAGCCGTGTTGCGGCATTATCACTGGTTTCGCTCTGGCTGGCAGGCTGTACAAGTTCTAATAACGCACCTGCCCCTGTCAGTTCCGTTGGCGGGAACAGTGGCTCGGGTAACACGTCCAGCGGAATGTTGATCACCCCTCCGCCAAAAATGGGCACGACTGCGACGCAGCAATCTCCGCAGATTCAGCCTGTTCAGCAGCCTGTTATACAGCCAACACAGATTCAGCCAGTCGAACAGCCTGTTCAGACGGAAAATGGCCGCATAATCTATAACCGCAAGTATGGGAACATTCCGAAAGGTAGCTATACCGGCGGTAGCACCTATACCGTGAAGCGTGGCGATACGCTGTTCTACATTGCGTGGATCACCGGGAACGATTTCCGTGACCTGGCGCAGCGAAATAACGTCCAGGCCCCGTACGGTCTGGAAGTCGGCCAAACGCTCCAGGTCGGTAACGCCACGGGCACGCCGCTGACGCCTGGCAACACCGTTTCTGCCGCGGATGTGACCGCGCAAAATAACAGCGTTAAGCCTGCACAAAAATCCAGCACGGTGGTTGCTTCGCAACCTGTAATTACGTATTCTGAGGATTCAGGTGATCAGAGTGCTAACAAAATGTTGCCGAATAATAAAGGTACTGCGACTACGGTCACAGCACCGGTTACGGCACCTGTGGTTAGCTCTATCGAACCGACTGCCAGCAGTACATCAACCAGTTCGCCTATCTCTGCATGGCGCTGGCCAACTGACGGTAAGGTTATCGAAAACTTCTCTTCTACCGAAGGTGGAAACAAAGGGATCGATATCGCAGGAAGTAAGGGACAGGCTATCATCGCGACCGCAGATGGACGCGTTGTGTATGCCGGTAACGCTCTGCGCGGTTACGGTAATCTTATTATCATAAAACATAACGATGATTACCTGAGTGCCTACGCCCATAACGATACGATGCTGGTCCGGGAACAACAAGAAGTTAAGGCGGGGCAAAAAATAGCTACTATGGGTAGCACCGGCACCAGTTCTACACGCTTGCATTTTGAAATTCGTTACAAGGGGAAATCCGTAAACCCGCTGCAGTATTTGCCGCAGCGATAATTTGACGGGGCATGCCAGCCGGGGTGTCTCGTTCAGGGATCACGGGTAGGAGCCACCTTATGAGTCAGAATACGCTGAAAGTTCATGATTTAAATGAAGATGCGGAATTTGATGAGAACGGAGCAGAGGCTTTTGACGAAAAAGCCTTAGTAGAAGAGGAACCCAGTGATAACGATTTGGCTGAAGAAGAGCTGTTATCGCAGGGCGCCACACAGCGTGTACTGGACGCGACTCAGCTTTACCTTGGGGAGATTGGTTACTCCCCACTGTTAACGGCCGAAGAAGAAGTCTATTTCGCACGTCGTGCTTTGCGTGGTGATGTTGCCTCGCGCCGTCGCATGATTGAAAGTAATTTGCGACTGGTCGTGAAAATTGCTCGCCGTTACGGCAATCGTGGTCTGGCTTTGCTGGATCTGATTGAAGAGGGCAATTTAGGTCTCATCCGCGCAGTTGAGAAGTTTGACCCGGAACGTGGTTTCCGCTTCTCAACCTACGCGACCTGGTGGATTCGTCAGACCATCGAACGGGCAATTATGAACCAAACCCGTACGATTCGCCTGCCGATTCACATCGTCAAAGAGTTGAACGTCTATCTGCGTACCGCACGCGAGTTGTCCCATAAACTGGACCACGAGCCAAGCGCCGAAGAGATTGCCGAGCAACTTGATAAACCCGTTGATGACGTAAGCCGTATGCTGCGTCTCAACGAGCGCATTACCTCGGTTGACACCCCACTGGGTGGCGACTCCGAAAAAGCGCTGCTGGACATCCTGGCCGATGAAAAAGACAACGGTCCGGAAGACACCACGCAGGACGATGACATGAAGCAGAGCATCGTCAAATGGCTGTTCGAACTGAACGCCAAACAGCGTGAAGTGCTGGCGCGTCGTTTTGGTTTACTGGGGTATGAAGCTGCGACACTGGAAGACGTCGGCCGTGAAATTGGCCTGACCCGTGAACGTGTTCGTCAGATTCAGGTTGAAGGTCTGCGTCGCCTGCGTGAAATCCTGCAGGGGCAAGGGCTGAATATCGAAGCGCTGTTCCGCGAATAAGCACCCTTTCGTCAAAAAAGGCTCGTCGTCAGACGAGCCTTTTTCTTTTCTGCTACGGCTGCGCCGTTTCGTGCAGCAGACGCCACGTTATCGTCTCACCTTCCTGATTGAGCACCGCCGTTGACCAGCGTACATTGACGGGCAGTTCGGGGCGGGTTTGCGTCTCCCGATAATGCAGCACTGCACCGGTGTCCCATGTTTGCAGGGTTGTTAGTTCATCAATCACAATTTTCAGTCCTGGACGGCTACCGCGTTGGCTGTCCAGAAAACGGCCCAGCGCCGCGTGGTCAACGTGCGCCCCACTCGGCGGGATCATCATAAAGTCTGACTGAAAACGGGCGAGTAGGGCAGCAACTTCACCTTTGCCCTCTCCCAGCCAGTTTTCGAGCGCAACATGAACATCAATAATCTCTGTTTCGTACGGGGTCATGATTTCTCCGGTTGAAGTTGTGTCAGTATTTTCTGGTTATTAAGACGTGTGGCAAAGATAAGCGGCAATGCTGTAATACACGCCGCAATAATAAACGTTCCGTGCCATGCGGCGAGCGGCGCCAGACGGTGTTGTAACGTGCTCAGAATTTGCGCCAGCAGGAAGGCACCCATAAAAAAACTCAGCTGACGATTAAGATTCCACAACGTGCTGGCATCCGGCATATCGTCGTGCGTGATGGTCAAAAATGCACTGCTTTGCGCCGCGCTGCTGCATAAGCTACCGCCAGCCCCCATGAAAACAAAGGCTGCGATCGGTAATAGGTTATTGACCTGAGGGCTAACATACATAAGAAGCAGTATGCCTGCGGACTGCAAAAGGCATCCAGTCATAATCAGCGGGCGTGGGCCAAACCGATTAAAGAAACGCCCTGTCGCCGAGATTGCCGCGAATGAGGCCAGAGACCAGGGAAGCATCAGCAGGCCCGTCGCGGCGGGTGTCATCTTCGCCACGCTCTGGAGATAGAACATGCCGATCACGTTCACGCCGATAAAAATACCGGGTACACATAAATAGACCAGCATCGAAAATTGCAGCATCGGTTTCCCCAGCAAGGGCAGATGAAGCACACGTATCGCTGCTGCCTGGGGCTTTTCATGAGTCAGCCACCGCCACGCCAGCACCATGGTGATAACCGCGACGGGGAGGGTGGCAAAAAATATCCATCGCCAGCCTAGGGCCTGGACAAGTAAGCCACCCAATGCCGGCGAGCACGCCGGTGCCAGTAACGCAACCAGCATGACCGCCGAGGAAAGCCGTGCGCGTTCCTGCGGTTTAAACAGCTGCCACGTCAGCGCTTGTCCTACTGGAATCAGTAGCCCACCCCCGAATCCTTGCAGTATCCGCCAGACGATCAGGCTTTCCAGCGTCGTAGAAAACCCTGCGGCAAGCGAGGCCGTGCTAAACAGAAAAAGAGAAAGGAGAATGACGCGTTTTGGCCCAATAAGCCGCGATACCATGGCGCTGAAGGGAATAATAAGGGTTAGCCCAGCAATGTAGCCGTTACTGACCCATGCCAACGATGTGGGGCTGGCGTTAAACGCCCTTGCCATAGAGGGGAAGGCGACGCTGGCAATAAACATATTGATGAGATCGAGAAAAAAGCCTAACAGATAGACGACGGCAACTTTGTTGCGGTACTTCATGGTTAATCCTCCGGTGAGGGGAGGATCCTATCGGGCCGACGGGTTCGGATAAACGTGGTAAATTGCGATATACTGTCAAAATATTTTTGACAGTAATGAGGCTCACAATGCTCAATTTACAACGCACGGCGATGTTTGTCGCCGTGGCGGAAACCGGGGGATTCACCGCAGCAGCAGATGCGATGGGATTAACCAAAGCGGTTGTGAGCGTGAATATTCGCCAGCTTGAAAATGAATTAGGCGTTACGCTGCTGCTGCGCTCGACGCGTCGTCTGACGTTAACCGAAGCAGGATCGCTCTTTTATCATCGAAGCGTAGCCCTTTTAAAGGATGCAGAGCGTTTGCAGGATGAGGTACGTGCAAATCATGCCGGGCTGACGGGGGAGTTACGGATCACCAGCACGCCTGAATACGGGGCGCAGGTCGTGGTCCCTTTGTTGGCCGAGTTTAGCCAACGCCATTCCGACCTGCGCGTACGTCACGCATCCTCTTCACTGCACGCCGATCTTATTTCTGAGCGTTTCGATGTGGCCATTCGGCTCGGCACGCTTGCTGATTCGCGCTATCACGCCGCGTTAATTTCACAGTTTACGATCGTACCTGTCGCCGCACCCGGCTGGCTTGCTAACCATCCGATAGATTCCCTGGCTGCACTGGGAAAAGCCGACTGGATCATTCACGAACGAGTCCTTTCCCCCCTGTACTGGAAGGTGAGCGATCCCAGTGGCGGACACGTCACGCTGGAGATAAAGAAAGCGCCGCGTTTATTTGCAGACAGCGCGCAGGCGCTGATGTCCTTTGCGGTGGCGGGGTGCGGCGTGGCACTTTTGCCGGAGTGGCTGGCGCAAAATGCGCTGAATACGGGAACGTTGGTTGAGGTGTTGCCGGGTTATTCTTTTGCACAGCAGGGTATCTATGCCGTCTATCCTGATTCCCAGCATATGCCGGCCAAAGTGCGCACGTTTATCGATTTTATGCGCGCCCGGATAAACTAGTTGTGCATCATTTTCTTAATCAGCGCCGAGAATTGTTGCTGTTCTTCCTGGCTAAGCTGGCCCAGAAAGCGTTCATCTACATCATTTCCAACGGGTTTACAGCGGGCAAGCAGGGCTTCCCCTTCCGGGGTTAAAAAAACAAAACGTCGGCGCTTGTCGGCAGGATCGTGCTCACGTTTTACCAGCCCGCGCGCCTCCATACGGCTCAGCATTTCCGCCAGCGTTGCTTTGGTACTCACCGCCACTTCGGTTAAGGCTACTTGCTCTATACCTGGATGTTCGGCTATTGAACGCATTACCGCGTACTGTGGCTTGGTCACTTCCGGCAGGGCATGTTGCCATTGGGCAGTATGCTGCTGAAAAAGCTGACGTAACAGGTGGAACGCCTCTTGTCTAAGTTCCATGAATACTCCGACGATAAAAATCTCCCTCTATGATAGCCGCTATTGCCCTGAAGTTTAACGCCGCAATTTTTAGCATTTAGTGTGATCGTATGCGAACGATCTTGTCAGGAAAATGAACCTGGAGTAGTTTATTTAATATGTTCGTATGCGAACGAATTAATTGAGGTGCTGAATGAGATTGATTGTTGGGATGACCGGGGCAACGGGTGCTCCACTGGGCGTGGCGTTGCTGCAGGCACTGCGTGAAATGCCGGAGGTCGAAACCCATCTGGTGATGTCGAAATGGGCGAAAACCACGATTGAGCTGGAAACCCCCTATACCGCCCGGGACGTTGCCGCGCTGGCTGATATCGTTCACAGCCCCGCAGACCAGGCCGCTACTATCTCATCCGGTTCGTTTCGTACCGACGGCATGATCGTCATTCCGTGCAGCATGAAAACGCTGGCGGGTATCCGTTCTGGCTATGCCGAAGGGCTGGTGGGCCGCGCGGCAGACGTCGTACTGAAAGAGGGCCGCAAGCTGGTCCTGGTGCCACGCGAAACGCCGCTTAGCACCATTCATCTTGAGAATATGCTCGCACTTTCTCGCATGGGCGTGGCGATGGTGCCGCCCATGCCTGCGTATTACAACCACCCGCAAACCGCCGATGATATCACCCAGCATATTGTGACCCGCGTGCTAGACCAGTTTGGTCTTGAGCATAAAAAGGCGCGTCGCTGGAACGGTTTGCAGGAGGCGAAACACGTTTCACAGGAGAATAAAGATGGCATTTGATGATTTGAGAAGCTTCCTGCAGGCGCTTGATGAACAAGGGCAACTGCTGAAAATAGAGGAAGAGGTGAATGCAGAACCGGATCTGGCCGCGGCGGCCAACGCAACCGGACGCATCGGCGACGGGGCTCCCGCCGTCTGGTTCGACAATATCCGCGGCTTCACCGACGCGCGTGTCGTGATGAATACAATTGGTTCCTGGCAGAATCACGCTATTTCGATGGGATTGCCTGCCAATACGCCGGTAAAAAAACAGATCGACGAATACATTCGCCGCTGGGATAAATTTCCCGTCGCACCTGAGCGTCGCGCCAACCCTGCCTGGTCGCAGAATACGGTAGACGGTGAAGACATCAACCTGTTCGATATCCTGCCGCTGTTCCGCCTGAATGACGGAGACGGGGGCTTCTATCTCGACAAGGCGTGCGTTGTCTCGCGCGATCCGCTGGACCCGGATAACTTTGGTAAACAGAACGTCGGTATCTACCGTATGGAAGTGAAGGGCAAGCGCAAGCTCGGCCTGCAGCCTGTACCCATGCATGATATCGCCCTGCATCTGCATAAAGCGGAAGAGCGCGGAGAAGATCTGCCAATTGCGATTACGCTCGGCAACGATCCGATCATCACGCTTATGGGGGCCACGCCGCTGAAATATGACCAGTCCGAATATGAGATGGCCGGTGCGCTCCGGGAAAGTCCGTACCCGATTGCCACTGCACCGCTCACCGGTTTCGATGTGCCGTGGGGTTCTGAAGTGATCCTGGAAGGGGTAATCGAAGGCCGCAAACGTGAGATAGAAGGACCGTTTGGCGAGTTTACCGGCCATTACTCTGGCGGGCGCAACATGACGGTCGTGCGTATCGATAAAGTTTCGTACCGCACTAAGCCTATTTTTGAATCGCTTTATCTTGGCATGCCCTGGACAGAGATTGATTACCTGATGGGCCCTGCGACCTGTGTGCCGCTCTATCAGCAGCTAAAAGCAGAATTCCCGGAAGTGCAGGCGGTGAACGCTATGTACACCCACGGTCTGCTGGCCATTATCTCCACCAAAAAACGTTATGGCGGTTTTGCCCGTGCCGTGGGATTGCGAGCCATGACGACCCCGCACGGTCTGGGCTACGTGAAAATGGTGATTATGGTGGATGAAGACGTCGATCCGTTCAACCTGCCGCAGGTGATGTGGGCGCTCTCATCGAAGGTCAACCCGGCGGGCGATCTGGTGCAGCTGCCGAATATGTCCGTGCTTGAACTCGATCCAGGTTCCAGCCCGGCAGGTATCACCGACAAGCTGATTATTGATGCTACGACGCCTGTTGCACCGGATAACCGCGGCCACTACAGCCAGCCGGTACAGGATCTCCCAGAAACCAAAGCCTGGGCAGAAAAACTGACCGCGATGCTGGCTGCACGTCATTAAGGAGGAAATTATGATCTGTCCACGTTGTGCCGATGAGCATATCGAAGTGATGGCAACGTCACCGGTAAAAGGGGTCTGGACTGTCCATCAGTGCCAGCACTGTCTGTATACCTGGCGCGACACTGAGCCGCTGCGCCGTACCAGCCGCGAGCACTATCCGGAAGCGTTCCGCATGACGCAGAAGGATATTGACGAGGCGCCGCAGGTGCCGACCATTCCGCCGTTGTTATAGGCAAAACGGCAACACAGGTTGCCGCTTCTGGGTTTTTTTGCCCTCTCCTTGTGGGAGAGGGCATCAGATCACAGAGAATTACACCAGACTCTTCAACCGATAAACCCACTCCAGCGCCTGGCGCGGCGTGAGTGAATCCGGGTCAAGATTTTCAAGGGCTTCCAGAGCGGGGGATGTCTCTTCCGCAGGAGCCAGCAGCGACATCTGCGTACCATCAATCTGCGTGGCCGCCGCATTCGGCGACAGGCTCTCCAGTTCGCGCAGTTTCTGACGCGCGCGCTTGATCACCTCTTTTGGCACGCCTGCCAGCGCCGCAACGGCCAGCCCATAGCTTTTGCTCGCCGCGCCATCCTGAACCGTGTGCATAAAAGCGATGGTATCGCCGTGCTCCAGCGCATCGAGATGCACGTTTGCTACACCTTCCATTTTTTCTGGCAGCTGAGTCAGTTCGAAATAGTGGGTTGCGAACAGCGTCATCGCCTTAATTTTATTCGCCAGACTTTCAGCACAGGCCCATGCCAGCGACAAGCCGTCATAGGTTGAGGTGCCGCGCCCGACTTCGTCCATCAGCACCAGGCTATATTCCGTCGCGTTGTGCAAAATATTGGCAGTTTCGGTCATCTCTACCATGAAGGTTGAACGTCCACTTGCCAGATCGTCCGCCGCCCCCACGCGGGTGAAGATACGGTCGATGGGGCCAATCTCGACTTTTTGCGCAGGAACGTAGCTCCCGATGTACGCGAGCAGGGCAATTAGCGCGGTCTGGCGCATATAGGTACTTTTACCGCCCATGTTCGGGCCGGTAATGATCAGCATTCTTCTCTGCGGTGACAGGCTCAGCGGGTTGGCGATGAACGGCTCGTTGAGCACCTGCTCCACCACCGGATGGCGGCCTTCGGTAATACGAATGCCGGGTTTGTCGGTAAAGGTCGGGCAGGTATAGTTCAGCGTTTCAGCACGTTCTGCCAGGTTTACCAGAACATCCAGCTCAGCCAGCGCGCCGGCGCTTAACTGCAGGTCTCCAAGGTGCGGCATCAGTATGTCGAACAGCTCTTCATACAGCTGTTTTTCCAGCGCCAGGGCTTTCCCTTTCGAGGTGAGAACTTTGTCCTCATACTCTTTCAGTTCAGGAATAATGTAGCGTTCGGCGTTTTTCAACGTCTGGCGACGTACGTAGTGAATCGGCGCCATGTGGCTCTGTCCGCGGCTGATCTGAATGTAGTAACCGTGAACCGCGTTATAGCCTACTTTCAGCGTATCCAGCCCCAGACGCTCGCGCTCACGGATTTCCAGCTTGTCGAGGTAGTCCGTTGCGCCGTCCGCCAGCGCACGCCATTCGTCCAGCTCATCGTTGTAGCCGGGGGCAATTACGCCGCCGTCACGCACCAGAACCGGAGGCGCATCGATGATTGCGCGCTCGAGCAGCTCACGAAGCTCGCTAAACTCGCCCATTGTTTCACGGAGTTTTTGCACCGGGGCGCTGTCAACATCAGCAAGCTGAGCGCGAAGCTCGGGTAACTGCTGGAAAGCATGGCGCATACGCGCAAGATCGCGTGGGCGTGCCGTGCGCAGCGCCAGGCGAGCAAGAATGCGTTCCAGGTCACCCACCTGACGCAGAACAGGCTGCAGTTCGGTATAGCGATCCTGCAATGCCGCTATAGTCTGCTGGCGGCTGACAAGCGTATTCGTATCGCGAACAGGCATATGCAGCCAGCGTTTGAGCATGCGGCTGCCCATCGGCGTAACCGTGCTGTCGAGGACTGAGGCAAGGGTATTTTCCACGCCACCCGCCAGGTTTTGGGTGATCTCAAGGTTACGCCGCGTAGCTGCATCCATGATGATGCTATCCTGCTGACGCTCCATCGTGATGGAGCGGATATGCGGCAGGGCCGTGCGTTGAGTATCTTTGACATACTGCAGCAGACAGCCTGCGGCACACAGCCCACGCGGGGCGTTCTCCACGCCAAATCCAATCAGATCGCGGGTGCCAAATTGAAGATTCAGCTGCTGGCGTGCAGTATCAATTTCGAATTCCCAGAGCGGGCGACGGCGCAGGCCACGGCGGCCTTCGATAAGCGCCGTTTCAGCGAAGTCTTCTGCGTAAAGCAATTCAGCCGGGTTTGTGCGCTGCAGTTCTGCAGCCATGGTTTCGCGGTCAGCCGGTTCACTCAGGCGAAAACGACCGGAGCTGATATCCAGCGTCGCGTAGCCAAATCCTTTGCCATCCTGCCACAATGCGGCCAGCAGGTTATCCTGGCGCTCCTGCAGCAGGGCTTCGTCGCTGATGGTGCCCGGCGTGACGATGCGCACGACCTTACGTTCCACCGGCCCTTTAGAGGTGGCGGGATCGCCAATCTGCTCGCAGATGGCAACAGACTCCCCCTGATTCACCAGTTTTGCCAGGTAGTTTTCTACCGCATGATGCGGGATGCCCGCCATGGGAATCGGTTCGCCAGCCGATGCACCACGTTTAGTCAGAGAGATGTCGAGCAGTTGCGACGCACGCTTAGCATCGTCATAAAAGAGCTCGTAAAAATCACCCATACGGTAAAACAGTAAGATCTCCGGATGCTGTGCTTTCAGCTTCAGGTACTGCTGCATCATCGGCGTATGCGCGTCGAAATTGTCGATTGTGCTCATGGAGTTATGATATCCATTTCTTTGATAATATGACGTTTTGAGCGGCTCTGTGGCCGTAAGTTCCTTCTATTGTCGCATGAAAAAAAGGTGCGGCGCAGTAAAATGTCACGACTTTACGAGACGCCTTCCGTCATTAATTCGATAACGATTTTTCCCTGCTCGACGCCCACACGAACCTGAGAATGCGTAGTAAACCCGGCTTGTCCAAGCCAGTCACCTTTCAGGCTAAGGGCGGGATGTACGCTGTAACGCTTAGGTATTTTGGTTTTACGGTCTTCATGGCGTTTTCTAAAATAGCCCACCGTCAAGTGACGATAGGGTTTGGCGATCGACGTTTCTTGCATACGGCCTCCTGGAAATTTAGACAATCGATGGTTCTAATGCCTGTATAAAATACCAGTAAAAATCAGCGGGCGTCGGCTAAATACTGGAAGATGTCTTCAGAAAACAGAATGCAACGACTGAAATTCGATATTCGAAGGAGTATCATAAATGCACGTTATTAGTGGGTGAGCGAGCATGTCCGGTAAACGTATTTCCCGAGAAAAAGAGACGATCGCAAAAATGATCGCGCTGTATGAAAAGCAGTGTCCGCAGGCCTTAAAGGCACAGGGACATTATCAGGCGCTTAATGCTTACGCCGACAAGCGGCTGGATAAGTGTGTCTTTGGGGAGGAAAAACCGGCCTGCAAACAGTGTCCGGTGCACTGCTATCAGCCGGCCAGGCGTGAAGAGATGAAGCAGGTGATGCGCTGGGCAGGGCCGCGGATGTTATGGCGCCACCCAATCCTAACGCTTCGTCATCTGCTTGACGATCGCCGTCCGGTACCTGAATTGCCGGAAAAATGTCGTCCGAAAAAGTAGCCGCTCAACGCCTGAGCGGTTGACAAATGACGCTCAGCGCAACCGCACTGCATAACGGGAAAACGGCCAGCAGTAGCCAGGGATAAATTGCCTGCGTTGAAGGTACAAGCGCGCGATCCAGCAGACTGCCGAACGCTAAATTGCCTGCCAGCACCGCGATCCCTCCGGCCGTGGCGAGTGCGCCATAATGCGCGCCAAGCGTCGACTCCTCGGCAAAATGCGGGATGAGATCTTTCGCCGACGGCACCAGCAGCATTTGCCCCAACGTTAAAAGCGTCACAAGACACACCGAAGGCATTAACCGCAGCCAGCCTTGCGGAGGTGGCGTTGATGCGAACATCGCCACGCTCGCAAACGCGGCGGAGAGCAGCAAAAAACCCACCGGTAAGATGTTAACCGCGCCCACGCGGCGGGCAAAACGCGCAAGCGGCAGCTGAAGGGTAATGATAAGCACGGAGGCCAGCATAAAAAGCGGGCCGAGATCGCTCTCTTTACCCCCCGAACGCTGGATTTCCACCGGCAGTGCCAGATAGAGCTGGTTATAGCTCAGAAGCCACGAGCTGTAGGCAATAATAAAAGCGACAAAGCGCGGCTGGCGAAAGGTGGTCCACCAGGGCAGGATTTTGAGCGAGCGTTTACTGTGGCGTGCTGCCGGAAGGCAAAAGAACAGTACAACCAACGCGACGATAAACACGCCAGCACCTGCCAGCGCCACCTGACGAAAGCCAAGCCCCGTCAGCAGCGCTCCCGCTACGGGACCCAGCACCGCGCCGAGCTCGCCGCAAACGGCGAAGAGCGCAAACCACTCCGCGCGGCTGCGCTTTCCGCTGGCTTCGCTTTGGGTGCCCGCTTTTGCCAGCAGCGCTTCGATAGACGGCGAGAACAGCGCCCCGCCAATTCCCGTCAGGCACGCGCCCAGAATGATGGGCCACAGCGATTGCCCGAAAGCCAGCAGCAGATATCCCGCAACGCGCACAACGCAGCCGCTAAGAATGACCCTCTTCGCGCCAAACCTGTCTGACAGCGCACCGCCGACGATAAACATTCCCTGCTGCGAAAAGGTGCGCAGCCCCAGCACCAGGCCGATAAGCCCGCCGGATAGCAGCATATCGTCGCGCAGAAATATCGCCAGGAAGGGAACAACGGCATAGAAGCCAATATTAAAAACAAACTGGCTGCCCAGTAAAACGGGCGGCCACAGCGTTACAACAGGGCGTAGCGCCATCACCTTTACGCGCCTCTAAACAATAAAATGAATATGTTTTTTGCCATGATAACGGGAGATCTCGATTTTGGTCTTCACCCGGAAGACGTCCCAGAGAAGCTCCTCGGTTAAAATGTCCTGCGGCGTTCCCGTGGCGACAATTTTCCCTTTCTGCATCACAATCAGTGAATCACAGAACATTGACGCATGGTTGAGATCGTGGATGGCCACGATGCTGGTCACCGGGAGCTCGCTGATCAGGTGCATCAACTGCATCTGGTGGTGAATGTCCAGGTGGTTTGTCGGTTCATCCAGCAGGATTTCCGTTGGCGTTTGCGCCAGTGCGCGAGCGATATGGACTCGCTGACGCTCACCGCCGGATAAACTCAGCCAGCCTTGCTCACGCTTTTCCAGCATGTCCACTCTTTGCAGCGCGGCGGTAACGGTCTCGTCATCATGCGAGCTCCAGTTGGAAAACGGAGAGTGGTGTGGAATTCGCCCGAGCTTGACCACATCGCGAACGCGCATATTGGCGTCGGTCATGCCGTGCTGTTCAACGAACGCCACCCGCCGGGCAAGCTGCTTTTTGGCAATGCGAGAAATGTCTTCCCCGTCCAGCGTCACGCTTCCGGCATTCGGACGACGCAGGCCCGCGAGAATGCGTAGAAGCGAGGATTTACCGCAGCCGTTAGGGCCAAGCAGCCCTACCGTTTCGCTGCGAGAAACTGTTAGCGATACGTCATTGACGATGACTTTTTTGCCTACCTTCCAGGTAATATTTTCAGCGCTGATACTCATCACTTATTCCTTGAGCGGTAGATAATCACGGCAAAGAAAGGCACGCCAACCAGCGCGGTCACCACGCCGACGGGCAGGCTTTGCGGGGCGATCAGCAGGCGTGATGCGATATCCGCCAGCACCATCAGGATCGCGCCTGCCAGCGCGCTGGCAATCAGCAACGTCCGATGCAGAGGGCCAAAGAAGAAGCGCATGACGTGCGGTACCACCAGTCCCACAAAGCCGATGGAGCCCGCCATACTGACAATGGTCGCCGTAATCAGTGCGGTAGTGATAAACAACGCAAGGCGTACCCGGGGCACGGAAATGCCCAGCGACGCGGCGGCATCATCGCCAAACGTAAAGGCATCCAGCGCCCGGGAATAATATAAGCACACGGCAAGTCCAGCCAGCACGACCACCAGCACAAGCTGGAACTCAGGCCACCGCACGCCGCTAAAGCTGCCCAATAGCCAGAACATCACGTCACGCGCCTGCTGCGCGCTGGCAGAGGTGCTGATGGTGTAGGCCGTAATGGCGTTAAACAGTTGCGAGGCGGCGACACCCGCCAGAATGGTACGTTCATTGCCGCCACGCGCGCCGTTAGTCAGCAAGGCGACAAAGGCAAAGGCAGTAAATGCCCCGGCAAACGCCCCGGCAGACAGCGATACCGCGCCGGTGCCGATGCCCAGGACGACGACGGAAACGGCCCCCGTTGATGCCCCCGCAGAGACGCCCAGCACGTAGGGTTCTGCCAGCGCGTTTTTCAACAGGCTTTGCAATACGGCACCGCAAATTGCCAGCCCGGCTCCGCAGCATGCTGCGACGAGCGCGCGGCTCAGGCGGAAGTCCCAAATCACGCTTTCGTAGATACGGTTAAGCGGTACCTCGGTGAGCCCCATTTTATTACTGATGGCGTAAAAGACGGTTTGCAGCGGGATCGACAGCTCGCCCACGCTGACGCCAAGGGCAATCACCAGAAATAGCAACACGATGGCGAGCAAAGACGAGGTGGTCAGGAGCAGGCCCTGCCGGGCCTGAAGAACAACTGCCGTCATCAGTTCAGCCCCAGTTTTCTGAGCTGTTCGCCGACCTGTTCAGCGCCGTAAAGGGTGCGAATTGTCGGGTTCATCGCCTGACCATCCATCACCACAATGTGGCCTTTTTTCACCGCGTCCAGCTGGCTGACCGCCGGATCGCGCTTCAGGAATTTGATTTTTTCTTCTGCGTTATCCAGCGCCCAGCGGTTACGATCCAGGCTCGAAACCACAATCACATCCGGGTTAGCGGCAATGATGCTTTCCCAGCCGACGGTCGGCCATTCGGTTTCGGAGGTAATGGCGTTATGGCCGCCAAGCACGCTGGCGATAAATCCAGAGGCGCTATTTTTACCGCCAACGTACGCATCAGCAGAAGGGGATGCGCTGGAGAACCAGAAGACGAAGGAGAGGTCTTTTTTGTTTTTACCGAACGTCTGGCGCAGGTCAGCCTCACGTTTTTTGAAATCGGCGATAACGGCCTGGCCGCGTGCTTCTACGTTGAAGATTTTGGCGAAATCTTCAATTTCTTTATACAGATACGTCATATCCCACAGTTTCTGACGGCTGCCGTACATGTCGCCTGCGGCTTTTTTGGTGGCGCACATTCCCGGCGATAAATAGCTGTTTACCCCGACCGTCGCCAGGTCTTCGCGCTTCGCGACCTTACTTTCAGGCCCCAGCAGCAGGGGAAGCTGGGCAGGAACAAAATCAGGGTTCTGCGAAAGGATAGACTCAAGGGTCGGGATTTCTACCGTCAGCGTTTTGATTTTTGCATTTTGTTCAGCCAGCTGCGGCAGGACCTTGGTCGGCCAGAATGCGCTGGCCTTTACGTTATCTTCCAGGCCCAGCAGGAGCAAAATTTCGACGGTGTTCTGACCAAGGGCCACTACGCGTTCCGGCGCTTTGGTAAATGTCTCTTCATAACCGCAGTTCTCAATGGTCAGAGGATATGTGGTTGCCAGAGCAGAACTGACCGACGTAATCGCCAGGCTCAACGCGCAGATGACCTTTTTCATTAAACGCTACCCTTTATTAATTGTATTTTTGATGCAAATGAAACTCATTATTAAGGCGGAATTTTATACAGAGGAAAATATATTGTGTCAATGAGGGACAATTTCGCAGCGTGACAAAGGGCGGCGTCGGGAAGCGCCGCCCGGCAAGACAGATTACACCAGGCTTTCTTTATCAATCCCAAGCCGCTTCATGCGCGACAGCAGCGTGGTCCGTTTCAGCCCCAGGCGCTGCGCTGCACCTTTAGGCCCGGCGACCACGCCGTTAGTTTCTTTAAGCACCCGCATAATGAGCTGATACTCGTCCTCCCCATCCTGCGCCACTTCTGCCGCCGCCATTGATACCTCAGGCAGAGAGACTTCCGGCAGCGACAACTGCAGCACGCTGCCGCGCGTCAACAGCACCGCACGCTCAATCACGTTTTCCAGCTCGCGCACGTTGCCCGGCCACTCCATGGAAGAGAGCGTGCGTAATGTCTCAGCGGGGATACTGTCGATGTTTCGCCCCATCCGGCGCGCAATTTTGGCGGTAAACGCTTTTACCAGCAGGGGGATATCTTCAGGGCGCTCGCGCAGCGGCGGCAGACAGATCGGGAACACGTTCAGGCGGTAATAGAGATCGCTACGAAATTCGCGGTCGGCGACCATTTTTTTCAGGTCGCGGTTGGTGGCGGCGATCAGCCGGACGTCGGTCTGGATCAATTTGTTGCTGCCGAGACGCTCAAACTCCTGCTCCTGTAGCACACGCAGCAGTTTAGGCTGAAGCTCCAGCGGCATATCGCCCACTTCGTCAAGGAACAGCGAACTCTTATCCGCCAGCTCAAAGCGGCCAATACGCTGACTGCTTGCGCCGGTAAAGGCGCCGCGCTCGTGGCCGAAGAGATCGCTCTCAAGCAGGCCAGCGGGCATGGCGGCGCAGTTCATCTTCACCATGCGGCGGCTGTTGCGGTTGCTCAAATTGTGGATTGCTCGGGCAATGAGCTCTTTGCCGGTGCCGGTTTCACCCAAAATAAGCACCGTGCTGTCGCTTTGCGCTACCATCTCAACCTGCTTGAGCACGCTGTACATAGCGTCGCTGCGCCCGATGATTTCGCCAAACTCGCTATCCACGTTGTTAAGCTGTTCGGTGAGGGCCAGGTTTTCATCCACCAGCCGCTCTTTCAGGCGTTGGATCTCCTGGTAGGCCAGCGCGTTATCCAGCGCAATGGAGATGCGCTCGGCAATCTGGCGCAGCAGCTTCAGGTTGGCGGTCGTGAATACGCCCTCATCGCACTGCGCCAGCTTAAGCACGCCCAGCATGGTGTTGCCCGACATCAGCGGCAGCAGGCACAGCGTTTGAATTTTGTTGCCCCAGGTGTTGAACAACATTCGCTCGTACGGCGCCACCGGATCCTGCTCGTTAATATTGAGCAGCAGGATCTCTTTACTTTTAAACACCCGCTCGGAAAGGGTGCCCGCTTCGTCTACTTCGCTCTGCTCATGGGCCGGGTTAGCCTCGTCGAGATAATGCGTGGAGTAGATATTTAGCTTGCCCTTACGGTTCCCGCGCAGCGCAATGCTGATGGCATCGATTTTGAAATAGTGATGGATCTCTTTCGAGACTTCGCTGACCAGTTCGTCCATGTCGAGGCGCGAGAGCACGGCATTCGTGATGGCGACCAGAATGCGGAAGTTATCGCGCTCACGGCTCAGCAGGTCGTAATCAATATTATTGGTGACGCGGCTTTGGATCTGTTCCGCCACGACGCCCACAATCTGGGTAAAGGTGTGGAGACGTTCATATTCCGCCTCCGTCCAGGACCGATCCTGGGTGCGGATAAACTCGCAGCCGCCAAAAATATGACCTTCCGCCGCTAGCGGCAGCATGCAGTAATGGCCGAAGGGCTGATAGAGGTTGCTCTCTGCCAGCATCGGCCAGGCCTGGCAGAACTCATCAAAGCGACAGTGCAGCGCCTCCGGGCGAGAGAGAATACGGCGTACCGGACCATGCGCCAGACAGGTTTCATCTTCATACTCGAAGACTTTGCCGTTATCACGCGTTGAGTAATAGCTCGCCCGGTGGGTTCCGCTATGCCACAGCACAATCGCGGCGCTGTCCGCCAGCGCGGACTGCCTGACCAGCCGCGTCAGGGCATCGCTCAGCGAGCCGAGATCGGGCTGCTGTAAGAGGGTACGCGTGATGTCAAACAGACCCTGCTGTCCAAGATTGCTCATCGGTGTATACGGCATCATTGCTTTCCAGTAGAAACGGGCAAATAAAATTCAGTGCTGACCGCTTTTGTCGCGGTTCTAGCAAATACGGGGTAAGGGTTCGGCATGCGGCAGATCCAGCGTGCGTTTCACGCCGTAAAGCCCGGTGAGACGCACCCCTTTGCGCTCAACCACTTCACCGATAATGGCGGCCTCTTTCCCTAAGGGATGGGCGCGGAGCTGTTCCAGAACGGATTCGGCGGCCGCGCGTTCAACGCCGATCACCAGTTTGCCTTCGTTAGCAAAGTTTAGCGGATCGAGACCCAATAGCTCGCAAAGTCCGCGAACGGCGGGTTTGACCGGTAGACCGCGCTCGGTCAGTTCAATACCGTAGCCGCAGCGTGCCGCGAATTCATGCACGACGGCATTCACGCCGCCGCGGGTTGCATCGCGCAGGGCCTTGACGCCGGGCAGGGTGCGCAGCGTCTGGATTAGCGGCGTCAGGACAGCGCAGTCGCTGCACAGTTCTCCGTCCAGCCCCAGCCCTTCGCGCAGGTTCAGAATGGTCGCCCCGTGGCAGCCCAGCGTGCCGCTAACCAACAACACATCGCCTACCGCAAGCCGTTGAGCACCCCAGTGAATGTCGGCAGGGATAGCCCCCATTCCTGCGGTATTGATAAACAGTTTATCGGCTGCACCGCGCTGTACTACTTTGGTATCGCCGGTGACGATAGCAATACCCGCCTCGCGCGAGGTCAGGGCCATGCTGCTGACCACGGCGGCAAGCGTCTCCATCGGTAACCCCTCTTCCAGGATAAAGCCGCAGGAGAGATACCGGGGAATCGCGCCGCTGACGGCCACATCGTTTGCCGTACCGCAAACGGCCAGCTTGCCGATATCTCCGCCCGGGAAGAACAGCGGGTCAATGACATAGCTGTCGGTGGAAAAGGCCAGCCTGTCCCCTTGGGCAGTCAGCGTGGAGAGATCGATACGCGCCTGGTCCTCCTGCTCGGCCAGCCAGGGGTTGTTAAAGGCTTCCACAAACAGCTGAGTAATCAGCTGTTGCATCGCCTGTCCGCCGCTGCCGTGCGCCATGTCGACCCTGTTCATACTTCACTCTCCTGATTGCGATACTGATACCACGCGGCGCACGCTCCTTCAGAGGAGACCATCAGCGCGCCAAACGCCGTTTGCGGGTTACAGGTGTTGCCAAATAACGGGCAATGATGAGGTTTACATTTTCCGGTGAGCACGTCGCCGCAGCGGGCGCGGGGATCGTCACACACCTGCTGCGGCTGCGGGCGGAAATGCGTTTCGGCGTCGAATGAACGATAGTCTGGCGTGAGCCGCACGCCGGATTCGGCAATCAACCCCAGGCCGCGCCATTCGCTATCGCCCTCTACGCTAAACACGTCGGCGATAGCCTGCTGGGCATAAAGATTACCGATGTCTGGCACCACGCGGCGGTACTGATTTTCCACCGCGCTCAGGCCTGCTATTTTCTGCTCAACCAGCATGGTTACGCCTTGCAGTAGATCAAGAGGTTCGAAACCAGCCACCACTAAGGGCCGATGGTAGTCACTGGCGATAAACCCGTAGGCTTCGGTACCAATCACCATGCTGACGTGCCCCGGTGCCAGGAACGCGTCAATGCCGTTGTCCGGCTCGTCCAGCAGGCTGCGTAACGTTGGGATGAGCGTAATGTGTTGGCAGAAAAAGAAAAAGTTATCGATGTTGCGGGCTTTAGCCTGCTGTAGCGTGACGGCCGTGGCGGGCATGGTGGTTTCAAATCCCAGCCCGAAAAAGACGACCTTACGGGTAGGGTTGTCCGTCGCCAGCTTCAGGGCGTCCATCGGCGAGTAAAGGATCCGGACGTCCGCGCCGCGGGCTTTGGCCTGCAACAGCGAGCCCGTTTTCCCCAGCACGCGCATCGCATCGCCAAAGGTACAGAAAATGACGTCCGGGTGGCTGGCGATCTCGATACAGCTGTCGATGCGGCCCATCGGCAGAACGCAGACCGGGCAGCCGGGGCCATGGATAAACTCGATGTTACCCGGCAGCAGCTGGTCGAGGCCAAATTTGAAGATGGCGTGCGTATGCCCGCCGCACACTTCCATGATCCGCAGCGGTTTTTGCGCCGTGTAGTCCAGCAGCGTTGCCCGCGCTTTCAGACGATCGATAAGCTGCATCACCTGTTCAGGGGCACGATATTCATCGACGTAACGCATCATTTACCGCTCCTCGCCGTACAGCAGAGCGCCCACGTCAGGCTCCACGTCGAACATGTTTTGCAGGGCATCCAGCGTGTCGCGGGCTTCAGCTTCGTTAATCACGCTCATGGCAAAGCCCACGTGTACCAGCACCCACTGGCCCAGGCGCGAGGCACCGGCTTCATCCGTGCTGCCGACCAGCGTCAGGTCGACATCGCGCAGAATGCCGCAGACCTCCACTTTGGCCTGATTCCCGTCGATGGAATGAATTTGTGCGGGGACGCCTATGCACATCGTTCGCTCTCCAGCCAGCTCAACCAGCTTTCCATGCCGTCGCCGCGCGTGGCGGACACCTGCAGGATCGCAATCTCCGGGTTGACTTCGCGGGCGTAGGCCAGGCATTTGTCGACGTCGAAGTTTAGATACGGCAGCAGATCGACCTTATTGAGCAGCATCAGCGAGGCGGCGGCAAACATATGCGGATACTTCAGCGGCTTGTCTTCCCCTTCGGTCACCGAGAGCACGGCCACCTTATGCCGTTCACCGAGGTCAAAGCTGGCCGGGCAGACCAGGTTGCCCACGTTCTCAATAAACAGAATGCCGTTATCCGCCAGCGGCAGGCGCGGAGCGGCATCGGCAATCATCTGCGCATCCAGATGGCAGCCTTTGCCGGTATTCACCTGAATAGCCGGGGTGCCGGTTTCGCGGATCCGCGCCGCATCGTTCACCGTTTGCTGATCGCCTTCGATCACCGCACAGGAGACGCGGCCATTCAGACGTTTCAGCGTTTCCGTCAACAACGTGGTTTTGCCAGAGCCGGGGCTGGAAACCAAATTCAGCACCAGCTGTTTGCGGGTCGCAAAGCGTGCGCGGTTGCGGGCGGCAAGCCGATTATTTTTATCCAGCACGTTGATTTCGACCTCCAGCATCTGTCGCTGGCCGATCCCCGGCGCGTGTGCCCCCGCTGCGCCGTGGCCGTAATGCAGATCGCCTGCATCCGATCGCTGCGGCGCGAAGCTGACGCCGGTCAGCGCCGCTGCAGGGCGGGGCGCGGGTGAAAAGGGCGCGGAGCGAAACGCGGAGTGAGGACGGTGTTCATCTCCTTCTATATACAGGTTGCCTTCAGCGCAACCGCAGGTACTGCACATACTTTACTCCTTCTCGATTTCGAGGCGTTGGATCTGCATGCCGTCATCCGCCACGATGCGCACCCCGGCGCTCTGGCACTGCGGGCAGCGCTGAACCTTCGATGAAAGCAGGGTGACGTACGCCTGGCACTGTTCGCACCAGCACTCTGCCCGCTGCTCTTCAATATGAAGTTCACAGCCTTCCGCCAGCGTGCCGCGACACACCAGCTCAAAACAAAAGGTGAGGGCGCTGGTCTCGACGCAGGAAAATGCGCCGACCTTTAGCCAGACGCCGGTTACGCGTTTTGCATGGTTCTGCACTGCCTGCTGTTCGATGAGTTCCAAAGCCCGCTGGCAGAGGGTGATTTCGTGCATGACGTCTCCTCAATGAATTGCCCCTTCAATGCAATAACAATGCCAGCTTGATTTTTGTTAAGGCGTGACGATGTCAACGCTGTCGAAATGACACGTCGACACCCGCGTATTGACAGTGTACTTCACTATAAAAATCAATTAATTCAGCGTGTTAAAAATTGGCATGAAATCTGCTTAACAGCCGCTATCTCCATTAACCGGATACCTTTTATGACTATTTGGGAAATCAGCGAAAAAGCGGACTACATCGCGCAGCGTCATCAGCAGCTACAGGATCAGTGGCACCACTACTGCAACTCTCTGGTTCAGGGCATTACGTTGTCGAAAGCCCGTCTTCATCACGCCATGAGCTGTGCGGCGCAGGGGGATATGCGTTTCGTTCTCTTCGGCCACTTCACGATTTTCGTCACCCTGGCGGATACCTTCAACAGCCATACCATCGAGTATTACGTCGAGACAAAAGAAGGCGAAAAACAACGTATTGCGCAGGCGCAGCTGATGGCCGACGGCATGGTTGATGGGCACGTCAGCAACCGCGATCGCCAGCAGGTGCTGGAGCATTATCTGGAAAAAATTGCGCCTGTTTATAACGGTCTGTACGCCGCCGTTGAGCACGATCTGCCGGTGAACCTGAAACAGCTGTTGGACAGAAATGCGTCTGCAAACGTTGCCTGACAACCACGTGTCGAGAAGTGTCGAAAAGACAGTTTTTCGTCAAAAATGACCATCACCCGAGGATGACCCGGTGAACCGTTTTGTAATTGCCGATTCGACGGTCTGTATTGGCTGTCGAACCTGTGAAGCGGCGTGTTCGGAAACGCACCGCCTGCACGGGCTGCAGTCCATGCCGCGCCTGCGCGTCATGCGTAATGAAAAAGAGTCTGCCCCGCAGCTCTGCCACCACTGTGAAGACGCGCCGTGCGCAGGCGTCTGCCCTGTTAACGCCATCACCCGCATCGATGGCGCCGTACAGCTGAACGAAAGCCTGTGCGTAAGCTGCAAGCTGTGCGGCATTGCCTGCCCGTTTGGCGCCATTGAGTTTTCCGGCAGCCGTCCGCTGCATATTCCGGCGAACGCCAATACCCCGAAAGCCCCCTCAGCCCCTCCTGCACCGGCACGCGTAAGCTCGCTGCTCGACTGGGTGCCGGGCGTGCGCGCGGTGGCCGTGAAGTGCGACCTGTGCAGCTTTGATGAGCAAGGCCCGGCCTGCGTACGCACCTGTCCAACCAAGGCGCTGATTCTGGTCAACATTCGCGATATCGCCCGCACCAGCAAGCGTAAGCGCGAGCTGACCATCAACAGCGATTTTGGCGATCTGTCGCTTCTGCAGGCGCTTAATGAGGGGGCGAAATGAACGCAATCACTCTGATTAACAGCGCGGTGGCGTATTTTGTCGCCGCTGCGATTTTGGCGTGGCTCTGCGCTTTTCATAAAACCCTGAGCGGCTGGATCGCCGGAATTGGCGGGGCGCTCGGTAGTCTGATGACGCTGGCGGCGGGCGGCACGGTATTGCTTCGCGGACACGCCGCTAACGCGGTGATACCGCTTGTCCGCCACACCGTTGAGATCACCCCGCTGAATGCCATCTGGCTGGTGACCTTTGGCCTGTGCGGGCTGTTTATCAGCCTGTTTAATATTGACTGGCACCGTCATCAACACGCCAAAGCCAACGGTCTGCTGGTCAATATGCTGATGGCGACGGCGGTATGTGCCGTGATTGCCAGCAACCTCGGGGCGCTGGTGGTGATGGCGGAGATCATGGCGCTTTGCGGCGTATTCCTTACCGGATGCAGCGCCTCTGGCAAGCTCTGGTTTGCGCTGGGACGCCTCGGGACGCTGCTGCTGGCGCTGGCCTGCTGGCTGGTGTGGCAACGCTTCGGCACGCTGGACTTCGCTGCGCTCAACGGCCATCCCCTGGGGAATGATGTCTGGCTGCTGAGCGTGATCGGCTTTGGCCTGCTCGCCGGAATCATCCCGCTGCACGGCTGGGTGCCGCAGGCGCATGCAAATGCCTCCGCGCCCGCCGCCGCGCTGTTTTCTGTGGTGGTCATGAAAGTGGGTCTGTTCGGGATTCTGGCGATTACGCTGACCGGCGGACAACCACCGCTGTGGTGGGGCGTCGTGCTGCTGGTCGCCGGAATGATTACCGCGTTCGTCGGCGGCCTGTACGCGCTGATGGAGCACAATATCCAGCGTCTTCTGGCGTATCACACGCTGGAAAATATCGGCATCATTCTGCTCGGTATTGGCGCGGGCGTGACCGGGCTGGCGCTGAATCAACCGGCGCTGATTGCCGCCGGTTTTATCGGCGGTCTCTATCACCTCGTCAACCACAGCCTGTTTAAAAGTACCCTGTTCCTGGGCGCGGGAAGCGTCTGGTTCCGCACCGGCCATCGGGATATTGAAAAGCTCGGCGGGATTGGCAAAAAGATGCCGGTGATTTCACTGGCGATGCTGGTCGGGCTGATGGCGATGGCCGCGCTGCCGCCGCTGAACGGTTTTGCCGGGGAGTGGGTGATCTATCAGTCCTTCTTCGCGCTCGGCCAGAGCGACGCGTTTATCGCCCGTCTGCTGGGGCCGCTGCTGGCGGTCGGGCTGGCGATTACCGGGGCGCTGGCGGTGATGTGTATGGCGAAAGTCTACGGCGTCACCTTCCTCGGCGCGCCGCGCACCCGCGAAGCTGAAAATGCCTGCTGTGCACCGGTGTTGATGGGTGTGAGCGTGGTTGCGCTGGCGCTGTGCTGCATCGCGGGCGGCGTGGCCGCACCGTGGCTGCTGCCGCTGCTGGGAAGCGCTATTCCGCTGCCGCTGACCGTCGCGAATACCACCGTCTCTCAGCCCATGATCGCGCTGCTGCTGATTGGCGCACCGCTGCTGCCGCTCATCCTGATGCTGTTCTTCAAACGCGACCGGCTCACCTCCCGCTCGCGCGGTGCGGCGTGGGCCTGCGGCTACGAGCATGAACAGTCGATGGTCATCACCGCCCACGGTTTCGCCATGCCGGTGAAAGAGAACTTTGCCGCCGTGCTGAAGCTGCGCCACTGGCTGAACCCGGTGGCGTGGGTGCCGGGATGGCAGAGCGCCGCCGCGCCCGCGCTGTTCCGCCGTCTTGCGGTCATCGAGCTGGCGGTGCTGGTAGTGATTGTGTTTTCACGAGGAGCCTGACATGAGTCTGTTACTGGCAATACTTCAGGCGCTGGTGCTGTTCGCCGCTGCGCCGCTGCTCTCCGGGGTGAGCCGCGTGGCGCGTGCCCGGATGCACAACCGTCGCGGGCCTGGCGTGCTTCAGGAGTACCGCGATCTCTTCAAACTGCTTTCTCGTCAGAGCGTGGCACCGGACGCCGCCGGCTGGGTCTTCCGCCTGACGCCGTTTGTGATGGTGGGCGTGATGCTGACCATCGCCACCGCGCTGCCGGTGGTGACGGTGGGTTCGCCGCTGCCGGCGCTCGGGGATCTGATTACGCTGATTTACCTCTTCGCCATTGCCCGCTTCTTCTTTGCCATTGCGGGTCTGGACACCGGAAGCCCGTTTACCGGCATCGGCGCCAGCCGCGAAGCGATGCTGGGCGTGCTGGTTGAGCCCATCCTGCTGCTCGGACTGTGGGTTGCCGCGCAGGTCGCGGGCTCAACCCATATCAGCTTTATCACCCACACCGTTTACCACTGGCCGGTTGCCCGCTCCATTCCGCTGGTGCTGGCGCTGTGTGCCTGCGCGTTTGCCACGTTTATCGAGATGGGCAAACTGCCGTTCGACCTTGCGGAAGCCGAGCAGGAATTACAGGAAGGACCGTTGACCGAGTACAGCGGCTACGGCTTTGCGGTACTGAAGTGGGGCATCAGCCTCAAACAGCTGGTGGTACTGCAGATGTTTGTCGGCGTCTTTTTCCCGTGGGGGCAGATGACGCACTTCTCCGCAGGCGGTCTGGTGCTGGCCGTGTTGGTTGCCGCCCTCAAGCTGCTGGTTGGCGTGCTGGTGATTGCCCTGTTTGAAAACAGCATGGCGCGTCTGCGTTTTGTGGAAACGTCGCGCATCACCTGGGCCGGTTTTGGTTTTGCATTTTTAGCGTTCGTCTCCTTGCTGGTGGCGTGATTAAAGAGAGTTTTTATGTCTGAAGAAAAGAAAGGTCAGCAGTATCTCGCCGCGTTGCATCAGGCTTTCCCCGGCGTGGTGCTGGAGGAGTCCTGGCAAACCAAAGACCAGATAACCGTCACCGTAAAGGTGAACTATCTGCCGGAAGTGGTGGAGTTTCTCTACTACCAGCAGGGCGGCTGGCTGTCGGTGCTGTTCGGTAACGACGAGCGCCAGCTGTGCGGCAATTACGCCGTGTACTATGTGATGTCGATGGAGCAGGGCGAGAAGTGCTGGCTCACCGTGCGCGTCGAAGTCGATCCGAATAAGCCGGAATACCCGTCAGTCACGCCGCGCGTGCCCGCCGCCGTCTGGGGCGAACGCGAAGTGCGCGACATGTACGGCCTGGTGCCGGTCGGCCTGCCGGACGAGCGCCGTCTGGTGCTGCCGGACGACTGGCCGGATGAACTCTACCCGCTGCGCAAAGACAGCATGGACTACCGTCAGCGCCCGGCACCGACCACCGACAGCGAAACCTACGAATTCATTAACGAGCTGGGCAGCAAGAAGAACAACGTGGTGCCGATCGGCCCGCTGCACGTCACCTCCGACGAACCGGGCCACTTCCGCCTGTTCGTTGACGGCGAAAACATTATCGACGCCGACTACCGCCTGTTCTACGTCCATCGCGGCATGGAAAAGCTGGCGGAAACCCGCATGGGCTACAACGAAGTGACGTTCCTCTCTGACCGCGTGTGCGGCATCTGCGGTTTTGCCCACAGTACCGCCTATACCACCTCGGTGGAGAACGGCATGGGGATTGTGGTGCCCGAGCGCGCGCAGATGATCCGCGCCATTCTGCTGGAGGTGGAACGCCTGCACTCGCACCTGCTGAACCTCGGCCTGGCCTGCCACTTCGTCGGTTTTGACTCCGGATTTATGCAGTTCTTCCGCGTGCGCGAAGCGTCGATGAAGATGGCGGAGATCCTCACCGGGGCGCGTAAAACTTACGGCCTGAACCTGATCGGCGGGATCCGCCGCGACCTGCTGAAAGACGACATGATCCAGACCCGTCAGCTTGCCCAGCAGATGCGCCGCGACGTGCAGGAGCTGGTGGACATGCTGCTCAGCACGCCAAACATCGAGCAGCGCACCGTAGGCATCGGCCGTCTTGACCCGCAAATTGCCCGCGACTTCAGCAATGTCGGCCCGATGGTGCGCGCCAGCGGCCACGCCCGCGATACCCGCGCCGATCACCCGTTCGTCGGCTACGGCCTGCTGCCGATGACCGTGCACAGCGAGCAGGGCTGCGACGTGATTTCTCGTCTCAAGGTGCGCATCAACGAGGTGTTCACCGCGCTGAATATGATCGACTACGGTCTGGACAACCTGCCGGGCGGCCCGCTGATGGTGGAGGGCTTCACCTACATTCCGAACCGCTTCGCCCTCGGCTTTGCCGAAGCGCCGCGCGGGGACGATATCCACTGGAGCATGACCGGTGACAACCAGAAGCTCTACCGCTGGCGCTGCCGTGCGGCCACTTACGCCAACTGGCCAACCCTGCGCTATATGCTGCGCGGCAACACCGTCTCTGACGCCCCGCTGATCATCGGCAGCCTCGACCCGTGCTACTCCTGCACCGACCGCATGACCGTCGTGGACGTTCGCAAGAAGAAAAGCCAGGTGGTGCCGTACAAAGAGCTTGAGCGCTACAGCATCGAGCGTAAGAACTCGCCGCTGAAATAAGGACTCGCCATGTTTACCTTTATCAAAAAAGTGATCAAAACCGGCACGCCCACCAGCCGCTATCCGCTGGAGCCGATGCCGGTCGATAAAAACTTTCGCGGCAAGCCGGAGCACAACCCGCAGCAGTGCATCGGCTGTGCGGCCTGCGTCAACGCCTGTCCGTCGAATGCGCTGACGGTGGAAACGGATCTCAAAACCGGCGAGCTGGCCTGGCAGTTTAACCTCGGGCGCTGCATCTTCTGCGGCCGCTGCGAAGAGGTCTGCCCGACGGTTGCCATTCGGCTCTCCCAGGAGTACGAGCTGGCGGTATGGAAGAAAGAGGACTTTCTGCAGCAGTCCCGTTTTGCCCTGTGCCAGTGTCGGGTCTGCAAACGCCCGTTTGCCGTGCAAAAAGAGATTGATTACGCCATTGCGCTGCTCAAGCACAACGGTGACGCCCGTGCGGAACATCATCGCGACAGCTTTGAAACCTGCCCGGACTGCAAGCGTCAAAAATGCCTGCTGCCGTCCGATCGCATTGATATTACCCGCCATATGAGAGAGGCCAGCTGATGGACAACTTACTTGGCCCACGCGACGATAACGGCATTCCGGTGCCGATGACGGTGGACGAATCCATCGCCAGCATGAAGGCGTCGCTGCTAAAAAAAATCAAACGCTCGGCCTACGTGTACCGCGTAGACTGTGGCGGCTGCAACGGCTGTGAAATCGAGATTTTCGCGACCCTTTCACCGCTGTTTGACGCCGAACGTTTCGGCATAAAAGTGGTACCGTCGCCGCGTCATGCCGACATTCTGCTGTTTACCGGTGCCGTCACCCGCGCCATGCGCTCCCCCGCGCTGCGTGCCTGGCAGTCCGCACCCGACCCAAAAATCTGTATTTCTTACGGAGCCTGCGGCAACAGCGGCGGCATCTTCCACGATCTCTACTGCGTATGGGGCGGAACCGACAAAATCGTGCCAGTGGATGTTTATATTCCGGGTTGCCCGCCAACGCCTGCCGCGACGCTGTACGGTTTTGCGATGGCGCTGGGCCTGCTGGAACAGAAAATCCACGCGCGTGAACCCGGCGCGCTCGACAGCGAGCCCGCCGTCATCCTGCACCCGGATATGGTGCAGCCGCTGCGCGTGAAGGTTGACCGCACGGCGCGCAAGCTGGCGGGATACCGCTATGGCCGGCAAATTGCCGACGATTATCTGCGCCTGCTGAGCCAGGGTGAACATCAGGTGGCGCGCTGGCTGGAGGCGGAAAACGACCCGCGTCTTAATGAGATTGTGGCGAACCTGAATCAGGTGGTGGATGAGGCGCGTATCCGATGAGTGAAACGGTGGTGTTCAGCCAGCTGAGCCGTAAGTTTATTGATGAGAACGATGCCACGCCGGATGCGGCGCAGCAGGTGGTCTATTACAGCCTGGCGATTGGGCATCACCTCGGCGTGATCGACTGTCTGGAAGCGGCGCTGAGCTGTCCGTGGCCCGCTTATCTGGCGTGGATTGCCACGCTGGAAGAGGGCAGTACCGCACGGCGCAAAATGGAGGGGGTGCCGAAATACGGTGAGATTGTTATCGACGCCAACCACATTTCGCTGCTCGCCAACGCGTTCGATGCCGCGCTCAATAGGCAAACTCCGGAGCAGCAGGCGTGGAGCAAAACGCTGCTCAGCATGCTGCACGATATTCACCAGGAGAGCGCCATCTACCTGATGGTGAGGAGATTACGTGACTGACGTTTTACTGTGTGTGGGCAACAGCATGATGGGCGACGATGGGGCAGGCCCGCTTCTGGCGGAGTTGTGCGCCGCAAACCCGCCGGGCAACTGGGTGGTTATCGACGGCGGTAGCGCGCCGGAAAACGACGTGGTGGCGATTCGGGAATTGCACCCGGACAGGTTGCTGATTGTTGATGCCACCGATATGGGGCTTGATCCCGGCGAGATCCGCCTGATTGACCCGGACGACATCGCCGAGATGTTTATGATGACTACCCACAATATGCCGCTGAATTACCTCGTGGATCAGATCAAGGATGACGTGGGGGAAGTGCTGTTTTTGGGCATTCAGCCGGACATTGTTGGGTTTTATTACCCTATGACGCCGCCGGTGAAAGAGGCGGTGGACGTGGTCTATTCACGGCTTGCAGGATGGATGGGCAACGGGGGTTTTGACCCTCTCACGTCTTAGTGAGAGGGTGTGTTTTCCCCTCTCCCTTATGGGGAGAGGGTTAGGGAGACGTACCGGCTACTCGAGATCCGCCCCGTTGCTCGCAATCACCTTCTTATACCACCAGAACGATTTCTTACGCTTCCTGTCCAGAGTGCCGTTCCCGGCATCGTCGCGATCAACGTAGACGAACCCATAGCGCTTGCTCATCTCGCCGGTTGACGCCGCCACCAGATCAATGCAGCCCCAGGTGGTGTAGCCCATCAGCGGTACGCCGTCCTCGATGGCATCGCCCATGGCGCGGATATGCTCGCGCAGGTAGCTGATGCGGTAGTCGTCGTTGATCTCGCCGTTGGCGTCAATTTCGTCCTTCGCACCGAGGCCGTTTTCAACCAGGAACAGCGGCTTCTGGTAGCGGTCGTACATCATGTTCATGGTGATGCGCAGGCCCAGCGGATCGATGCCCCAGCCCCACTCGCTCACCTGAATGTGCGGGTTACGCAGGGATTTCACGATGTTCGCTGCGCTGGTGTTGCCCGCGTTCATGTCTGCCGACGCGCAGCGCGAGGCGTAGTAGCTGAACGAAACGAAATCGACGGTGTTTTTCAGCAGGTCGTCATCGCCAGGGTCTTTAACAATCACCACCCCTTTTTCGCGGAATACGCGCGCAGAGTAGGCCGGATAGCTGCCGCGCGCCTGTACGTCGATAAAGAACAGGTTCTCGCGGTCTTTCTCCAGCGCCATCCACACGTCTTCCGGTTTGCAGGAGTACGGATAGAAGTTGCCGCCCGCCAGCATGCAGCCGACCTGGTTTTCCGGGTTCACGTCGTGGGCGATTTTAGTGGCCAGCGCGCTTGCCACCAGCTCGTGGTGAGCGGCCTGGTACTTCACCTGATCTTCGTTTTCGCCTTCCTCGAATACCAGCCCCGCGCCGGAGAACGGGCTGTGCAGCATGATGTTGATTTCGTTGAAGGTCAGCCAGTATTTCACCAGACCGTTAAATTCTTCAAAGCAGGTACGGGCATAGCGGGCAAAGAAATCGACCATCCTGCGGTTGCGCCAGGAGCCGTACTCCGTCACCAGGTGCATGGGGACGTCGAAGTGGCACAGGGTGACCAGCGGTTCGATATTGTACTTTTTGCACTCTTCAAACACCGCGCGGTAGAAGGCAATGCCGTCTTTATTCGGCAGCGGCTCATCGCCGTTCGGGTAGAGGCGGCTCCAGGCAATCGAGGTGCGGAACACCGTGAAGCCCATCTCTGCCATCAGGGCGATGTCTTCTTTATAGCGATGGTAAAAATCAATCGCCTCGTGGCTTGGGTAGAACTCGTCGTCACGCAGCGAAAAACGTTTTTCCTTACCGACCTTCACCGCCAGGCGATTTGCGCCGTGGGGGATCATATCGACCGTCGTCAGTCCTTTGCCGCCTTCACGGTAGGCGCCTTCACTCTGGTTGGCGGCAAGCGCGCCGCCCCATAAAAATCCTTGTGGAAAAACAGACATGCTTACCTCGCTCTCAATTTATACTTGTGCTGCTTTGGCCTGAACCGGTGCGGTCTGCAGGGCGCGCGCTTTTTCGGCGTCGTCTTCGACCGGGATATCTTCAAAGCCTAATATCAGGGTCAGAACAAACGACAGCACCACCGCCAGCCCCATTACGCCAAACACCCAGACGATGGTCATCGGATTGGCCGGGTCGAAGAACTGCACGCTGGTGAACAGCCCCGGCGCCGCCATTGAGTGGCTGGCAAGGCCTGCCATACCGGCAATCGCGCCGCAGATAAAGCCGCTGATCAGGCTCGCAATCAGCGGGCGCTTCAGACGTACCGCCACGCCGTACAGGGCCGGTTCTGAGATACCCGCCATAATGGCAGAGGCCGCCGCCGCCAGCGCCGTCTGGCGCAGTTCAGGGTTTTTCGTTTTCCACGCCACCGCCAGTGAAGAACCGCCAAGCGACAGGTTGGCGCCGATCTCCGACGGCATCACCATGCCTTCCTTACCCGTTTCAGCAATGGTCTGAATGATAGTCGGCGTAAACACGCGGTGCATCCCGGTCATCACCAGCAGCGGCCACAGCGCCCCCATAATGGCGACGGAGAGCCAGCCCAGATAACCATGAATGGTGTACACCAGTGCGGAGATGGCGCTACCGATCCAGATCCCGAGCGGCCCAATCAGCACGATGGCGAGCGGGGCGGCAATCAGCACGATCAGCATCGGTTTAAGGAAGTTTTTGGTCACCGCCGGGGTAATGCGATCGACCCAGCGTTCGATGTACGACAGGCACCAGGTCATCACCAGCGCCGGGATCACCGTATAGGTGTATTTCACCGCCGTGACCGGAATAAAGGCGAACTCAACGTGTTCACCCTGCGCGGCTTTCGCCATCAGCTCGATAAAGCTTGGGTGCACCAGCACGCCCGCAATGGCTATCGCCAGCGACATGTTGGTTTTGAATTTCACCGCCGCCGAGGCCGCCACCATCAGCGGCAGGAAGAAGAACGCGCCGTCGCCAATGACCGTCAGAATGGTGAGCGTCGGCGCGCCTTTTGGCAGCACTCCGGTCATCTCAAGGATCATCGCCAGCAGCTTGACCATTGAACCGCCGATGATCGCCGGGATCAGCGGGGACATGGTGCCGATCAGCGCGTCGAGGATCCCGGCCCCAATCCGACGCAACGTCATTTTTTGCGTGCCAGCCGGTTCGGCAGGCTGCAGGTTCGTAGGCAGCAGGCTCACCACCTCGCGGTAGGCCTGAGAAACGGTATTGCCGATAATCACCTGGCACTGGTTGTCGTTGCGCACGACGCCGAGTACGCCGCTGATGCTTTTCAGGCGCGCAGCGTCGGTGAGGCTTTCGTCTTTCAGAACGAAACGCAGACGCGTCATGCAGTGGGTGACGGCGACGATGTTGTCTTTTCCGCCAAGCGCGCTGACAACGTCATTCGCCAGCGCGGCATAATTTTTGGCCATCGGATGTGATCCTGTTATCGTTGTGAGAAATGTAGGAAACCGGTTCCACATAATCATCATGAGTTTTTATGAATCAAACAAGATCGCTTTTTGTGCATTTTTTCGTTTCGTGATGACGATCACCTGTCGGTAGAAAAAGCGTGAGATCGCCGCTGCGACAATTTTTCTGCGGTGCAGTACACTGCGCCCATCAGTTTCATACGGAATAACAACATGACCACGATGCTGGAAGTGGCAAAGCGAGCTGGCGTTTCGAAAGCGACGGTATCCCGGGTGCTGTCGGGGAACGGCTACGTCAGCCAGGAGACGAAAGACCGAGTATTTCAGGCCATTGAAGAGAGCGGGTATCGCCCGAACCTGCTGGCGCGTAACCTGGCCACTAAGCGCACCCAGACGCTGGGGCTGGTGGTAACGAATACCCTCTACCACGGCGTCTATTTTAGCGAGCTGCTGTTTCACGCCGCCCGCATGACGGAAGAGAAGGGTCGGCAGCTGATTCTCGCGGACGGCAAGCACAGCGCCGATGAAGAACGCGAGGCGATCCAGTATCTGCTCGATATGCGCTGCGACGCCGTGATTATTTACCCGCGCTTCCTGAGCGTGGAGGAGATGGATGACATCGTCGACAAATGCGAACAGCCCATTATGGTGCTCAACCGCCGCCTGCGGAAAAACAGCAGCCACAGCGTCTGGTCAGATCATAAGGCCTCCTGTCAGGAGGCGGTCTCGCAGCTGATTGAGAAGGGACACCGTGACATTGCGTTTATCACCGGTTCGCTGGATTCCCCAACCGGCGTCGAACGTCTCTCCGGCTACAAAGACGCGCTGACGCAGCACGGTATTGCGCCGCGTGATGCGCTGATCGCCGAAGGAAAGTGGAACCCCGCCAGCGGCGCGGCGGCCGTTACCGCGCTGCTGTCCCGCGGGGAACGCTTCACGGCGCTGGTGGCGAGCAATGACGATATGGCGATTGGTGCCATGAAGCAGCTTCACGACAGCGGCGTGGCCACGCCGGAGGCGGTATCGGTGATGGGGTTTGACGATGTGGCTATCGCGCCCTACATGGTGCCGTCGCTTTCTAGCGTGCGCATTCCGGTGACGGAGATGATCAAAGAGACCATCAGCCGCCTGATCTTCATGCTGGATGGCGGTGAATTCAAATATCAGCAAACCTTCTCCGGCGAGCTTGTCCTGCGCGACTCTGTCATTGACGGCCCGCATCGCTGACGTCGTCAGCTGTCGTCGTCAGAAGTGACGATGACAGCGCATCGTCATTTATTAAAACCTCAATAAATCAACGTGTTAATTATTGGCACGGTTTATGTATAGCTCCGCGCATGACTGTAATGCTGGAGAAGCAGATGAACCGTTTTATGATGGCCGATGCCAGTAAGTGTATTGGCTGCCGTACCTGTGAAGTTGCATGCGTTGTATCCCACCAGACCGAGCAGGATTGTGCCTCCCTGACGCCGGCATCCTTCCTGCCGCGTATTCACGTGATCAAGGGCGTGAACATTTCTACCGCCGCGATTTGTCGTCAGTGCGAAGACGCACCGTGCGCCAACGTCTGCCCGAACGGCGCCATCAAGCGCGAGAAAGGGTTTGTCCACGTGATGCAGGAGCGTTGCATCGGGTGCAAAACCTGCGTAGTGGCCTGCCCGTATGGCGCGATGGAGGTCGTCGTCCGTCCGGTGGTGCGCAACAGCGGCATGGGGCTGAACGTGCGCGCGGATAAAGCCGAAGCCAACAAATGCGATCTTTGCTACCACCGTGAAGCCGGCCCGGCCTGTATGGAAGCCTGTCCAACGCATGCGCTGGTCTGCGTGGATCGCGACAAGCTCGAACAGATGAGCGCCGAAAAGCGCCGTCGCGCGGCATTCGATACCACATCGTCACTGCTGTTTTAACGCGTAATGAGCAGTAACGGCATACAGCTGCGGGTGCGCGGCAAAGTGCAGGGCGTCGGGTTTCGTCCCTTCATCTGGCAGCTGGCGCATCAGCTTCAGCTGACGGGTGACGTCTGCAATGACGGAGAGGGCGTGCTGGTGCGCCTTGCGGGTAATGGGGGGCATTTCACCGCGAGGCTGCGCCAGGACTGCCCACCGCTGGCGCGTATTGACGATATTGACGCGCAGCCATTCAGCTGGGCAACTGTGCCCGATCGCTTCACCATTCGCCGCAGCGCGGGCGGGGCGATGGACACGCAGATTGTCCCGGATGCCGCCACCTGTCCGGCATGCGTGGCGGAAATGCGCGATCCCCGCGAACGCCGTTACCGCTACCCGTTTATCAACTGCACCCACTGCGGTCCGCGCTTTACGATTATCCGCGCCATGCCGTATGACCGACCCGCCACGTCAATGGCGGCATTCCCCCTCTGCACGCCGTGTGAAACCGAGTATCGCAATCCTGCCGATCGGCGCTTTCACGCCCAGCCGGTGGCCTGTCCAGACTGCGGGCCCGAGCTTGAGTGGCGGGCGGGTCATGAACGCGCCACGCGCGAGCAAGCCCTGAATGCGGCGGTTGCGATGCTCGTCAACGGCGGAATTGTCGCGATCAAAGGTCTGGGCGGTTTTCACCTTGCCTGCGACGCGCGTAATCCGCAGGCGGTGGCAACGCTCCGGGCACGGAAGCAGCGTCCTGCGAAGCCGCTGGCGGTCATGATCCCGCAGGCGACGGGCTTGCCGGAAACGGTTCAAAGGCTGCTCTGTTCGCCCGCCGCGCCGATTGTGCTTACGCCAAAAGCCTGGCTGCCCGCGTTCCCTGACGAGATTGCGCCGGGTCTGGATGCCGTTGGGGTGATGCTTCCGGCGAACCCGCTACAGCATCTGCTGATCGCGGACTGCCAGCGCCCGCTGGTGATGACCTCCGGCAACCTCAGCGGCAGGCCGCCTGCCATCACTAATCAGCAGGCGCTGGATGAGCTGGGAGAGATAGCCGACGGCATTCTTCTGCATAACCGTGAGATCCTGCAGCGGATGGATGATTCGGTATTAGATCGGGATGGCGTAATGCTGCGTCGGGCGCGGGGTTTTGTGCCGGATGCCATCACGTTGCCCGCAGGTTTTCACACTGTTCCCGCCATGCTGTGCACCGGTGCGGAGATGAAAAATACCTTTTGTCTGGTGCGCGGCAGTCAGGCGGTGCTCAGCCAGCATTTTGGCGATCTCAGCGATGAGGGCGTTGAAGGGCAGTGGCGCGCCGGGCTGTCGGTGATGCAGGACATCTACGCGTTTAAGGCAGAGCGCGTAGTGTGTGATGCCCATCCGGGCTATCACGCCCGTCAGTGGGCGCAAGAGCAGGCATTACCCGTTGAAACCGTGCTGCATCACCACGCGCATGCGGCGGCATGCCTGGCCGAAAACGGCTGGCCGCTCGACGGCGGGGATGTGATTGCCCTGACGCTGGATGGGATCGGCATGGGGGAGGAGGGGGAACTGTGGGGCGGGGAGTGTCTGCGGGTGAGCTATCGTGAGTGCCAACGTCTTGGCGGCCTGCCTGCGGTGGCGCTGCCGGGGGGCGATCTGGCGGCCTTACAGCCGTGGCGCAATTTGCTCGCCCACTGCCTGGCGTTTGTGCCTGACTGGCAACAGTACCCCGAAACCCGCGCCGTACAAGCGCAACACTGGCCGCGCCTGGCGACAGCTATTCAGCGAGGCATTAACGCGCCAAAAGCGTCATCGTGCGGACGATTGTTTGATGCGGTGGCCTGCGCGCTCGGTCTTGAATCGCAGCGCTACGAGGGCGAGGCCGCCTGCAGGCTGGAGGCATTAGCCGCGCAGTGTCCCGGCGTCGACCACCCGGTCACGCTGTCGGTGGAAAACCTGACCCTCTTCTGGCAGCAGTGGCTGACCTGGCGGGCGGAACCCCGCGATCGCGCGTGGGCATTCCATGATGCGCTGGCAAAAGGGGTCGCGGATTTAGCCCGATTCCATGCCCGGCGGCTAAGGCTTTCCACCGTCTGTTTCAGCGGTGGCGTGCTGCACAACCGCCTGCTGCGTGCGCGTCTTCGCCACTACCTCTCTGACTTAACGCTTCTTTTTCCCCATCATCTGCCTGCAGGTGACGGGGCTATCTCCTTCGGGCAGGCGGTCGTTGCTGCCGCCCGGTCATGTTCACAAAGGACTTAAAATGTTACGACTCTTACGCAATGAACCTCGCGCAGCGCTTCTGCTGCTGGCTCTGGTAATGGCCAATCTTCTGGCCTGGGGATGGGCATGGAGCACGTTCAGCGGCAGCACGGCGCTGATGGCTGCCAGCCTGCTCGCCTGGTGCTACGGGCTGCGTCATGCGGTGGATGCTGACCACATTGCCGCGATTGATACCGTCACGCGTAAGATGATGCAGCAGGGCAAACGCCCGTCCGGCGTGGGGGCGTGGTTCTCGCTGGGGCACTCTACCATTGTGGTGCTGGCCTCTATTGCCATTGCCGCGACGGCGACGGCATTTCAGAAAAACATGGCATGGTTCCATGAAACCGGCAGCCTGATTGGCACCGCCGTTTCCGCAACCTTCCTGCTGGCGATGGCGCTGGTCAATATGGTGATTCTGCGCGGTGTCTGGCGCAATTTTCAGGCGCTGAAAAACGGCAAGGTCACCCGGGATGACCTTACGCTGCCTGCTCAGGGCGGGGTGATGAACTGGCTGTTTGGCGCGACCTTCCGCCTGGTCAATAAAAGCTGGCAGATGTATCTGGTCGGCTTCCTGTTTGGCCTCGGTTTTGATACCGCCACCGAAATTGGCGTGCTGGGGATCTCTGCCGCCAGCGCGTCAAACGGTATGTCAGTGTGGTCAATCATGATCTTCCCGGCTCTCTTCGCCAGCGGCATGGCGCTGGTCGATACCCTCGACAATTTGCTGATGGTTGGGGCGTACGGCTGGGCGTTCAACAAGCCGCAGCGCAAGCTCTACTACAACATGACCATCACCGGTACCTCGGTAGTCGTCGCGCTGTTTATCGGCGGGCTGGAAGCACTGGGGCTGCTGGTGGATAAGTTCGGACTCAGCGGCGGTCTCTGGGACCTGATTGGCGCGGTGAATGACAACCTGGGCAACGCGGGATTCGTGGTGGTTGGGCTGTTTATCGCCTGCTGGCTGATCTCAATGGTCAACTATCGCTGGCGCGGCTACGACGCGCTGGTCGTGCGCTCCTGAGCGGGCGGTAGCCAGGCGCGAGTGAAGTCGAGCCAGCCGGCAGCCGTCAAAACAATCCCCTGCACGTTTTCCATGGCGTTAATGCGATAGCGGTAGTGAAACAGCGGCGTACACGCGCCGCTTTCGAGCAGATTGCCGAAGAACGCGGGCAGAAGACGATTTAGGCTCTCTTCGCTCTCGCCATATCCCATTAGCCTCTGCTTCTCTTTCTGCCAGACAGACTCGCCCAGTGCAGTCGCCCACGCCGGTTCGTGGGTGAACCACTCTGCCAGCGCGAACACCGGAAACTCGCCCGACAGATAGTCACCCAGCAATAAATCAGCCTCAACCAGCGCGCCAGTCGCGTGCCACGCTTCGCGATCTTTAAAGGATACGGTTAATTCGCAGCCGCGTTTTTTCAAGCGAGCCTGCAGCGTGCGTGCAATGTCGCACAGCACCGGCGTGTGATAGCAGACAAGCGAAAGTGCCGCAGGAAGTGGCGCTTCTGCGGCATGTGGAAACGAGGGTGCCGTAAGGCCGGGCAGTATTTCGGTACGGGTATCGACATCATCCCGGTGACCAACATGGTGGTTGATCGCCTGAATTTCCTGACGCAGCCAGGCGGCCAGTGGTTGAGCTAAATGGGCATTCATCATTAGCCACGCGAATCCGCCGCTGGTCGAACTCGCCGCTTCCTGCGCGTTGTGCCCCTTTCCGACGGTGATCCACGCGGGTTTTTGCGCTTCGGTTTGGGTGCGCCAGAACTCAATGGCGTGCAGCAGCGGATGCGCGGCGAAGTACCAGGGCTGACGTTCCAGCCGCAAATAGTGCGAATGGTGATGGGCGATAGCGAAAGGTCCGGCACCAATGTTCAGCTGCTGTGGATGAGGCAGCCGACAGGCGTGGTGTGCAAAGCGGTGCGCCAACATCGCGTCGGGCGCGTTCAGCCTAATCTCCAGACACCAGGGGGCGGAAAGCGAGGCATGACTAACATGCTTTAGCCCGACATTGCGCGCAGGATCGGCCAGCGCCTGCTGCAGTGCGCTGAGGATATCTTCATCGCTGATGGCCTGCCCATTGTGCCAGTGTGCGCCGCTGCGCAGGTAAAAGCGCCAACATCGCGTGTCGTCGCTCACGTCCCAGTGATGGGCTAAATCGGGCACCGGCTGCGGGTGGCCTGGGGCATAGCGCGTCAGCCCCGCGTGTACCGCACAGATAATATGCTGCTCTGCGCGACGACGCTGAAGCGCTGGCTGCAGGGACGTTAGCGGTCGATACCAGGGAATGCGCAGCGTGGGCTGATGCTTGAGCCATTTCCCACCCAAAAACGGAGCAATGATGTGATGCAGGCTGGCCGGATCGCCGTCGGCCAGCTGCAGAGCGCTCTGGTAATCTCCTTTCTCCAGACACGCGCGCATCAGCGGCGCGCTAAGTTCGCTGGTGGTTGCCATGCAGTGCAGGGTAGCACGGTGCCCGCGCCCCGGCTGCGCGTTCCAGCTGAGCCATCCGCTGTCCCCAAGCTGGCGCAGTAGGGTGCGCGCGTGTCGCTCACTGCACAGCGCCACCTCGGCAACTTCAGCAATGGTGGTGGGTTTAGGCTCTGCGCCGTAGTGCTGATAAAGCCGTTGATACTGGCGGACTTTCTGAAGCTGGCGCATGGCAGGATACCCGTCACGAGAGAAGAGGGTATGAGTGTAAGTCTTTTTGCGGAATAAATAAGGCCAGAATAGATGAAGTGTTCCGGTTTTTTACGGGCAATGTTTATCGCTTGGCCTTGCTCACCGGCATCATCAATTCGCGCAGCCGTTCGATCCGCGCCTCAGGGCTAAGGTAAAGCCAGCGAAATAAAACCGGTTCCGCTTCACGGGCGCGTTTGAAGTACAGGGAAAGATAGTGGAGTTCTTTGCTGAACGTTGCCATGGGGTATCTCCGGCTGATGAATACCTTAGCAGAGTGCACCGATATCAGGAGGGAAAACAGGTTGATGTTTTTCAGGTGTTCCGTATTTACGCGTTGGATATAAAAAAGCCCCGGGACATCGGGGCTGCGGACAATAACATCCTAAGGTTAAGTAAGGGGCGGAAAAGAATAAGGTTTAAGCGGGCAGCGATTTCAGCAGGGCAAACGCCTCCTTCATCCGGTCTTCGCTGACCACAAAGGCGCGTACCTGACCGTCAGTATCTGACCCCCGCGCCACCATGCCCTGCGGTTCAATGGTAATCTGCCAGTTCAAATCCTGACGCTGGGTTTCGCCTGCCAGGTGCAGCGGTAATTCAGGCGTTTTCACCTTCACCAGCATTGCCGGTAACTTCAGCGCTGCACTATCGCCGAGCAGATTTTTCGCCAGATACAGGGCGCTTAGCTGGATGGGCTGCAGGAACGGCAGAACCTGACCGTTGATTTCGGCGCAATCGCCCAGGGCATAAATATCCGGCTGCGTGGTTTGCAGATAACTGTCGACCTTTACGCCGCGGTTTACTTCCGCGCCGGCGCGCTGCGCCAGGGCGATTTCCGGGCGCAGCCCCGTGGCAGCCACCACCACGTCCACGTCAACATGACGATGGCGGTCGAGCGTAGCGCGTGTGCCGTTTTCCGTTTTGCTCAGGCTTTGTAGCTGAGATTTCAGCAGCAGGTGCACGCCCATATCGGTCAGTCGATGCTGTAATCGACTGCTGACTTCTGCGGGCATCAGCGCCGACAAAATACTTGCCGCGTGGTCGACCAGGGTGACGGCTTTGCCCGCGCGGCAGAAATCCATCGCCAGCTCGGTGCCAATCAGACCGCCGCCAACAATCATCACCCTCTGCGCGTCGCGCAGCAGGGTTTCGCAGGCCTGGTACTCCCGCTGGCTGTTCAGCGTGACCATTAGCTCGCGGCCCTGAACCGATGGCACAAACGCAGAGGCTCCCGTCGCCAGCACCAGCTTGTCGTACTGCCAGCTTTTCTCATTCGCTTTCACCACGCGGGCGGCGGCGTCGATATCGGTGACCCAGGTGTGCGGAAACAGGCGCAGATTGTACTGCTCGGCGAACTCGCCCGCCGTCTGGCGGGTGAGATCTTCAGCGCGCTGATTCTGGCTGATGACGTGGCTTAAATCAGGCTTGTTGTACTCATCCATGCTGTCGGCGGCGATCACCGTCAACGGCACGTTAGCATCCTGTTTGCGGATATTTTTCACCAGCTGGCGGGCGGCAAAGCCCGAGCCGATGATGACGATGCCGTGGTTCATTTTGCCTCCGTACCCAGTTCGTCAAAGACGTCTTTACCGAGAGAGCACTCCGGGCAGAGGAAGTTGTCCGGCACGTCACCCCACGGCGTACCCGGAGCCACGTCCTGCAGCGGCTCGCCCAGCTCTGGGTCGTAGATCCACTGGCAGACGCTGCACTGCATGCGGGGGCCAAGATCGGCTGACGGGGAGGTGGCACAGGCGGTTGGCTGTTCCGCGGATTTTGCGGTCACATCCGGCAGCGGAGCAAGCGCCCACTGACGTGCGATATCACGGCCGTGCTGACGGCAGATTTCCAGCGCATCCACGTCCGGACGCCATTTGGCTTTCAGGCTCATGGACATCTCAAAACCGGCATCCTGTAGGCGGGTAGAGAGACGGTCAACCGCACCGCCGCTCCAGCCGTGGGAGCCAAAGGCGCTGGCGCGTTTGTTACGAAAACGCAGCCCGGTCATCTCCTCCACAAGACCCGCAATTTTCGGCATCATTACGTTGTTCATGGTGGAGGTGCCCACCAGCACGCCCTTAGAGCGGAAGACGTTGGTGAGGACGTCGTTTTTGTCGCTGCGCGCCACGTTGAAGATCTTCACCGCCACGTTCGGATCCACCTCGTTGATGCCCTGGGCAATGGCGTCAGCCATCATGCGGGTGTTGTTGGACATGGTGTCGTAGAAAATCGTGATGCGATCTTCCTGATAATCCGCCGCCCATTTCAGATACAGCTCAACGATCTGGGTCGGATTCTCACGCCACACCACGCCGTGAGAGGTGGCGATCATCTCTACCGGCAGGTTGAAGCCGAGGATCTCGGTGATTTTTGGCGTCACCAGACGGCTGAACGGGGTGAGAATATTGGCGTAGTAGCGCTGGCACTGCTCGAACAGCTCGGCCTGATCCACTTCGTCATTGAACAGGCGTTCGTCGCAGTAGTGCTGGCCGAAGGCGTCGTTGCTGAACAGCACCGCATCGCCGGTCATGTAGGTCATCATGCTGTCCGGCCAGTGCAGCATCGGGGTTTCAACGAAGATCAGCTGTTTGCCGTTACCGATATCCAGCGCGTCGCCGGTTTTCACGGTGTGGAAATTCCACTCCGGATGGTGGTGGTGCCCGTTGATGGAGTCGATAGCGTTGGTGGTGCAGTAGATTGGGGTATTCGGAATGTAAGACATCAGCTCGGTCAGGGCCCCGGCGTGGTCTTCTTCCGCGTGGTTGATGATAATGTAGTCGATAGCATCCAGATCGATTTCGCTGCGCAGGTTCTGCACGAACTCGCGGCTGAATTTGTGATCGACGGTGTCGATCAGCACGTTTTTACCTTCACGAATGAGATAGCTGTTGTAGCTGCTGCCGCGCAGCGTTTTGTATTCCGTCCCGTGGAAATCACGGACTTCCCAGTCACGTTGGCCAACCCAATGGATATTATTTTTAACCAGAATAGACATAGCAACCTCAATATAATACGGCGTTTACAAATAAGATGGTTTAGCTATATCAAGTTGCGTGCCAACTATTTAATGCATTGTTTTTAATAGTTTTTTATTTCCATAGCCCTTATTGGTTAGTCATTATGACTATTTTAATTAATGTCAATATGACAATATACGTTGTCAAAATGACAGCGAGGTACACATGAGCTTTTCCGTGGACGTGCTGGCGAATATCGCCATTGAGTTACAGACCGGTATCGGTCATCAGGATCGTTTTCAGCGGCTGATCTCCACGCTGCGCCACGTTCTGCAATGCGATGCGTCCGCGCTGCTGCGCTACGAAGGACGACAGTTTATTCCGCTCGCGATCGACGGGCTGGCGCAGGACGTACTGGGGCGTCGTTTTACGCTGGAAGGTCATCCGCGCCTGGAGACCATTGCCCGCGCGGGAGATGTGGTGCGGTTTCCGGCGGACAGCGATTTGCCGGATCCCTATGACGGCCTGATCCCGGGACAGGAGAGCCTGAAGGTTCACGCCTGCATTGGCTTGCCGCTGTTTGCCGGGCAAAATTTGATTGGCGCACTTACCCTCGACGGCATGTCGCCGGATCAGTTCGATACCTTCAGTGACGAAGAGCTGCGGCTGATTGCTGCCCTGGCCGCCGGTGCGCTCAACAACGCCCTGCTGATTGAACAGCTGGAGAGCCAGAACATTCTTCCCGGTAGCCCGGCGGCATTTGAACAGGTGACGCACACCGAGATGATTGGGCTGTCTCCGGGCATGGAGCAGCTTAAAAAAGAGATCGATATCGTGGCGGCCTCGGATTTGAACGTGCTGATCTTCGGGGAAACGGGCACCGGCAAAGAGCTGGTGGCGAAATCTATTCACGAAGCCTCGCCGCGCGCGGTGAATCCGCTGGTGTACCTCAACTGCGCGGCGCTGCCGGAAAGCGTGGCGGAAAGCGAGCTGTTTGGTCACGTCAAAGGGGCATTTACCGGGGCGATCAGCAACCGCAGCGGAAAGTTCGAAATGGCCGATAACGGCACGCTGTTCCTCGATGAAATTGGCGAACTGTCGCTCTCGCTGCAGGCCAAGCTGCTGCGCGTTTTGCAGTACGGCGACATTCAGCGCGTAGGGGATGATCGCAGCCTGAGGGTTGACGTGCGCGTGCTGGCGGCGACCAACCGTGATTTGCGTGAAGCGGTGCTGGCCGGGGACTTCCGCGCCGACCTGTTCCACCGCCTGAGCGTGTTCCCGCTTTCCGTTCCGCCGCTGCGTGAGCGTGGGGAAGACGTGGTGCTGCTGGCGGGTTATTTCTGCGAGCAGTGTCGGCTTAGAATGGGGTTGTCCCGCGTGGTGCTCAGCCCGGGGGCGCGAAGTCATCTGCTGAGCTACGGCTGGCCGGGCAACGTGCGTGAACTGGAACATGCGATCCACCGTGCAGTGGTGCTGGCGAGAGCAGCGCGTTCAGGCGATGACGTGGTGATCTACGCGGGCCATTTTGCGCTGCACGAGGACACCGCACCGGCCATGACTCCGGCTGTGCATGAAATCGCGAATGAGAACCTGCGCGAGGCGACGGAAGCGTTCCAGCGCCAAATGATTATCCGCGCGCTGGAGCATAACAACCGCAGCTGGGCGGCGTGTGCGCGGGCGCTAGAGATGGACGTCGCCAACCTGCACAGGCTGGCGAAGCGTCTGGGTTTGAAGGGTTAAATAATGCCTGCCTGGTAGAAATCCTGCAGGTTGATGGCACCGCAAAGGGTGCCGTTTTCATCCACCACCGGGGCGGCGGTGATTTTACGCTTCATCAATACCTCTTTGGCCTCAATGGCGCGGCTCTCGGCGTTCAGCGTCAGCCCGCCCTGGGTCATCGCTTCTAAAACCCGCGCTTCCAGCTTGCCGCCGCCCACCAGCCAGCGGCGCAGGTCGCCGTCGGTAAAGACGCCCTTCACGAAGCCGTCGCTGTCGCAAACCGCCACCAGGCCCAGGCCGGTGCGGCTGAGCTCCAGCATCGCGTCCATGACGCTGGTATCGAGTTTGACCTGCGGAATGGCATCGTCAGTTCGCATCAGGTGGTGAACCTTATTGAGCAGACGTGCCCCAAGCGCTCCGGCCGGATGCGAACGGGCGAAATCTTCTTCGTTAAAGCCGCGCGCCTGCATCACCGCCATCGCCAGCGCGTCGCCCATCATCAGCGTGTTAACGGTGCTGGAGGTGGGGGCGAGGTGCATTGGGCAGGCTTCACGTTCAACGGAAATATCCAGCACCGCTTTGGCGGCCAGCGCCAGGGGTGAGCGGGACTTCCCGGTCATCGCCAGCAGAGCGACCGACTTTTCCTGCAGTCGCGGAACAATTAAATCCAGCTCCTTCGCAGAACCGGAGTAGGAGATAAACAGCATTACGTCGCGGCTTTCGATCATCCCCAGATCGCCGTGCAGCGCTTCTGCCGGATGCACGAAGAAAGCGGGCGTCCCGGTGCTGGCAAGCGTGGCGGCAATCTTCTTGCCAATATGACCGGATTTACCGATCCCGGCCACAATCACTTTGCCCTCGCACTGGATAATGGTGTTCGCCGCGCGAACAAAATCATCGCCCAGACGTTCCGGCAGGCGGCTCGCTTCCTGCAGTTCCAGCATCAAGGTCTGTCGCGCTGCATTTAACAGAAAATCACTCATCTCTCTCTCCGGTTACGATCACGTCGATGCCTTTGTCTTCCAGCGCTTTTTTGAACGCCGGGTCGATGCCTGCGTCGGTAATCAGCGTATCAACGCTTTCAAGGCTACAGACAATATTGGGGCTTTTACGGCCAAATTTCGATGAATCAGCCATCAGGATCACTTCCCGCGCGGCGTTACACATGGCCTTGCTGACGCTGAACACCTCGTTGAAGGTCGTCACGCCAGCGTTCAGATCGATACCATCCGTGCCCATAAAGAGTTTATCAAAGCTGAAGTGTTCAAAAGCGTTCTCCGCCAGCTGGCCGTGAAATGACGCCGATTTTTTACGGAAGGTGCCGCCAGGCATCAGAATGGTTTGTTCGCTGTCGAACTCTGAGAGGGCATTAACGATGTGCAGGCTGTTAGTCATCACCGTGATGTTGTTAAATCGGCTGAGCAGCGGGATCATCTGCAGGACGGTGCTGCCCGCATCCAGAATGATGGAGTCGCCGTCATGGATGAATTTCACCGCGGATTCGGCAATCAGTGCTTTCTGATGCGTGTTAATCAGCGTTTTATGATCGATCGGCGGGTCGGCTTCGTCTTTGTTAAGCACCACGCCGCCGTAGGTTCGAATGACTGCGCCAGAATTTTCGAGCAATACCAGGTCCTTGCGTATTGTCGTGCCGGTGGTGTCAAAGTAGTGGGCCAAATCTTCTACCGAGCATTTTCCCTGCTTTTGCAGATACTCAAGAATGGCCGCCTGCCGCTGACGTGGTTTCATAGGCGCTTCGTTCCTTAGGTTGCGAAATGATAATTTCGCAAGCTTATAGCGTTCACAACGAAATTATCCATGTTTCAGATTAAGCGCTAATGATAGTGCATTCTGACAGAGTGAATCATGGGGAAAGATCACATCAGGCTGTAATTCCTGCAGCGAAATGCCGTTAATCGCCTGGATTTTCGTCGGACGAGCAAATACCGTTATGCCGCGCATGATGAGCGAATCGCAAACGCGGTTGTTTTCATCCAGCGCAATCGCGACCACCACCCGCGGTTTAAAGCGTCCGCCGGAACGCCCGACGCCCACGCGGCCTTTCTGGCACAGGGCATCGAACGCGCGGTTAAACTGATGAATTTGCCAGCCGCCAAATGCCATCTGGCAGATCCAGGCGATGGCGGCAACGATGATGAATGCAGTGACCATGATGGCTCCTTGTTGTGTTCCCTCTCCCCGTTGGGGAGAGGGTCAGGAAACGGATCGATCAGAACATGACCTGCCCGCCGGTGACGTTAATCGACTGCCCCGTGCAGTAAGAGGCCTTCGGGCTGGCATAAAACAGCAGCATGTTCAGCACGTCCTGATAGTCGCATCCGCGCTTCAACGGCACCTTGTCGATGTAATACTGCTCCACTTCGTCGGCATTAATGCCGAGCTTGGTGGCGTACTGCGGCAGTAAGGACTGGAACATCGGTGATTTCAACAGGTTGCCCAGCATCAGCGAGTGAACCGTAATACCGTATTCGGCCAGATCCAGCGCCAGTGACTGCGTTAGCCCCACGCCGCCAAACTTCGCCGCGCTGTAGCCGGAGTTGTGTTTGCTGCCCACTTTGCCCGATTTCGAGTTGATCTGAATGATGCGCCCCTGAATGCCGTCGCGGATCATCAGGCGGGAAAATTCGCGCGCGCAGAGGAAATAGCCCACCAGATTCACCTGCAGGGAGCGGTCGAAATCTCCCAGCGCGAAGTCGCTGATAAACGCCGCTTTCGCAATCCCCGCACTGTAGACCAGCAGGTCGGTACGGCCAAAAATCTCATCCACGCCGCGGGCGAGCGCCATCACGCTCTGTTCGCTGGTGGCATCGGCGCCAAACCCCCACGCCATCCCTTCGCCAAACTCGGTGTTGATGGCGTCCGCCACGCGGGCCGCTTTTTCACTCTGAATATCGACAACCGCCACGCGGTAACCTTCTGCGGCAAGCCCACGGCAGAGGAACTCCCCTAAGGTTTGTCCTCCACCAATGACAACGGCAACCTGACTCATATCTCTCTCCTTAAATTACGCAACAAATTTTAACGTGCAGCCTGGGATAACAGCCTGCGGAACCGGGCCGTCCACATGAACCGTGCCGGGATATTCCGCCTGCGGCTGGCCGTCAAAACGCAGGGTGATGTGGCCCAGCTCGCGCAGGTTTTGCTCGGCTACGTCGCCAACGGCGGTGACGGCATAGCGCCTTTCACCCAGCTCCAGATGGCTTCCGGCCTTGAGCTCACCGTGCAGCTCGCCGTGACAGTGGATAAAACAAAACTCTTCGATATCCGCCGGTGCGCCCTCGCGGAAGGTGATCAGCATCTGGTCGCTGAGGGCGTCGGCCGCGCTCTGGCCGATGCGGGTAATGGTGGTCTGGTAAATCACGCTCATCGCGGGAACCTCTTATTGATAAATAAAGCCGGAGACAAACCAGGCAATCAGCACCGTCGGTGCGCCCGTCAGGAAGCGGCTGACCAGAACGGACGGCACGCCCACGCGGACGGTGTCCTGACGCGCTTCGGCAAGCGATAAGCCAACGGGAATAAAGTCGCATGCCGCCTGGGCGTTAATGGCAAACAGGGCGGGCAGGGCGAGGTGTGGAGGAATGTTGCCAAGGCCAATCTGCACGCCAATCAGTACGCCGATCACCTGCGCAATGACCGCGCCCGGGCCGAGGAACGGCGACAGCAGCGGGAAGGAGCAGATCAGCGCCAGGGTCACCAGCCCAAGCGGGTGGCTGGCGAGCGGGGCAAGGCCGTGGGCAATCCAGTCGCCGAGGCCGGAAGCCATGATGATGCCGATCAGCGCCGAGACGAACGCCATAAACGGCAGGATGGTTTTCAGCACCGTGTCGATGGTGTCGCGCCCGGACTGGAACAGCACCGCCACGGCGGAACCCATGCCCATCCCGACCTTTGCCAGTAGCCCGTCGCTCTGCTCGGTGATCTTCTTGCTGGTGTCGTACTCGCGCGGTGCGGCTTTTTGCGGCGCGGGAGTGCCATTCACCAGAGTAATGTTGTCCTCCTTCACCCCCGACACATAAATATCTTCAAGGATGTACTGCGCCAGCGGGCCAGATTTTCCGGTGGAGTGAATATTCACCGTGGGAATACGCCGCTTCGGGTAGATACCGCAGCGCAGGGTGCCACCGCAGTCGATCACCGCCACGCCGATCTCTGCTTCCGGCGGCTCGCCCTCTTTAAAACCATCTACGGCTTCCCAGCCGGTGAGCTCGCGCAGCCTGTCGACAATCGCCGGGCGTGTGCCCGCGGTGATATAGACGATTTTTTTACCTTCAGTGGCGTCGAGCTCCAGCGGGCCACCCCAGCCGCCTGTCCCTTTTACAATCCGAATCCGGCTCATGCTGTGGCTCCTGAAAGATGGACTTTTTGCTCAAGCTGGATGCCCATTTTTTTCTCAAAAATGGCGGTGGTGAGGTCCGTCACCCAGCCGCGGAAGAAGTTGGTGACCAGGCCAACCAGCAGATAGCTTACGGCGAGCGGGCCGAGCGGCAGACCAAGCGTGGTCAGGCCGCTGGCAATGCCGAGATACACGAACAGCTCCCCGGGGTTGATATGCGGGAACAGGCCGTTCATCGAATGGCAACTGTAAGAGGCCGCGGCGTAGTAGCTCGGCTTGTATTTCTCTGGCATAAAGCGGCCGAGGCTCAAGGTCATCGGGTTGCAGAACACGAAGGTGCCGATGCAGGGCAGGACCAGATAACGGGAGATCGGATTACCCGCACAGCGCTGGGCGAAGCGTTCAATACGGTGCTGGCCGATAAAGTTGATCAGCGCGTTCATGATAACGAGCAGGCTGATCAGCAGGGGCAGGATCCCGGTCACCATGCCGGTGAATACTTCTCCGCCTTTCTGAAACAGCCCGATGAACCACTCGGCGCCGTGGGTGATGGTTTCTATCATTCTTCCCTCCTCAGGATTTTTGTTTTTGTATAACCGCGATTAATAATAATCACTTTGAAAGGTTTTAAAGTGTTAATTAGATCTCAAAGTGAAAGAAAAATAGATTATTTTGAAAGTTAATCGAGATGGCACGCATTTTACGGGCGAAAAAAGCGCAGATTTGCGTTGCGGTGCGTAAAGATTTGGCGGGGGAGGCGTGTAGCACTTCCTTGAGGTGTTGAGGATGCTTTACCATAATGGGTTCTTATCGAACCGTTAAATGGATGTCCCATGTTCAAGCGTCGTTATGCAGCGCTGTTACCTGCGCTTATTCTGCTGTCCGCCTGTAGTAGCAAACCGAAGACTGAAGCCGCTCAACAAACGGCTGGCGCGCCTTCCGGAGGGTTCTTGCTGGAGCCGCAGCATAATATGATGCAAATGGGGGGCGACTTCGCGAATAACCCGGCTGCCGAGCAGTTCATCGACAAAATGGTGAGCAAACACGGCTTTGACCGCCAGCAGCTGCATGAAATTTTATCGCAGGCGAAACGTCTGGACTACGTGCTGCGCCTGATGGACAGGCAGGCGCCGACGGCGCAGGTGCCGACCGGGCCAAACGGCGCGTGGCTGCGCTATCGCAAACAGTTCATTACCCCGGACAACGTGCAAAATGGCGTGGCGTTCTGGAATCAATATGAAGATGCGCTTAACCGTGCGTGGCAGGTGTACGGCGTGCCGCCGGAAATCATCGTCGGGATTATTGGCGTCGAGACCCGCTGGGGCCGCGTAATGGGCAAAACCCGCATCCTCGATGCGCTGGCCACGCTCTCCTTTAATTACCCGCGCCGCGCCGAGTATTTCTCGTCCGAGCTGGAAACCTTCCTGCTGATGGCGCGCAATGAGCAGGATGACCCGCTGGATCTTAAAGGTTCGTTTGCCGGTGCAATGGGGTACGGTCAGTTTATGCCGTCGTCCTATAAGCAGTATGCCGTCGACTTTAACGGTGATGGTCATATCAACCTGTGGGATCCGGTAGATGCGATTGGCAGCGTGGCGAACTACTTCAAAGCGCACGGCTGGACGCCGGGCGGCCAAGTTGCCGTGCAGGCGAACGGCGAAGCATTCGGTCTGGAAAACGGCTTTAAAACCAAATACAGCGTTGCGCAGTTAATGGCCGCAGGCTTAACGCCGACCCAGCCGCTGGGCAATGTTGATCAGGTGAGTCTGCTGCGCCTGGACGTCGGGACGGGCTATCAGTACTGGTTCGGTATGCCGAACTTCTACACCATCACCCGCTATAACCACAGTACCCACTATGCAATGGCGGTATGGCAACTGGGTCTTGCGGTTTCGCAAGCGCGCGTGCCTGCGGCCTCGCCGTTTAGTCAGTAATATGCTGGTTCCATGTCGGGCGTTGCCTGGCATGGAACCAGAAACATTTCGCCACACTCCCTTTTTACCGCTTCCATTTACATCTTCATTACCTTTCGTTATTGTTATGTTATAACATAAATATCGGTATCAAGATGTCTACTTCTCTTTTCTCCCTGTCCGCACTTATCCGGCTGCTGCTGGCCCTGGTGCTTATTGCGTGTATCGGCCTGGCGACGCGCTGGGCGGTGGCGCTGCCATGATGATATTGAGCGAACTGACGGCAGGTTACGATCGCCAGCCCGTTACGCGCCCTTTATCCGGAATAATTGAACGCGGAAGCATGACCGCCATTATCGGAGCGAACGGCTGCGGGAAGTCCACGCTACTGAAAACGCTCGCCGGGTTTATCCCTCCTGTGAGCGGGCATTTTCGCTGGCAGGGGAAGCGTCCGGTGATGGGCTGGCTGGCGCAGCGTCACGCGCTGGAGGCGCAATTTCCGCTGACCGTGCAGGATGTGGTGAGCATGGGCTGCTGGCCGGATGTTTCGTTTTTTGCTGGTTTTGGTCGTGAAACGCGGTTGCGCATTGCCCGTGCGCTTGAGCGCGTGGGGCTGGAGTCAATGGCGCTAACAACCATTGACGAACTGTCTGGCGGGCAGTTTCAGCGCATGCTTTTTGCGCGCGTGCTGGTGCAACAGGCCCCGCTGGTGATGCTTGATGAACCCTTTACCGGCGTTGATGAAGCGACCTGTAACGTGCTGATGGCTCTGATGATGGAGATGTATATGCAGGGTCAAACCCTGCTGGCGGTACTGCATGATAGCGAACGCGTATCGCGTCACTTCCCGCAAACGTTACGGCTGGATGCCGACATCCCCCACTGGAAAACCGAGAGGGTGAGGGTGTCATGATCTGGCATACCTTCTTTCAACCTTTTGTCGACTACGGTTTTATGCGTCGTGCGCTGGTGGTCTGCCTGGCGTTATCCGTGAGTACCACGGCGCTGGGCGTATTTCTGCAACTGCGCCGAATGAGCCTGATGGGCGATGCGCTGTCCCACGCCATTTTACCGGGCGTTGCCGTGGGGTACTTGCTTAGCGGAATGTCGCTTTTGGCGATGAGCATCGGCGGATTTATTGCCGGCATTACCGTCGCGCTGGTGGCCGGTCTGGTGAGCCGCCGCACGCCGCTCAAAGAGGATGCCAGCTTTGCGGGGTTCTATCTTGGCTCGCTGGCGCTAGGCGTCACGCTGGTGTCGCTGCGCGGTTCAAATGTCGATCTGCTGCACCTGCTGTTTGGCTCCATTCTTGCGGTGGATAACGACGCGGCGAAGTTTGTGGTGGGCGTGTGCATCTTCACGCTGATCGCGTTGGCGATTTTCTATCGCGGGCTGGTGACCGAGGCGTTTGATAGCGCCTGGCTGCAGGTCAACGCCGGTTGGTTACCCGGTGCATTACACGGCCTGTTTTTGGCGCTGCTGGTGCTCAACCTGGTGGCTGGCTTTCAGGTGCTCGGCACGCTGATGGCCGTGGGGCTGATGATGTTGCCCGCCGTGGCGGCACGCTGCTGGGCACGCACTTTACCCGGCTTGTTATTAACGGCAGGTATCAGCGGAATTTTCTGCGCGTGGCTGGGGCTAAGCCTCTCCTGGGCTGCCAGCCTGCCAGCCGGGCCATCTATCGTGCTAACCGCCAGCGCGCTGTTCTTTATCTCCATTTTATTTGGCACGCGTAGCCGGCTGGCTGGCAGCCTGCGTACGCTTTTTTAAGGCAAGGGGAAATCATGAAACTTACCGGAGTAGCCGTGGCGCTTGCGCTTGGGATGATGTCGCAGGGGGGAATGGCGAAAACGCTCAACGTAGTGACAAGTTTTTCAATACTGGGAGATATCACCCAGGAGGTGGGGGGCGAACATGTGAAGGTCACCACGCTGGTGGGGCCGGACGGCGATCCGCATACCTTCGAACCCTCACCGAAAGACAGCGCTGTGCTGAGCAAAGCCGATGTGGTTGTGGTAAATGGCCTGGGGCTGGAGGGCTGGCTCGACCGCCTGGTAAAAGCCTCCGGGTTTAAGGGGCAGCTGGTGGTGGCGTCGACCGGCGTGAAGACCCATACGCTGGAGGAAGAGGGCAAAACCGTGACCGATCCCCACGCGTGGAACAGCGCGGCGAACGGGGCACTGTACGCGCAAAATATTCTCTCGGGGCTGGTGAAGGCCGATCCTGACGATAAAGCTGCGCTGGAGGCTTCAGGAAAACCCTATATCGCCCAGCTCACCCAGTTGGATAGCTGGGCCAAAACGCGCTTTAGCGAAATCCCTCGGGCAAAACGTAACGTGCTGACCAGCCATGATGCCTTCGGCTATTTCAGCCGCGCCTACGGCGTGACCTTTATGGCACCGCAGGGGCTCTCGTCAGAGAGCGAAGCCAGCGCAGCGCAGGTGGCGGAGATCATTAATCAGATCAAAGCGGACGGCGTGAAGACCTGGTTTATGGAAAACCAGCTCGACCCGCGTCTGGTAAAACAAATTGCCAGCGCCACGGGCGCGCAGTTGGGCGGAGCGCTTTATCCGGAAGCGCTGTCGGCAAAAGGCGGGGTAGCTGATACCTACGTTAAGGCGTTTCGCCACAACGTGGACACGCTTGCGAACAGCATGAAATAACCTTTACCCGAGCCGGTGCGCCAGCATCGGCTTTTTCTGAAGCGCCCTCGTAAAACCTGAACCTCATCCCCATATCTCACGAGAAAGTGCTATCTTGTGCAGCATGTTTTTCTGATGCCTGGAGCGAGAATGACTGACCATGAATTGATGCAGCTTAGCGAAGTGGTAGGGCTGGCGCTGAAGCAGCGTGGGGCGACGATTACCACCGCTGAGTCCTGTACCGGCGGCTGGGTTGCCAAAGTGATCACGGATATTGCAGGCAGTTCCGCCTGGTTTGAACGTGGCTTTGTCACCTACAGTAATGAAGCTAAGGCGCAGATGATTGGCGTACGCGAATCTACGCTTGAACAGCACGGTGCGGTTAGCGAACCGGTGGTCATCGAGATGGCCATTGGGGCGTTGAAAGAAGCGCAGGCAGATTATGCCCTCTCCATCAGCGGCATTGCAGGGCCGGACGGCGGCAGCGACGTTAAGCCTGTTGGCACCGTCTGGTTTGGTTTTGCCACGTCAAAAGGCGAGGGCATTACGCGTAGGGAGTGCTTTAGCGGTGACCGCGAAAGCGTGCGTCGTCAGGCAACCGTTTATGCATTAAAAACGCTCTGGCAACAATTTCTACAAAACACTTGATACTGTATGACCATACAGTATAATTGCATCAACAGAACAGAATTCACCCCGGTAAATACGTAAACGTATTTGCTGTATGACAGGAGTAATAATGGCTATCGACGAAAACAAACAGAAAGCGTTGGCGGCAGCACTGGGCCAAATCGAAAAACAATTCGGTAAAGGCTCCATCATGCGCCTGGGTGAAGACCGTTCCATGGACGTGGAAACCATCTCCACCGGTTCGCTTTCTCTGGATATCGCACTGGGTGCTGGCGGTTTGCCAATGGGCCGTATCGTAGAAATCTACGGACCTGAATCCTCCGGTAAAACCACCCTGACGCTGCAGGTTGTTGCTGCGGCACAGCGCGAAGGTAAAACTTGTGCGTTTATCGATGCCGAGCACGCGCTGGACCCTGTCTATGCTCGTAAACTGGGCGTGGATATCGATAATCTGCTGTGTTCTCAGCCAGATACCGGTGAGCAGGCGCTCGAAATTTGTGACGCGCTCGCACGTTCCGGTGCCGTTGACGTTATCGTGGTCGACTCCGTTGCTGCGCTGACGCCAAAAGCGGAAATCGAAGGCGAAATCGGTGACTCTCACATGGGCCTCGCGGCACGTATGATGAGCCAGGCGATGCGTAAGCTGGCCGGTAACCTGAAGCAGTCCAATACGCTGCTGATCTTCATCAACCAGATCCGTATGAAAATTGGTGTGATGTTCGGTAACCCGGAAACCACAACCGGTGGTAACGCCCTGAAGTTCTACGCCTCTGTGCGTCTGGATATCCGCCGTATCGGTGCGGTAAAAGACGGTGAAAACGTGGTCGGTAGTGAAACCCGCGTGAAGGTGGTGAAGAACAAAATCGCAGCACCGTTCAAACAGGCAGAATTCCAGATCCTCTACGGTGAAGGCATTAACTTCTACGGCGAGCTGGTTGACCTGGGCGTGAAAGAGAAGCTGATTGAAAAAGCGGGCGCCTGGTATAGCTACAACGGCGATAAGATTGGTCAGGGTAAAGCGAATGCTATCTCCTGGCTGAAAGAGAACCCGGCTGCGGCGAAAGAGATCGAGAAGAAAGTGCGTGAGCTTCTGCTGAACAACCAGGACTCTAAACCAGATTTCGCGGTTGATAGCGCGAGTGCTGAAGAAACGAACGAAGACTTTTAATTCTCTCGTTTAATGATGAAGGGCTGCTGATGCGGCCCTTTTTGCATTTCTGAACCAGCAGGTTTTTTATGAGTGAACCTACATCACGTCGACCGGCATACTCACGCTTACTGGATCGGGCGGTGCGCATCCTTGCCGTGCGCGACCACAGTGAGCAAGAGCTGCGACGTAAGCTCGCCGCGCCGATAATGAGTAAAAATGGGCCAGAAGAGATAGATGCTACTGCGGAAGATTACGACCGCGTGATTGCCTGGTGCTACGAGCACCACTATCTGGATGATGAGCGTTTTGCGGCCCGATTTCTCGCCAGCCGAGGCCGTAAAGGATACGGTCCCGCACGTATCCGCCAGGAGCTGAATCAGAAAGGCGTGGCGCGTGAATCTATTGAGAAAGCGATGCGTGAATGTGACACAGACTGGTGCGAACTCGCCAGAGATCAGGCTGTGCGTAAATACGGAGAACCGCTCCCGCGTGAATTTTCAGAAAAAGTCAAAATTCAGCGCTTTTTGCTCTACCGCGGCTTTCTGATGGAAGATATTCAGGATATCTGGCGTAATTTTGCCGAATGAACGCATGCGGGATTTTACTTCCCACTAAAGAAAACTTATCTTATTCCCACTTTTTCCAGTAGCTGGTCTGTCCAACTGTGTGCAGAGACGGACTTGCTACGACATTTCGTTAGCTTGATTTCAGGATAATTATGAGCAAGAGCACCGCTGAGATCCGTCAGGCGTTTCTCGACTTTTTCCATAGTAAGGGACACCAGGTTGTTGCCAGCAGCTCCCTGGTACCGAACAACGATCCGACTTTACTGTTTACCAACGCCGGGATGAACCAGTTCAAGGATGTATTCCTTGGTCTCGACAAGCGTAATTATTCCCGCGCCACGACCTCACAGCGTTGCGTGCGTGCGGGCGGTAAACATAATGACCTGGAAAACGTCGGTTACACCGCGCGCCACCATACCTTCTTCGAAATGCTGGGTAACTTCAGCTTCGGCGACTATTTCAAACACGACGCCATTCAATATGCATGGGAACTGCTGACCGGTGAAAACTGGTTCAACCTGCCGAAAGAGCGTCTGTGGGTGACCGTGTATGAAACCGATGACGAAGCATTCGACATCTGGGAAAAAGAGGTTGGCATCCCGCGCGAGCGTATTATTCGCATCGGTGATAACAAAGGCGCACCGTATGCGTCTGACAACTTCTGGCAGATGGGCGACACCGGCCCTTGCGGTCCGTGCACCGAGATCTTTTACGATCACGGCGACCATATTTGGGGCGGTCCTCCGGGCAGCGCTGAAGAAGATGGCGATCGCTACATTGAGATCTGGAACATCGTCTTTATGCAGTTCAACCGTCAGGCTGACGGTACGATGGAGCCGCTGCCGAAGCCGTCTGTTGATACCGGTATGGGTCTGGAGCGTATCGCGGCTGTTCTGCAGCATGTTAACTCCAACTATGACATCGACCTGTTCAGCACGCTGATCAAGTCCGTGGCTGAAGTGACCGGTGCGACCGATCTCAGCAACAAATCTCTGCGCGTTATCGCAGACCATATTCGTTCTTGTGCATTCCTGATTGCCGATGGCGTTATCCCGTCGAATGAAAACCGTGGCTACGTGCTACGTCGTATCATTCGTCGCGCGATCCGCCATGGCAACATGCTGGGCGCAAAAGATACCTTCTTCTATAAACTCGTTGGGCCACTGGTTGGCGTAATGGGTGCAGCCGGCGACGAGCTGAAACGCCAGCAGGCGCAGGTTGAGCAGGTTCTGAAAACGGAAGAAGAGCAGTTTGCCCGTACGCTGGAGCGTGGTCTGGCGCTGCTGGACGACGAACTGTCTAAGCTTAAAGGCGACACGCTGGATGGCGAAACCGCTTTCCGCCTGTACGACACCTACGGCTTCCCGGTTGACCTGACGGCAGACGTTTGCCGAGAGCGTAATATCAAAGTTGACGAAGCTGGCTTTGAAGCCGCAATGGAAGAACAGCGCCGTCGTGCGCGTGAGTCCAGCGGTTTTGGCGCAGACTATAACGCGATGATCCGCGTTGATGGAGCGTCTGAATTTAAAGGTTACGACAGCCTGGAACTGACCGGTAAAGTGACCGCACTGTTTGTTGACGGTAAAGCCGTAGACAGCATCAGCGCGGGTCAGGATGCCGTTGTCATTCTGGACAAAACGCCGTTCTATGCTGAATCAGGCGGTCAGGTTGGCGATAAAGGCGAACTGAAAGGTAACGGTTTCAGCTTCAGCGTAACCGATACCCAGAAATATGGTCAGGCGATCGGCCACCAGGGCAAACTGGTTTCCGGTTCTCTGAAGGTGGGTGAGGGGGTTCAGGCTAACGTTGATGAAATGCGCCGTGCGCGTATCCGTCTGAACCACTCTGCAACGCACCTGATGCACGCTGCCCTGCGCGACGTGCTGGGTACCCACGTTGCACAAAAAGGTTCTCTGGTTAACGACAAAGTGCTGCGTTTCGACTTCTCTCATTTTGAAGCGATGAAGCCGTCTGAAATTCGTGCGGTGGAAGATCTGGTGAATGCCCAGATTCGTCGTAACCTGCCAATCGAAACCCATATCATGGATCTCGAGGCGGCGAAGAAGAAAGGTGCAATGGCGCTGTTTGGTGAGAAATATGACGAACGTGTTCGCGTACTGAGCATGGGCGACTTCTCTACCGAACTGTGCGGTGGTACTCACGCCGCGCGCACCGGTGATATCGGTCTGTTCCGCATCGTTTCTGAATCGGGTACGGCGGCAGGCGTTCGTCGTATCGAAGCGGTAACCGGTGAAGGTGCGATTGCCAGCCTGCATGCGCAGAGCGACCAACTGCACGATATCGCGCAGTTGCTGAAAGGCGATAGCCAGAACCTGGGCGAGAAAGTGCGTGTTGCGCTGGATCGTACCCGCCAGCTGGAAAAAGAGCTGCAGCAGCTGAAAGAGCAGGCGGCAGCGCAGGAGAGTGCAAACCTCTCCAGCAAAGCGGTAGACATTAAGGGTGTTAAGCTTCTGGTCAGCGATCTGGCCGGTGTTGAGCCTAAGATGCTGCGTACTATGGTCGACGATCTGAAGAACCAACTCGGTTCAACGGTTATCGTGCTGGCGACAGTGGCAGACGGTAAGGTTTCTCTGATTGCGGGCGTTTCTAAGGATGTGACCGACCGCGTTAAAGCAGGGGAATTGATTGGTATGGTCGCTCAGCAGGTGGGCGGCAAAGGTGGCGGTCGTCCGGACATGGCGCAAGCTGGTGGTACGGATGCGGCGGCACTTCCTGCAGCATTGGCCAGCGTTGAAAGCTGGGTAAGTGCGAAACTGTAAAAACTACAAAGCACAAACAGACGCCGTAACGACCTCGTTATGGCGTCTTGTTCACTGCGCTATCGATAACGATAAAGTCAGGTTGAGTTTGTGTATATCGGCTAAACTTACGTTTAACAGAATGTGATGCCGTGACTGCTTACACTTTACGTGTTTGTCATCGCTTACTTTTTGGCGTTATATGATGGATAATGCCGGGATACAAGAGACCCGACTCTTTTAATCTTTCAAGGAGCAAAGAATGCTGATTCTGACTCGTCGAGTTGGTGAGACCCTCATGATTGGGGATGAGGTCACCGTGACAGTTTTAGGGGTAAAGGGTAACCAGGTTCGTATTGGTGTGAACGCCCCTAAAGAAGTATCTGTCCACCGTGAAGAGATCTACCAGCGTATCCAGGCTGAAAAATCCCAGCAGTCCAGTTACTGATATTATCGCGTCTCGCTGTCGGGCGAGACGCAACCCCTCCCGCTATTTTTCCTGCTTAACGTTACCATTCGATTTCAATCGCTCTGTTTTTAACCACTCCCCCAACGTTATCTCGTCATGACACCACGCTTCTCGCGCAAGTTTTCTGTGAAGATGTCTGCAAAATCCGCTTATAAAACACCCTCTTTGCGGCTTTTACATGCGAATTGCGTGTGATTTGTGCAAACGATAAAAGGTTGTGGAAAATTGTTTGACTTATAAGTCCCAGAAAGTAATATATGCGCCACGCAGCGACGAGAAGCTCTTAACGAGTTACTCGAAGCACTCGAAAGAGGCGTTGTGTGGTGAGGTGGCCGAGAGGCTGAAGGCGCTCCCCTGCTAAGGGAGTATGCGGTCAAAAGCTGCATCCGGGGTTCGAATCCCCGCCTCACCGCCATTTTGCATCCGTAGCTCAGCTGGATAGAGTACTCGGCTACGAACCGAGCGGTCGGAGGTTCGAATCCTCCCGGATGCACC
>NZ_JBAKHK010000110.1:0-293 GCF_036903355.1 Enterobacter sp. UNJFSC 003
TGACATTACCCATCTGTTGGCAATTTTCGTTCCGTTGGTAACCCCCGCGTTAATCGTGGGTGCGGCCTTACAGCTTTCCGCTGAAACAACTGCCTATCTTGTTTCTATGGCGATGATCGCCTCTGGTATTGGTACCTGGTTACAAGTAAACCGCTACGGCATCGTCGGTTCTGGCCTACTCTCAATTCAGTCCGTCAATTTTTCATTTGTTACGGTCATGATTGCGCTGGGCAGCAGCATGAAAAGCGACGGTTTTCACGAAGAGTTAATCATGTCGTCGCTTCTCGGCGTCT
>NZ_JBAKHK010000111.1:0-292 GCF_036903355.1 Enterobacter sp. UNJFSC 003
GTGCGGCAGCGATCTGCCCGGTGAAAATAGCCAGCGGGAAGTTCCACGGACTGATACACACCACAGGCCCTAATGGACGGTGGGTTTCGTTAGCGAAATCATCCCGCACCTGTCCGGCGTAGTAGTGGAGAAAATCGACCGCTTCACGCACTTCGGCAATGGCGTTACTGAAGGTTTTTCCGGCTTCACGCACCAGAATACCAATCAGTTGCTGCATCTGGCTTTCCATTAGCACGGCAGCGCGGTGCAAAATCGCCGCGCGTTCAGCCGGAGGCGTGGCAAACCAGATTGG
>NZ_JBAKHK010000112.1:0-287 GCF_036903355.1 Enterobacter sp. UNJFSC 003
GTTATGGTGGCGATGCACTTTCAGTCACCGACTGGTGTGGAAGCGTCATTCGCGCATTTGTGGAATGATGGCGGCTGGTTCCCGAAAGGTTTAAGTGGCTTCTTTGCCGGATTCCAGATAGCGGTTTTCGCTTTCGTGGGGATTGAGCTGGTAGGTACAACAGCTGCGGAAACCAAAGATCCGGAGAAATCACTGCCACGCGCGATTAACTCCATTCCGATCCGTATCATTATGTTCTACGTCTTCGCGCTGATTGTGATTATGTCCGTGACGCCGTGGAGTTCGGT
>NZ_JBAKHK010000113.1:0-286 GCF_036903355.1 Enterobacter sp. UNJFSC 003
TCACCACGACCTCTCCGTCGCCACGCTGCATGTGCACATCAACCACGACGACTGTCTGGAAATCGCCGTGTTGAAAGGTGACATGGGTGACGTGCAGCATTTTGCCGATGACGTTATCGCCCAGCGCGGCGTGCGGCACGGGCATTTGCAGTGCTTGCCGAAGGAAGATTGAGTCTATTATTGGGTCCTTTGGTGAACGATCAACAAAGGGCCACTAGCACACCTGATTCCTCTCTAAATACCCTATCCGAACCTTCTCTTTTGTAACGTTCTAAATATATTCCTA
>NZ_JBAKHK010000114.1:0-282 GCF_036903355.1 Enterobacter sp. UNJFSC 003
CTTGCCGCCACGGTTTTTACGTTAAAGGGGTAACCCTGAGCACGCAGTTCATCCGTCAGGCGTGGGGCACCGTAACGCTGTTTTGACCGGGTAAAAGCCGCGAGGACAACGCTGTCGCAGTGTTGGCGGAACTGCTGACGCGTGCTTATCCTTGTCCGCCGCTGACACCACGTATACCAGCCGCTGCGGGCCACCCGGAGCACGCGGCACATTGCTTTGATGCTGAACTCAGCCTGATGTTTTTCAATAAAGACATACTTCATTTCAGGCGCTTCGCGAAGT
>NZ_JBAKHK010000115.1:0-281 GCF_036903355.1 Enterobacter sp. UNJFSC 003
GCCAACGCACAGCAAACCATGAACCTCTGGCGGGGGAAGACGACGATACGCTTCCGGTTCCCGTCTCTTTACAAGGGCGTGTAACAGGCAACAGCGGCGTTGATATTTTCGCCTAACGTCAGAGGTAGCACCGTAATCCGCGTCTTTTCCCCGCTTTGTTGCGCTCAAGACGCAGGATAATTAGCCGATAAGCAGTAGCGACACAGGAAGACCGCAACACATGACTGATTACGCGATAAGCAAGAAAAGCAAGCGATCGCTTTGGATCCCGATTCTGGTAT
>NZ_JBAKHK010000116.1:0-281 GCF_036903355.1 Enterobacter sp. UNJFSC 003
GGGCAAATCGACTCTCATTCGAATGCTTACCGGCAGCGAACGCCCGGATAGCGGTGATATCTGGATTGGCGAGACGCGACTGGAAGGTGACGAAGCTACGCTGACTCGCCGTGCCGCTGAACTGGGGGTGCGCGCGGTTTATCAGGAGTTAAGTCTGGTGGAAGGGCTGACAGTGGCGGAAAACCTCTGCCTCGGTCAGTGGCCCCGCCGCAACGGCATGATTGATTACCTGCAAATGGCGCAGGATGCCCAACGTTGCTTACAGGCGCTGGGCGTTGACG
>NZ_JBAKHK010000117.1:0-281 GCF_036903355.1 Enterobacter sp. UNJFSC 003
CTGATGAGGCGAAAAACTGTCGTAGGGAAGAGTTTCCCAGTCCGCCAGATTCATCACCATTTGATCGGTAAACTGGCTGATTTCATCATGCAAACGCAGAGCATTTTGCATATCTGGTGCAATGAGTACCACCGGACCGGCGTGACGTTCGGCAATTTCCGCTACCAGCGTCGCACAGGCAGCGCCGGTTAACTCGCCCAGCAGACGCTGCTCACCCGCTTTGACGGGCAGCGTATAACGATATTGTTCAGGCATAACGGTTGTCAGATTCTCGTTAGGAT
>NZ_JBAKHK010000118.1:0-280 GCF_036903355.1 Enterobacter sp. UNJFSC 003
GCATGGACCTGGGCATTTCTTGATCTCGTCGGCCAGGTGAAATTCCTCACGCTTTTTGCGCTGCTGTTTGGTGCGGGCCTGCAAATGTTGCTGCCCCGTGGCAGACGCTGGATCCAGTCGCGGTTAACGCTGTTAGTCTTGCTGGGTTTTATTCACGGTTTATTGTTCTGGGACGGCGATATTCTGCTGGCTTACGGGCTGGTGGGCTTAATCTGCTGGCGGCTGGTGCGCGATGCGCCATCGGTAAAAAGCCTGTTTAATACAGGCGTCATGCTTTATC
>NZ_JBAKHK010000011.1:0-110892 GCF_036903355.1 Enterobacter sp. UNJFSC 003
AAAGAGCAGTGCAACGCGGCTTTCGCTCACCGTTGCGAGGTCCCGTATAATACGTTTTCCTCATTCAGAGTCAAGCGATTATTTTCACTTTTCTCTGTTGGCGTTCATCTCTGAACCCCGCTAACCCGGCGGCCTGCAAGCCGTTGTTCCGTGTCAGTGGAGGCGCATTATAGGGAGTTCTCAGACGTTGACAACCCCTCTTTTAAAAAAAACTTTCAACCGTCTCTTTTTTGCTCAAAACCGTGCTACAGCGCTAGTTTTTCGAGCGTTTCAAACCCATAACGGCGCAAGACGGGTAAAAGTTGTTCAGTTTCTTTTGTTATTGCCATACAAAAAGCGATATTTGCATCCGCCGACTTTGCATCCGGCGCTTCATGCTCCAGCAGCCAGACTGTACGACGCGCAATGGCTGCGCCAGAATCTACCAGACGCGTTCCCTCCGGCAGAACCTCTAACAATTCTTCCTGTAAGAGTGGAAAGTGGGTACAACCCAATACGACCGTATCCGGAGGCTCCGGCATCCGCAGCCATGGACGAAGGATGCGGCGCAGGTCTTCAAGCGATACCGCCTTTCCGTGCAGCTTCGCTTCCGCCATCTCCACAAGCTCAGCGGAACCCAACATGGCAATCTGGCATTCATTGGCAAAGCGATCGATAAGTTCACGCGTATAAGGACGTTTCACGGTGCCACGGGTTGCCAGTAGTCCGACAATGCCGTTCGCTGTCAGACGCGCCGCCGGTTTTATTGCCGGAACTACGCCCACAACCGGGAACGGAAATTTTTCGCGCAACGCAGGAAGGGAGACCGTGCTCGCCGTATTACAGGCAATGACCGCCAGTGCCAGAGGATAGCGCTGTTGTACCGCGGTAACGATTTCAACCACACGCTCAACAATAAAGTCTTCACTCTTTTCCCCATAAGGAAAAGCGACGTTATCGAAAGCATAGATGTAATGGAGATCCGGCAGGAGGTGCCGAATCTCGTCATAGACCGAAAGCCCACCGACGCCGGAATCAAATACCAGCACGGTGGGACGCGGATCAGAAGGTGTAGCTGCCAGACAAGTTGTATTCTCGCCCTGCAGTTTGATAGCCATAAACTGTCTCGTAATCTTTATCGAACAGGTTAGCTATTTTACCACGAACTGTCAGGTGTGAGGTGACAGGATATGAAACTGCGACATCCCACAGGCTTACACCGCCCATCTTAACCTTCTGACTAGGATAGGTACCGAAGTCGGTATCGTAACGCGTGCCCAAATAGTGATAAGTCAGACTCCAGTCAAAATCATAAATCTGCGTATCGAGCTGATACTTCACCTGCTGTTTAGCGCGGCGATCCAGTAGCTGGTCTGTTGCCGCATTACGCGCATCAACATAGTCATAACCAACAGTATGCATGACCGGGCCAGTATCAAACGAGGCGGTAGCTTCAACACCTTTAATTCGTGCTTTGCCAACGTTGTAATACTCCTGAAGGTTATTATTGAAGTCGATCAGGTTATCAACATCGTTACGATACGCCGACACGCGCCAGCTCACCCCTGCAGTAAGACCTTCAAACGCACCTTCCCACTGCTTGCTCTCTTCAGGATCAAGACGGTCATTGCCGTAGAAGCCGTACAGCTGCCCGAGATTCGGTGCTTTATAGGCCGTGCCATAAGAAGCAATGAAGCGGTAACCGTCAATAAACTCCCAGCCCGCACTGCTCTGCCAGGTTCCATGGCGACCAAATTGTGAGTTATCGTCGCTGCGTGCTGCACCTTCCAGCGTAACATCACCAAACTTCTGTAGCGCAGTCAGGTAGAGGCCTGTATTGCGAATGTCGTATCCATTCGACACGTAGTTGGTGTTAGGTTCCGTACTCTGCTTCTGCCAGTCGACACCCGCACCGATATTGCCATGCCCAACGTCCACGGCGTTAGTCCACTGGACGTTGTACTGTTTGATTTCATCCAGCGTAGCCGTGGAGTCATAACGCCCAAGATGCGGATCGTAGTTATAGTCTTTACTGTGGCTGTAACTGGAGAGCAGTTGTGAATGGAAGATGTCCTCGTTAAAGCGCAGTCCGGCGTCCCAGGTCTGGCTATATAACTGACGGGTATCGAGCAGCACATCAGGCGTAAAGGAGCTGTAATAACCGTCATAGGCAGTACGGTTGCTGTAGCCATACCCGCGTACGAAGCCACTCCATTGTTCAGAGAACGCATGCTCCAGCGCACCGTAGATCGTTTTATTCATGTAGCCATCGCGATCGGTCTGGGCAAGGCCACCGTTGTTACCGTCCGCCACCACGTCAAAGCCTTTGGTATAGGTGTAATCACCTGCCAGCGTCACGCGCGTGCTATCACCTAACGTTTGTTGAGTGCTGCCGCCGTAATTTTGATAACCGTGCGATCCAACGCCAGCATTCAGCGTCGTGCCGTCCTTCGCTCGCGTGGTAATGATGTTCACCACACCGCCAATCGCATCTGAACCGTAAACCGCAGAACGCGGACCCCGAATGTATTCGATGCGCTGTACCAACGCGATAGGGAACTGGCTGAGATCGGACGACCCTGTCACACCTGCCTGGTTAAGTCGGATCCCGTCGACGAGGATAAGAACATGGCTGGAGTTAGTGCCACGAATAAAGAGTGAAGAAAGTTGCCCCATTCCACCGTTTTGCGCGGTATCTACACCCGGCAGGCGGCGCATGACATCGATGACCGTCGTTGATTGCCAGCGATCAATATCTTCACGGGTCACTACTGACGTGGGTGCCAGAACGGTATTAACAGGTTGCTCAAAGCGGTTTGCAGTCACTACCAGCGAGTCAGCGCTATTCTGCGCCCAACCCGAAAATGCCGTGACGGACAGTGCCGTCAACAGCGATACTTTTTTAATCATTGTTAAAGCATCCATAATATAAGAAGGATGCCGCAGGCCTCATCTATAGCACGCGATGATGAAACCAAATGCGACGTGATCCCGGCAGGTCTTCGGGCTAGGTGGCGTTTAATGGATGAAGACTTCCCGCTTTCACAGTGTCTACAACGTTCATCCCGCCAATCTTTACCGCTGCGCGTCAGCTCCAGATTTACACTGGATTCCCTATTCACTCTCAGGAGACCGGAAACAGAATGCTACAATTAGACACGTATAGATGTCCAGACAGCTATGAGCCATTAACTCTGGACATCCCCATAACAATGCCTACAATCCCCGCGTAATTCTTTATCACTCAGGACGTATCATGACCCCCGAACACCTCCCGACAGAACAGTACGACGCACAGCTGGCAGAAAAAGTTGTCCGCCTGCAAAGTATGATGACGCCTTTCAACGCGCCCGTTCCCGAGGTGTTCCGCTCGCCTGTCAGCCACTACCGCATGCGCGCCGAGTTCCGCATCTGGCATGACGGTGACGACCTGTACCACATCATTTTCGATCAGCAGACGAAATCCCGCATTCGTGTGGACAGCTTCCCGGCGGCGAGTGAGCTCATTAACCAACTGATGGCGCTGACGATGGACGGCGTGCGCAACAATCCGATCCTGCGTAATAAGCTGTTCCAAATTGACTACCTGACCACCCAAAGCAACCAGGCCATTGTTTCACTGCTGTACCACAAAGCCCTGAACGATGAATGGCGCGAACAAGCTGAAGCCCTGCGTGATGCCCTCCGCGCGCAGAACATCAATGTTCATCTGATTGGCCGTGCAACCAAAACCAAAATCATGCTGGATCAGGATTACGTCGACGAGCGTCTGCCGGTGGCGGGGAAAGAGATGGTCTATCGTCAGGTGGAAAACAGCTTCACTCAGCCGAACGCCGCGATGAATGTGCAGATGCTGGAGTGGGCGCTTAAGGCGACAGAAGGGTCAACGGGCGATCTGCTTGAACTGTACTGCGGTAACGGTAACTTTTCGCTGGCGCTGGCGCGTAACTTTGAGCGCGTACTGGCGACTGAGATCGCCAAGCCGTCCGTTGCTGCCGCGCAGTACAACATCGCTGCCAACCATATCGACAATGTGCAGATCGTTCGTATGGCCGCAGAAGAATTTACTCAGGCTATGAATGGCGTACGTGAATTTAACCGCCTGCAGGGAATCGATTTGAAGAGCTACCAGTGCGAGACGATTTTTGTCGATCCGCCGCGCAGTGGTCTGGACAGCGAAACCGAGAAGATGGTGCAGGCGTATCCGCGAATTTTGTACATTTCCTGCAACCCGGAAACGCTGTGCAAGAATCTCGAAACGTTAAGCCAAACGCACAAGGTTGAACGTCTGGCGCTGTTCGATCAGTTCCCGTATACGCACCATATGGAGTGCGGTGTCCTGCTAACGGCGAAGTAATTATCAGGAGTGTCAGGCAGGTGGCGCTTCGCTTACCTGCCCTATAAACCCCACCTACTCCGGCAACTGGCGCTTACGGCTACGCATACGTGAGCCAATCCAGAATACCAACGCCACGGAAAGCACCGCAGGCAAGAAGTTAGAGCCGATATCCGGGTACTCTGCACGCACCACGGTGCTAAACAGCAGAACGCCCAAAATAAAACAGGCCGCGGCCAGCCCCGGTAATCCCACCGGCATGGTGCGATTCAGATAGCGTTGATGCAGGCAGTAGACCGTCAGCACCAGCGCAATGAGCGGGAAAATCGAGAAAGGTACGATTGAGCTGAAAATCGCCGCAAACGTGCCATTAATAGATAAGCCAGCGATCAATGCCAGCAACAACGTACCTTTATCCTGACCTGACTGTTTCATTACTCACCTTCATTCTACGATTTGATGTGCCAACTTCTCTTGTTCGCGGCGATACCAGTAGTACGCACCCTTAGAAATCATACGCAGCTGCAATACCAGCCGCTCTTCGAGTTGTTTGCGTTGTTCAATGCTCACATCCAGCGCCTCGGCACCGGCACTAAAGACGATAGTGACCATCGCATCGGCCTGTGCTTCCGTAAACGCGCGCGGCATATGGTTTTCGATTTCAAGATAGTCGGCAAGTTCCGCGATGAAATGCTGAATTTCACGCGCGACAGCGGCACGAAACGCAGCCGATGTTCCTGAACGCTCGCGCAGCAGCAGGCGAAACGCGTTAGGGTTATTGCCGATAAACTCCATAAAGGTCGACACGGAAGTGCGGATCACACTGCCGCCTTTAGCGATACGCTGACGTGCCTGCCGCATAAGCTGGCGCAGCATCAGCCCGCTCTCGTCGACCATGGTCAGACCCAGTTCATCCACATCACGGAAATGACGATAGAAGGACGTTGGCGCAATCCCGGCCTCGCGTGCGACTTCGCGCAGGCTCAGGCTGGCAAAACTTCGCTCAGCACTCAGTTGACTGAATGCGGCTTCCACCAGCGAACGCCGTGTTTTCTCTTTTTGTTGTGCTCTTACGCCCATCACGATAGTTGAATCCTTCCAAAGGCCTGATGGCACTATACCAGAGAATAAAATTAATCTGTTTGCTCTGCTTTGTGAATGATTGTTTACGTGCGGTTTGTGCTCCACTGCCCGAAAAAAGCACAACGATAATTGGGTTACTCTGGCAATGATGTTATGATTCTGTTGCTTTTATGTATAAGAACAGGTAAGCCTTGCCATGCCACATTCCTACGATTACGACGCAATAGTTATTGGTTCCGGCCCCGGCGGCGAAGGTGCTGCTATGGGTCTGGTGAAACAGGGAGCCAGAGTAGCGGTCATTGAGCGCTACCATAATGTCGGCGGCGGTTGCACCCACTGGGGCACCATCCCTTCCAAAGCCCTTCGCCATGCCGTTAGCCGCATCATTGAATTTAACCAAAACCCTCTTTACAGCGACCACTCCCGACTTCTTCGTTCCTCCTTTGCCGACATCCTGAATCACGCGGATACCGTCATTAACCAGCAGACGCGCATGCGTCAGGGTTTTTATGAGCGTAACCACTGTGAAATTTTGCAGGGCAACGCGCACTTTGTAGATGAACACACTCTGGCTCTGGAGTGCCACGACGGTTCGGTTGAGACCATCACCGCTGAAAAATTTGTGATTGCCTGTGGTTCACGCCCGTACCATCCGACGGATGTAGACTTCTCGCATCCGCGCGTCTACGACAGCGACTCCATCCTGAGCCTGCACCACGAACCCCGTCATGTGATTATTTATGGTGCGGGGGTGATTGGCTGCGAATATGCGTCGATCTTCCGGGGTATGGAGGTCAAAGTTGATCTGATCAATACCCGCGATCGCCTGCTGGCGTTCCTCGATCAGGAGATGTCAGACTCTCTCTCGTACCACTTCTGGAATAGCGGCGTGGTGATTCGCCACAACGAAGAGTACGAGAAGATCGAAGGCTGCGATGACGGCGTGATTATGCACCTGAAGTCAGGCAAAAAATTGAAAGCCGACTGTTTGCTGTACGCCAACGGCCGTACCGGTAATACCGACTCACTGCAGCTGCAAAATATCGGCCTTGAGACCGATAGCCGTGGTCAGCTGAAGGTCAACAGCATGTACCAGACCGCGCTGCCGCACGTTTACGCGGTAGGTGATGTGATTGGTTACCCGAGCCTGGCGTCAGCGGCTTACGACCAGGGGCGCATTGCCGCGCAGGCGCTGGTGAAAGGTGAGGCCACCGCACATCTGATCGAAGATATCCCGACGGGCATTTATACTATTCCGGAAATCAGCTCTGTGGGTAAAACCGAGCAGCAGCTGACGGCAATGAAGGTGCCATACGAGGTGGGTCGTGCCCAGTTTAAACATCTGGCGCGCGCGCAAATCGTGGGGATGAGCGTAGGTACGCTGAAGATTTTGTTCCATCGCGAGACCAAAGAGATCCTCGGGATTCACTGCTTTGGTGAACGCGCCGCGGAAATCATTCATATCGGCCAGGCGATAATGGAGCAAAAAGGTGGTGGTAACACCATTGAGTACTTCGTTAACACCACCTTCAACTACCCGACCATGGCAGAAGCCTATCGGGTTGCGGCACTAAACGGTCTGAACCGCCTGTTTTAACGCGCTGTCGAAATGGCCATCCATTGAACTACGGATGGCCTCTGCCAGCTGCTCATAGCGGCTGCGCAGCGGCGAGCCCGGGCGATACACCAGGCCAATGGTACGACGCGGCTCCGGCTTAATGCACGGCAGATAGACCACGCCATCACGTTTACGCTCGCGCGGTACCGCCAGTGCAGGCAACAGCGTGATTCCACTTCCCGCCGCGACCATATTACGCAGCGTTTCCAGGCTGGTTGCGCGGAAATGGGTATCCTCATCAGCACCCGCTTCGAAGCAGAAGCCCATTGCCTGATCCCGCAGGCAGTGACCATCCTCCAGCATCAGCAGCTTTTCACCGGCCAGATCGGACATCGGTACGCGATCGCGGTTCGCCCACGGGTGATCTTCATAGATCGCCAGCATCATCGGCTCATCGAACAGCGGCACTTCAATAAAGGCTTCACTCTCTTTCACCAGCGCCAGAATTGCACAGTCGAGCTTGCCGCTATCTAACTGCGCCAGCAGCTGATGGGTTTGCGCTTCATGCAGATACATTTCGAGTTTCGGGAACGTCTGGTGCAGCATAGGAATGATTTGCGGCAGCAGATACGGGCCAACGGTTGGGATCAGGCCAATATGCAGTGGGCCTGACATCGCCTCCCCCTGCTGGCTTGCCATTTCCTTGAGCACTTTGACCTCGCGCAGCACGGTGCGCGCCTGATCCACCAGCAGAAGACCTGCCTGTGTGAACAGAACCTTACGACTGGTGCGCTCCAGCAGCATCACGCCCAGCTCGTCTTCCAGCTTGCGGATCTGACCGCTCAGCGTGGGCTGGCTGACGTGGCAGGAATCTGCCGCGCGGCGAAAGTGACGATGCTCGGCTAACGCTACCAGGTATTCAAGATCACGAATATTCATTATTCATCCTCCGTCGCCACGATAGTTCATGGCGATAGATAGCATAGCAACGAACGATTATCCCTATCAAGCATTCTGTTGAATAATACGCCACATAGACGAGGCGGCACGTGTTTGACCCTTGACGTCCCCGCACCGTCAGCGAGTTTCTCTCAAAACTCGAACAACTAAAGCCAACGTGAACTTTTGCGGACCCCGTGGTCCGCTTTTTTTTGCGTAAAAAAGCCCGGCGCTAAGCCAGGCTTCGTTTTTCTCCCTCTCCGTGTGAGAGAGGGCACCAGCCCACACGGTTCAAACTAACCGGTTTTTCGCATCCGCAATCGCCTGCGCCACCTGCTTAGGCGACACGCCGCCTTTCGCTGCACGCTTGTCCAGGCAGGACTGTAGCGCCAGAATCGGATACACATCATCCCCGATAACCGCGCTGAACTTCTGCAGATCGGCAAGCGCCAGATCTTCCAGAGGTTTACCCTGACGAATCGCTTCTACCACCGCTTCGCCCACAATATGGTGCGCTTCACGGAACGGAACGCCTTTCGTCACCAGATAATCTGCCAGTTCGGTAGAGTTCGCATAGCCCTGCTGCGCCGCTTCCTGGCAGCGCGGACGTTTCACCTGAATGCCGTCCAGCACCAGCGCGCCCATATGCAGACAGTCCAGCCAGGTGTCGAGCGCGTCGAACAGCCCTTCTTTGTCTTCCTGCATATCTTTGTTGTATGCCAGCGGCAGCCCTTTCAGGGTCATCATCATGCCCGTCAGCGCGCCCTGTACACGGCCACACTTACCGCGGATCAGCTCCAGCGCATCCGGGTTTTTCTTCTGCGGCATAAGTGAAGAGCCGGAGGTCACGCGATCGGACAGCTCGACGAAGCCCGCTTCGCCAGAGTTGAAGAAGATCAGGTCTTCAGCGAAGCGCGACAGATGCACCATACCGATAGACGCATTTGAGAGCAGTTCCAGCACGTGGTCGCGGTCGGACACGCTGTCCAGGCTGTTACGGGTGGCGGAGGCAAAGCCCAGCCAGCCTGCCAGCTGTTCACGGTCGATTTCATACGCCGTACCGGCCAGCGCACCACTGCCCAGTGGGCTCACGTCCAGACGCTTCAGGGTATCCTGCAGACGGCTTTCATCACGCGCCAGCATCTCAACGTAGGCCAGACACCAGTGCGCAAAGGTCACCGGCTGCGCACGCTGCAGATGGGTATAACCCGGCATCACCGCGTCCTGGTTATTCTGTGCGGTTTCCACCAGTGCGCTCTGCAGCTGACGGTTGACCGTAAGCAGTTCGCCAACGGTATCTTTACACCACAGCTTTAAGTCGGTCGCGACCTGGTCGTTACGGCTACGGCCTGTATGCAGCTTTTTACCCAACTGACCGACTTTGTCGATCAGTTTGCTTTCCACCCAGCTGTGAATGTCTTCGGCATCGCTTTGCAGGATTTGCTGCGGATCCAGACGCACCTCTTCCAGCAGATTATTCAGCGCCTCTTCCAGCTGCAGCTGTTCATCGGCGGTCAGTACACCCACGGTGACCAGCGCTTTGGACCAGGCCACAGAGCCGATAATATCCTGTTCGGCCAGGCGGTAATCGAAGCGCAAAGAGTCGTTGAACTGTTTGAACCGCTGATCCGCTGCCTGTGTAAAACGCCCACCCCAAAGTGCCATAACATGCTTCCTTTATTCGTTAGTTCCGCCGGGTGGCGCTACGCTTACCCGGCCTACGGTCATTCAATAAAAACTTAGGCTAAAATACGCGTGCCAATCGGCGTGCCGTTAAACAGCGCCGGGAGCTGCTCCGCGTGACGCCATGAGGCGATATCCACCGGGCGACCCAGCGTGCGTGCAGCATCCAGTGCGGCGTTTACTTTGACGATCATGCCGTCGGTGATAATCCCCTGATCAATCAGCTGCTCGGCCTTCGCGGCGGTCATTTCCGCGATACGCTGGCCTTTGCCGTCCAGAATGCCGCTCACGTCGGAGAGCAAAATCAGGTCTGCACCTAGCGTTGCCGCCAGCGCGGTGGCCGCCTGGTCCGCATTGACGTTCATCAGGTCGCCCTCTTCGGTCACACCGATAGAGCTCACCACCGGCAGGAAACCGCCTTCCAGCAGGGTATTAATCAGCTTAGGCGAACCTGGCTGCGCCAGTCCAACGTGTCCGAGTTCTTCGTCGAGCTGGGTCACTTTCACGCTGTCGCCATCGCCCAAATAAAGGCCCACAGACGCGATGTGGTGTTTCTTCGCCCATGCCAGCAGCGTTTTGTTTGCCGTACCCGCCAGCGCGCCGGTGATGATGTCAATCTGATCGGCAGGCGTCACGCGCAGGCCATTTTTCTTTTTCACCGGCAGGTTGAGCCCTTTCATCAGCTCATCCACCACGCAGCCGCCGCCGTGCACAATCACCAGCGGGCGTTGGTGTGATTCGCGATAGTTCACCAGCGCCGTGAACAGACGCTCCAGCGCTTCTTCGCTGTCCAGCAGTACACCACCGAGTTTGATAATTAATGGGTTCATCATCACACCTTAAATAAGAGACTGCGCTTCAGGGAAGCCGAAACGAATATTTGCGCACTGCATTGCCTGGGCAGCAGCGCCTTTAAGTAAGTTATCTTCTGCGGTGACCACAATCAGGTGCTCGCCCTGCACGGCAAAGCCGATATCGCAGAACGGCAGGCCGACCACGTTTTTCAGCGCCGGCATGCCTTTGTCATACAGACGCACCAGCGGTTTATCCGCATAGGCCTGAGTAAACGCCTCGCCGACCTGCTCTTTAGTTACGCCCGGTTTCAGGCGGCAGGTAATGGTTTCGAGGATCCCACGCGGGAAGTTGCCCAGGTGCGGCGTAAAGATGACGTCCGCGCCCAGATGGGTGGTGATTTCCGGATGATGGCGGTGATTAAACACGCCATACGGCTGAAGGCTCACTTCACAGAAGCTGTTAGAGATTGCGGCTTTGCGACCTGCTCCACTGACACCGCTGGTAGCGTTAATCACCGGCCACTGGTTCAGATCCAGCAAGCCTGCGTCGATAAGCGGCTTCAGGGAGAGCTGCGCCGCCGTGGGATAACAGCCCGGCACGGCAATCAGATCGGCTTCTTTCAGTTTGTCTGCGCTCCACTCCGCCAGGCCATACACCGCTTTTTCAAGCAGCGCCGGATGCTGATGGGTGAAGCCGTAATATTTTTCGTAAAACGCGCCGTCGTTAACACGGAACGCGCCGGAGAGGTCGAACACCACGCAGCCGGCAGCCAGGAACTGTGGCGCCAGGTCGTGACTGACCTCGTGCGCGGTGGCTAAAAACACCACGTCGACGCCGTCGATGAACGCGCTGATGTCGGACATCGGCTGCAGCGGCAAATCGACAATGCCCCTAAGCTGCGGATGCAATTCGGAAATTAACTTTCCTGCATCATTGCTTTGCGCTGACACGGTCAAAGCGGTTATGGTCATATGTGGATGGCGATTCACGTAGCTCACAAGCTCTGCGCCCGCATAACCGCTAGCGCCTACAATCAGCGTATTCAACATCGGGTTCCTTTATGCTCAACGTTAATGTATTTTTATTCACATTTATTGCATGAATATTGATACTATCACGACCTAAGGTGTGTCAACAATGAAAATGAATTTACCGCCATTTATCGAGATCTACCGCGCCCTGATTGCCACACCCTCCATCAGTGCGACCGAAGAATCGCTGGATCAGAGCAATGAGTCTTTAATCAATCTGCTGGCGGGGTGGTTCAGCGATCTTGGGTTTAACGTTGAGATTCAGCCCGTCCCCGGAACACGTCACAAATTTAACCTGCTCGCCAGCACCGGAACCGGTGCGGGCGGCCTGCTGCTTGCCGGTCATACCGACACCGTGCCGTTTGATGATGGCCGCTGGACCCGCGACCCGTTCACCCTGACCGAGCATGACAACAAGCTTTACGGTCTGGGCACCGCCGACATGAAAGGCTTCTTCGCCTTTATCCTCGACGCGCTGCGTGACGTCGACGTGACAACGCTTAAAAAGCCGCTCTATATACTGGCAACAGCCGATGAAGAGACCAGTATGGCAGGCGCGCGCTATTTCTCTGAAAATACGGCGATTCGCCCGGATTGCGCCATTATCGGTGAACCTACCTCCTTGCAGCCGATCCGCGCGCACAAAGGTCATATTTCTACCGCAGTCCGCGTGCTGGGCCAGTCCGGCCACTCCAGCGATCCGGCGCGCGGCGTCAACGCCATTGAGCTGATGCACGATGCCATCGGCCGCATCATGACCCTGCGCGACGCCCTGAAAGAACGTTACCACTACGACGCGTTCACCGTGCCGTATCCGACCCTGAACCTCGGCAGCCTGCACGGCGGCGATGCCTCTAACCGTATCTGCGCCTGTTGCGAACTGCATATGGACATCCGCCCCCTGCCGGGCATGACCCTGAGCGATCTGGATGGCTTGCTGACCGAAGCGCTGGCCCCGGTGAGCGAGCGCTGGCCGGGCCGTCTGACGGTCTCCGAACTGCACCCGCCGATTCCGGGTTATGAATGTCCGCCGGACCATCAGCTGGTCGAAGTGGTGGAAAAGCTGCTCGGCGAGAAAACCGACGTCGTGAACTACTGCACCGAGGCGCCGTTTATCCAGACGCTTTGTCCGACGCTGGTCCTTGGCCCCGGTTCGATCAACCAGGCGCACCAGCCGGATGAATATCTGGAAACCCGCTTTATCAAGCCCACCCGAGAACTGATTACCCAGGTTGTGCATCACTTCTGCTGGCATTAATGACGTTTCCCCCTCCCGTCTGGGAGGGGAAAATCCCGCGATCTCCGTCACATTCCCATAAGCATCTCTTATCTGACGCGAAGCGAATTAAATTTAGTAAATTGTCCGCATTTATTCGTTTGCTGAACCGTTTTCGCAGCAATTGACGACGGGGGTTTTACGTGGCTTTATAAAGGGAGATGACAAAATAATGTCCAAAAGATTTTCGATTGGGCATAAACAAAAATGATGGGGTGACTGGGTTTTTATGAACGAACAATATTCCGCGTTGCGTAGTAATGTCAGTATGCTCGGCAAAGTGCTTGGAGATACCATCAAAGATGCGCTGGGGGAGAATATCCTCGATCGCGTTGAAACCATCCGCAAGCTGTCCAAATCTTCCCGTGCAGGTAACGAGGCCAATCGTCAGGAGCTGCTCACCACCCTGCAGAACCTGTCCAACGATGAGCTGTTGCCTGTTGCCCGCGCGTTCAGCCAGTTCCTGAACCTCGCAAACACCGCTGAGCAATACCACAGTATTTCGCCAAAAGGCGAAGCGGCCAGCAACCCGGAAGTCATTGCCCGCACCCTTAGAAAACTCAAAGACCAGCCTGACCTCAACGAAGCGATCATCAAAAAAGCGGTGGAATCCCTTTCGCTGGAGCTAGTGCTGACCGCTCACCCCACCGAAATCACCCGCCGCACGCTGATTCACAAAATGGTGGAAGTGAACAACTGTCTCAAGCAGTTGGATAACAAAGACATTGCTGACTACGAACGTAACCAGCTTATGCGCCGTCTGCGCCAGCTGATTGCCCAGTCATGGCACACCGATGAAATTCGTAAGCACCGCCCAAGCCCGGTAGATGAAGCTAAATGGGGCTTTGCGGTAGTGGAAAACAGCCTGTGGGAAGGGGTGCCTAACTACCTGCGCGAGCTGAATGAACAGCTGGAAGAGAACCTGGGCTACCGCCTGCCGGTCGATTTTGTTCCAGTGCGCTTCACCTCCTGGATGGGCGGTGACCGCGACGGTAATCCGAACGTGACGGCGGAAATCACCCGCCACGTCCTGCTGCTGAGCCGCTGGAAAGCGACCGACCTGTTCCTGAAAGACATTCAGGTGCTGATCTCCGAGCTGTCGATGGTTGAAGCAACGCCGGAACTGCGGGAGCTGGCCGGTGAAGAAGGCGCCAGTGAACCGTATCGTTTCCTGATGAAAAAACTGCGCGGTCAGCTGATGGCAACGCAGGCCTGGCTGGAAGCGCGCCTGAAAGGCCAGCGCCTGCCGAAGCCAGAAGGGCTGCTCAGCCAAAACGAACAGCTGTGGGACCCACTATACGCCTGCTATCAGTCGCTGCAGGCCTGCGGTATGGGCATCATCGCCAACGGCGAACTGCTCGACACCCTACGCCGCGTGAAGTGTTTTGGCGTGCCGCTGGTGCGTATCGACGTGCGTCAGGAGAGCACCCGTCATACCGAAGCGCTGGGCGAATTAACCCGCTATCTCGGTATCGGCGACTATGAAAGCTGGTCAGAAGCCGACAAACAGGCCTTCCTGATCCGCGAGCTGAACTCCAAGCGCCCTCTGCTGCCGCGCAACTGGGAGCCAAGCAACGACACCCGCGAAGTGCTCAACACCTGTAAAGCGATCGTTGACGCACCGAAAGGTTCGGTGGCGGCCTACGTGATCTCCATGGCGAAGACCCCGTCCGACGTGCTGGGTGTTCACCTCCTGCTGAAAGAAGCAGGTATCGACTATGCCCTGCCGGTTGCACCACTGTTTGAAACCCTCGACGACCTGAACAATGCCAACGACGTGATGACGCAGTTGCTCAACATCGACTGGTATCGCGGTTTTATTCAGGGCAAGCAGATGGTGATGATTGGTTATTCCGACTCCGCAAAAGATGCGGGCGTGATGGCCGCATCCTGGGCGCAATATCAGGCACAGGACGCGCTGATCAAAACCTGCGAGAAAGCCGGTATCGAACTGACCCTGTTCCACGGTCGCGGTGGCTCGATTGGCCGCGGCGGCGCGCCTGCTCACGCGGCTCTGCTCTCTCAGCCGCCGGGCAGCCTGAAAGGCGGCCTGCGCGTCACCGAACAGGGCGAGATGATCCGCTTCAAATACGGCCTGCCGGAAGTGACCATCAGCAGCCTGTCGCTTTACACCAGCGCCATTCTGGAAGCGAACCTGCTGCCACCGCCGGAACCGAAAGAGTCCTGGTGCCACATCATGGACGAGCTGTCAGATATATCCTGCGATCTGTACCGCGGCTACGTGCGTGAAAACAAAGATTTCGTGCCTTACTTCCGCTCTGCAACCCCTGAACAGGAGCTGGGTAAACTGCCGCTGGGTTCACGTCCGGCCAAACGCCGCCCGACCGGTGGCGTAGAGTCTCTGCGTGCGATTCCGTGGATCTTCGCCTGGACGCAGAACCGTTTGATGCTGCCCGCCTGGCTGGGCGCCGGTGCAGCGTTGCAGAAAGTGGTGGAAGACGGCAAACAGAGCGAACTGGAAACCATGTGCCGCGACTGGCCGTTCTTCTCTACCCGTCTGGGTATGCTGGAGATGGTCTTCTCGAAAGCCGACCTGTGGCTGGCAGAATACTACGATCAGCGTCTGGTAAAACCGGAGCTGTGGACGCTGGGTAAAGAGCTGCGGGAGCTGCTGGAAGGCGACATCAAAGTGGTGCTGGACATCGCTAACGATTCCCATCTGATGGAAGATCTCCCGTGGATTGCCGAGTCCATTCAGTTGCGGAACATCTACACTGACCCACTGAACGTTCTGCAGGCCGAACTGCTGCACCGTTCCCGTCTGGCGGAAGAAGAAGGCAAAGAGCCGGATCCACGCGTTGAACAAGCGCTGATGGTGACAATTGCAGGTGTTGCGGCAGGCATGCGTAACACGGGTTAATGCTTTATGCCGGGCGGCGATCTGCTGCCCGGCAACTTTCGGCCATCTCACCATGCCATTCGATATTCCCCGCATTCTGACTACTCTGATCAACGGCTCCTCGCCGCTGCGTCAGGTGCATTTTTCCACGCCCACCGAACAGCGCCCCCGCCCGTCACCCTTGCTGGTGATACTCCTTGATAACCCGTGCGAGGCACTATTTTCTTCATCCGGAGAGGGCCAACAGCATCCCGCCAGTTCGCTCAGCCTAAGCTTCGGTAAACAGCAGCTGACTCTTCAGCTACATCGCGATAACGCACTGTTGCAGCAGTTGCATATTCCCCGTCGTGGCCCGCGGACGGGCGCTTTTCTGCTGCAAACGCTGACAGAATTACAGATGCAACCTGATGAGCAGGAAACCGCCAGACTGGTCGTATTGAGCTTGCTCAGCCACTGTCGCGATCTGCTTGGCAGCGACATACACACGGCCAGCCGCAGCCGGGCCCTTTTTGAAGCCATTCGTCTCTACGTTGAAGAACATCATGCCTCAGCGTTGACCCGCGAGTCGGTCGCGCAGGCGTTTTACATCTCCCCCAACTATCTTTCCCACCTTTTTCAAAAAACAGGCAACGTGGGATTCAATGAATTTCTGACGCAAACACGTCTGGAACACGCGCGTCAGCTGCTCAAACGCTACAATCTCAAGATCAAGGAGATTGCCGCGCGCTGCGGCTTTGCGGACAGCAACTACTTCTGCCGCCTCTTTCGCAAACATACCGAACGCTCTCCCTCTGAATATCGCCGTCAATATCACAGCCAGCTGACCAGCAAAATCTAGCATTGTGATCGTCCTCTCACTTCGTTAAAGGCATTACATTTGTCCAGTATTTGGCAAAATTGACCTGTATCTCCGACCAACAGCCCCGCCTTATCCTTGACTCAACCTTTCTGACTTAAGGAAAAATAATGGAACTGTATCTGGATACCGCCAGCGTGGCGGACGTGGAGCGCCTGGCGCGCATTTTTCCGATAGCGGGCGTTACCACCAATCCGAGCATTATCGCCACCAGCCGTGAATCCATTTGGGACGTACTGCCGCGTCTGCAACAGGCCATTGGGCCTAAAGGCACGCTGTTTGCCCAGACCATGAGTCGGGACGCAGAGGGCATGGTTGCCGAGGCCAAACGTCTGAGTCATGCCCTACCGGACATCGTGGTAAAAATCCCGGTGACGGCCGAAGGGCTTGTCGCCATTAAAGCGCTGAAAAAAGAGGGCATCACCACGCTGGGCACCGCCGTTTACAGCGCTGCACAGGGTTTGCTGGCCGCGCTGGCGGGTGCGAAATATGTGGCACCGTATGTAAATCGCGTCGACGCACAGGGCGGCGACGGCATACGTATGGTTCAGGAGCTGCAATCCCTGCTGGAACAGCATGCGCCGGGTAGCATCGTTTTAGCTGCCAGCTTCAAAACCCCGCGTCAGGCGCTGGACTGCCTGCTTGCCGGATGCGAGGCAATCACGCTTCCTTTAGATGTAGCGCAACAAATGCTCGGCACCCCGGCGGTACAGTCAGCGATAGAGAAGTTCGAGCAAGACTGGAAAAACGCGTTTGGTAACCTCAACCTCTAAGGGAGAACTGTTATGGACCGTATCATTCAATCACCAGGGAAATACATCCAGGGTGCTGATGTTCTTACCCGTCTCGGCGACTATCTGAAACCGCTGGCACAGCGCTGGCTGGTTGTGGGCGATAAATTTGTGCTGGATTTTGCCGAAGAGACCCTGCGTGATAGCGTCAAGAAAGCGGGACTTCATGCCGAAATCGCGCCGTTTGGCGGCGAATGTTCGCAAAATGAAATCGATCGCCTGAAAAAACTGGCCGACAGCGCCGACTGCATGGCGGTGTTGGGTATCGGTGGGGGGAAAACGCTGGATACCGCCAAAGCGCTGGCCCACTTTATGGACGTGCCCGTTGCCATTGCCCCAACCATTGCCTCCACGGACGCCCCCTGCAGCGCCCTTTCCGTAATTTATACCGACAGCGGCGAATTCGACCGCTATCTGATGCTGCCGCACAACCCGAATATGGTGATTGTTGATACCAACGTGGTGGCTGGCGCACCGGCACGCCTGCTGGCCGCCGGAATTGGCGATGCGCTGGCAACCTGGTTTGAAGCGCGCGCCTGCTCGCGCAGTGGCGCAACCACCATGGCCGGTGGCAAATGTACGCAGGCGGCTTTAGCGCTTGCCGAGCTGTGCTACAACACGCTGGTTGAAGAAGGTGAGAAGGCGATGCTGGCAGCCGAGCAGCACGTGGTCACACCCGCACTGGAACGCATCATCGAAGCAAACACGTATCTCAGCGGCGTGGGCTTTGAAAGCGGCGGGCTGGCGGCGGCGCATGCTATTCATAACGGCATGACGGCGGTGCCAGATGCGCATCACTTCTATCATGGCGAAAAAGTGGCGTTTGGTACGCTGACGCAGCTGGTACTGGAGAACGCGCCGGTTGAAGAAATAGAAACCGTCGCGGCACTTTGCCACAGCGTTGGGTTGCCCATCACGCTGGCGCAGCTGAATATTAAAGAGGATATTCCAGCCAAAATGCGCCTGATTGCCGAGGCGTCCTGCGCTGAGGGGGAAACCATCCACAACATGCCGGGAGGCGCGTCGCCGGATCAGGTTTACGCGGCGCTGCTGGTTGCTGACCAGTACGGACAGCGGTTCTTGCAGGAGTGGGAATAATAGAATTACCGGGTGGCAGCTACGCCACCCGGTATGATAGTTACAGCAAGTCGAAACGATCCAACTCCATCACCTTCGCCCATGCGGCAACGAAGTCACGAACGAACTTCTCGCTGGCATCGCTGCTGGCGTAAACTTCAGCCAGCGCGCGCAGGACGGCGTTCGAGCCAAATACCAGGTCGGCGCGGGTGGCAGTATATTTCACCTCGCCATTGGCGCGATCGCTACCGGCAAACAGCTCGTTGGACTCATCTGTCGCTTTCCACTGAGTATTCATGTCCAGCAGGTTCACGAAGAAGTCGTTGCTCAACACGCCTTCGCGGTTGGTGAACACGCCATTCTTGCTGCCATCAAAGTTCGCACTCAACACGCGCAGGCCACCAACCAGCACCGTCAGTTCTGGCGCGGTGAGCGTCAGTTGCTGAGCTTTGTCGATTAACAGCGACTCGGTAGTTGATGTGTCAACCTGCGCACGGTAATTACGGAAGCCATCGGCAATCGGTTCGAGCAGGTTAAACATCTCGATATCCGTCTGATCCTGACGCGCATCCACACGGCCCGGGGTAAACGGCACGGTGACGTAAACGCCTGCAGCTTTTGCCGCCTGCTCAACGCCCACTACGCCCGCCAGCACGATGATATCGGCCAGTGACGCTTTGTTGGTGGTGCGCTGAATGGCTTCCAGAGCCGGTAACGCGCGTACTGCTGCGGCGTTAACATCCCAGTCGCGCTGCGGCGCCAGCGCCAAACGCGCGCCGTTGGCACCGCCACGCTTGTCGCCGCCGCGGAAGGTCGACGCAGCTGCCCAGGCAACAGAAACCAGTTCGCTCACGGACAGGCCTGATGCCACGATTTCCGCTTTCAGACTTTCAATGTCTTCTTTCGAAGGATTGAACACGGCCTGCGGCAGCGGATCCTGCCAAATCAGATCTTCCTTCGGCACTTCTGGACCGATGTAACGCGCTTTTGGCCCCATATCGCGGTGGGTCAGTTTGAACCATGCGCGCGCGAACGCTTCGTTGAAGGCCTGCGGATCGTTCAGGAAGCGGCGAGAGATTTTCTCGAATTCCGGATCAAAACGCAGCGTCAGATCGGTAACCAGCATGGTGGGTTTGCGTTTTTTCGACGGGTCGAACGGGTCAGGCATGATGTCTGGCGCATCCACGGCTTCAAACTGAATCGCACCGGCCGGGCTACGGGTCTGCACCCATTCGTATTTGAACAGATTCTCGAAGAAATAGTTGCTCCACTGGGTCGGCGTTTGTGACCAGATAACTTCAAGACCAGAGGTAATGGCATCTGCACCAACCCCCGTGCCGTGCGTGCTGGCCCAGCCCAGACCCTGTGCTTCAATCGGTGACGCTTCCGGATCGGTGCCGACATGGGTTGCTTCACCCGCGCCGTGGGTTTTACCGAGCGTATGGCCGCCTGCGATCAGCGCGACGGTCTCTTCATCGTTCATCCCCATATTACCGAAGGTGGCGCGAATCGCCGCCGCCGCTGACAGCGGTTCACCGCTGGCGTTTGGCCCTTCCGGGTTAACGTAGATCAAGCCCATTTCGGTGGCCGCCAGCGGGCGTTTCGCCAGCGCTTCCGGGTCACGATGGGCGAGCCAGGCTTTTTCATCACCCCAGTTCACGTCCAGATCCGGTTCCCACACGTCTTCACGCCCGGCACCAAAACCAAAGGTACGGAAGCCAGAGTTTTCCAGCGCCACATTCCCCGCGAGGATAAACAGGTCAGCCCAGGAAATTTTTTGTCCGTATTTTTGCTTGATCGGCCACAGCAGGCGGCGCGCTTTATCGAGGCTGACGTTATCAGGCCAGGAGTTGAGCGGCGCAAAGCGCTGTTGACCCCGTCCTGCGCCCCCGCGTCCGTCGACGGAACGATAGGTGCCCGCACCGTGCCATGCCATACGAATAAACAGGCCCGCATAGCTACCCCAGTCAGCAGGCCACCAAGGTTGAGAGTCGGTTAAAAGCGCTTTGAGATCGCCCTTGAGGGCAGAGTAATCAAGTTTGCTGAATTCTTTGCGGTAGTCGAAGTCTTCACCCAATGGGTTCGAACGGTTGGAATGTTGGTTAAGAAGATCGATGCGGAGTTGTTTCGGCCACCAGTCTTTACTGCTGGTGCCTGCACCCGCGCTATGATCGACGCCGCCCTGATGAAACGGGCATTTACCGGCTGATGCGGCATTATTGGTATCGTCTGACGTGCTCATCGCTATGCTCCCTTTACAGTGTTACCGTTACGATATACGCCCTTATTAATAAGGTATAGTTGGGATAACCCACAGATTCGATAGTTAATTCCGTTTAATTACGCTTTGAAAATATGTGTCTTTTGTACGTCAAAGGCAGGATTGCTGATATGAAGGGAAAAGAAAACCCTTAGAAATCAGAAAACCCTCCGAAGAGGGCTTTTAATTGTTACACGCCTGGTCTGACACCAAGCGTATGGCAAATGGCGTAACTCATCTCCGCGCGGTTCAGCGTATAGAAGTGGAAATCCTTCACTCCTTCACGACTTAAGATCTTCACCATATCCATCGCGATATTTGCGCCTACCAGCTTGCGTGTTTCCGGGTCATCGTCCAGCCCCTCGTACATTTTAGACATCCAATGCGGAATGCGCACGTTGGTCATATCGGCAAATTTCTTTGCCTGCTTGAAGTTAGACACCGGCAAAATTCCCGGGATAATTTCAACATCAATGCCCGCCGAGACGCAGCGGTCACGAAAGCGCAGATAGCTTTCCACATCAAAGAAGAATTGCGTAATGGCGCGGTTCGCACCGGCGTCGACTTTACGCTTCAGGTTCAGCAGGTCCGCCTGAGCGCTTTTCGCTTCCGGGTGCACTTCCGGGTAAGCCGCCACCGAGATATCAAAGTCGGCCACCTCTTTCAGCAGGGCGACCAGATCGGTTGCGTACATGTCAGGTTTGCCGCTGCCCGGCGGCAGGTCGCCGCGCAGGGCAACGATGTGACGAATTCCGTTGTTCCAGTAATCCTGGGCAATGGCCTGCAGTTCGTCGCGGGTGGCGTCGATGCAGGTCAGGTGCGGTGCTGCTTCAAGACCAGTACGATCTTTAATGCCTTTAATGATGCTGTGCGTGCGGTCACGCTCACCGGAGTTGGCACCGTACGTGACGGAGACAAACTTCGGCTTCAGGCTGCTCAGGCGATCGATAGAGCTCCACAGGGTTTGCTCCATTTCACTGGTGCGCGGCGGGAAAAATTCAAAAGAGACGTTAATCTGGCCGTTTACTTCAGCCAGGCTCTGATTCAGTGCTTCCCGCTGGTTGGCGTGAAAAAAGCTCATACCTTACCTCTATCATTCGCGTGTCGTTATTTGTTGTGTTGTGAACTTCTATACGTTTAGACGTCCAGATGTAAAAATGACGGAAAAGCGGAGTGGCGTCAACAGAAATAATCAACAATAACGGTGAGGATTGCTCAGTGAAGGTGAGGGATGTTCATGATGAGGGTGAGTGCGGTTGATTGCACTCACCCTAACCCTCAGCCCACAGGGAGAGGGAACACGCAGAATTACAGCAGCTTAGCCAAACGGTTGATGTCAGACTGGATCGCCCCAGCGGTAACGTCGCGCCCCGCGCCCGGACCGCGGATCACCAGCGGGTTATCACGGTACCAGCGGCTTTCAATCGCGAAGACGTTGTCACACGGCAGCAGAGCCGCCAGCGGGTGTTCAGGACGCACCGCCTCCACGCCCACGCGCGCTTTGCCGTTCGCCTCGAAACGCGCCACATAACGCAGTACCAGCCCCATCTCGTTTGCCGCTTCCAGACGTTGCACCATCTGTTCGTTCAGCTCGTCGCCGTTCTCGAAGAAGTGATCGACCGATCCCTCTTCACAGCCCGCAGGCACCAGCGATTCCACGCGAACAGCATCCGGTTCGATGTCGTAGCCCGCTTCGCGCGCCAGGATCACCAGCTTACGCATCACGTCTTTTCCGGCAAGGTCAACGCGCGGATCGGGTTCGGTTAAGCCCTGCTGCCACGCCTGGTCGACCAGGTCGGTGAACGGGACGGTGCCATCAAACTGCAGGAACAGCCAGGAGAGCGTGCCGGAGAAAATCCCGCTGAGCGCCAGAATGCTGTCACCGCTTTCAATCAGATCGCGCACGGTATGGTTAACCGGCAAACCTGCGCCAACGGTGGCGTTATAGAGCCAGTGACGGCCGGTTTTCTCAAACGCGTCGTGGATCTGGCGGTATTTATCAGTGCTGCTCGCACCGGCCAGCTTGTTCGCGCTGATGACGTGGAAGCCGTGGCTAGCGAAATCAAGATACTGGTCGGCAAGCTGCTCGCTTGCCGTCACGTCCAGCACCACCAGGTCATCGTACGGGTGCGCGCGCATCCACAGGAACAGCGACTCTTCATCCTGCTCTACGGCTTCATCATTAAAGAAGGCAAGCGCGCGGCTGGCGTCCAGCCCTTCGTAATTCAGCAGGCTGCGGCGGCTATCCACCACCCCAGCCAGAACAAATTCAAACCCGGTTCGGGCAGAAAGCGTCTCTTGCTCACGCGCGAAAAGCTCCAGCCAGCGGGAGCCAATATTGCCCTTGCCGAACAGAACCAGGCCAATCCGTTTTTCCGCGCGGAACAGGGACGTGTGCAGACCCTGAATCAGGCTCTCGGTTGGCCCCTTACGCAGCACGGCAACCAGGCTGATGCCCTCTTCCGACTGCCAGGTGAATTCAACCGGCTGGCCTTTTAACTGCTGCCAGAAACGGTGGCAGTGCAGCGGGTTGCGGGTGACGCCCGCGCCCACCATCGCCACCAGCGCCAGACCCTGACGCAAACGAAGCTCGCCCGGCAGGCCTGCTTCATCGAGTATTTTAAGCGCGCTGTCCGCCACTTCGGCGGTATAACAGAACTGCAGCAGCTGGCGATCGTTATGCACGCCAACGGCCAGCGGACGCACCTGGGCGCGCTTGAGGATCAGGTCGATATCTTTGTGCGCCAGCTTGAAGTCCTGGCCCGCAGGCACCTGGAACTCAATCAGGCAAATGTCGTCGTGGCTGGTGACAATGCGTGCGCCGGTACCAGAGGCCAGCACGCGCTCAATGCGCGTAGAACCTTGATCCGGGGTATAGCTACAGCGCAGCTGCAGGTCGATATCGCTGCCGGAGACGGGCTGAAGCGTGCGGGCGTGCAGCACCGGCGCAGCAAGACGTGCCAGCTCGCTGGCTTCGTCAAGACGCAGCAGCGGCAGCAGACAGGCATCTTTCACTTTACGCGGGTCCGCACTGTAGACCCCCGCCACGTCGCTCCAGATGGTAACGCGGGACACACCCGCCAGCGCACCGATTTGCGTCGCGGAGTAGTCAGAACCGTTACGCCCCAGCAGGACGGTTTCACCCGCACTGCTGCGGCTGATAAAGCCGGTGACCACGATACGCTTGCCTGGATGCTGCACCAGCAGCTGTTGCAGCAGCGGGTAAGACAGGCCTTCATCCACCTGCGGCTGCGCGGCGCGTTCGGCACGCAGGAAATCGCGCGCGTCGAGCCAGGCGGCTTCAACGCCGAGGTGTTGCAGAACGGCAGCCATCAGGCGCGCCGACCACACTTCACCGTGGCCAACCACTTCGGCATACACCGCATCGGTGATACCGCTGTCCAGCAGGGCAGCCAGACGTTCAAGATCGTGCGTAAAGGCACTAATCAGCCCGTCGGCGACGTCCGCAGGCAGCAAGCCGGCAATCAGCTCGCTCTGGTAGCGGCGTAAGGACTGCTGAACCTGATGCGCAGAAAGGCGATCGGTCTGGCTCAGTTTCAGCCAGCTAATCAACTGGTTGGTGGTGCTGCCCGCCGCAGAGACAACCATCATGTCACCCGGCTGTGAATACTCCGTCATGATCCCTGCGACACGCAGGTAACACTTCACATCAGCAAGACTACTACCACCAAACTTGTGCAGTTGACGACCCTTCGCCCCTGCCTGCGCTATCACACTCATGATTACCCCTTGGCTGCGACCTGGAAGCCATTTTCCAGATCGGCAATTAAATCTTCAGAATCTTCGATACCGGTCGAGATACGCAGCAGCGTCTCAGAGATCCCGGCGGCGGCACGTGCTTCTGGTGCCATACCTGCGTGCGTCATGGTCGCGGCGTGGGAGATTAAGCTTTCAACCCCACCTAAGGATTCCGCCAGCGTAAACAATGACAACCCGCTCAGGAAGCGACGCAGCGTTTGCTCGTCACCGTCCAGTTCAAAACTTAACATTGCGCCAAATCCTTTCTGCTGGCGCGCGGCAATCTCGTGCCCCTGGTTTTCCGGCAGCGACGGGTGATAAAGCTTTTTCACCAGCGGCTGCGTTTTCAGGAAATCAACAATCGCCTGGGCATTGCGCTGCGCCACTTCCATGCGCGGCGACAGCGTGCGGATACCGCGCAGCAGCAGATAGCTGTCGAAGGCGCTCGCGGTGACGCCAATGTTATTGGCCCACCATGCCAGTTCAGTGACAACGTCGGGATCTTTTGCAATCACCACACCCGCTACCACGTCAGAATGGCCGTTCAGATATTTAGTGCATGAATGCAATACCAGATCGGCACCCAGTGCCAGTGGGTTCTGAAGGGCCGGACTGAGGAACGTATTATCCACTACACTTATCGCTCCCGCATCCCTTGCGAGCTGACAAATTTTCGCAATGTCGACAACGCGCAACAATGGATTGCTCGGACTTTCCACCAGAACCAGCTTCGGCTGCTCTGCAAGCGCCTGTTTCAGGGCCTGCTCATCGTTTTGATCGACAAATAGCACGCGATAACAGCCGCGTTTTGCCAGGCTATCAAACAGGCGATAGCTACCGCCGTAGCAGTCATGCGGCGCAACCAGCAGATCGCCAGGCTTCAGGAAAACGGTGGTCACCAGGTGAATCGCCGACATTCCGGTGTTGGTCAGTACCGCTCCTGCGCCCCCCTCCAGCTCCGCCAGCGCGCGCTGGGTCACGTCACGTGTAGGGTTGCCACGACGCGAGTAGTCATGCGCGCGGGGTTCATTAAATCCGGTGAAATTATAGGTACTGGAAAGATGAATCGGCGGGACAACGCAGCCGTACTGCTCGTCATCATTCAATCCGCTACGCACTGCAATGGTGGCCTGTTTACGCGTCATGGTGAAGGCTTCCTGGCTAATGAGGTGAAAAGTCAGGCACCAGAGTAAACATTGATAGTATGGACGTCAATACATCTGGACATCTAAACTTCTTTGCGTATAGATTGAGCAAAGCGCAAATAGCCGTTAAAATTATATGCTTTAGTGCACGCTGCAGCGGCAATATCCGTGCCTCGGTATCGTCTCTACGGTAAACTACGCAAGATTACGGTTCAAAACTGACGGTTACAGGTTTTGCACCTTTAGATTAATGACTGAGAGGATTAAAGGTATCTCATGGCTGAATGGAGCGGCGAATATATCAGCCCATACGCTGAGCACGGTAAGAAGAGTGAACAAGTAAAAAAAATTACGGTTTCCATTCCTCTGAAGGTGTTGAAGATCCTCACCGATGAACGTACGCGTCGTCAGGTGAATAACCTGCGTCACGCAACCAACAGTGAACTGCTTTGCGAAGCGTTTCTGCACGCGTTTACCGGCCAACCGTTGCCTAACGATGAAGATCTGCGCAAAGAGCGTAGTGACGAAATTCCGGAAGAGGCAAAGGTGATCATGCGTGAACTGGGTATTGACCCGGATACGTGGGAATACTGAGAAGCAGATACAAAAAAGGCACCTTACGGTGCCTTTTTTTTCGGGATACTTATTTAGCGCCCGGGATGCTGAAACGCTTGTTGAAGCGGTCAACACGGCCACCGGTTGCAACATCACGCTGCTTACCAGTGTAGAACGGGTGGCATTTGCCGCACACGTCCAGGTTCAGATCGTGACCCACGGTGGAGCGGATCTGGATAGAGTTACCGCAAGAACAGTTTGCAGTAATCATTTCGTATTTCGGGTGAATATCTTTTTTCATGGGAGAACCTCAGTTAAGGCCGCGTCGCTCTTCCAGCCCTAACGCCAGACACCACGCGATGTTGAATGTAAGTTCTTTGGCGTAAAGTACACCAAAGGCGGCGAATCATACAGAATTTAACCAGCGCATGCAAACTGATCCGCACGCCGCTTTTACTAATGTGTATACTAACGCGCCACTTTTCAAGTCAGGAAGATTCGATGCCCGTTGCTCACGTTGCCCTGCCCGTTCCGCTTCCCCGCACCTTTGACTATCTGCTGCCCGACAGCATGAGCGCCAAAGCGGGCTGTCGCGTGACCGTGCCTTTCGGCAAACAGCAGCGCGTGGGGATCGTGGTGTCAGTCAGCGAGAAAAGCGAGCTGCCGCTCAATGAACTGAAATCGGTTGTGGAGGTGCTGGACAGTGAGCCGGTTTATTCGACCAGCACCTGGCGACTGCTGCTGTGGGCTGCGGACTACTATCATCATCCGATTGGCGATGTCCTGTTCCATGCTCTGCCGATTATGCTGCGCCAGGGCAAGAACGCCAGCCACGCGCCGATGTGGTACTGGTTTGCTACCGAACAGGGTCAGGCCGTGGACATCAACAGCCTGAAGCGATCGCAGAAACAACAGCAGGCGCTGGCAGCACTGCGTCAGGGGAAAATCTGGCGTCATCAGGTCGACGAGCTCGAGGTGAACGAAGCCGCACTGCAGGCGTTAAGAAAGAAAGGGCTAAGTGAACTGGGCAGTGAAGCCCCCGCCCTTTACGACTGGCGCGACAGCTTTTCCGTGTCGGGCGATCGTCTGCGTCTGAACACTGAGCAGGCCACCGCCGTAGGTGCCATTCATAGCGCCTCGGACCATTTCTCAGCCTGGCTTCTGGCGGGCGTCACCGGCTCCGGCAAGACCGAGGTTTATCTCAGCGTGCTGGAAAACGTACTCGCGCAGGGCAAGCAGGCGCTGGTGATGGTGCCGGAAATCGGCCTGACGCCGCAAACCATCGCCCGTTTCCGGGAGCGTTTCAATGCGCCGGTTGAAGTGCTGCACTCCGGCCTGAACGACAGCGAACGTCTCAGCGCCTGGCTGAAAGCGAAGAACGGCGAAGCGGCAATTGTGATCGGCACCCGCTCGTCGCTGTTTACGCCGTTTAAAAATCTCGGCGTCATCGTTATCGATGAAGAGCACGACAGCTCGTATAAACAGCAAGAAGGCTGGCGCTATCACGCCCGCGATTTGGCCGTGTACCGCGCCCACAGCGAGCAAATTCCTATTATTCTGGGTTCCGCCACCCCCGCGCTGGAAACACTGCATAACGTTCGCCAGCGCAAATACCATATGTTGCGCCTGACCCGTCGTGCGGGTAATGCCCGCCCGGCAATTCAACACGTGTTGGATCTCAAAGGCCAGCAGGTACAGGCCGGGCTAGCGCCCGCGCTAATTTCCCGCATGCGTCAGCATCTGCAGGCAGGCAACCAGGTAATTCTGTTCCTCAACCGCCGCGGATTTGCCCCCGCATTGCTGTGCCACGACTGCGGCTGGATTGCAGAATGCCCGCGCTGTGACCACTACTACACGTTCCACCAGGCCCAGCGTCACTTACGCTGCCACCACTGTGATAGCCAACGCCCGGTCCCGCGCCAGTGTCCGTCATGCGGTTCAACGCATATCGTGCCGGTCGGTCTGGGAACCGAACAGCTTGAACACGCTCTGGGGCCGTTTTTCCCGGATGTCCCTCTTTCCCGCATCGACAGGGATACCACCAGCCGCAAAGGGGCGTTGGAGCAACAGCTGGCAGAAGTGCATCGTGGTGGCGCGCGCATTTTGATTGGCACCCAGATGCTGGCAAAAGGTCACCACTTCCCGGACGTCACGCTGGTTGCCCTGCTGGACGTCGACGGCGCGCTGTTCTCCGCCGATTTCCGTTCTGCGGAGCGCTTTGCCCAGCTTTATACGCAGGTTGCCGGACGTGCCGGACGCGCGGGCAAACAGGGCGAAGTGGTATTGCAGACACACCACCCTGAGCACCCTCTGCTGCAAACGTTGCTGCATAAGGGCTATGACGCCTTTGCTGAGCAGGCACTGGCTGAGCGTCAGACCATGCAATTACCGCCATGGACCAGCCACGTCATCATTCGTGCGGAAGATCATAATAACCAGCAGGCACCGCTTTTCCTGCAACAGCTGAGAAACCTCCTGCAGGCCAGCCCGCTTGTTGACGGGCAGCTGTGGATTTTAGGTCCGGTCCCCGCGCTGGCCCCGAAACGCGGCGGGCGTTTCCGCTGGCAAATTTTGCTTCAGCACCCGTCTCGTATCCGTTTGCAGCACATCGTTAGTGGCACGCTGGCGCTGATCAATACCCTGCCAGAAGCCCGTAAAGTGAAGTGGGTTCTTGACGTCGATCCGATTGAAGGCTGAAGACCGATCGAAAAATTTAACGCGCCTCACACTTTTTATGAAAATTCTGTAACCGATTCCATTAACTATCTGTAAAAATGGTGATGGCAGAAGTTCGGTGTTCAGGCGAGGAGAAGACGTGAAGTCCAGGAAAGAGGTTGCCACTGCGACCATGAAAGACGTTGCCGAGAAAGCACAAGTCTCAACGGCAACCGTGTCCCGCGCATTAATGAACCCGGACAAAGTCTCCCAGGCGACCCGTAACCGGGTGGAGCAGGCGGCGCTTGAAGTGGGCTATTTCCCACAGGCGATGGGGCGCAACGTTAAACGTAACGAATCTCGCACCATCCTCGTGATCGTGCCTGACATTTGCGATCCCTTCTTCAGCGAGATTATTCGCGGTATCGAAGTGACGGCCGCGGAACAGGGTTATCTGGTCCTAATTGGCGACTGTGCTCACCAGAATCAGCAGGAAAAAACCTTTATCGACCTCATTATCACCAAGCAGATCGACGGCATGTTGCTGCTCGGCTCTCGTTTGCCGTTTGATGCCAGTATCGAAGAACAGCGCAATTTGCCGCCAATGGTGATGGCCAACGAGTTTGCGCCGGAGCTTGAGCTGCCGACCGTTCATATTGATAACCTGACCGCCGCATTTAACGCCGTTAACTATCTTCAGGAACTGGGGCATAAACGCATTGGCTGTATTGCCGGTCCGGAAGAGATGCCGCTGTGCCATTACCGCCTGCAGGGCTACGTTCAGGCGCTGCGTCGTACCGGCGTAACCGTCGATCCGCATTACATCGCGCGCGGTGATTTTACCTTTGAAGCCGGTGGACAGGCGCTGGAGAAGCTGTTGACGCTGCCTGCACCGCCTACCGCCGTGTTCTGTCACAGTGATGTCATGGCGTTGGGCGCGCTCTCCTATGCCAAACGCCGGGGTTTACGCGTGCCAAAAGACCTGTCGATTATCGGCTTCGACAATATTTCGCTTTCGGAATTTTGCGATCCGCCGCTCTCAACCGTCTCGCAACCACGCTATCAAATTGGCCGTGAGGCAATGCTTCTGCTGCTGGATCAGCTGCATGGTCAAACAGTTAGCAGCGGCTCACGATTGCTGGACTGCGAACTGATTGTGCGCGGTTCTACCCAGGCGTTGACTTAACGTAAATGTCTTTAGGACACCCTTATCTGGTCAAAGCCCCGCCGCTTAAGTAACATGGCGGGCTGACGAACGAATAAATACAGCGAAACGATAGTGGCACAACGAGATTATGTACGTCGCGGCCAGCCGGCACCTTCGCGACGCAAAAAGAGTAGTTCAAAAAGCAAGCAACGGAACCTGCCCGCTGTCTCGCCAGCAATGGTCGCTATTGCTGCGGCTGTACTGGTGGCCTTTATTGGCGGCTTGTACTTCATTACGCATCATAAAAAAGAAGAGTCTGAGGCACTTCAGGCTAACAAGGTTGCCGGGAATGGGTTGCCGCCGAAGCCTGAAGAGCGATGGCGCTATATTAAAGAGCTGGAAAGCCGCCAGCCTGGCGTACGTGCGCCTACCGAGCCGTCTGCCGGTGGTGAAGTGAAGAATGCCGATCAGCTGACTGACGAACAACGCCAGCTCTTGGCGCAGATGCAGGCCGATATGCGCCAGCAGCCTACGCAGCTGAGCGAAGTGCCGTGGAATGAACAGACGCCTGCGCAGCGACAGCAAACGTTGCAGCTGCAGCGCCAACGTCAGGCTCAGATCCAGCAACAGCAACAGCAACAACAGTGGGCGCAAACTCAGCCTGTGCAGCAGCCTAAAGCGCAGCCACAACAGCAAACGCGTACTGTGCAGTCGCAACCTGTTCAGCAGCAACCGAAATCACAGCCGCAAAAGCAAAGCACGCAGCCGTATCAGGACTTGCTGCAGACGCCTGCACATACCGCCGCGCAACAGCCGAAAACCCAGCAGGCCGCCCCGGTGACCAAAGAAACGGAAGCGCCGAAGCAAACGGCCGAGAAGAAAGATGAACGTCGCTGGATGGTTCAGTGCGGCTCGTTTAAAGGCGCAGAGCAGGCCGAAACGGTGCGCGCTCAGCTGGCATTCGAAGGATTTGATTCACGCATAACCACCAACAACGGCTGGAATCGCGTGGTGATTGGGCCCGTCAAAGGCAAAGAAAATGCCGATGGCACCATTTCCCGTTTGAAGATTGCGGGTCACACAAACTGCATTCGACTCGCATCCGGGGGTTGAAACCCCCGAAATCCCCCCCATCTATCATTCTATTCAGCCCTGAGCACAGGCTCAGGGCTTCTGTTTCCCGAATCTGTAACCAGGGGGTCTGCTCGTGACAACAATAGTAAGTGTACGCCGTAACGGCCAGGTGGTTATTGCCGGTGATGGCCAGGCCACGCTGGGTAATACCGTCATGAAAGGCAACGTGAAGAAAGTTCGTCGTTTATACAACGACAAAGTGATCGCCGGTTTTGCAGGCGGCACGGCCGATGCCTTCACGCTGTTTGAACTGTTTGAACGCAAACTGGAAATGCACCAGGGTCATCTGGTGAAAGCCGCCGTTGAGCTGGCGAAAGACTGGCGTACCGATCGTATGCTGCGCAAGCTCGAAGCACTGCTGGCCGTGGCCGATGAGAATGCCTCGCTGATTATCACCGGTAACGGTGACGTGATTCAGCCGGAAAACGACCTGATTGCCATCGGCTCTGGCGGCCCGTACGCCCAGGCTGCAGCCCGCGCGCTGTTGGAAAACACCGACATGAACGCACGCGATATCGCGGTGAAAGCGTTGGATATTGCAGGTGATATCTGCATTTATACCAACCACAATCACACCATCGAAGAATTACCGTCTAAAGCGTAAGGATCTCCCATGTCTGAAATGACCCCACGCGAAATTGTCAGCGAACTGAACAAACACATTATCGGCCAGGATAACGCCAAGCGTTCCGTGGCAATCGCTCTGCGTAACCGCTGGCGCCGTATGCAACTTGATGAAGAGCTGCGCCATGAAGTGACCCCAAAAAACATTCTGATGATCGGCCCGACCGGCGTCGGTAAAACCGAAATCGCCCGTCGCCTGGCCAAGCTGGCGAATGCGCCGTTCATCAAAGTTGAAGCCACCAAGTTCACCGAAGTGGGCTACGTGGGTAAAGAAGTGGACTCCATCATCCGCGATCTGACCGATTCGGCGATCAAGATGGTGCGCGTCCAGGCTATCGAGAAAAACCGCTATCGCGCTGAAGAGATGGCCGAAGAACGCATTCTCGATGCGCTGATCCCACCGGCGAAAAACAACTGGGGTCAGGCTGAACAGCAGGCCGAACCTTCTGCTGCGCGTCAGGCTTTCCGCAAAAAACTGCGTGAAGGTCAGCTGGACGACAAAGAGATTGAGATCGATCTTGCTGCCGCGCCAATGGGTGTGGAAATCATGGCACCGCCAGGCATGGAAGAGATGACCAGCCAGCTGCAGTCCATGTTCCAGAACTTGGGCGGCCAGAAGCAAAAAGCGCGTAAGCTGAAAATCAAAGACGCGATGAAGCTGCTGATCGAAGAAGAAGCGGCAAAGCTGGTAAACCCGGAAGAGCTGAAGCAGGACGCTATCGACGCGGTTGAGCAGCACGGTATCGTGTTTATCGACGAAATCGATAAGATCTGTAAGCGTGGTGAATCTTCCGGCCCGGACGTTTCTCGCGAAGGCGTACAGCGCGACCTGCTGCCGCTGGTTGAAGGCTGCACCGTCTCTACCAAACACGGCATGGTCAAAACGGACCACATCCTGTTTATCGCATCTGGCGCATTCCAGGTGGCTAAGCCGTCCGACCTGATCCCGGAACTGCAGGGTCGTCTGCCGATTCGCGTTGAACTGCAGGCGCTGACCACGGAAGACTTTGAGCGTATCCTGACCGAACCTAATGCCTCTGTAACCGTACAGTACAAAGCGCTGATGGCGACCGAAGGCGTGAACATTGAGTTTACCGACGACGGTATCAAACGCATTGCCCAGGCTGCGTGGCAGGTCAACGAAACCACTGAGAACATCGGTGCGCGTCGTCTGCACACCGTGCTGGAACGCCTGATGGAAGACATCTCTTATGATGCGAGCGACCTGAATGGCGAAAGCATTACCATTGACGCAGATTATGTGGGTAAACACCTGGATGCGTTAGTGGCAGATGAAGATCTGAGCCGTTTTATCCTATAATCGCGGTTATTGCATTTTCATCACTGTTGATGGGGGCTAATGCCCCCATTTTTATTGGCTAAATAACTATGACTGATATCAGCCGTACTCAGGCGTGGCTCGAAAGTCTGCGCCCTAAAACACTTCCGCTGGCTTTCGCTGCGATTATCGTTGGCACTGCCCTCGCCTGGTGGCAAGGGCATTTCGATCCGCTGGTTGCCGGGCTCGCGCTTATCACCGCCGGTCTGCTGCAAATCCTCTCTAACCTCGCTAACGACTATGGTGATGCGGTGAAAGGCAGCGACAAACCCGACCGTATCGGGCCGCTGCGCGGGATGCAAAAAGGGGTGATTACCCAAACGCAGATGAAGCGGGCGCTGACGATCACCGTGGTGCTGATTTGCCTGTCAGGTCTGGCTCTGGTATCCGTGGCCTGCAAAACCACGGCTGATTTCATTGGTTTTATGGTGTTGGGCCTGCTCGCGATTATCGCTGCCATTACCTACACCGTCGGCACTCGTCCATACGGATATATTGGTCTGGGTGATATTTCCGTTCTGGTGTTCTTCGGCTGGCTGAGCGTGATGGGCAGTTGGTACCTGCAAGCGCATACCCTGATCCCCGCTCTGTTCCTGCCGGCTACCGCCTGCGGTCTGCTGGCAACGGCGGTGTTAAATATCAACAACCTGCGCGACATCGACAGCGATCGTGAAAACGGCAAGAACACGCTGGCTGTGCGTCTGGGGCCGGTTAACGCGCGACGTTACCATGCCTGCCTGCTTATGGGGGCGCTGGTCTGCCTCGCGCTGTTTAATCTGATCTCCCTGCAAAATCTCTGGGGTTGGCTGTTTGTGTTGGCCGCGCCGCTGCTGATTAAACAGGCTCGTTTTGTGATGCGGGAACTCAGCCCGGCAGCCATGCCGCCAATGCTGGAACGCACGGTAAAAGGTGCGCTGCTGACTAACCTTCTGTTCGTGATAGGAATTGTCCTGAGCCAGACGCTGAGTTAACTGACAAATATCAATTAACAATTGATGATTTTGCCAACAATGCATTTCGCACGATATACTGAACACATTCGCAGCAACTGAGCGTTAAACCTATGAAATATGATACCTCCGAGCTTTGTGACATCTACCAGGAAGATGTCAACGTCGTTGAACCGCTGTTCTCCAACTTTGGTGGACGGTCGTCGTTTGGCGGACAAATCATCACGGTGAAATGTTTCGAGGATAACGGCTTGCTGTACGATCTCCTCGAACAGAACGGCCGCGGCCGCGTGCTTGTGATCGATGGCGGTGGTTCCGTGCGCCGTGCATTAATTGATGCGGAACTGGCTGGAATTGCCGTCCAAAATGAGTGGGAAGGCATTGTGGTGTACGGTTCCGTGCGCCAGGTAGACGATCTTGAAGACCTGGATATTGGCATTCAGGCTATTGCAGCGATCCCGGTAGGTGCGGCTGGCGACGGCATTGGCGAAAGCGACATCCGTGTGAACTTTGGCGGCGTGACTTTCTTCTCCGGCGACCATATCTATGCCGATAACACCGGCATTATCCTTTCTGAAGATCCGCTGGATATCGAGTAATAAAAAGCCGGGTGGCGGCGACGCCTACCCGGCTATTTCAGTTCGATGCCGACAGGAATTAAACTTCTTCCATACGTCCCAGCAGCGCCTGTAAGCGATCCTGCCAACCGTTCTGCTGCTCGCGCAGCTGGTTGTTTTCGCGCTCCAGTTCTTCGCGACCATGCTGAGCGTTCTGAACTTCCTGTGACAGGGAGTTGTTCTTCTCTTTCAGCTCTTCAATTTCCATTTGCAGCAGCGTGATGGTGTCAATCGCCTGCTGTACTTTCGATTCCAGTTTCTCAAACACTTCTAAAGACATGATCCTACCTCTCCTGAATTGCAAGGCGACGCTTTACTATAAACGCGCACAACATATGTTCCGATTGTATGGAGCACGGTCGCCCCTGTCCAGCGGCATGCCACGCAGATCGCGGTTTGCAACACTTTTCAGCCTCGTCCTGGTGCGTTCGCGGCAGATCCCCCTAAATTGTTAACTCTTTAGTTAATGAAATGATTCAGCTCACACTCGTCAATTGATGCAAAAACGCGCTTTATGGCGCGAAAACGCTCATTTTATTGACGCAGACCACACATTTTGATTTCGATATTTCTCGTTTTTGCTCGTTAACGATAAATTAACACAGTGTCTACAGGACATCGTGGTTGTCACGGGCGGCCATGCTAACAATAAACATTCAATTTCTTCAGGATTCCGATTATGAGTCAGACATCAACCTTAAAAGGCCAGTGCATTGCCGAGTTCCTTGGTACCGGGTTGTTGATATTCTTCGGAGTGGGCTGTGTCGCTGCACTGAAAGTGGCGGGTGCCAGTTTTGGTCAGTGGGAAATCAGTATCATCTGGGGTCTGGGCGTGGCGATGGCCATCTACCTGACGGCAGGCGTATCTGGTGCACATCTTAACCCGGCGGTTACCATCGCGCTGTGGCTGTTCGCGTGCTTCGATGGACGCAAAGTTGTTCCTTTCATCATTTCTCAATTTGCCGGCGCGTTTTGCGCAGCGGCGTTAGTTTACGGGCTTTATTACAATCTTTTCATCGACTTCGAACAGACGCATCATATGGTGCGTGGCAGCGTCGAAAGTCTGGATCTGGCGGGCATCTTCTCAACGTATCCAAACCCACATATCAATTTTGTGCAGGCGTTCGCAGTTGAAATGGTGATTACCGCTATCCTGATGGGCGTCATTATGGCCCTTGGTGATGATGGCAACGGCATTCCACGTGGCCCCCTGGCGCCATTACTGATTGGCCTGCTGATCGCCGTCATCGGTGCCTCTATGGGGCCATTGACTGGGTTTGCGATGAACCCGGCGCGTGACCTGGGTCCAAAAACGTTCGCCTTCTTTGCAGGATGGGGCGACATGGCCTTCACCGGTGGCAAAGACATTCCTTACTTCCTGGTCCCGTTATTCGGGCCAATCGTAGGGGCTGCACTGGGTGCATTTGGCTATCGTAAATTAATTGGTCGCCATTTACCGTGCGACACCTGTGTGGAAGACGAGAAAGAAACGACGTCCACCGCACAGCAAAAAGCTTCGCTGTAATCTGACTACGGGACACATACCATGACCGAAAAAAAATATATCGTTGCGCTCGACCAGGGCACCACCAGCTCCCGCGCTGTCGTAATGGATCATGACGCGAATATCGTCAGCGTGTCACAGCGCGAATTCGAACAAATTTATCCTCGTCCAGGTTGGGTAGAGCATGACCCAATGGAAATTTGGGCGTCACAAAGCTCCACGCTGGTCGAAGTGCTGGCGAAAGCCGATATCAGCTCCGATGAGATAGCCGCCATCGGTATCACCAACCAGCGCGAAACGACCGTGGTATGGGAACGTGAAACCGGTAAGCCGATTTATAATGCCATCGTCTGGCAGTGCCGCCGTACCGCAGAAATCTGCGAAAAGCTGAAGCGCGACGGTATGGAAGATTACATCCGAAGCACCACCGGCCTGGTCATTGACCCGTATTTCTCCGGCACCAAAGTGAAGTGGATCCTCGACCACGTGGAAGGGTCGCGTGAGCGAGCCAAACGCGGCGAGCTGCTGTTCGGTACTGTGGATACCTGGCTTATCTGGAAGATGACTCAGGGGCGCGTCCACGTCACTGATTATACTAACGCCTCGCGTACCATGCTGTTCAACATCAACACCCTGGAATGGGATGACAAGATGCTGGACGCGCTGGATATCCCACGCGCCATGCTGCCAGAGGTGCGTAAATCGTCTGAAGTGTACGGCCAGACCAACATCGGGGGTAAAGGCGGTACACGTATTCCTATCGCCGGCATCGCCGGTGACCAACAGGCGGCGCTGTTTGGCCAGCTGTGCGTCAAGGAAGGGATGGCGAAGAATACCTACGGCACAGGCTGCTTTATGCTGATGAACACCGGTGAGAAAGCGGTCAAATCGGAAAACGGCCTGTTGACCACCATTGCATGCGGTCCACGCGGTGAAGTGAATTATGCCCTGGAAGGTGCGGTGTTCATGGCGGGTGCATCCATTCAATGGTTGCGTGACGAGATGAAACTGATCGGCGACGCGTTTGATTCCGAGTACTTCGCGACCAAAGTGAAAGATACCAACGGCGTGTACGTCGTGCCTGCGTTCACAGGTCTCGGCGCACCTTACTGGGACCCGTATGCTCGCGGCGCAATTTTCGGCCTGACGCGCGGCGTGAACGCTAACCACATCATTCGCGCCACGCTGGAATCCATTGCCTACCAGACGCGCGATGTGCTGGAAGCGATGCAGGCAGACTCCGGCATTCGTCTGCACGCCCTGCGCGTAGACGGCGGTGCCGTAGCCAATAACTTCCTGATGCAGTTCCAGTCAGACATTCTGGGCACCCGCGTTGAGCGCCCTGAAGTGCGCGAAGTGACCGCGCTGGGTGCAGCCTACCTGGCTGGTCTGGCGGTGGGCTTCTGGCAGAATCTTGACGAACTGCAGGAAAAAGCGGTAATCGAGCGTGAATTCCGCCCGGGCATCGAAACCACCGAGCGGAACTACCGCTACAGCGGCTGGAAGAAAGCGGTGAAACGCGCCCTGGCGTGGGAAGAACACGACGAGTAATTGCCGTTATTCCCCTCTCCCCTGGGGAGAGGGAAAGGGTGAGGGGCTCCAGCCCCCTCGCCCCTCCCCACTCTGTGATAAACTTCGTGCAATTCCTTTTGATTGCACGAGTACCTCATGAAACGTGAACTGGCTATCGAGTTTTCCCGCGTCACCGAAGCCGCCGCGCTGGCGGGCTATAAATGGCTTGGCCGTGGCGACAAAAATACCGCAGACGGTGCGGCTGTCCATGCCATGCGCATTGTGCTTAATCAGGTCAATATCGACGGCACCATCGTGATTGGCGAAGGCGAGATCGACGAAGCGCCAATGCTCTACATCGGCGAAAAAGTTGGGACGGGTAAAGGCGATGCCGTGGATATTGCCGTCGACCCCATTGAAGGCACCCGAATGACGGCCATGGGCCAGGCCAACGCGCTGGCGGTCATGGCCGTGGGTGACAAAGGCTGCTTCCTCAACGCGCCAGATATGTACATGGAAAAGCTGATTGTCGGCCCAGGCGCAAAAGGCGCTATCGACCTCAGCCTGCCGCTGGACGAGAATCTGCGCAATATTGCCGCTGCCCTGCATAAACCCCTTAGCGAACTCACCGTGACCATTCTGGCGAAACCGCGCCACGACGCCACCATTGCGCAGATGCAAACGCTGGGCGTACGCGTATTTGCGATTCCGGATGGCGATGTTGCCGCCTCCATCCTAACCTGCATGCCGGACAGCGAAGTGGATGTCCTTTACGGCATTGGCGGCGCGCCGGAAGGCGTGGTGTCTGCGGCGGTGATCCGCGCGCTTGATGGCGATATGCAGGCGCGACTGCTGCCCCGCCACGAGGTGAAAGGCGACAGCGCGGAGAACCGTCGTATCGGTGAAGAAGAACTGACGCGCTGCGAAGCGATGGGCATCGAAGCGAATAAAGTCCTGGCGCTTGACGAAATGGCGCGTAGCGATAACGTCGTCTTTTCCGCAACCGGCATCACCAAAGGCGATCTGCTGGACGGTATCACCCGCAAGGGCAATATGGCGACGACTGAAACGCTGCTGATCCGCGGTAAATCGCGCACCATTCGCCGTATTCAGTCCATCCACTATCTCGATCGCAAAGACCCGGACGTGCAGACGCACATTCTGTAAAACCGTTTGATCGATAGAGCTTTCCGACCCAAATGGGCTGGAAATCTCCCCGGTAAGTACGGAAGATAGAACAGAGAAACAGCACAGGAGAAGATCATGGCGGACTGGGTTACAGGTAAAGTCACAAAGGTACAGTTCTGGACCGATGCGCTATTTAGTCTCACTCTGCATGCTCCCGTGCATCCGTTTACGGCCGGGCAATTCGCGAAGCTGGGGCTGGATGTCGACGGCGAACGCGTGCAGCGCGCTTACTCTTACGTCAATGCACCCGATAACCCGGATCTCGAGTTTTATCTTGTCACCGTTCCGGACGGCAAGCTGAGTCCGCGCCTTGCTGCACTCAAGCCCGGCGATGATGTGCAAATTGTGTCTGAAGCTGCTGGATTTTTTGTTCTGGATGAAATTCCGGATTGCGACACCCTCTGGATGCTCGCGACCGGCACGGCCATCGGCCCTTATCTCTCGATTCTGCAGTACGGCAAAGATCTGGAACGCTTTAAAAATATCGTACTGGTTCACGCTGCGCGCTATGCCGCCGATTTAAGCTATCTGCCGCAAATGCAGGCGCTGGAACGGCAGTACGACGGGAAGCTAAAAATTCAGACAGTGGTCAGCCGCGAAACGGCGGCAGGTTCACTGACAGGCCGCGTACCGGCATTGATTGAAAGCGGCGCACTGGAAGAGGCGGTTGGCTTACCGATGAATATCGACACCAGCCATGTGATGCTGTGCGGTAACCCGCAGATGGTTCGGGACACGCAACAGCTTCTGAAGGATACCCGGCAGATGACGAAGCATCTTCGCCGCCGGCCGGGGCATATGACCGCCGAACACTATTGGTGATCAGCGGTACTTCACCTCAAGGGTGTCTTTCCCGTATTTATTCTCGCTCTGGGTGCCAATAAACGCGCCCAGATCGATGACCATCATGACAAAGATAATCGTTGGCAGCAGCAGCCCGACGACCCACGGCAATATAGACGGAAGCATCGACCAGTTCCCCGCCACCAGCATCCACGCCAGAACAATCAGAAAGGCCCACGCGCCCGAACGGCCGCGATCGTGCAGGCGTTTCACCACCACGGCTGCGGTTGGCCACAGTAAACAGACCAGAGCAAATGCCGCGGTTTGCGTACTCAGCCACGCATTATAGGCAACGAAAAAAAGCAGCAGCATGGCGACGACCCACGTCACCATCCAGACCCAGAAATCACGGCGTCCAATACGCCCTTTGAATGAAAACAACCACTGCTGTATGGTCATGTAAGGTTCCTTATTATCATTTAGCCCGCATTTTACCCTGGAGTTGTGACCTTTTGACAAGCCGAGCAGATATCGATTTAATTATGTTCAATGACGGCCAGGGGCAATATTGATGAAATTTTGGGCACACTCTCTTTTTCTGTGTTTCGCTCTGCTGAGTACCAGCGTTTCCCTGCAGGCCGCCGAAACGCCAGCCACAGCGCCTTATCTGCTGGCGGGAGCGCCGTCGTTCGACCAATCCATCAGCCAGTTCCGTGAAGCCTTCAACAAAGACAACCCCACGCTGCCACTGGATGAATTCCGCGCCATCGACAGCGCGCGCGATACCCCAACCCTGACCCGTGCGGCGAGTAAAATTAACGAAAATTTATACGCCTCGACGGCACTTGAGCGCGGCACGCTCAAAATCAAAAGTATGCAGATCACCTGGTTGCCCATTCAGGGGCCAGAGCAGAAAGCCGCAAAAGCAAAAGCGCTGGAATACATGAGCGCCGTTCTGCAGGCCTTTACGCCAGCCATGACCAAAACACAAAGCCTGCAAAAGCTGCAAAAGCTGCTGACTGCCGGTAAAAACAAACGCTATTACACCGTCACGGAAGGCGCTATTCGCTATGTGGTGGCAGATAACGGCGAAAAGGGACTGACCTTCGCTGTTGAACCGATTAAGCTGGCACTCTCTGACTCACTCGGAGGGGCGAATTAATGACAAAAAGCAAAGCCTTTCGAGGGAAAATCTCTATACTGATTCACAGACCATGCTGCCCGACAGGGCGGCCATATTCCTTAATTCGCTTATTAAGCGTGGAGAATTGAAATGCGACATCCTTTAGTGATGGGTAACTGGAAACTGAACGGCAGCCGCCACATGGTAAACGAACTGGTTGCGAACCTGCGTAAAGAGCTGGCTGGCGTGACGGGCTGCGCGGTTTCTATCGCTCCGCCGGAAATGTACCTGGATCTGGCTAAACACGCCGCTGACGGCAGCCACATCATTCTCGGTGCCCAGAACGTTGACGTTAACCTGTCTGGCGCATTCACCGGTGAAACCTCTGCAGAAATGCTGAAAGATATCGGTGCAAAATACATCATCATCGGCCACTCCGAGCGTCGCACCTACCACAAAGAATCCGACGAGTTCATCGCCAAAAAATTCGCAGTGCTGAAAGAGCAAGGTTTGACGCCGGTTCTGTGCATCGGTGAAACCGAAGCAGAAAACGAAGCGGGCAAAACTGAAGAAGTCTGCGCACGTCAGATCGACGCAGTGCTGAAAACGCAGGGCGCGGCAGCATTCGAAGGCGCGGTAATCGCTTACGAGCCAGTCTGGGCGATCGGTACCGGCAAATCTGCAACCCCTGCGCAGGCTCAGGCGGTTCACAAATTTATCCGCGATCACATTGCTAAAGCTGACGCGAAAGTGGCTGAGCAGGTCATCATCCAGTACGGCGGTTCCGTAAACGCAGCAAACGCAGCTGAGCTGTTCACCCAGCCAGACATCGATGGCGCGCTGGTTGGCGGCGCATCCCTGAAAGCAGACGCTTTCGCGGTGATCGTTAAAGCTGCTGAAGCGGCTAAACAGGCGTAATGCTGTTGTGGCGGGTGGCGCTAGCGCATACCCGCCCTACAAAACCGTTATAAACGCCCCAGCAAACTGAACCACAAATAATCGAGCGGCAGCAGCACCAGATACGTCGCAATCGCCAGCGCCAGACACAGCAACATCCCCGCCCTGGCAGGCACCTTACCTAATCCCATAGCCACCACAATCGGCGATGCCTGATAAGGCAGCAGCGGTGTGGAATACCCCAGTACCTGAATCATGATCACCGACAGCAGCGGGAAGCCGGTTGCGTCAGAGAAACTTTGTGCCAGCGTGGTGTACAACGCCGGAACGCCGTTGGCCGTCATAATAAAGTTGAGCGCGGTGGTGATCCCGGTTAGCGCCAGGAAGCTGGTGAACGGCCTGTCGGCATCCAGCGGCATAATCTGTAGCAGCCCCTCACCCACCGCCGCACCGATTCCGGTTTGCGTCACGACGATGGCGAGCCCAAGGATCCCCGCGACGTAAATACAGGTGCGCATGTTCACACCCGTCGAAAACTCATCACCCGTAATAAAGCCAATGCGCGGCAGCAGCACGATGACCGATGCCGCCAGCCCCGTCCAGGCAGGCCCAACGCCATGCCAGCTCTCCGTTACCCACATGCCCAACACCACCGCCAGCAGCCAGGCGAGACGCTTCTCATCCCGCCCCATCGGTTCAGCTGGCGGCAGCGCCTTCGCAGGTTCGGGGCTGCCGGGGAATAACCAGCAGATTAATCCAATCAGGATGACCCCTTTGAGGATCCCGAGCACGGGCGTATGCAGCAGCAAATACGGGACGTAGTTAAGATGGATACCGTACGAACCTTCCGCCGCACCGCTCATGACCAGATTGGGCACGTTTGCAGGAAGAATGGTCGCCGAGAGCTGAAACGTGCCGAACCCGACGGCCAACGCCAGGCCAAACCAGGCGCGGGAGCCGTCGGCTATGCTGGCCCGTTTTGCCATGGCGGCGACAATCGGCATCAGCAACGCAATGCGTCCCATATTCGACGGCATGACAAACGCCAGCGCGTAGCTCAACAGCACCACGCTTGCCACCATCAACACCCAGGAGTCGGTGAGTTTTGCAGACAGCGCCCGGGCAGCCCTGTCTGCAAGACCGGTTTTACGGATCGCAACGCCAAGCACAAAACCGCTAAACACCAGCCAGAAAGCGGAGGAGGCAAAGCCGCCAAAGATGACCTCCGGCGGCGCGATTTTGGCCGTCATCGCCGCCGTAAAGAACAGCAGCGCAGTGATAAATTCCGGTAAGAGCGACGTCGCCCACAGCACGATGGTGACGCCAACGATCAGTGAGGGCAAAAGCAGAGGGTACGTTAACCAGAGCGACATTCCTGTCTCCTGTCGTTTTTTTCAGCAAGTCTACGGCGACAGGCAGGACGAGTAAACGCTATTTATGGTGGGTTCAGTTCAGGATACTGCATTGATGATCCTGCAATTCCTCAGCAGAGGCACGGTTAAGGGTAAGCAAGTTACGCTCCGTTGCCAGCAATACAAACGACCCGTCCGATTGCTGCGCCATCGCCAGCGCGAAGCGTCCCATGTGGTCACGCGCTTTCGGCAGTTCTTCCGCCAGCATCATAAAGGGGCTGCGCTGCACCAGTTCATTTTCCGTTACCCGACGGGCAAGGTACTCATGCCCTTCCAGCCCGCCGGGGAGCGGCAGCCACTGGGTGCTAATTTGGCCCTGATTCGCATTGAGCTTCTCACGCACGTCTAGGCGCAGGCAGGAGATGTGGATATGAAAATGGTTCTGCGTACGGCCGGTGGGTGAGTTAATGGTCAGCGAAATGGCGCTGTCAGGTACTTCTGCGCCCCGCTTCATGCTCATAAAGCTGCGCGACTGCCATGCCAGCCAGAAGAAATTTGGCGTGTGAGGCTCGGTCAGAAGCGGGCTTTCAGTGCCGTTGATGCGGTACGTTGGCATCAGCAGGTATTGCAGCGGCCCGTTGCGGTCTTTGAACACTACGTAGCCCGCATCGGGTTTTACCTGGGCGCAGGGGGCCGGGTTACGGTGTTGAATCTGATTCGGCACGCACTGTTCAAGAACGATATGGCGTAACGCGTTTGGGTTACCGGATTTCATCCAGAACCAGCCACCGGCAGCAAGCACGATGACAATCATAACCAGCACTATTATTTTCTTCACAACGCGTTCCCTGTTTTCGATAGAAGCGAAAGAGTAACGCAAAAAGATGACCAAATAAAAAACCCGGTGGATTTCTCACACCGGGTCACCGTGTCGTTCTTTGCGAAACGTCTAGCGCTTGCTGATCTGGTCGAAGGTACCGCCGTTAGAGAAGTGCTCTTTCTGCGCTTTCGTCCAGCCGCCAAACTCGTCATCAATAGTGAAGAGCTTCAGTTTCGGGAACACGCCTTCGTATTTCTTGGCCACAGCCGGATCGCGCGGACGATAGAAGTTCTTCGCCGCAATTTCCTGGCCTTCCGGCGAGTAGAGATACTTCAGGTAGGCTTCCGCCACCGTTTTGGTGTCTTTCTTTTCGACCACTTTATCGACCACAGAAACGGTCGGCTCGGCAAGAATAGACTCGCTCGGGGTGACGATCTCGAATTTGTCTTTACCCAGTTCGTTGGTGGCCAGCAGGGCTTCGTTTTCCCATGCAATCAGCACGTCGCCGATGCCGCGTTCAACGAAGGTATTGGTTGCGCCGCGTGCGCCAGAGTCCAAAACCTCAACGTTTTTATACAGCGCTTTCACGAATTCCTGCGCTTTGGCCTGATCGTTGTTGTTGTGGTGCAGCGCATAGCCCCAGGCTGCCAGATAGTTCCAGCGTGCGCCGCCGGAGCTTTTCGGGTTTGGAGTGATGACAGACACGCCTGGCTTAACCAGATCGTTCCAGTCATGAATTTGTTTCGGGTTGCCTTTACGCACGAGAAAAACGATGGTCGAGGTGTATGGTGCGGAGTTATCCGGCAGGCGTTTGATCCAGTTTTTATCGATACGGCCACGTTCAGCAATCGCATCCACGTCGTAGGCCAGCGCCAGGGTAACCACATCGGCTTCAATGCCGTTGATCACCGAAGTCGCCTGTTTTCCAGAGCCGCCGTGAGACTGGCGAATCACCACGTTATCGCCGGTTTCCTGTTTCCAGTGTGCCGCGAAGGCTTTGTTGTACTGGTCGTAAAGCTCACGCGTCGGGTCGTATGACACGTTCAGAAGCTGAATGTCTTTTGCCAACACGCTGGTCGATGCCAGCAATAATGTTAAACCCACGCCCCATTTATTCATCGCCCAGCTCTCTTATGTAGTGTTTTGATGAATGCAGCGTGCCAGAAAGCTAACCGATGATTAAAGAATAAAAAAAGATTGGCTATAACGTAGAGGAATAAAAGCCCTCTTCAGAAAGAAGAGGGCTCGGAGGATCAGTACAGTTTTTTCGCGCAGTCTAACCAGTCACCTTTGAACGGACGCTTCATGCTTTCAATGGCGTCGATGATGTCATGGTGAACCAGTTTTTCGTTCTGAATGCCGACGCAACGACCGCCATGGCCTTGCAGCAGCAGATCGATAGCATACGCACCCATACGGGATGCCAGGATACGGTCGTACGGGCCAGGAGACCCCCCGCGCTGGATGTGACCAAGAACGGTCGCACGGGTTTCACGTTTGGTTTCCGCTTCGATGTACTTCGCCAGCTCGTCAACGTCACAGATGTGCTCGGTGATCGCCACGATAGCGTGTTTTTTACCTTTCGCGATGCCCGCTTTGATTTCGTTAACCAGATCTTCGCGGCTGAATTCAACTTCAGGTACCACGATAAACTCACAGCCGCCAGCAATCGCTGCAGCCAGGGTCAGATCGCCACAATAACGGCCCATCACTTCAACGATGGAGATACGCTGGTGAGAAGAAGAGGTGTCACGCAGACGGTCAATCGCTTCAACAACGGTACCCAATGCGGTGAAGAAACCGATGGTGTAGTCAGTACCTTTGATGTCGTTGTCGATGGTGCCCGGCAGACCGATGCACGGGAAGCCCATTTCAGTCAGACGTTTTGCACCCATGTAGGAGCCGTCACCACCGATAACCACCAGCGCGTCCAGACCCCGTTTTTTCATGTTTTCGATAGCCACTTCACGAACGTGTTCGTCACGGAATTCCGGGAAGCGCGCAGAACCGAGGAAGGTACCACCACGGTTGATCATGTCAGATACGCTGTAGCGGTCTAGCTGCACCATGCGGTCTTCATACAGGCCCAGGTAACCGTCATAAACGCCAAACACTTCCAGACCTTCCGTCAGCGCTGCACGGACAACGCCACGAATTGCAGCGTTCATGCCCGGCGCATCACCGCCGCTTGTCAACACACCGATTTTCTTAATCATGACTACCTCTGAACTTAGGAATGCAAAATTGAAATCTGCTGCCGGAAGAAACTTTTCAACCGTCGAATACTGCAAATAGTATATCAATCACTTCCAGCTGAATTGATTCAGGTCAGGCCATATGGTGGTAATTTATCCACAAAATGCTGGCCTGGCTCACTTTTTTACAACGAATTACGAAAGTCCAACATGTCCGGGTACAACCGAGCAGGGATCCTGGTGAATAATGACGTCTGAACCAGGAAAACGCTGCAAAATCGCCTGCTCGACCTGTTCAGCGATAACATGAGCCTGAACCAACGGCAGGTTGTCTTCCATTTCAATGTGAATCTGTATAAAGCGGGTCGGCCCTGACTGCCGCGTACGAAGATCGTGAGCCCCGCTGACGCCAGGCCAGTTGGTCACAATAGCAAAAATATCATTACGTTCTGCATCAGGCAGCGCACGGTCGAGAAGCGACTGTACCGCTTCATACCCCATCCGCAGGGCGCTGTATAAAATATAGATGCCAATGCCTAACGCAAACAACGCATCGGCTCGATGCCAGCCATACCAGGCCAGACCAAGCGCAATAAGAATTGCCCCATTCATCATAACATCAGACTGATAATGAAGCATATCTGCCCGTACAGCCTGACTTTGCGTTTTACGAACAACCCAACGCTGGAACGTTACCAGAACAAGTGTGCATATAAGTGCGATGACCGTGACGATCACGCCGACACCCGGATCTTTCATCGGTGAGGGCGAAACAAGATGTTGGATCCCGGTTAAAAACAGAAACAGCGCCGAGCCAGAAATAAACATACTTTGTGCCAGCGCCGCCAGCGACTCTGCCTTGCCGTGCCCGAACGTGTGCTCTTCATCTGCCGGTTGCAGTGAATAGCGCACCACCAGCAGGTTGGTCAGTGAAGCGGCTATATCGACCAACGAGTCCACCAGCGCCGCCAGAATACTGACCGAGCCGGTGTACCACCACGCGAAAATTTTGATGACCAGCAAACACGACGCCATGACCGTCGCGGCGATCGCAGCCCGGCTTACCAGCCGTCCATAGGATTGATTCATAAACACTCCTGTCATGCCATGCCGCTAGTATAACGGATGCTTGCGGAGTCAAAGGATGAATAAACGGTTAACAAACCTGAATGAAGGACAAAAAAAACCCCCACATCATGTGGGGGAAGACAGGGATGGTGTCTATGGCAAGGAAAACAGGGTTTACTGGTTACTACGGGTACTGCTGTTGCTACTGAAAAGCGTCGTTTCTGAGCTTCGCTGCATCCGTGCAACCTCACGCAACTGGTCCATCCGTTGCTGATGTTTGTCATTTAACACCGCCTGCTGCTCGGGCGATAGCAGATGGAACATTTGGTTGCGAACCTTCGCCATTTCTACCTGGCGGGCAACCTGTTCCTGTGCCATCTTTTCGGCCTGAGCGCGTACAGCGCTTTCGTCAAAATTTTCTGCGGTGACAAGGCGATGCATTGTCTCCATTTCGCTAACATTAACAGGGGGCTGTTCGTGTCGTGCCCTCTGCATCAAATCTCGCATCTGTTGACGCTGATGTTCGGTTAAACTTATGCCGTCAAACATATGGCTTTGGCTGCTGTTCTGCGATGCGCCCTCTTGCGAGGAGCCGTTATCGCTGATGATAGCTACAGCAGCCTGGCTAAACGCACTGAACGCCAGCGTTGAGGCCATGACGGCAGCGGTAACTTTGCGCATCACTTGCTCCCAAAATCTTTCGTGTCGCGATTCAACGAGAGACAGTCTACGATTCAGGCTGCAAACATGCGTCAGGGGGTGTAAAACAACGTAAAGTCATGGATTAGATAGCCTTGATGTCGTAATTTCTGCCTCGGAGGTATTTAAACAATGAATAAAATCCTGTTAGTTGATGATGACCGAGAGCTCACATCCCTTTTAAAGGAGTTGCTCGACATGGAAGGTTTCAACGTTCTGGTCGCCCATGATGGCGAGCAGGCGCTGAGTCTCCTTGACGACAGCATCGATTTACTTTTGCTCGACGTCATGATGCCGAAGAAAAACGGTATCGATACGTTGAAAGAGCTTCGCCAGACACACCAGACCCCCGTTATTATGCTGACCGCGCGCGGCAGCGAACTTGACCGTGTTCTCGGCCTTGAGCTGGGCGCGGATGACTATCTACCCAAGCCGTTCAACGACCGTGAACTGGTCGCCCGTATTCGCGCTATCCTGCGTCGTTCTCACTGGAGCGAACAGCAGCAGAACACGGACAACAGCTCACCGACGCTGGAAGTGGACTCCCTGAGCCTCAACCCGGGTCGCCAGGAAGCAAGCTTCGACGGCGAAACGCTGGAACTGACCGGCACCGAGTTCACCCTGCTTTATCTGCTGGCGCAGCATCTTGGCCAGGTGGTATCGCGTGAACACCTAAGTCAGGAAGTGCTGGGCAAACGCCTCACGCCGTTTGACCGCGCTATCGATATGCACATCTCTAACCTGCGCCGTAAGCTGCCGGAGCGTAAAGACGGTCACCCATGGTTTAAAACCCTGCGTGGTCGCGGTTATCTGATGGTTTCCGCTTCATGATAGGAAGTTTAACCGCCCGCATCTTTGCCATCTTCTGGCTGACGCTGGCACTGGTTTTGATGCTTGTGTTGATGTTGCCTAAACTCGACTCACGCCAGATGACGGAGCTTCTCGACAGCGAGCAACGTCAGGGCGTGATGATCGAGCAGCACGTTGAAGCCGAGCTGGCAAACGATCCGCCGAACGATTTGATGTGGTGGCGCAGGCTGTTTCGCGCCATCGACAAGTGGGCGCCGCCCGGTCAACGCCTTCTGCTGGTCACCAGCGAAGGGCGCGTGATTGGGGCCGAGCGCAATGAAATGCAGGTTATCCGCAACTTCATTGGTCAGGCGGATAACGCCGATCATCCACAGAAGAAAAAGTATGGTCGGGTAGAAATGGTTGGCCCCTTCTCCGTCAGGGATGGGGAAGATAACTACCAGCTCTATCTGATCCGCCCTGCCAGCAACTCCCAGACTGATTTTATCAACCTGCTGTTTGACCGCCCGCTGCTGCTGCTGATTGTGACCATGCTGCTAAGCTCGCCGCTGCTGTTATGGCTGGCGTGGAGCTTGGCAAAACCGGCGCGTAAGCTGAAAAATGCCGCCGATGAAGTGGCGCAGGGCAACCTGCGACAACATCCGGAACTGGAAGCGGGTCCGCAGGAATTCCTGGCCGCCGGGACCAGCTTTAACCAGATGGTCAGCGCGCTCGACCGGATGATGACGGCGCAACAACGTCTGCTGTCGGATATCTCACACGAGCTGCGCACGCCGCTCACGCGGCTGCAGCTTGGCACTGCGCTGCTGCGTCGACGCAGCGGTGAGAGCAAAGAGCTGGAGCGTATCGAAACCGAAGCCCATCGTCTGGACAGCATGATCAACGATCTGCTGGTGATGTCGCGCAATCAGCAGAAAAACGCGCTGGTGAGCGAAACGGTGAAAGCGAATCACCTGTGGCATGAAGTGTTAGATAACGCGGCTTTCGAAGCGGAACAAATGGGTAAATCGTTCACCGTCAACTTCCCGCCGGGGCCATGGCCGCTGTACGGTAACCCCAACGCGTTGGAAAGCGCGCTGGAGAATATCGTGCGTAACGCCCTGCGCTACTCGCACACGAAGATTGAGGTGGCGTTTTCGGTGGATAAAGACGGGATCACCATCATCGTTGATGACGACGGTCCTGGGGTCAGCCCGGAAGATCGCGAGCAGATTTTCCGGCCCTTCTACCGCACCGACGAGGCGCGTGATCGCGAATCTGGCGGAACGGGGCTGGGGCTGGCGATTGTTGAAACCGCCATGCAGCAGCACCGTGGCTGGGTGAAAGCCGACGACAGCCCGCTGGGCGGCTTACGGTTAACGCTGTGGCTGCCGTTGTATAAGCGTTCGTAGTAGCATCCCCTCTCCCCGGAGGGGGGTAACTATCTTCCCCACAATCTCCGCGAATTATCTTCGATCTTGCCGCTTAAACGCCGCTTCTGCATCGTTCTGGTCCAGCTGGTGGATAATCCCGCAGCCGAAAGCAGGCGGTGATATTGTTCATCGTCAAACGGCATATGCCAGGCAATCGCACAGGCGTCATAGACCGACACATCGCTTAGGCGCGACGCCAGTTCGAGCGGCACGTCAGCTGAAACCTGCCCTGCCAATACCACGCGGTACAACCAGCCTGTTTTGCCCGCACGTTGCAACTGTGCGGACATATCGCTGATGCCGAAATGGACGTTGAGCTTGAAGCACGGCGAGCGCGGCTGCGTCACCTGTATCAAGGCATCGCCCCAGCGGAAGATATCGCCGATAAAAACGTTTTTCTCCGTCAGCCCTACCGTTGAGAGGTTCTCGCCAAACGCGGGGGCGACAAACAGCTCGGACTGCGCGGGGAATTCCGTTATCCAGTGCTGATAATGTTCGCGCGGATAGTGGCACAGCGCGCGGTCGGGCCCGCCGTGGATTTTCTTTTCGGCCTGCTCGTCACCCGCGAGCCCGAGGTCGGTTAACGTCAGCTCACCGTCGACCTGAATTTTTGCGATGGCGCTCGGGCGGCTGCCGTCGTAATCCCTTACCTTGCCTGTAAACACGTTCACCGGATAATGCATCGCTGCTCCTTTCTGCAGATACAAAAAAAGCGAGTCATCAGACTCGCTTCTCACAGGCGTCAATGCAACCTTATTTTTTAGCGGCGAAACGCGCTGCTGCTTCGTCCCAGTTCACCACGTCCCAGAAGGCTTTGATGTAGTCCGGGCGACGGTTCTGGAATTTCAGGTAGTAAGCGTGTTCCCACACGTCCAGACCCACGATTGGGAAACCGGAAGCGCCAGAAATAGCTTCACCCATCAGCGGGGAATCCTGGTTAGCAGTAGACACTACCGCCAGTTTGTCGCCTTTCAGTACCAGCCACGCCCAGCCAGAGCCGAAACGGGTCGCAGCGGCTTTTTCGAATTCCGCTTTGAAGTTGTCTACAGAACCGAAATCACGCTCGATAGCGGCTTTCAGGTCGCCCTGCAGGGTGGTACCGGTTTTCAGGCCTTTCCAGAACAGGCTGTGGTTAGCGTGACCGCCCGCATTGTTGCGCAGAACGGTTTTTTTGTCCGCTGGCAGCTGGTCCAGTTTGGTGATCAGCTCTTCTGCAGACAGGTTAGCGAACTCTGGCAGGCTTTCCAGCGCGGCGTTCGCGTTGTTCACATAGGTCTGGTGGTGTTTAGTGTGATGGATTTCCATCGTCTGCTTGTCGAAATGCGGTTCCAGTGCGTCGTAAGCATACGGCAGGGATGGCAGTGTATAACTCATAATCCTCTCCATTATTGTCGGGCGGCACAGCTGTTAATGCCGCGTAAGCAGTTGGTTCATTATAGTTAATTAAATGATATTGAAAATGATTATCAATGCCGTAGTTTTTATAAGGTTATTCGATTTTTGAGAAATGAAGGAATTGTGAGTCTGCTCACGCGGTTAACGTGCTGATTGCCATTCAAAACGAAAGTGCGGCAACCTTCTGAAGGTTCCCAAACCGCCTAATTTTTACACTCATCAAGTCGGCGGGAAGCCACCGACTATAAAAACGATGAGGATGTAAAAATGAATCATGCGATTACGATGGGTATTTTCTGGCATTTGATAGGCGCAGCCAGTGCAGCCTGTTTCTATGCCCCGTTTAAAAAGGTCAAACACTGGTCATGGGAAACCATGTGGTCCGTCGGCGGTACGGTGTCATGGCTGATTTTGCCGTGGACCATTAGCGCCATGCTGCTGCCCGATTTCTGGGGCTATTTCTCCTCCTTCCGCGCCTCCACCCTGCTGCCAGTATTTCTGTTTGGGGCAATGTGGGGCATCGGTAATATCAACTACGGCCTCACCATGCGCTATCTCGGTATGTCGATGGGCATTGGTATCGCGATCGGCATTACGCTTATCGTCGGCACCCTGATGACGCCGATTCTCAACGGCAACTTCGACGTGCTGATCAACACCGAAGGCGGGCGTATGACGCTGCTGGGCGTACTGGTCGCCGTTATCGGCGTAGGGATTGTCACCCGCGCGGGGCAGCTCAAAGAGCGTCAAATGGGCATCAAGGCTGAAGACTTCAACCTGAAGAAAGGTCTGGTGCTGGCGGTGATGTGCGGCATCTTCTCGGCCGGTATGTCATTTGCGATGAACGCCGCCAAGCCGATGCATGAAGCGGCTGCCGCGCTGGGCGTCGACCCGCTGTACGTTGCGCTGCCAAGCTATGTGGTGATCATGGGCGGCGGTGCGCTGGTTAACCTTGGCTTTTGCTTCATTCGTCTGGCAAACGTAAAGAATCTGTCGGTAAAAGCCGACTTTTCGCTGGCAAAATCACTCATCATTACCAACGTGCTGCTCTCCGCACTCGGCGGACTGATGTGGTATCTGCAGTTCTTTTTTTACGCCTGGGGCCACGCCAGCATTCCAGCGCAGTATGACTACATGAGCTGGATGCTGCACATGAGCTTCTATGTGCTGTGCGGTGGGCTGGTTGGGCTGGTGCTGAAGGAGTGGAACAACGCCGGGCGACGTCCGGTAGGCGTGCTGAGCCTGGGCTGCGTGGTGATTATTATTGCGGCCAACATTGTCGGCCTTGGCATGGCGAGCTGATTACGCGGCTTTTCGACTACGATGACGCCACTGAACCGGCGTCATCCCCACCTCGCGATTAAAGACTACCGAAAAGTAGTTACTGTCCTCAAACCCACAGCGCATCGCCACCTCGCTGACCATCAGCTCCGTATGCTGCAGCAGATACTGCGCGTGGCAGATGCGCAGCTGGCGCAAATAATGATTCACCGTCATCCCGGTCTGGGTACGAAACTGCTGGCGCAACGCGCGATCGCTGCACTGCTCCTGTTCGCAGAATTTCTCCAGCACGAAGCTCTTGTTCAGGCTGCCCGCCAGGGTAGCGATCAGCTTATCCAGCAGTACCTCCTGAGCCGTGGCGGAGGGGTTATCGGGGGCATAACGATAGCGTTTAAGGGTCATCACCAGCTGCGCGAAAAGCAGTTCCGCCATCTGATTAGCCACGGGATCGCTCTTCTGGCTCTCCTGCTCCAGCTGAGAAATCACCTGCCGCACCTGCGCCATGCCGTGACTGCTAAGGCGCCAGTGCGGGGTACTTTTCGCAACGTGAAAGCCGGGAATATTGGCCGCCCAGTCAACGTTGAGTTTGAGCCTGTCCGGGCAGTAAATGACGTTCTGCAACACCAGATCGTGGACCGAGGCGTAGGCGTGTTTATCTTCGGCGCGGATGTAAAACAGGTCACCACGCGTAATGCGGTAAGGTCGGTCGTTGAGCACGTGTAGGCCGTTGCCTCGCCATACCAGCACCAGCTCGCAAAATTCATGGGTGTGCTCTGCAAAGACGTTTTGCGGATAGCGATCGGCCACCGCGACGGCCTGCGCGGCGGAGACAAAAAAATCATCTTTGCGAAGAATTATCTGAGCTCCCACACCACGACCTCAACGGCGAATAACCTGACATTATTAGCCTTTTTGCGGCAATAAAACGGTGATTACCTTCGCGTTACTGAAGTGACGCATCTTTGCCCTGCCGAATATCGCGAGGTGACCAGCTAAACTCCCGGCGAAAAAGGGTCGAAAAGTGGTTACTGTCGCCAAAACCACAGCGATAAGCGATATCGGTAACGCTGTCATCCGTGTGGCGCAGGAGATGGCGCGCTTTGATCAGACGCAGGCGGTTAAGGTAGCGCTGTGGCGTGAGTCCGGTGTGTTGTTTCAGCTGACGATGCAGGGTGCGCAGAGACAGCAAAAAATCATCCGCCAGCGTTTCCCAGCAGACGTCCTCGGCAAAGTGCTCTTCCAGCCAGGCCATCAGCTGGGTCAGCCGCGCATCGTTATTTTCCAGCCCTTCCAGCAGGCTACTGCGGCGCAGCAGCACCAGCAGCTGCATAAACAGCAGCTCGCGCGTAGCAATCGCGTGCGTCTCTTGCCCCTCTTCGCTTTTCTCCATCTGGCTTATCAGCTGACGCACCTGTTGAAGCGTGGACTGATTGACCCGCCAGTGCGAAGGGTAATGCCCGTCCTTCTCCTGCGGCAGCAGCTGGTTCAGCCCCGAGAGGAACTGGAACGCTTCCGGTGAACGATAGAGCACGTTGGTCAGGCACAGGTTGTCGGTATGTTCATACAAATGCCTATCGTGATCGCGCACAAAGCACACCGTGCCGCCGCTGATGGTGTACGGCTGGCCGTTAAACACATGAATACCCGTCCCGTGTTCAACAATCACGATTTCATGAAAATCATGATGATGCTCTGGAAACGCAGCCTGAGGGAGCCGCGGCTCAATTGCAACAGGCGAACCACCCGAAGGAAAAAAATCCACGCTGTGTAGTACGGTCATAACGGCCCCACCAATGAGAAATGTTCTCAAAATAGTAATTAAGGCCTTTCAGACTCACCTTAAATTTTCGGCAGCAAACCTCGCAAAACCTGTCCGTTTTTTAAGAAACGGGCGGAAAGATCGGGAAATGCGGTAAGCGTCACACTGCCCACAAACCCCGCCATTACTGGAAACTGTGAACTTCCTCACGTTCACCTTTGCTTTCTTGCCAGCCCCGGATTTCGTCTGTCAGTGGCGAGAAGGTGGCTTTTTCTTCCCTTTCTTACACTCACCGCTAATGACTTAAAGAAGGACCCGACCATGACTTTTCGCCATTGTGTGGCAGTCGATTTAGGCGCATCCAGCGGCCGCGTTATGTTGGCTACCTGGGACTGTAACCAGCGCACGCTTTCGCTTCGTGAAATGCACCGTTTTGCTAACAGCCTGCAAAAGCAGGCGGGTTTTGACGCCTGGGATATCGACGGTCTGGAGGCCGAGATCCGCACCGGGTTAACCAACGTCTGCAATGACGGCATTCTCATCGACAGCATTGGTATTGATACATGGGGCGTAGATTACGTGCTGCTGGACAGCCGCGGCGAGCGCGTTGGCCTGCCCGTTTCGTATCGCGATAACCGTACCGATGGCCTGATGGCGCACGCCATTGCCCAGCTTGGAAAAGACGCGATTTACGGGCGCAGCGGCATTCAATTTCTGCCCTTCAATACGCTCTACCAGCTGCGCGCGCTGGTTGATCAGCAGCCGGAACTGGTCGCCCGCGTGGCGCACGCGCTGCTGATCCCTGACTATTTCAGCTACCGGCTGACCGGTAATCTGAACTGGGAATACACCAACGCGACCACTACCCAGCTGGTGAACATTAACTCCGATAATTGGGATGAACATCTGCTGAACTGGACCGGCGCCTCGCCGTCCTGGTTTGGCACGCCGACCCACCCGGGTAATGTGATCGGTCAGTGGATTTGCCCTCGGGGAAATACTATTCCGGTGGTGGCCGTGGCCAGCCACGACACCGCCAGCGCGGTGATTGCGTCCCCACTTGCGGATAGAGATGCAGCCTACCTCTCCTCCGGCACCTGGTCTCTGATGGGCTTTGAGAGCAAAACCCCCTACACCAGCGATGCCGCACTGGCCGCAAATATCACCAATGAGGGCGGTGCAGAGGGCCGCTACCGGGTGCTGAAAAACATCATGGGCCTGTGGCTGCTCCAGCGGGTGCTGAAAGAGCAGAACATTACCCACCTGCCGGAGCTTATCGCAGAAACCGAAAGGCTGACGGCCTGCACGTTCCTGATCAACCCCAACGACGACCGCTTTATCAACCCGGCGCACATGAGCGCTGAGATCCAGGCTGCCTGCGTCGAGGCCGGGCAGCCTGTTCCCGCCCGCCCGGCCGAGCTGGCGCGCTGCATTTTCGACAGCCTTGCCCTGCTGTATGCCGACATCCTGAGCGAGCTGGCCGACCTGCGCGGTAAACCGTTCAGCCGGCTGCATATCGTCGGCGGCGGCTGCCAGAACGAACTGCTCAACCAGCTTTGTGCCGATGCCTGCGGGATTACCGTGGTGGCGGGCCCGGTCGAGGCCTCCACGCTCGGCAATATCGGCATTCAGCTGATGACCCTGGATGAGCTGACAAGCGTTGATGAATTCCGCTCGGTGGTCGCGGCGAACACCTGCCTGACCACCTTCATCCCCAATCCCTGCCATGAAATTGCCCGCTATCGGGCGCAGTTTCAGCAAAAACGACTGACTAAGGAGCTTTGCGCATGACCACTCAACTTGAACAAGCCTGGGACCTGGCTAAACAGCGTTTCGCCGCAGCAGGCGTGGACGTCGAAGAGGCGCTACGCCTGCTCGACCGTCTGCCTGTCTCCATGCACTGCTGGCAGGGCGATGACGTTGCCGGTTTCGAAAACCCAGGCGGTTCGCTGACGGGAGGCATACAGGCAACCGGTAATTACCCGGGCAAAGCGCGTAACGCCAGCGAACTGCGCGCCGACCTGGAGCTGGCGCTGAGCCTGATTCCGGGGCCAAAGCGCCTGAACCTGCACGCCATTTATCTGGAGTCCAACGAGCCGGTCGCGCGTAACGACATCAAACCGGAACACTTTAAGAACTGGGTCGAGTGGGCGAAAGCCAACAGGCTGGGGCTGGATTTTAACCCGTCCTGCTTCTCACACCCGCTGAGCGCCGACGGTTTCACCCTGTCCCATGCGAATGATGAAATCCGTCAGTTCTGGATTGACCACGTGAAGGCCAGCCGTCGCGTCTCGGCGTATTTCGGCGAGCAGCTCGGCACACCGTCGGTGATGAACATCTGGATCCCGGACGGCATGAAGGACCTCACCGTTGACCGCCTTGCCCCGCGCCAGCGCCTGCTGGCCGCGCTGGATGAGGTTATCAGCGAAAAGCTGAACCCGGCGCACCACATTGACGCCGTGGAGAGCAAGCTGTTCGGCATAGGCGCGGAAAGTTACACCGTCGGCTCGAACGAGTTCTACATGGGTTACGCCACCAGCCGCCAGACCGCGCTGTGCCTGGATGCCGGTCACTTTCATCCCACCGAGGTGATCTCCGACAAAATCTCCGCCGCCATGCTCTTCGTGCCGCGCCTGCTGTTGCACGTCAGCCGCCCGGTGCGCTGGGACAGCGACCACGTGGTGCTGCTGGATGATGAAACCCAGGCCATTGCCAGCGAAATCATCCGCCACGACCTGTTCGACCGCGTGCACATTGGCCTCGACTTCTTCGATGCCTCCATCAACCGCATCGCGGCGTGGGTTATCGGCACCCGCAACATGAAGAAAGCCCTGCTGCGCGCCCTGCTGGAACCCACCGCGGCACTGAAACAGCTGGAAGAGGAAGGTGATTACACCGCGCGTCTGGCGCTGCTGGAAGAGCAGAAATCCCTGCCGTGGCAGGCGGTGTGGGAGATGTACTGCCAGCGTAACGACGCGCCCGCGGGCGCCCAGTGGCTGGATAACGTGCGAGCGTATGAGAAAAACGTACTGAGTAAGCGCGGGTAATTTTGCCCTCACCGCGATAACGGGAAAAGAAAACTATGCAGACCATCACCGAATCCTGGTTCGTCCAGGGCATGATCAAAGCCACCACCGACGCCTGGCTGAAAGGCTGGGACGAGCGCAACGGCGGCAACCTGACGCTGCGCCTGGACGACGCAGACATCGAGCCGTTTACTGCGGATTTCCACCAAAAGCCGCGCTACATCGCCCTGAGCCAGCCGATGCCGCTGCTCGCCAATACGCCGTTTATCGTCACCGGTTCCGGTAAGTTCTTCCGCAACGTACAGCTCGATCCGCAAGCCAACCTCGGCGTGGTGAAAGTCGACAGCGACGGAGCGGGCTACCACATTCTTTGGGGACTGACGGACGACGCGGTGCCAACCTCCGAGCTGCCCGCGCATTTCCTCTCCCACTGCGAACGCATCAAGGCCACCCACGGCAAAGACCGCGTGATCATGCACTGCCACGCCACCAACCTGATCGCCCTGACTTACGTGCTGGAAAACAGCGCAGATTTCATCACCCGCAAGCTATGGGAAGGCAGCACCGAATGTCTGGTGGTGTTTCCGGACGGCGTCGGTATTCTGCCGTGGATGGTGCCGGGAACCGATGAGATCGGCCAGGCGACCGCGGTCGATATGCAAAAACACGCGCTGGTGCTGTGGCCGTTCCACGGGGTATTCGGCAGCGGCCCGACGCTGGATGAAACCTTTGGCCTGATCGATACCGCAGAGAAATCGGCTGAAGTGCTGGTGAAGGTCTATTCCATGGGCGGCATGAAGCAGACTATCACCCGTGAAGAACTGATTGCGCTGGGCAAACGCTTTGGCGTTACCCCGATGCAGTCGGCGTTAGATCTGTACCCATAAAACATCGCGCCCCGCTCATTGAGACGGGGCGAAAATCACCTGCAATCCCTACAACTAACTCAATCTCGTGGAGTAAAAGCAATGAAAATAAAGACAAGCTTGATCCTCACCGTTACCGCTCTGGCGTTGTCCGGTTCCGCTTTAGCTGAAGTTAAAATCGCCCTGGTGGCGAAGTCCTTAGGAAATGGATTCTTCGAGGCAGCGAACGTCGGCGCGCAGGAGGCGGCCAAAGAGTTAGGCGATGTAAAAGTGATTTATACCGGCCCCACCACCACCACGGCCGAGGCGCAGATCGAGGTGCTGAACGGGCTGATCGCCCAGGGCGTGGATGCGATCGCGATTTCCGCGAACGATCCGGATGCCCTGGTGCCGGTGCTGAAAAAGGCGATGCAGCGCGGTATTAAAGTTGTCTCATGGGATTCCGGCGTGGCCAAAGCCGGACGCCAGATCCACCTAAACCCGTCCAATAACGCGCTCATTGGCGAGACCAACGTCAAGCTCGCCGCCGATGCGCTGAAAGCCTTGAACGTGGAAAAAGGCGATGTGGCGGTGCTGAGCGCCACCCCAACCTCCACCAACCAGAACACCTGGATCGCCGAGATGAAAAAGGTGCTGCCGAAGTACCCTTCCGTCAATCTGGTGACCGTGGCGTATGGCGACGATCTCTCTGATAAAAGCTACCGCGAAGCGGTCGGCCTGCTGAAAACCTACCCCGACCTGAAGGTGATTATTTCACCGTCGTCCGTGGGTATTGTCGCAGCGGCGCAGGCGGTCAAAGATCAGGGAAAAATTGGCAACGTGTACGTCACCGGTCTGGGCCTGCCGTCTGAAATGGCCGGCGCGGTGAAGTCCGGGGCAAGCAAGAGCTTTGCTATCTGGAACCCGATTGATCTGGGCTATGCCGCCACGTATTTAGCGGATGACCTGGTAAAAGGCACCGCCACCAAAGATGAAGCCAGCATGGGCAAACTGGGCAAGGTGAAGCTGGATGCCGACGGTAACGGGGCGATGGCCGAGCCGTTCGTCTACGATGCCAGCAATATTGATAAGTTCTCGACGATCTTCTGAGGTGGAGAACCATCATGACGCCACTCCTTCAGCTCAACGGCATCACGAAAACCTTTCCCGGCGTGCGTGCCCTTGAGAGCGTGCAGCTTTCGCTGTGGCCCGGCAAAGTCACCGCCCTCATCGGCGAAAACGGCGCGGGGAAATCGACGCTGGTCAAGGTAATGACCGGCATTTATCAGCCTGACGAGGGCGAAATCCTCTATAAGGCCATTCCTGTTCATCTCCCGACGCCGGAGTCGGCGCATAAAATAGGGATCACCGCGATTCATCAGGAAACCGTCCTGTTCGATGAACTGTCGGTTACCGAAAATATCTTCGTCGGCCAATATTGCTCCAGGGGCATTTTTAAAACCCTCGACTGGCCAGACATGCACCGCCGGGCGCAGGCGATCCTCGCCCGCCTGGAGGTACAAATCGATCCGCGCGCAACGCTCAAAACGCTGAGCATCGCCCAGCGCCACATGGTCGCCATTGCCCGCGCGCTGTCGTTTGAGGCGCAGGTCGTGATTCTCGATGAACCGACAGCGGCGCTATCGCAGCATGAAATCCTCGAGTTTTACCAGATAGTGGAGCGCCTGAAGCAGGAAGGCAAAGCCATCCTGTTTATCTCCCACAAGTTCGACGAGATCTTCGAGCTGGCGGATAGCTACACCATTTTGCGCGACGGCGGATTCGTGGGAGCAGGCGCGATGAGTGACATCACCGAGGAGAGAATGGTGTCGATGATGGTTGGGCGCGCCATTACGCAAACCTTCCCGAAAGTCGACTGCGAAAAGGGCGAGACGGTGCTGGAGGTGAAAAGCCTGTGCCACCCGACCGAGTTCGCGAATATCTCCTTCTCCCTGCGCAAAGGCGAAATTCTTGGCTTCTACGGGCTGGTCGGTGCCGGACGTACCGAGCTGATGCAGGCGCTTTCCGGCGTGACGCGTCCTTCATCCGGCGACATTGTCCTTAGCGGCAAAACCCGGCGCTTCCGCCAGCCTGCCGACGCCATTAAAGCGGGTATCGTCTACGTGCCGGAGGAACGGCAAAAGCAGGGGGCGATTATCACGCTGCCGATTGCGCAGAACATCAGCCTGCCGCAGCTCGGTAAACTCAATCCGAACGGCGTGCTGCATGACGATCGGGAGTGGCGGCTGGCGGACGAATACGCCACGCGCCTGCAGGTGAAAGCCTTTAGCTGGAAGCAGGCAGTGGAGACGCTCTCCGGAGGCAACCAGCAAAAGGTGGTGATCGGCAAATGGCTGGCCACGCATCCTGACGTGATCATCCTCGATGAGCCGACTAAAGGCATCGATATCGGTTCAAAAGCGGCCGTTCATCAATTTATGTCTGAACTGGTGGGTCAGGGTCTGGCAGTGATCATGGTCTCGTCCGAGCTGCCGGAAGTGATGGGTATGGCGGACAGGATCGTCGTGATGCACGAAGGGCTGATGGTGGCCGAATATCAGGCCGGCGACGCGACGGCGGAAACCATCGTCAGCGCGGCCAGCGGCGCAACACAGGAGGCCGCATAATGCTTAATAAACTGTTAAAGCACCGCGAAGCCCTCCTGGGCGCGGTCATTGTGCTGATGATCGTTGCCATTGGCAGCCGAGCACCGTCGTTTATCGCTCCCGGCAACCTGGTGGAGATATTTAACGACACGTCCATTTTGATCGTTCTCGCACTCGGGCAGATGATGGTCCTGCTCACCAAAGGCATCGATCTGTCGATGGCGGCCAACCTGGCGCTGACAGGCATGATTGTCGCGCTGGTTAATTTCCATTATCCGAACGTCCCCGTCTGGGCGCTGCTGATCCTGGCCAGCGCGCTGGGGCTGCTGATGGGCGCGATTAACGGCCTGCTGGTGTGGAAGCTGGGCATTCCGGCGATTGTCGTGACGCTCGGCACCATGAGCATTTACCGCGGAACAATCTTTTTGCTCTCTGACGGCGGCTGGGTGAACGCCAACCAGTTGGGCGAGGCGTTCCTTGCCCTGCCGCGCGCGGCGGTGCTGGGGCTCCCGGTGCTGAGCTGGTGCGCCATCGCCGCGCTGCTGATGGTGGGATATTTCCTGCGCTACAGCCGCACCGGACGTGCGCTCTACACCGCGGGCGGTAACGCCACGGCGGCGTACTACACCGGCATTAATGCCGGCAAGATGCAGTTCGTCAGCTTCTGCCTCTCCGGGCTGCTGGCTGGTTTCTGCGGTTATCTGTGGATATCGCGCTTCGCGGTGGCCTACGTCGACGTGGCTAACGGCTTCGAGCTACAGGTCGTCGCGGCCTGCGTGATTGGCGGCATCAGCACCATGGGCGGTACCGGGCGCGTGCTCGGCTGCCTTTTTGGCGCGCTGTTCCTCGGGGTGATCAACAACGCCCTGCCGGTGATCGGCGTCTCTCCGTTCTGGCAAATGGCGATTTCCGGGACGGTCATCGTGATTGCGGTCCTGCTAAACGAGCGCGGAAGCAAGCGTAAAGGCCGGTTGATTCTACGCGACGCGGCGCTGACACGTCAGAAACTGGCGGTGAAATCATGAGCAAAATGATGGCTTCACAAGAGATAAAACCGATGCCTGCTTCATCGGGCATTTTCCAGCGGTTGCTTTGCTGGGAAGGCTTCCTGCTGGCGGTGACGCTGGCGGTATTCGTGGGTAACGCGCTTGCCTCGCCTTACTTCCTTAACGTCTGGAACCTCTCCGACGCGACGTTCAACTTCACCGAAAAGGCGATCGTTGTGTTGCCGATGGCGATGCTGATTATCGCCCGTGAAATTGACCTGTCGGTCGCCTCTACCATCGCGCTCAGCTCAACGGTAATGGGTTTTTGTGCGGCGGCGGGCGTGGATACGCCGCTGCTGGTGTGCGTGGGATTAGGCGTGGGGCTATTGTGCGGGCTGTTCAACGGCATTCTGGTGACGCGCTTTAACCTGTCGTCCATCGTCATCACCATCGGCACCATGAGCCTTTACCGCGGGCTCACCTACATCCTGCTCGGTGATAAGGCGCTGAACAGCTATCCGGAGAGCTTTGCCTGGTTCGGCCAGGGCTACGTCTGGGGCGCCCTGTCGTTTGAGTTTGCGCTGTTTATCGTGCTGGCCGCAGCGTTTGCCTTTGTGCTGCACCGCACCAACTTTGGCCGCCGCACCTACGCCATCGGCAATAACCCGACCGGGGCGTGGTACTCCGGCATCAACGTGAAACGCCACAACCTGATCCTGTTCGCCCTGGTGGGGCTGATGTCCGGCCTGGCATCGGTGTTGCTCACCTCGCGCTTAGGCAGCACCCGCCCAACAATCGCGATGGGCTGGGAGCTGGCGGTGGTCACGATGGCGGTGCTCGGCGGGGTCAATATTCTTGGCGGGTCCGGCAGCATGGTGGGCGTGATTATCGCCGCCTTCCTGATGGGGCTGGTGACCTTTGGCCTGAGCCTGCTTAACGTGCCCGGCATTGTGATGTCGGTGATTATCGGCGCGATGCTGATCGTGGTGATTTCCCTGCCGATTATTACGCGGCGGGTGATGCAACGAAGACGGATTTGAGTTTCGCACTATCATATTAAGGAGAATTATCATGAGCTTTATGTTGGCACTGCCAAAAATCAGCCTGCACGGCGCGGGCGCGATTGGCGATATGGTCAATCTGGTCGCGAACAAGCAGTGGGGTAAAGCGCTGATTGTTACTGACGGCCAGCTGGTGAAGCTGGGCCTGCTCGACAGCCTGTTTACCGCGCTGGACGCACACCAGATGTCGTATCACCTGTTCGACGAAGTCTTCCCAAACCCGACGGAAGCACTGGTGCAAAAAGGATTTGCGGCATATCAGGAGGCGGAATGTGAGTACCTGATTGCCTTTGGCGGCGGCAGCCCTATTGATACCGCCAAAGCGATAAAAATCCTCACCGCCAATCCCGGCCCGTCCACCGCGTATTCCGGCGTTGGCAAAGTCACCCATGCAGGCGTGCCGCTGGTGGCTATCAATACCACGGCAGGCACGGCGGCGGAGATGACCAGTAACGCGGTGATTATCGACGCCGCGCGCCAGGTGAAAGAGGTGATCATCGATCCGAATATCATCCCGGATATCGCCGTAGACGATGCCAGCGTGATGCTCGATATTCCCGCATCCGTCACCGCCGCGACCGGCATGGACGCGCTAACCCACGCTATCGAAGCCTTTGTTTCCGTGGGCGCGCATCCGCTGACCGACGCCAACGCGCTGGAAGCGATTCGCCTGATCGCGCTCTGGCTGCCAAAAGCGGTCGATGAGGGTCATAACCTGGAAGCGCGCGAGCAAATGGCGTTTGGCCAATATCTGGCGGGCATGGCGTTCAACAGCGCAGGTTTGGGTCTGGTGCACGCTCTGGCGCATCAGCCGGGGGCGACGCACAACCTGCCGCATGGCGTGTGCAACGCCATCCTGCTGCCGATCATCGAAAACTTTAACCGTCCGAATGCGGTTGCCCGCTTTGCCCGCGTGGCGCAGGCGATGGGCGTGGATACGCGCGGTATGAGCGATGACGCCGCGAGTATGTCGGCCATTCAGGCCATTCGTGACCTGAGCGCCCGCGTCGACATTCCGTCCGGCTTCAGCCAGCTTGGCGTAACCAAAGGCGATATCGAAGGCTGGCTGGACAACGCTCTCGCGGATCCGTGTGCGCCCTGTAATCCACGTACCGCCAGCCGCGATGAAGTGCGCGAGCTGTATCTGGAGGCATTATGATCCGCAAAGCGTTTGTCATGCAGGTAAACCCGGACGCGCACGAAGAGTACGCACGTCGCCACAATCCAATCTGGCCAGAGCTGGAGGCGGTGCTGAAAGACCACGGCGCGCATCGTTACGCCATTTATCTCGATAACGCGCGCAACCTGCTGTTTGCAACCGTGGAGATTGAATCGGAGGAGCGCTGGAACGCGGTAGCAAATACCGACGTTTGCCAGCGCTGGTGGAAGCACATGGCCGAGGTCATGCCGTCGAACCCGGATAACAGCCCGGTGAGCGCCGGGCTGACAGAAGTATTTTACCTGGCCTGATGGGGTAACGCTGCCGCGCCCGCGGCAGCGGCAATCTCCTGCCTGCTGCTCAGCGTAAATGCTGACACCACCGTAATCGCCAGCACGAAACAGCCCAGCATCAGATAGGTCTCCTGGAAACCGATCCGGTCATACATATTCCCGGCAAACGCGGAGAGGAAAATCGCCGCCGACTGTTTGGCAAACTGGAAGCCAATTAGATAGATAGTGGCAGACAGACGCGTATCGAACACCCCGGTGATGTACTTGAACGCGCCCACCAGCAGGAACGGGACTTCCAGCGCGTGCAGCATCTTCAGGGCAATCACCTCCACGGCAGTAGTGGCAAACGACGAGCCGATAATGCGCGTCGCCATAATGATCCCGGCGATCAGCAGCGTGTTTTTCGCGCCGATGCGGTTAATGATCCACGGCGAACAGAACATGATAATCGCGTTACATATCTCTCCCGCCGTCGTGGCAAAACCAAAGGCGCGGGTCCCTTCCTGCGGGGTAGCAAAGAAGGTTTTGAAGAAGGTGGCAAACTGCTGATCGAAAACGTCATACACGCAGGCCACACCAATCACATACAGAATAAACATCCACATTCTGCGCTGGCGGAACAGGCTAAAAACGGTTTTCGCCGTGATTTGCGGCTGGTTTGCCCCCAGGGCATTCATCACCTGCGCCGTCTGGTTCGGCTTCGGTTTTGCGACCACCAGCAACAGCATCAGCAGCAGCGCCGCGGCCGACCCCATCCAGAAGACATAGGAAGGATCGATGCCAAACAGGATGCCGCCCGTTGACGCACATAACCCCCAGCCGAGACAGCCGAACATGCGCGCCTTGCCGTATTCAAAGAAACTGTTGCGGCTCACGCGTTCGATATAGGCCTCAATCGCCCCCGAACCCGCCGAGAAAACGAAGCCGATATACAACCCGCCGCTCAGCGCACCCAGCCAGATATTGGTTTTCAGCAAAGGCGCAAAGACGTACAGGAAGAACGGTGCGAATAAAAACAGCAGCACCGCGATTATCCACAGCAGGTGCTTTTTCAGCCCCAGCTTGTCCGAAACAACCCCCAGCACCGGTTGAAAAGCGATAGCCGAGAGCGAGATGCATGAAAACACAATCCCGGTATGGGTTTTATTCAGGCCGATGATATCCGAGAGCCAGATCGGCAGGAACGGAAAGCAAGTGGCCATAATGAAGAAGTAGAGAAAGAAGAACAGCCCGAAGATCCAGAAGTTTGGGTTGTCTTTGTGGGTACAGGTTGTTGTGTTCATTATTTTTATCCTCAACGGAGGGCCGGTTGCCCGGCCCGTCACCCTTATACGCGTTCCACGCCAATCAGAATGGCAGTTTCCGGATCCAGAATCGGCAGCGCAATGCCCGCCTGCATCAGCCACTCGCCGCTCACCGTTTGCGGTGCTTCCATCCACGCGGGCAGTTTGCGCATGGTGTGGCCGCCCTCGCCCGTAATTTGGATGTTCGGGTGATCGAGCAAGGTGATGCGATAGTGCGCGCTGGCCTCCAGCCCCGGCATGCGCAGCGGCATCATCAGGGTGTAATCCGGCATCGCGAGCTGGCTGACAATAAACAGCCCCTGCGCCTGGTCGTTGCTCACGATACCCTGCGCCAGCGTGCTGGCATCCGGCATATCCACGCGCCACTGGGTCCCGTGATGGATCACCTCGCGCCACTGCTTGTGTAGCGCAGCATAATGGCGATATCCCTCGCGCTCATGCTCATCAACCGCGAGCGGATCCAGCTCCAGTCCCATATGGCCGAACAGTGCCGTCAGGCCGCGAAATGCAATACTGTGCTGGCGGAAGGTGGCATGACATTTATGATGACCGATATGCGCGCCCATCACTTCAGGTGGGAAGAAATAGCTCATGCCGCGCTGGATGGTATTCCGTTCCAGCGCGTCGTTGTTGTCAGACGCCCAGAAGCGGTGGCTGCGGGTCAGGACCTCATAATCAATACGGCCGCCGCCGGACGAGCAGGATTCAAACTCGATGTGCGGAAAGCGTTCTCCGAGCACGTCTAACAGGCGATAAAACTGGCGCGTCTGCGCGTCGGCAGCCGCTTTGCCGTTGTGCCCCGGCTGCACCAGCTCGCGGTTCATGTCCCACTTCACATAGTCGACCGCGTGCTCGCCCAGCAGCCAGCTCATGCGCTCGACCAGGTAATCAAAGGCGGCGGGGATGTTGAGATTAAGCACCAGCTGATGACGTCCGGTTGCCTGCGTGTAGCCCGGCAGCGCCAGCACCCAGTCGGGATGCGTGCGATACAGATCGGAATCGGGGTTAATCATCTCCGGCTCAATCCAGATCCCAAACTCCATGCCGAGCTGTTTAACGTGATGAATCACCGGCGTCAGGCCGTTCGGGTATTTTTTCTCATCCAGATACCAATCTCCCAGTGCGGCGCGATCGTCGTTACGGCCTTTGAACCAGCCGTCGTCGATGATAAAGCGCTCCACGCCCAGCGACGCCGCCTCATCGGCCATGCGCATGATGTAGTCCGGATCGTGGTTGAAGTAGATCCCTTCCCAGGTATTGAGATGCACCGGACGCGGTTTGTTTTCCGGGAACCGGATAATGTTATCGCGCAGGTAACGATGAAACTGCTGGCTCATGCCGTTCAGCCCGCGCGAGGAATAGCTTGCATAGAGGCGAGGCGTCCAGAGCGTTTCCCCTTCATCAAGGGCCATCTCCCCAGGCAGGTACAGCGCTTCGGCCTGCAGATAGCGACGGCCGTCGGTTTTCGCTTCCGCACGCAGGCGGTGGTTGCCGCTCCAGCCCAGATGGACGCCCCAAACGTCGCCCTGCATTTCGCTGAACGAGGGGGAACCCGCGATGACGGCGGGAAAATGTTCATGGGAGGTTTTGCCTCGACGGTTCTCAATTACCACGCTGTCATGCTCAAGCTTCACGCGGTGCGGCTGGAATTCGTGGATCCAGCGCCCGTGAAACGCCATGACCTCCTGCGCGCGCTCGGCAACCGGCAGCGTGACGGCAAAGCGATCGACCTGCCAGGCCTGCGCCTTCAGGTTGGTTAAACCGTGGCGCACGACCAGCACGCCGCTGGCGTCAAGCGCCAGTTCGCTGGTCAGCCGCAGCCCGGCATGCTTATCTTCCGCTGTTATCGTCAGGGTGTGGTCCTGTTGCTGCACGTTTGTGGTGGTAAATATCGGTGATCCATCCAGCCCCTGCCGGTGCCCCTCAATGCCCGGAGAACCAAACAACCCGTGCCCCAGCTCGGCCATTAACGTAACCGGTGAGTCAACGTCCAGCCTGCCGTTGGCGACGGGACGCGTAAGGCTTACGGCATCTTGCGGCGAAAAGTGCTGAAGATGTGGTCCCCAGTAGAGAATTTCGGCGAAGGGGTGGGTTTTAAGCACTACGTCTACCGTTTTGCTATGAAGTCGTAAAAGGGAATCTTGCATCGGACATCTCCTGTCATCGGAATGTCCTGAGTGTTGATCCGAAACGTTTCGGATGAGAACCAAAACGTTTCGGATTTGTGATCGGGTTTAGAAATTTAGCGGATTTAGGCCGTCTGGCCCGGAGAGAATTCCGGCTGCCAAAGCACCTGGAGCTGCGCGATGTCGTCGCCGTTAATCAGCTGGCGCACCATATCAGCAATCTGTTTGCCGACACCCTGACGGGTAGACTGAACCACGGACGCCACATCGATATCGACAATGCTGTCCTGCGGAAGACCGTCATACACCACCAGTGAAACCGCGTTATCGCCCGTTAAGCGCTCCATCTGAGCCAGCGCCATAGCTGCGCCATCGCCGTGGGTATTGCAGTCGGTAATAATAGCCGTTGGCGGCTGTGGCAGAGAGAGTAACGCTTTCGTTATGGCATAACCCACCCGACGCGAAGGCGGCATGGCGCGCAGCCACTCGCTGGAAAGCCCGGCTTCACGCAGGGCGTCCAGATAGCCCTGGCGACGTTGCGTAATAAACGCCTGATTGTTGCTTTCACCGAGCAACGCGATGCGCTGATGGCCTTTCTCGATCAGCCAGCGGGTAGCCTGATGCGTACCGGCGTAGTTATCGAAATCAAACCACGCGTACGGCTGGGGGAGGTGGCTGCGCCCGAGAGCCAGGAAAGGAAAACCGGCGGCCTGAAGCTGCTCAAGACGCGGATCGTGGTCCAGCGTGTGCGCTACGATCAGCGCATCCACGCGGCGGCTCTGCACCATGCGCATGTAGCTGTGCTTATCGGCCAAATCATCATCGGCAATCAGCAGTAAATCGATCTCATGTCGCGCCAGTTCGTGGCTAATTTCGCCGACCATGTCCATAAAGACGCTATTATTGAGCGGAACGGGATGCACCGGGAACACCAGCCCGACGGCGTCGATTTTGCCCATTTTAAGGCGACGCGCAAAGGTGTTGGGCCGATAGCCACGGCGCTGGGCTTCCGCTTCCACACGGGCGCGCGTCTCGGCGGAGACGTCGTCATACCCGTTCAGCGCACGGCTGACGGTGGTAACGGACAGCCCCAGTTCTTTGGCAATGGCTTTAAGCGACATGATTTTCCGTATCTTCGTTAATTTTGTTCGGCCACCAGAAGCGCATGCGTATCCGGCTCCAGCGCCTTAAAGATATGCGGCTGGTCGGCGGGATAGCAAATGTAATCCCCCGGGCCCAGCTCTTGGGCGGCATCCAGCAGGCCGACCAGTGCCCGTCCTTGCGTCACGATAATATGCTCAACCGAGCCCGACGAATGTGGCTGGGAAATTCTGTCTGCACCCGGCTGGGTCAGCAGCAGATAGACATCGCGCCGCGCACCCGGCGGACAGGCAGCCAGCAGAATAGCCTCATAGTTGGCCTGACCGGCAACGACCTTCGTACCTTCACCGCGGCGTATCACCTGCGTAACAGGTTGCTGTGGCTCAAGCAGCCGGGCGAAAGGAATATCCAGCGCCACGCAAAGTGACCACAGCGTCTCCAGGCTTGGGTTACCGTTACCGGATTCCAGCTGGGACAGCGTGGATTTGGCGATCCCGGCACGGCGCGCAATCTCCGCCAGTGAAAGCCCGGTTCGCAGGCGTTCTCGCACCAGACTTTTGGCGATTACGCTAATTGGCTGCGTCATATAACGGCCCTTTTGTTCTCTATAACGAACGAATCGTTCATCTTGTAAAACGATTCTGATACGTTCATTATAATGGAAATACGTTCGATATGGCTAAAATTGTATGAAGCATCACCTCTCCTGCCTGAAAGGCGACACGATAAAAGCAATCATCCTGGTGTGCCTCGCGGTGGGCGTTGTCGGGATGTCCTACGGCTCGCTGGCCATGGCCTACGGCTTCCCGGTTTGGGTGCCGTTTGTGCTCTCTATTACCGTGCTGGCGGGTGCGTCCGAGTTTATGTTTATTGGGATTGTGGCGAGCGGCGGTAATCCGCTGGCGGCTGCGGCTGCCGGGCTACTGGTGAATGCCCGCCACGTGCCGTTTGGCGTCACGGTGCGCGAACTGGTTGGCAAACGTGGATTGAGTTTGTTGGGCTGCCACATCATGAACGATGAAAGCGTGGTCTTCGGTCTGTCGCAAAAAACGCCCGAGCAGCGTAAAGCCGCCTACTGGCTGTGCGGTCTGGGAGTGGCCATTATCTGGCCGCTGGGCGCGCTGTTGGGCGCGATGGTGGGCAAACTGCTGCCCGATCCGGAAACCATTGGGCTGGACGCGGTATTCCCAGCTATTTTGCTGGCGTTAGTGGTACCTGCGTTTAAAAACCGCACCACCCTGATCCGCGCCTGCAGCGGTGCCGCCTTATCGCTGGCCGCCGTGCCGTTTGCGCCCGTGGGCTTACCGGTTCTGCTCTCCTTACTTGGTCTTGCCGCGAGGAAAAAATAATGGGAAACATGACGGTCTTCATTCTCGGCATCGCCCTCCTTTCCGCAGGAACGTATCTGATGCGTCTTGGCGGGGCAAAACTGGGGAGCCGACTGGCGCTTTCCGAGCGTTCTCAGGCACTGCTTTCGGACGCGGCAACGGTCTTGCTGTTCTCCGTGGCGCTGGCGACAACCTTTTATGAAGGGGAACACTTTGCCGGAATGGCGCGCGTGCTCGGCGTGGGGTTTGCCGTGTTTTTGGCCTGGCGAAAAGTGCCGTTAATTGTGGTGATCGTGGCTGCGGCGGTCGTCACAGCGCTGCTGCGTCTGGCCGGGCTCCAATAGAAAAAAGCGCCCCGGGGGCGCTCTTTCGACGGTGTGGCAGTTTATTTGGTCAATTCTGCGGTCATGTGCACGCGGTTACCTGAGAACGCCTGGGTAATTTTGTAAGATGACGCACCAGCATCCTGAGCCTGTGCAGCAATTTTTGCTTCTGCGCCATCAAGCGTTGAGGCGGTTGCGGTCACAGTCTGTGCAGCAAAAGAACCGAAAGACGTTGCCAGAGCGATTACAGCGACAAAAGTTTTGATGCTTTTCATGTGATAAACCCTTTCATTAAGTTGTTTGGATAAGGCGCTTTGCCTTGATGAGACAAATAGTAGTCCTCATCCCGAATAACTAAAAGCGGAACAATTTGTCAATATCATTCAAAAATACTGAAATATAAAGGAGAGGCATGCATTGCGTTGATGTCGATTTCCTGATGTCCTGAAATTCAGGCTTTTTTCAGGGAGAACGCGGGTGCAAAGCAGAAAACAACCTTCATTCATCATCAGACACAGTACAGCCGTCCACTTTATCGCTTATGCGAGCGCCATTTTCGTCATGACGCCTTTTAACAGTAAAGCGATGCCCGTATTCGTCTGGATCGCCACGCTCATTGCATGCGCAATCATTATTTCCTCGCGCATCAGACCGCTCACGCTACTGCAGCGGTCACGAATGGATTGGGATGAATATAAAAAAATAGCGGGCTCGACGCTGATGTCTTCGCTGCTTTTTTTCGCATCGTGCGTGGCATTCAAATATTTCGCCGGAAACGGCCTGGAGATACCCGTCACGCTCGGTATCGGAACGGTGGGGTTTATCTATTATTCCATCACCCTCTATTTGGACGCTGTGGATGATGACAGAAAGAAAATTGCGAAAAAGGCATTCACGCTTGCGCGCGGTTTATGGCTGATTATCTCCTTCATCTGCTACATTCTGGCGCGAAAGGTCTTTATGGACGTCACTGATGTCACCTATGAGGCGACGTTTAATAAAATCACGTCGTTTGGATTCTTTTTAATCTTCTGCACCTTGTTCTTTTCGATGGTATTTCTTTTATTCACGATGATACTTCCCTCGTTGCAGAATTCATCGGTCCAGTTTAACGCTCTCGCGATTTGTGCCCCGCTTTTCTGCGCTGGCTATATCTTCTTTATTGCTTATAACGTTAATACCAGTCGGGTGCTTGAATACGTCCTCAATGTGACAATCGATTACGACACCCGGGATACGTTTTACTGCAACAATGAATACCGTATTCTCAACGACTATCCCAATGCGCGCTTTATGATGGTGGGTGAGGGTAATTACCGCGTGTTTACGCCGAAAAAGCATGATTATGGGATTTGGCGACTGACGTGTAAGAACGTCGCACCTTTTTATACCCTGGTAGAGATTCTGGATAGAAAAGATCTGGTGAAGCGGGATACAAAATAAAAAAGCGCCCCGAGGGCGCTCTTTCGACGGTGTGGCAGTTTATTTGGTCAATTCTGCGGTCATGTGCACGCGGTTACCTGAGAACGCCTGGGTAATTTTGTAAGATGACGCACCAGCATCCTGAGCCTGTGCAGCAATTTTTGCTTCTGCGCCATCAAGCGTTGAGGCGGTTGCGGTCACAGTCTGTGCAGCAAAAGAACCGAAAGACGTTGCCAGAGCGATTACAGCGACAAAAGTTTTGATGCTTTTCATGAGATAAACCCTTTCATTAAGTTGTTTGGATAAGGCGCTTTGCCTTGATGAGACAAATAGTAGACCTCATCCCGAACAACTAAAAGCGGAAGGATTTGCTGAATACATTCAAAATTATTGATTAATAATTAGCCGCTGAGGATGAGTGTAGACTGTCGCCTTTCCCGGCTTGCAAAATCCCACCAGCGTCAGGTTACAGCGCTCCGCCACGTCGACCGCTAGCGTGGTTGCCGCCGATACCGCAAACAGGATCTCAACGCCACACATGGCCGCTTTTTGCACCATCTCATAGCTGGCGCGGCTAGAAACGAGCGCAGCGCCCTGCTGCCAGAGTTCACCTTCGCGCGCACGGCGACCGAGCAGTTTATCCAGCGCCACGTGGCGGCCAACGTCCTCATGCCCCCCCGTAATCTCACCCGACGCGACGACCCAGGCCGCCGCATGCGTACAGCCGCTCAGTTGGCCGATGGGCTGGACATCATTGAGACACGCCAGCGCGTTATCGAGGTTCGCAAGGTCGAAGGTCTGCGTAAACGGCAACGGTGCGACGGGCTTGCCGATATCGTTAAGCTGCTCCACACCGCAAACCCCGCATCCCGTTCTTCCGGCCAGCGCGCGACGGCGTTCTTTTAAACCCATAAAGCGCCGGCTGGAGAGTTCAATTTGCACTTCAAGACCGTTACACGCCTGGGTCACATCCATCCCGTAGATCTCCTGCGGATGCGCAATAATGCCTTCCGAGAGCGAAAACCCAACGGCAAACAGGTCGAGATCTTTTGGCGAGGCCATCATCACAACGTGCGAAATGCCGTTGTAAACCAGGGCAACGGGCACCTCTTCCGCCACAAAATCGGGCATAGCCCGGGTAATGTTAGGTGGTCTGTGTACCGGCAGTTCCACGATGCCCGCAGGCAGTGGCGACGAGTGGGTAACACGGTTTTGTTTAGACACAACGGTATTCCTGAACAACCACGGAGGTGAGCCTGCTATTGCATCACAAAGCGCAGGACTTACGCATAGTATGGATCAATTTTTCAGCATCAAGTTTACCTACTCACTTGGGAGAGGTGCAACCAGAGGCATGCTACACCCCTTTAACATGCAGGGTTATTATTGTGATTGATATCACACTTTATAATCAATGGAGTGATAATACGTTCACTTTGTTTTAACGCCATTGGAACAGGCATACCGACATTGTGGTATTCTGATGATATCCCTCGGAGAAATGAGGGATTAACGCAAATTTTCTTCTTTGCGGTCAAAAAACCACCGCAAAGCTAAAACTACATATGTAAGCAATGTCGAACAAGGAGTGACCCATGCAGGTCAGCAGAAGGCAGTTCTTTAAGATCTGCGCTGGCGGTATGGCAGGCACCACGGCGGCGGCACTGGGCTTTGCGCCCGGCGTAGCGCTGGCGGAAACGCGGCAGTACAAACTGCTGCGTACCCGTGAAACCCGTAATACCTGTACGTACTGTTCCGTCGGCTGTGGGCTGTTGATGTATAGCCTCGGCGACGGCGCGAAAAACGCCAAAGCGTCTATCTTCCACATCGAAGGCGACCCGGATCACCCGGTTAACCGCGGCGCGCTGTGTCCGAAAGGCGCAGGTCTGGTGGACTTTATCCACTCCGATAGCCGCCTGAAATTCCCCGAGTACCGTGCGCCAGGCTCCGATAAATGGCAGCAGATCAGCTGGGAACAGGCATTTGACCGCATCGCAAAACTGATTAAAGAAGACCGCGATGCCAACTTTGTTGCTCAAAACGCCGAAGGCGTTACGGTCAACCGCTGGCTCTCCACCGGGATGCTGTGTGCTTCTGCCTCCAGCAACGAAACCGGTTATTTAACCCAGAAATTTACGCGCGCACTCGGTATGCTCGCGGTCGACAACCAGGCGCGTGTCTGACACGGACCAACGGTAGCAAGTCTTGCTCCAACATTTGGTCGCGGTGCGATGACCAACCACTGGGTCGACATCAAGAACGCCAACCTTATTGTGGTGATGGGCGGTAACGCCGCTGAAGCGCACCCTGTTGGGTTCCGCTGGGCGATGGAAGCCAAAATCCACAACGGTGCGAAACTGATTGTGATCGATCCCCGCTTTACGCGAACTGCGTCAGTGGCGGATTTCTACACCCCTATTCGTTCAGGTACTGACATCACTTTCCTGTCAGGCGTATTGCTATACCTGTTGACCAACGAAAAATATAACCGCGAATACACCGAAGCCTATACCAACGCCAGCCTGATCGTGCGTGAGGATTATCACTTCGAAGATGGCCTGTTCAGCGGTTACGACGCCGAAAAACGCAAGTACGATAAAACCAGCTGGAACTACGAGCTGGATGAGAAAGGCTTTGCGAAGCGCGACACCACGCTGCAACACCCGCGCTGCGTGTGGAACCTGCTGAAAGAGCACGTTTCTCGCTATACGCCGGACGTGGTCGAAAACATCTGTGGGACGCCGAAAGCAGACTTCCTGAAAGTTTGCGAACTGATTGCAGAAACCAGCGCGAAAGACAAAACCGCGTCGTTCCTGTATGCCCTCGGCTGGACGCAACACTCCGTCGGCGCGCAGAACATCCGTACCATGGCGATGGTTCAGCTACTGCTCGGCAACATGGGGATGGCAGGCGGCGGCGTGAACGCCCTGCGCGGCCACTCCAACATTCAGGGTCTGACCGACCTCGGCCTGCTGTCTCAAAGCCTGCCGGGTTATATGAACCTGCCAAGCGAGAAACAGACCGATCTGCAAACCTACCTGACGGCCAGCACGCCAAAACCGCTGCTCGAAGGCCAGGTGAACTACTGGGGCAACTATCCGAAGTTCTTCGTCTCAATGATGAAGGCCTTCTTCGGTGATAAAGCGACGGCTGAAAACAGCTGGGGCTTTGACTGGCTGCCGAAATGGGACAAAGGCTACGACGTTCTGCAGTACTTCGAAATGATGCATCAGGGCCAGGTCAACGGCTATATCTGCCAGGGCTTTAACCCGGTCGCCTCATTCCCGAACAAGAACAAGGTGGTCGCTTCCCTGTCAAAACTGAAGTTCCTGGTAACGATTGACCCGCTCAATACCGAAACCTCAACCTTCTGGCAGAACCACGGTGAATCGAACGACGTCGATCCGTCGAAGATTCAAACCGAAGTGTTCCGTCTGCCGTCTACCTGCTTCGCAGAAGAGAACGGTTCTATTGTGAACTCCGGTCGCTGGCTGCAGTGGCACTGGAAAGGTGCGGACGCCCCGGGCATCGCCATGAACGACGGCGAAATCCTGGCCGGTATCTTCTTGCGCCTGCGTAAGATGTACGCAGCAGAAGGTGGCGCGAATCCGGAACCGGTTCTGAACATGACCTGGAACTACGCGACGCCGGAAAACCCAGCGCCAGAAGAAGTGGCGATGGAAAGCAACGGTAAGGCGCTGGCGGATGTTATCGACCCGGCCACCGGTGCGGTTCTGGCGAAGAAAGGCGATCAGCTCAGCACCTTCGCGCACCTGCGTGACGACGGTACGACGTCGAGCGGCTGTTGGATCTTTGCCGGTAGCTGGACGCCGAAAGGCAACCAGATGGCCAACCGCGATAACGCCGACCCGTCGGGTCTGGGCAATACGCTGGGTTGGGCATGGGCATGGCCGCTTAACCGCCGTATTCTCTATAACCGTGCCTCCGCTGACCCGCAGGGCAACCCGTGGGATCCGAAGCGTCAGCTCCTGAAATGGGACGGCGCGAAATGGGGCGGCGTGGATATTCCGGACTACAGCACGGCTGCACCAGGCAGCGACGTCGGGCCGTTTATCATGCAGCCTGAAGGGATGGGGCGTCTGTTTGCGATCGATAAGATGGCAGAAGGGCCGTTCCCGGAACACTACGAGCCGTTTGAGACGCCGCTGGGGACGAACCCGCTGCACCCGAACGTGGTCTCTAACCCGGCAGCCCGTATCTTCAAGGGCGATTTTGACGCGCTGGGTAAAAAGGACAAGTTCCCATACGTGGGTACCACTTACCGTCTGACCGAGCACTTCCACTACTGGACCAAGCACGCGCTGCTTAATGCCATCGCGCAGCCGGAGCAGTTTGTGGAGATCGGTGAGAAGCTGGCGAACAAGCTCGGCATCGCCCATGGCGACACCGTGAAGGTCTCTTCCAACCGTGGCTATATCAAAGCCAAGGCGGTCGTGACCAAGCGTATTCGCACGCTGAACGTTCACGGTCAGGAAGTGGATACCATCGGCATCCCGATTCACTGGGGTTACGAGGGCGTGGCGAAGAAAGGGTTCATTGCGAACACCCTAACGCCGTTCGTCGGTGATGCGAACACGCAGACGCCGGAGTTTAAGGCCTTCCTCGTGAACGTGGAAAAGGTGTAACGGAGACGACTTATGGCTTATCAATCGCAAGACATTATCCGTCGTTCCGCGACTAACGGTTTCACCCCCGCGCCTCAGGCGCGGGACCACCAGCAGGAAGTGGCGAAGCTTATCGACGTGACCACCTGTATCGGCTGTAAGGCCTGTCAGGTGGCGTGTTCGGAGTGGAACGACCTCCGTGACGAAGTAGGTCACAACGTTGGGGTGTACGACAACCCGGCCGACCTGACCGCCAAATCCTGGACGGTAATGCGTTTCTCGGAAGTAGAGCAGAACGACAAACTGGAATGGCTTATCCGCAAAGACGGCTGTATGCACTGTGCGGATCCGGGCTGCCTGAAGGCGTGTCCGTCAGAAGGCGCTATCATTCAGTATGCCAACGGCATCGTCGACTTCCAGTCCGAACAGTGCATTGGCTGTGGCTACTGCATCGCGGGCTGCCCGTTCGATGTGCCACGCATGAACCCGGAAGACAACCGCGTCTACAAATGTACGCTGTGCGTTGACCGCGTGAATGTCGGCCAGGAACCGGCTTGCGTGAAGACTTGCCCAACCGGTGCTATCCACTTTGGCTCCAAAGAGGATATGAAAACGCTGGCGGCAGAACGCGTGGGTGAGCTGAAAACCCGTGGTTACGACAACGCAGGCCTGTACGATCCGGCCGGTGTTGGCGGTACGCATGTGATGTACGTGCTGCACCACGCCGACAAGCCGAACCTGTACCACGGCCTGCCGGAGAACCCGGAAATCAGCGCGACCGTGAAGTTCTGGAAAGGCATCTGGAAACCGCTGGCAGCGGTAGGTTTTGCTGCCACCTTCGCAGCGAGCATCTTCCACTACGTCGGTGTTGGCCCAAACCGTGCGGAAGAAGAAGACGACAACCTGCATGAAGAGAAAGACGAGGTGCGCAAATGAAAAGACGTGACACCATCGTGCGCTATACCGCGCCGGAACGCATCAACCACTGGGTCACCGCCTTCTGCTTCATGCTGGCGGCGATAAGCGGACTGGGGTTCTTCTTCCCGTCCTTCAACTGGCTGATGCAGATCATGGGGACACCACAGCTGGCGCGTATACTGCACCCGTTTGTTGGCGTCATCATGTTCGCGTCGTTCATCATCATGTTTTTCCGATACTGGCACCATAACCTAATCAATCGGGATGATATCTTTTGGGCGAAGAATATTCGTAAGATCGTCGTCAACGAGGAAGTAGGTGATACCGGGCGTTATAACTTCGGCCAGAAATGCGTATTCTGGGCGGCGATTATCTTCCTGGTCCTGTTGCTGGTCAGCGGCGTGATCATCTGGCGTCCGTATTTTGCGCCTGCTTTCTCAATCCCGGTGATCCGATTCGCGCTGATGCTGCATTCATTTGCCGCAGTGGCGTTAATTGTGGTTATCATGGTGCATATCTACGCCGCCCTTTGGGTGAAAGGCACCATTACCGCGATGGTGGAAGGATGGGTAACCAGTTCGTGGGCGAAGAAGCATCACCCGCGCTGGTACCGTGAAGTCCGCCAGAAACAGGAAAAGTCATCTGAATGAGTATTCGCATAATCCCGCAAGATGAGCTGGGGTCGAGCGAGAAACGCACGGCGGATTATATTCCGCCGTTGTTATTCCCCAGACTCAAGAACCTCTATAACCGCCGCGCAGAGCGTCTGCGCGAGCTGGCAGAGAACAACCCACTGGGCGATTTTTTGCGCTTTGCCGCGCTGGTAGCCCACGCGCAGGAAGTGGTGCTGTATGACCATCCGCTGCAAATGGACCTGACCGCGCGCATCAAAGAAGCGAATGCCCAGGGCAAGCCACCGCTGGACATTCATGTTCTGCCGCGTGACAAGCACTGGCATAAACTGCTGAATTCGCTGATTGCCGAACTCAAGCCCGAGATGAGCGGTACCGCGCTGGCGGTTATTGAGAATCTGGAAAAAGCATCCGAACAAGAGCTTGAAGAGATGGCGAGCGCGTTGTTTGCCTCCGACTTCTCGCTGGTAAGCAGCGACAAAGCGCCGTTTATCTGGGCTGCCCTGTCGCTTTACTGGGCGCAAATGGCAAGCCTGATCCCAGGCAAAGCGCGCGCCGAATACGGTGAAGCCCGCCAGTTCTGTCCGGTGTGCGGCTCAATGCCCGTTTCCAGCATGGTGCAAATTGGTAGCACTCAGGGGCTGCGCTATCTGCACTGCAACCTCTGTGAAACCGAATGGCACGTGGTGCGCATAAAATGCAGCAACTGCGAACAGACCCGCGATCTCAACTACTGGTCGCTGGAAAATGAAGACGCGGCGGTGAAGGCAGAAAGCTGCGGCGACTGCGGCACTTACCTGAAGATTCTGTATCAGGAAAAAGACCCGAAAGTCGAAGCGGTTGCGGACGATCTCGCCTCGCTGATTCTGGACGCCAGGATGGAGCAAGAGGGCTTTGCCCGCAGCTCTATCAACCCGTTCCTGTTCCCGGGTGAAGGGGAGTAGTCTTTATAATTGCCCGGTAAGCCTTTATGGAACCGGGCGAGTTACTGTGAAAGAGCTGAGATAACATGCTGAGGATCGTTGGCAATCGCACGTAGCAGCGCTTTAGCCGGCCCAGTAGGCGAACGTCCCCTGCTCCCAATTACGCAACGTATCAACGCTGACAGAGATGAGATTCGCAAATTTACTCTGTGGTAGCCCGGATGCGTGACGAATTTCTTTAATTTTCATCGCATCGATTTGAAAGGTACGCGATGGCTCACGTTTACCCTCAGCAATTTCGTTCATTTGCGCCATGCTTTGGGTTAGCCGTTCAAACAGCGCCTTATCCATTTACCATCTCTCAATCATCTTTTTCAGAATGGCTTTCTCACTTGCTGACAGGTCATCTTTGATTCCTTTGCGATATATGAGCAGCAGCCTAATTTCAAACTCTCGCGTACGTTGGATCACATCGCCATAATCAGGCTGCGTTTCAATGAATAACATAAATTATACGCCATTGGCTTATATTAGCCCCTGACCTATGTACGTCAATGACGTACTCTTTGTGCGTTACATTATTGGGGTTCAGAGAAATTATCCATCTGTTCCATTGGGTAAAATTGGTTTTTGCGAGCCCCTTTCCAGAGCCGGGATTCACACGATGTTGTGCTTTTCTTCGGCATTAAACCAGGTTATAAGCTGTATATGCATACAGCAAAAAGGATGTAACCATGGCACTGGAAAAGGGTATTGATAAGCTTGTACAGGATTTTATTGCAGCGGGACGACCTTCTTCGCGAGAGCAGAGTATTGATGACCGGAGAGCCGGATATGTAGCCAGCACGGTATTGGCCGGGGAGACAGAAACGCGCGTCCAGGTTGATACGCTTGTTCTTGAGGATATGACCTTTCGGGTATTTTCGCCTCTCAACGCACCCGAAACGCTACCCTCTGCTCTCTACTATCATGGCGGTTGTTTTGTCAGCGGTGGGTTTGAAACCCATGATAACCCGCTTCGCCAACTGGCGTTTTACGGCCATTGCCGGGTCATTATGGTTCAGTACAGACTCGCACCCGAGCATCAGTTCCCCGCTGCGCATGACGATGCAGAGAGAGCGGCAGATCTTGTCTGGAATAATGCAGAAAAATTAGGCGTGGATAAAAACCGGATCACGCTTTGTGGGGACAGTGCGGGAGCGCATCTGGTGCTAGTGACGGCGCTGCGGCTTAAAGCCAAAGGTCGTTGGCAACCTGCACAGCTCATTCTTATCTACCCGATGCTCGACGCCACGGCCAGCTTTGAGAGCTATACGCTCAATGGCAAAGATTACGTTATCACCCGCGATACGCTGCTGAGCGGCTATGAAATGTATCTGGAAGACACCGACCTCCAGCATCCTGAAGCCAGCCCGCTATGGCGAGATGATTTTAGCGGCCTGCCGCCTGTACACATTATTACAGCTGAGTACGATCCGCTATGCGATGAGGGTGAGATGCTGTTTCAGTATCTGACAGAGCAAGGGGTGTCGTGTACCGCACAGCGATGGCTGGGTGTCATTCACGGCTTCTTCCAGCTCGGTGGAATCAGCCAGTCAGCAAGAGACGTGATGGGGGATATCGCCTGGCGGATTCAAACCAACAGGCGATAGCAACGGGGAGATTATTCCTCCTCGTTCCCACCCTCTTCAAACGCGCCGTACGGCTTGGCAGGGAGAACAATGTAAGTTCCTTCAAACACCGCACCCGACGTTTCATCCCCAAACAGCTCAACCTGCATCTGCACGCGGGCTTTACGGCCACGCGCCAGACGGTCCAGGTCGCCTCCCAGGGCGCCAAGGTCGGCAACCGCGCTTGGCTTGCCGCTGATCGGCGCGCTGTAACGAATATGGGCATCGGCCAGAATGATAGTGCCACCAAGATGACGCTCACGCAGCATAAGCCAGATAAGCCCCCAGCCGGTGAGCGTGGCCAGCGAGAACAGGCTGCCAGCAAACAGCGTGTGGTGCGGGTTTTGATTGCCGGTTTCCGGCATGGTGGTAATGAATTTTTGCCCGGTGTACTGTTGAATACGCACTCCCATCTTTTCACTCAAGGGGATGTGCTGATACCAGGCCTGCTGAAGCTGTCCGCACCAGTCGGCACGATGCAAAATGTCATCCAGCGTGGCGATGGGTTTGATCATCAAAAAGTGACGAATCGGCGTGGTTTGCGGGGCGGTAATTTCACCCTGATTTACAAAGCCGAGCTTGGCGAAGAATTCGACGGCATCTTCGCGCGCGCTACAGGTGACGCGCTTAACGCCTTCTTGCCTGGCGACAGATTCCAGGGTCATCGCCATCAGCGTTCCCAGACCTTTATCCTGGACCGAAGGATGGACCGCCATAAAGCGAATAGAGGCTTCGTTATCAGCATTAATATACAGGCGCCCGACGGCGACCAGATTACCCTCTTCATCCACCACCATCTGGTGATGCGCCATTGCGTCCCAGGCATCGCGTTCAGATCCCTTTGGTTGATGTAAGGGTTTGCGCAGCATTTCCCAACGGAATTGGTAGTAGACCTCTAACTCGTCTTCCGTTTGCGGTACTCGAAGGTGATACATAGCTGTACTCTCTCTTGTTACCCGCGGCCGCGCCGCCAGTTGGCTCATACCTGGAGCCAGAATGTGACGGGGCCATCGTTCACCAGCGATACCTGCATATCTGCAGCAAATCGTCCGGTTTGCGTATTCATTTCCTGTTGGCGACAACGCTCAACAAAGTACTCGTAAAGTGCTTCTGCACGATCCGGTGCGGCCCCTCTGGAGAAGCCAGGACGCATTCCGCGCTCGGTGTCCGCGGCTAGCGTAAACTGAGAGACCACCAGCACACTGCCGCCAGCCTGCTGGACGTTGAGGTTCATCTTGCCGTGTTCATCGCTAAAAATGCGATAGCCCAACACGCGCTCGCACAGACGATTCGCTTTTTGTTCGTCGTCATCCTTTTCGACACCTAACAACACCAAAAGTCCTGAGCCAATTTCACCCGTCACCTCATCCTCCACGGTGACGCTGGCACGGGTTACGCGCTGTATCAATGCAATCATGATTGGTCTGCTTCTTGTTGTTTTTCAGCGTCTGCTGCTTTTTTCAGTTCGCGGTATATTCCGAGAGTGACAGTAATTTCAGCACCAAGCAAGACGATACACCAGGTCCAGTAGACCCAGACGAACAAAATGGGGATCACCGCCAGTACCCCGTAAATCAGCTGATACGACGGGAACATGGTGATGTAGAGGGCAAAGCCTTTTTTACCCAGCTCAAAGAGTACCGCCGCCACCAGCGCCCCGACAATCGCATCGCGGTTAGGCACGCGCGTGGTCGGCACAACGCTATAGAGCAGCCAAAATGAGAGCCAGGACAGAATCAGGGGGAAGATACGCAGCACGTTATCAATAACGGTGTTTAAATCACTCGCCCAGCGTAACGAAAGAAGATACGAACTGATCGCAAGACTCGCGCCGGCCAGCAGCGGACCCAGCGTCAAAATCATCCAGTAGACGGCAAAAGAATACACCTTGGGTCGCGCTTTCTTACTACGCCAGATAGTGTTCAACGCGCTATCAATGGCGTACATCAAGAGCAGTGCCGTCACGATGAGGCCGCACGCCCCCACAGCCGTCATCTTGCTGGAGTTAGCAACAAACTGCTCAATGTAGTTCTGTATGATATCGCCTGTCGCAGGGATAAAATTCGCAAAGACAAAATGGCGAAGCTGCAGGCTGACATCCGCAAACATGGGAAAGGCAGAAAAAAGAGCAAAGATAACCGCCACCAGCGGCACTAACGAGAGTAACGACACGTACGCAAGGTTACCCGCCAGTGTCGTCATGTTGTCCTCATCAATGCGCTGCCAGAGCAGCTTCAGCCACGCCCGTAGTGGGCGGGTATGATGCGTCGCTTTTTGATGAACAGTTTTTAGCATAACTGCTTCGCAAAATAGTTCGGTATCGTCTCTTTTCCGGTCACCAGAATTGACGTGATACCTAACTGGTTAGCTCCCTCTATATTATCGGCATTGTCGTCGAAAAAGACCGCATCAGCCGCGGAGAAACCCTCTGCCTGCAGAACCGCCTGATAAATTCGCGCTTCGGGTTTGCGCATCCCCATCTCCTGCGAGAGGTAGATTTTATCCGCAGCCGCACGTACTTCAGGGTACTCCTCAGGCCAGAACGTCGTGTGCAGACGGTTGGTATTCGACAGTACGACCACCCGATGTCCCTGCTCGCGAAGTTTATGCATGATGTCGATCGCTTCCGGTCGTATAGCGACAAATACCGCCTGCCAGCCGTGGGAAAACTGCTCGTAGCTTAACGGGAGATCCATTTCGTGACAGAAACGTTCAGCGAATTCTTCATCGCTGATTTCACCACGCTCGTGCTGATGGAAGGTCTCGCCCATAACGAACTTCTGTTTTAACGTCGCCAGCGGGACACGGCTAAAGTCGCTCCATGCGCCCAGCACTCGATTAAAATCGATATCGACGATTACATTTCCTAAGTCAAAGATATAAAGCATGTTTATTTCCTTTTCGCCGTGGAAAAATAACTGTAGCGGGAAAGACAAGCTTTGGCTATGCGCCAGATTCAGCGTAAAGAAAGGAACGGCCCGAAACGGAGTTGTCGAGCCGTGAAGGCGTTAGCCTGCCTGCTGTTCGTCGCCTGAATGTACCTCGACAACTTCAACTTTGCTGTTTTTGAGGTGAAGCTGCAGCGCAGATCCGGGACGTTCGTCGGTAAAGAGCGCCGTAGACTGCGCCACATTACCAATTTCAACCGCAGCAGAAGCATGGTATTTCGTATGATCGGCCGCCAGTAAAATGTGGCGTGAGTGGGCGATCATAGTTTTCACCACGCTGGCTTCATTGACATCAAACTCCATCATCGCGCCATCTTGCTCAATGGCTCCGATGCTGGTGATCAGATAATCCGCCCGAAAACCGGCAACGAACGCTGTTGCAGCAGGGCCGATAATGCCTCCGTTGTGTGGGCGCAACGTCCCGCCCGGCACCATTACCTCAAACCGCGGATTTTTATAGAGAATATGCGCCACCCGCAGGCTATTGGTGATGATACGCAGGTGGTTATGGTTCAGCAGCGCACGGGCAACGTGCTCTACGGTCGTGCCGATGGTGATGAAAAGCGTCGAACCATCAGGAATATAGTCCGCAATGGCTTCGGCAATTGCCCGTTTTTCTTCGGTCAGGGAAACTTCACGCTGCTCAAATGCGGTGTTAACCACGCTCGATGCCCGACCCGCACCACCGTGATGACGCGTAATGAGCCCCTGCTCGCTCAATTTGCGGATATCCCGGCGCACCGTTTGCGTGGAAACATCCAGCAGGTTCGCCAGTTCATCAATGTTCATGTAGCCACGCTCGGCAATCAGCGTGAGCAGCCGATCGTGTCGCGGATTGCCGGTCAGTTCGGTAAGGTTCATGGGCTGTCCTCTGAAAACCATCACGTTCCGCATTTTATACAAAAAGTGACAAAAAAGAGCGGGTTTGATCACAGTCGGGTATACCCGCACGCCCGCCCGGTTTCGTGCACTTGAGTGCCGCAACGGCATTGGCAAAGCGTACCGCCTCTTTTGACGACGCCTGCTGTGCCAGACTGACCGCCAGCGCACCGTGAAAAACATCACCTGCCCCTGTGGTATCAATCACGTCAACGGCGAATCCAGGTTGATGACATAACGCGTTGTTTTCCAGCCAGAGGCATCCTTCATCCCCTTGGGTGACATATACATGTCCGTTTGTGAGCATTTGTGCTTTTTCAAGTGCCTTTGCAGGATCGTCCACCTGCGTGAGCCGCCGCAGGCCCGGCGCAGAAAAGGCGGCGTGATCGCTCAAGGCAATGAGTTCGGCGATGTCCTGCGGGGTGACATCCGCATCAAGCAAGGTTGGAACACCCTGCTGTCGCGCCAGGCTGAAGGCCTGCTTTGCACCGTTATGCCAGCGCACGTCTGCCAGAACCATATCCCATTGTGAGAAGTCGATATCCCGGAACCAGTCCGCTGTCACAGGAAGATCCGGGCTGGGGTAGTTCACAATGACGCGCTCACCGCTGCCGTCTACCAGCACGGCGGATTGGGAAGAGCGGGCCCCCGGCACGACGAGGGTATACCGCGTATTTACCCCCAAGGACTCCAGCTCCGCGAGCAGCTTTCTGCCGGTATCGTCATCCCCCACCCGGCCAATGAAATCCACTTTCGCCCCCAGTTTCGCCGCCGCCACAGCCGCAGTTGCCGCCGGGCCACCGCCCACTTCTGTAAAATTTTTCGCGACATACTTCCCACCTTCTTTCGGTAAATCATCGAGATACCAGATGCGATCCAGCACGGTAATGCCGACACAAACAATGCGAGTCATGGTGATTCCTTCTGCGTTTTCTGATGCGTTTATTTTAATTTCACAAAATGTTTAAAAAGTGACCCGCGTCAATTTTTTGACCATAAATTACAAATACGATCAAAAACAGACAACAAATACGTTCAAAAACAGACACGATGTGACAGGAGAAACGCATGTCAGCAATTGCCTTTATTGGCCTGGGACAGATGGGCGCGCCCATGGCAAAAAACCTGCTTAAACAGGGCCATCAGCTTCACGTCTTTGATGTGAACCCGCAGGCGGTTCAGACCCTGGTGGAGAGCGGCGCGCAGGCCGCAGCCACGCCTGCACGAGCCGCAACTGACGCTGAATTCGTTATTACCATGCTGCCAAATGGCGATCTCGTGCGCACCGTGTTGTTCGGCGAGCAGGGCATTTGCGAGGGGCTGTCCCGAGACGCGCTGGTGATTGATATGTCCACCATTCACCCTCTGCAAACCGACGCGCTGATCCACGATATGGCTAAGCAGGGATTCAGCATGATGGACGTCCCTGTCGGGCGTACGTCGGATCATGCCATCGCCGGTACGCTACTTCTGCTGGCCGGCGGTACGGCAGAGCAGGTAGCGCGCGCCACGCCGGTATTAATGGCGATGGGCAATGAGCTTATCAACGCAGGCGGACCGGGTATGGGTATCCGGGTGAAGCTTATCAACAACTACATGAGTATCGCCCTGAATGCGCTATCTGCCGAGGCGGCCGTGCTGTGTGAAGCGCTCGGCCTCTCTTTCGATGTGGCGCTGAAGGTCATGAGCGGTACGCCGGCGGGTAAAGGCCACTTCACGACGTCATGGCCGAACAAGGTGTTGAAAGGCGATCTCACCCCCGCGTTCATGATTGACCTTGCGCATAAGGATCTGGGGATCGCGCTGGATGTAGCCAACCAGCTACACGTCCCGATGCCGCTGGGCGCCGCCTCCCGCGAAGTCTATAACCAGGCCCGCGCTGCAGGACGTGGGCGCGAAGACTGGACGGCCATTCTCGAACAGGTTCGCGCATCCGCCGGGCTGAAAAAAATCACATTGATACGAAAGGACTGAGGAATGACGATGTACACCCTGAAAGATATCACCCGACCTTCCGGCGGTTTTGCGATGCTGGCCGTGGACCAGCGCGAAGCGATGCGTCTGATGTTTGCCGCAGCAGGTACACCGGTGCCGGTTACCGATCGGCATCTCACGGATTTTAAAGTTAATGCCGCCAAAATACTCTCCCCATATGCCTCCGCGATCCTTGTCGACGAGCAGTTCTGCTATCGCCAAATCGTCGAGCAACAGGCGGTCGCAAAAAGCTGCGCGATGATTGTGGCGGCAGACGAATTTATTCCAGGAAATGGCATTCCCGTCGACAGCGTTGTGATTGATAAAAATATCGATGCGCAGGCGGTCAAACGCGATGGCGGCAAGGCGCTGAAGCTGCTGGTACTGTGGCGTAGCGATGAAGACCCCCAGCAGCGTCTGGAGATGGTTAACGCGTTCAACCAACTTTGCCATGCCAATGGGCTGCTGAGCATTATCGAGCCGGTGGTTCGCCCACCGCGTCGCGGCGCTGCGTTTAACCGCGAACAGGCCATTATTGATGCGGCAAAAGAGTTGGGTGATAGCGGAGCCGACCTCTACAAAGTAGAAATGCCCTTGTTCGGCAAGGGTTCTCAGCAGGAGTTGCTGGCCGCCTCGCAAAAGCTGAACGACAACATCGCCATGCCGTGGGTGATCCTCTCTTCCGGTGTGGACGATAAATTATTCCCGCGCGCGGTGAGCGTTGCCATGCAGGCAGGTGCATCCGGCTTTTTAGCCGGTCGCGCCGTCTGGTCATCCGTGATTGGTCTGCCCGACACGGAAATGATGCTCCGTGATATTTCTGTACCGAAACTGCAGCGTTTGGGCGAGATTGTCGACGAAATGATGGCTCGCCGTTAAGAAAGGACCCGAACATGAAATGGTTTAACACCCTAAGTCATAACCGCTGGCTCGAACAAGAAACCGACCGCATTCTCGATTTCGGTAAAAATGCTGCCGTGCCAACCGGCTTTGGCTGGCTAGGTAATAACGGGCAGATCCGCAGCGACATGGGGACACATCTGTGGATCACCGCCCGTATGCTGCATGTTTACTCAGTAGCCGCAAACATGGGACGCCCCGGTGCGTACGCGCTGGTAGAGCATGGCATTAATGCCCTGAATGGTCCGCTGTACGATGCCCAACACGGCGGCTGGTACGCCTGCGTCAACGATGAAGGCGTTATTGATGCCTCCAAGCAGGGATATCAACACTTCTTCGTCTTATTGGGCGCAGCGAGCGCCGTTACCACCGGCCATCCGCAGGCTCGCACGCTGCTGGACGATGCCATTGAGGTGATTGAGCGCTACTTCTGGAGCGAACAAGAACAGATGTGCCTGGAATCCTGGGATGAAGCCTTCAGCAAAACCGAAGATTACCGCGGTGGCAATGCCAACATGCATGCCGTAGAAGCCTTTCTGATTGTCTATGACGTGACGCATGACCGTAAGTGGCTAGACCGCGCCCTGCGCATCACCTCGGTGATTATTCACGACGTCGCCCGTAAAGGGGAATACCGCGTTAACGAGCATTTCGATACGAACTGGAACCCGATTCGCGATTACAACATCGATAATCCGGCCCACCGTTTCCGCGCTTACGGCGGCACGCCGGGGCACTGGATTGAGTGGGGCCGCCTGATGCTGCACCTGCGCGCCGCCCTGGAAGCCCGCTTTGAAACACCGCCTGATTGGCTGTTAGAGGACGCCAAAGGGTTGTTCCACGCCACCATTCGCGATGCTTGGGCACCTGACGGGGCAGATGGCTTTGTCTATTCAGTAGGCTGGGACGGGAAGCCTATCGTGCGCGAACGCGTGCGCTGGCCGATTGTCGAGGCGATGGGCACGGCGTATGCGCTCTACACGGTCACCGGCGAAGCACAGTACGAAACCTGGTATCAGACATGGTGGGATTACTGCATCAAGTACCTGATGGATTACGAAAACGGTTCATGGTGGCAGGAGCTGGATACCAACAACGAAGTGACCACCAAAGTTTGGGACGGCAAGCAAGATATTTATCACCTGCTTCACTGCCTGGTGATCCCGCGTTTACCGCTGGCGCCAGGACTTGCCCCCGCAGTCGCTGCCGGATTATTGGACAGCCAGGCCAAATAATAAAAACGGAGTTCGTATGCGTACCCTACATCCCATTAATCTAACGAATAACGATCGGGGGTTCACCCTGAGCTGGCAGGACCGCCTGATACTGTCTCACTCTACCGAGGCTCCGTGCCTGTGGATTGGCGCGGGCGTTGCCGATATCGACATGTTTCGCGGCAATTTTAATATCAAGGACAAACTCAACGAAAAGATTGCGCTGACCGATGCCACCGTCACGCAGCAAAACGGCGGTTGGGCGATTCGCTTTACCCGCGGTGATGCGGTAAGCGCCACTCTGCTGGTCGGTCTCGATAGCGAAGGACGCCTTGAGCTGAAACTGAAAAATGATGCCACCAGCCATAACCGTATCTGGCTGCGGTTTGCAGCTCAGCCTGAGGATCATATCTATGGCTGCGGCGAACAGTTTTCCTATTTCGACCTGCGAGGCAAACCCTTCCCGCTGTGGACCAGCGAGCAGGGCGTTGGCCGTAACAAGCAAACCTACGTGACCTGGCAGGCAGACTGCAAAGAGAACGCAGGCGGTGATTACTACTGGACCTTTTTCCCTCAGCCAACCTTCGTGAGCACGCAGAAGTACTATTGCCACGTCGATAACAGCTGCTACATGAACTTCGACTTCAGCGCCCCGCAATTCCACGAGCTGGCATTCTGGGAAGATAACGCCACGCTGCGCTTCGAATGTGCCGAAACCTATGTTGAGCTGCTGGAAAAGCTGACCGGTTTGCTTGGCCGTCAGCCAGAATTGCCGGATTGGGTCTACGACGGCGTGACGCTAGGGGTCCAGGGCGGTACTGAAGTCTGTCAGCAAAAGCTCGACACCATGCGCCAGGGCGGCGTGAAGGTGAACGGCATCTGGGCGCAGGACTGGTCCGGCATCCGCATGACCTCCTTCGGCAAACGCGTAATGTGGAACTGGAAGTGGAACAGCGAACTGTATCCGCAGCTCGGTGAACGAATTGCGCAGTGGAAGCAGGAAGACGTGCAGTTCCTCTCCTATATCAACCCGTATGTCGCCAGCGATCGTGATTTATGCGAGGAGGCAGCCAGACGCGGCTACCTGACCAAAGACGCAGAAGGTAAGGATTACCACGTCGAGTTCGGCGAGTTCTACGCGGGCGTTATCGATCTGACCAACCCGGAAGCGTACGACTGGTACAAAGACGTCATCAAGAAGAACTTGATCGAGCTGGGCTGCAGTGGCTGGATGGCCGATTTCGGTGAATATCTTCCAACCGATACGTTTCTGCACAACGGTATAAGCGCCGAGATTATGCATAACGCCTGGCCTGTGCTGTGGGCAAAATGTAACTACGAAGCGCTCGAGGAGACCGGCAAGCTCGGGGAAATCCTGTTCTTTATGCGTGCGGGTTACACCGGTAGCCAGAAGCATTCTGTAATGATGTGGGCGGGCGATCAGAACGTCGACTGGAGCCTGGACGACGGTCTGGCATCGGTGGTACCAGCAGCCCTCTCCCTGGCGATGACCGGCCATGGCCTACACCATAGCGACATCGGCGGCTATACCACGCTGTTCGAGATGAAACGCAGTAAAGAGCTCCTACTGCGCTGGTGCGATTTCAGCGCCTTCACGCCGATGATGCGCACCCATGAAGGTAACCGACCTGGCGATAACTGGCAGTTTGACGCTGACGCAGAAACGATATCTCACTTCGCACGCATGACGACGGTTTTTACCACGCTGAAGCCGTATATCAAAGCTGCTGTCGCGCAAAATGCGGCAAGTGGGCTTCCGGTGATGCGTCCGCTGTTTCTCCACTATGAAGACGACGCGCATGCCTACACGCTGAAATATCAGTATCTGTTTGGTCGCGATCTGCTAGTGGCACCGGTGCATGAAGAAGGACGCAGTGACTGGACGCTGTACCTTCCAAAGGACAACTGGGTGAACGCGTGGACGGGTGAAACACACCAGGGCGGTGAAGTCACCGTTGCCGCTCCGCTCGGTAACCCCCCTGTTTTCTATCGCCAGCAAAGCGAGTGGGCAGACCTGTTTGGCACCCTACGCCATATCTGATAAGGCTCGCCCGCGGGGAAACCTGCGGGCAAACGGAGAACAATAATGAGTCAACACACATCCAATCCGGCAACCCTACGCCTGCCATTTAAAGAAAAACTTGCCTATGGCATGGGCGACCTTGGCTCTAACATCCTGTTGGACATTGGCACGCTGTATCTGCTGAAGTTTTATACCGATGTGCTGGGTCTGCCAGGCACCTACGGCGGGATCATCTTCCTGATTGCAAAGTTCTTCACCGCTTTTACCGATATGGGTACCGGGATCATGCTCGATTCACGACGCAAGATCGGTCCGAAGGGAAAATTCCGTCCATTCGTGCTGTATGCGGCATTCCCGGTGACGTTACTGGCGATTGCTAACTTCGTCGGCACACCGTTTGAAATGACTGGTAAAACGGTGATGGCCACGGTGCTGTTCATGCTTTACGGCCTGTTCTTCAGCATGATGAACTGTTCTTATGGTGCCATGGTGCCCGCCATGACTAAAAATCCGGACGAGCGTGCCGCGCTTGCAGCATGGCGTCAGGGTGGCGCCACGCTGGGTCTGCTGCTCTGCACCGTAGGTTTTGTCCCGGTGATGAACCTGATTGAAGGCAATGACCAGCTTGGGTATATCTTTGCCGCAACCCTCTTCTCGCTGTTCGGTCTGTTCTTTATGTGGTGGTGCTACCGGGGCGTGACCGAACGTTACATTGAGTCTCAACCCGTCAGTCCGGCACAAAAACCGGGGCTGCTGCAGTCGTTTCGCGCCATTGCCGGTAACCGCCCGCTGTTTATTCTCTGCATTGCTAACCTGTGCACGCTGGGGGCGTTTAACGTCAAACTTGCCATTCAGGTCTATTACACGCAGTACGTGCTGAATGACCCTATTTTACTGTCGTATATGGGTTTCTTTAGCATGGGCTGCATTTTTATCGGCGTCTTTATGATGCCCGGTGCGGTTCGGCGCTTTGGCAAGAAAAAGGTCTATATCAGCGGACTCATGATTTGGGTGGCGGGCGACCTGCTCAACTACTTCTTTGGCAGCGGATCGGTGAGCTTTGTCGCATTTTCATGCCTGGCGTTCTTTGGTTCAGCCTTTGTGAACAGCCTGAACTGGGCACTGGTCTCAGATACCGTGGAGTATGGCGAGTGGCGCACCGGCGTGCGCTCCGAAGGGACGGTCTATACCGGATTTACCTTTTTCCGTAAGGTGTCTCAGGCTCTGGCTGGCTTCTTCCCGGGGATTATGCTGACGCAAATCGGTTATATCCCCAACGTGGTGCAATCGGCCGGAACGGTTGAAGGGCTAAGACAGCTGATTTTCATCTATCCGAGCATACTGGCGGTCATCACGATTTTTGCCATGGGTTGCTTCTACAACCTCAACGAGAAGATGTATGTGCGCATCGTAGAAGCGATCGAACTGCGCAAACGTACGGCATGAATGACTTGAGATAGCGCCTTTTAAGGCGCTATGAGGATCGACCATGACACACAAGACTGATCCGTTAACCCTGAAGTTGAGCCTGCGCGAGAAATGCGCCTATGGGATGGGCGATTTCGGCTCTAACCTGATGCTTTGCATCGGCACGCTGTATCTGCTGAAGTTTTACACTGATGAACTGGGTATGCCCGCTTTTTACGGTGGCATCATTTTTCTGGTCGCAAAGTTCTTTACCGCGTTTACCGACATGCTGACCGGCGTGCTGCTGGACTCACGGCGAAATATCGGCGCGAGAGGAAAATTCAGGCCGTTTATTCTCTATGCTTCTGTCCCTGTTGCCCTGGTCACCACGGCGCAATTTATGGCCAATGATTATAGCCTGACGGTGAAAACGGCCATCGCCACCGTACTCTTCATGATGTTTGGTCTCTGTTATAGCCTGATGAATTGCTCCTACGGCGCGATGGTTCCAGCGATGACGAAAAATCCTAATGAGCGCGCCCAGCTTGCAGCGTGGCGTCAGGGCGGCGCCACGGTCGGCCTGCTGCTTTGCACCGTCGGGTTTATGCCCATTCAGGCACTGTTCGTTAGCCAGCCCTCACTTGGCTATCTGGTTGCGGCTCTGGTGTTTGTCACCGGTGGGCTGTGTTGCATGTGGTGGTGCTACTGCGGCGTGAAAGAACGTTACCTGGAGATTACGCCCGATCATCATAAGCCCGGCATCATGAAGTCTTTCTGCGCCATCTTTCATAACCCTCCTCTGCTGGTTTTATGCATCGCCAACCTCTGCACCCTTGCCGCTTTTAACATCAAGCTAGCGGTTCAGGTCTATTACACCCAGTACGTGCTGAACGATCTGCAACTGCTGTCGTGGATGGGGTTTTTCAGTATGGGCTGTATTCTGGTCGGCGTGTTTCTGGTGCCTGGCGCAGTTAAGCGTTTTGGCAAAAAACCGGTCTATCTTGGTGGATTAGCATTATGGGCCGTGGGAGATGTAATGAACTTCCTGTGGGGAACCAACTCTTTGCTGTTTGTGCTTTTTTCTTGCATGGCCTTTTTTGGTACGGCGTTTGTGAACAGTCTGAACTGGGCACTGGTACCCGACACCGTTGATTATGGTGAGTGGAAAACAGGTATTCGCACAGAAGGGTCGGTTTACACGGGGTACACATTTTCACGCAAAATCTCCGCCGCCCTCGCGGGGTTCCTGCCTGGTATTATGCTGACTCAGATTGGGTATATTCCTCACGCTGTGCAGAGCGCAGGCACGCTGCTGGGATTACGCCAGCTCATTTTTCTCTGGCCCTGCGGACTGGCGATAGTTGCCGCCATCATCATGGGACTCTTTTATAAACTCAACGAAGCGCGTTTCGCGAGTATCATTGAGGAGATTGGCAAACGGAAAAAAGAGACGGGGTATTCGGCTGTTGTTACTCCTCCCACAAGGGCATCAGCGACTCCCTGACAGGCATAAAAAAAGCCGCTAAAAATCAGCGGCTTTTTGTTTATCTAAAAGAGACTAAATTAGTCTTCTTTTGGACCACGCATAGCGCGTTTACGATCGTTCTCGGTCAGGTGACGTTTACGGATACGAATAGACTGTGGAGTCACTTCTACCAGTTCGTCATCATCGATGAATTCCAGAGCTTGCTCCAGAGTCATCTTGATCGGTGGAACCAGAACCGTTGCTTCGTCAGTACCAGACGCACGCATGTTGGTCAGTTTCTTACCGGTCAGACAGTTTACAGTCAGGTCGTTAGAACGGCTGTGAATACCGATGATCTGGCCTTCGTAAACTTCTGCACCGTGACCCAGGAACAGCTTACCGCGGTCCTGCAGGCTGAACAGTGCAAACGCAACCGCTTTGCCCTGACCGTTGGAGATCAGAACGCCGTTGTTACGCTGGCCCACTTCGCCCGGACGAACGTCGTCGTAGTGGCTGAAGGTGGAGTACAGCAGACCCGTACCGGAGGTCATGGTCATGAACTCAGAACGGAAGCCGATCAGGCCACGGCTTGGGATCACGTAGTCGAGACGTACGCGGCCTTTGCCATCTGGATTCATGTTTTTCAGGTCGCCTTTACGCTCACCCAGAGCCTGCATGACAGACCCCTGATGCTGCTCCTCAACGTCCAGCGTGACGTTTTCGAACGGCTCTTGCTTACGGCCGTCGATTTCGCGGAAGATAACTTTAGGACGGGAAACCGCCATCTCGAAACCTTCACGACGCATGTTTTCGATCAGAACTGACAGGTGCAGCTCACCACGACCGGAAACGCGGAATGCATCAGCGTCTGGCGTTTCTTCAACGCGCAGTGCAACGTTATGCACCAGCTCTTTGTTCAGGCGATCAAGGATCTGACGAGAGGTAACGTATTTACCTTCTTTACCACAGAACGGAGAGGTGTTGACGTTGAAGAACATGGTTACAGTTGGTTCATCAACGGACAGGGCTGGCAGCGCTTCAACCGCCTGCGGATCGCAGATGGTATCGGAGATGTTCAGCTCACCCAGACCGGTGATTGCAATGATGTCGCCAGCTTCAGCAATGTCGCTTTCGATACGCTCAAGGCCCAGGTGAGTCAGTACTTTACCCACTTTACCGTTACGGGTTTTGCCTTCGCTATCGATGATAGTGACCTGCTGGTTAGGCTTAACTTTACCGCGCTTGATACGACCAATGCCGATTACACCAACATAGTTGTTGTAATCGAGCTGAGAGATCTGCATCTGCAGGGTGCCGTCGAGATCAACGTTTGGTGCAGGAACACGGTCAACAATCGCCTGGTACAGCGGGGTCATATCGTCAGCCATGTCTTCGTGGTCCAGACCTGCAATACCGTTCAACGCAGAAGCGTAAACGATAGGGAAGTCCAGCTGCTCGTCGGTCGCGTCGAGGTTAACGAACAGGTCGAATACCTGGTCAACAACCCAGTCCGGACGCGCGCCAGGACGGTCAACTTTGTTAATAACAACGATTGGCTTCAGACCATGGGCGAACGCCTTTTTGGTCACGAAGCGCGTCTGCGGCATTGGGCCATCCATTGCGTCAACGACCAGCAGAACGGAGTCTACCATGGACATTACACGTTCAACTTCACCACCGAAGTCGGCGTGCCCCGGGGTATCAACGATGTTGATACGGTAGTCATTCCATTTAATCGCGGTATTTTTCGCGAGGATGGTAATCCCACGTTCTTTCTCCAAATCGTTGGAGTCCATCACGCGTTCTTGAGTTTCGGCACGAGAGTCGAACGTACCGGATTGCTGCAGCAGCTTATCAACCAGGGTAGTTTTACCATGGTCGACGTGCGCGATGATGGCGATGTTACGCAAATTTTCGATCACAACTTTGCCTCAGGCATTTAGAAATAGCGCGTTATTGTACACGGATTAATCGCACTACAAAACAGGATCACAAAGATCTCCCGCAAACAAGTATTGCAGGGATGCTTTGTGATCGCTTTCACGGAGCGGTAAAAGGGCACTTTAACGTAAATTGCACCAATATGGTGCTCAATGTTCACATTGAAGCACTATACTGGTGCAACATGACCATCGTGGTGCAGCCCTTTTGCACTATGGTGCGCATGATAACGCCTTTTTGGGGTGTTTTAAAAGTTGGCACAGATTTCGCTTTATAAAAATACGGCAAAAAAATGGCACGCAGCCAGGCCAAAGCAGAATTTGAAGACCTCGTTACCACGACGACAATGACCAATCTGGAGAGTTAAGTATGTCCGCTGAACACGTTTTGACGATGCTGAACGAACATGAAGTGAAGTTTGTTGATCTGCGCTTCACTGATACCAAAGGTAAAGAACAGCACGTCACAATTCCTGCTCATCAGGTAAACGCCGAATTCTTTGAAGAAGGCAAAATGTTTGACGGCTCCTCCATTGGTGGCTGGAAAGGCATTAACGAATCCGACATGGTTCTGATGCCGGACGCGACCACTGCGCTCATTGACCCGTTCTTCGAAGAGCCTACTTTGATCATCCGTTGCGATATCCTCGAGCCAGGCACGCTGCAGGGTTACGACCGCGACCCACGCTCCATTGCTAAACGCGCTGAAGAGTATCTGCGTTCTACCGGCATTGCAGACACCGTTCTGTTCGGGCCAGAACCAGAGTTCTTCCTGTTCGACGACATTCGTTTCGGCGCGTCAATTTCAGGTTCTCACGTTGCTATCGATGACATCGAAGGCGCATGGAACTCTTCCACCAAATACGAAGGTGGTAACAAAGGTCACCGTCCAGGCGTGAAAGGCGGTTACTTCCCGGTTCCTCCGGTCGATTCTTCACAGGACATCCGTTCTACCATGTGTCTGATCATGGAAGAGATGGGTCTGGTTGTTGAAGCGCATCACCACGAAGTTGCAACCGCTGGCCAGAACGAAATCGCTACCCGCTTTAACACCATGACCAAAAAAGCGGATGAGATTCAGATCTACAAATACGTTGTTCACAACGTTGCGCACCGTTTCGGTAAAACCGCGACCTTCATGCCAAAACCAATGTTTGGTGACAACGGTTCCGGTATGCACTGCCACATGTCTCTGTCCAAGAACGGTACCAACCTGTTCTCTGGCGACAAATATGCGGGTCTGTCTGAGCAGGCGCTGCACTACATCGGTGGTGTTATCAAACACGCTAAAGCGATCAACGCCCTGGCGAACCCAACCACCAACTCCTACAAGCGTCTGGTCCCAGGCTACGAAGCACCAGTAATGCTGGCGTACTCTGCCCGTAACCGTTCTGCTTCTATCCGTATCCCGGTAGTTGCGTCTCCAAAAGCACGTCGTATCGAAGTGCGCTTCCCTGACCCAGCAGCTAACCCATACCTGTGCTTCGCAGCACTGCTGATGGCAGGTCTGGACGGTATCAAGAACAAGATCCACCCAGGCGAAGCCATGGACAAAAACCTGTACGATCTGCCGCCAGAAGAAGCGAAAGAGATCCCACAGGTTGCAGGCTCTCTGGAAGAAGCACTGAACGCGCTGGACGCTGACCGCGAGTTCCTGACCGCAGGCGGCGTGTTCACCGATGAAGCTATCGATGCTTACATCGCGCTGCGTATTGAAGAGAACGACCGCGTGCGTATGACGCCACACCCGGTTGAATTCGAACTGTACTACAGCGTTTAAGTTTTAACGGGTTTCGCGCGACCTTTTACGCGCGACCCGTAAGCAGTTTTTTAGTTGTTGCCGTGGAAACTTTCAGCCCATCTTCGGATGGGCTTTTTTGACCACCAACAACCTGATCTCACGGGCTTTTTACCGCAAAAAAGCTATACTGCACTAAATTAGTGCAAACAACTCCAGGAGACTGCTGAATGGCAACTGGCACGCTGCCCGATGCTGGGCAGATCCTCAATTCTTTAATTAACAGCATCTTGCTGGTCGACGACGAGCTGGCCGTACACTACGCCAACCCGGCGGCGCAACAGCTGCTCGCCCAGAGCGCACGCAAACTGTTTGGTACCCCACTTCCAGAATTACTGAGCTATTTTTCGCTGAACATTGGTCTGATGCAGGAGAGTTTGCAGGCCGGTCAGGGGTTCACCGATAACGAAGTGACGCTGGTCATCGACGGTCGCTCGCATATTCTGTCGCTCACCGCACAGCGTCTGCCTGAGGGGCTTATCCTGCTCGAAATGGCACCGATGGACAATCAGCGTCGACTTAGCCAGGAGCAGCTCCAGCATGCACAGCAAATTGCAGCGCGAGACCTGGTGCGAGGTCTGGCCCATGAAATCAAAAACCCATTGGGCGGGTTACGCGGGGCGGCACAGCTATTAACGAAAGCGCTGCCCGATCCTGCCCTGGCGGAATATACCAACGTCATTATTGAGCAGGCAGACCGCCTTCGTAATCTGGTTGACCGTTTGCTCGGGCCACAACAGCCCGGCATGCATGTTTCAGAAAGCATTCATAAGGTTGCTGAACGGGTGGTGAAACTCGTTTCGATGGAGCTGCCGGATAACGTCACGCTGGTGCGTGATTATGACCCTAGCCTGCCGGAACTGGCTCATGACCCGGACCAAATTGAACAGGTTCTGCTGAATATTGTACGTAATGCGCTGCAGGCGCTGGGGCCAGAAGGCGGGGAAATCGTTCTGCGCACCCGCACCGCGTTCCAGCTCACGCTCCACGGCGTACGCTACCGTCTGGCGGCACGCATCGACGTAGAGGATAACGGGCCAGGGATCCCGTCCAATTTACAGGACACCCTGTTCTACCCGATGGTGAGCGGACGCGAAGGCGGCACCGGCCTGGGATTATCCATCGCCCGCAGTTTGATCGATCAACACTCTGGCAAAATTGAATTTACCAGTTGGCCGGGCCATACCGAGTTTTCGGTTTTCCTGCCGATTAAAAAATAAAAGGTGACGTTTATGCAACGAGGGATAGTCTGGGTAGTCGATGACGATAGCTCCATCCGTTGGGTGCTTGAACGCGCGCTCACTGGGGCAGGATTAAGCTGCACGACGTTTGAGAGCGGCAGCGAAGTGCTCGATGCACTCACCACCAAAACGCCGGATGTTCTGCTCTCGGATATTCGCATGCCGGGTATGGACGGGCTGGCGCTTTTAAAACAAATCAAACAGCGCCATCCTATGCTTCCGGTCATCATAATGACGGCGCATTCCGATCTGGACGCCGCCGTGAGCGCTTACCAGCAAGGGGCGTTCGATTACCTGCCAAAACCCTTTGATATCGACGAAGCGGTCGCGCTGGTAGAACGTGCTATTAGCCACTACCAGGAACAACAGCAGCCGCGTAATGCTCCTGACTTTGGGCCAACGACGGACATCATCGGCGAAGCGCCGGCCATGCAGGATGTGTTTCGCATTATTGGCCGTCTGTCGCGTTCGTCCATTAGCGTATTGATTAACGGTGAATCAGGAACCGGTAAAGAGCTGGTTGCCCATGCGCTGCATCGCCATAGCCCACGAGCCAAAGCCCCCTTTATCGCCCTGAACATGGCGGCAATCCCAAAAGATTTGATTGAATCCGAGCTGTTCGGCCATGAAAAAGGGGCTTTTACCGGTGCAAATACCATTCGGCAGGGACGATTTGAACAGGCCGACGGCGGAACACTTTTCCTGGATGAAATCGGCGATATGCCGCTGGATGTCCAGACTCGCCTGCTGCGCGTATTAGCTGACGGACAGTTTTATCGCGTAGGCGGTTATGCCCCGGTGAAAGTGGATGTGCGGATCATCGCCGCGACGCACCAGAATCTGGAGCTACGCGTGCAGGAGGGGAAATTCCGCGAGGATTTATTCCACCGCTTGAACGTGATCCGCGTCCATCTTCCGCCGCTGCGTGAACGTCGCGAAGATATTCCACGTCTGGCTCGTCACTTTCTACAGGTGGCTGCCCGCGAACTGGGTGTCGAAGCCAAACTGCTGCACCCGGAGACCGATGCCGCCCTCACCCGCCTGGCATGGCCAGGTAACGTGCGTCAGTTGGAAAACACCTGTCGCTGGCTGACCGTGATGGCCGCAGGGCAAGAAGTGCTGATTCAGGATTTACCGGCAGAGCTGTTTGAAGCAACGGCCCCAGAAAGCAGCTCCGGGCACACGCTGCCGGACAGCTGGGCGACACTGCTGGCGCAATGGGCCGATCGGGCACTGCGTTCCGGTCATCAAAACTTGCTCTCTGAAGCTCAGCCTGAGATGGAGCGCACGCTGTTAACGACTGCGCTTCGTCATACTCAGGGTCATAAGCAGGAAGCCGCTCGCCTGCTGGGATGGGGACGTAATACGTTGACGCGTAAGCTGAAAGAGTTGGGCATGGAGTGAATGTCGTGCTGCGTTGTAGGCCCGGTGGCGTGACCACCGCCGGGCAATACAGCTAAATAACGCGCGAGAACTGCTGCAGACGCGCTTTCTGGCGTAGATAAGCGTCAAAGCACATGCAGATATTACGAATCAACAGACGCCCTTTTGGCGTGACCTCAATTGCACTCTCAGAAACATCCACCAGCCCATCTTTCGCCAGCGGCGCAATCAGCTTCAGGTCTTCGGCAAAGTACTCGCTAAATTGCAGATCCCATTGCGCCTCTACAGCGCTGAAGTCGAGACGGAAGTTGCAGATAAGCGCCTTGATGACGTCACGACGAATGCAATCGTCGCGGGTCAGCGCAATGCCGCGCCACAGGGCATTACCCGTTTCATCCACCTGCTGATAGTACTGCTTTAACTCTTTCTGGTTTTGCGCATAACAATCGCCAAGCATGCTGATGGCGGAGACGCCCATCCCAAGCAAATCGGTATCACCCTGGGTGGTGTAGCCCTGGAAGTTGCGGTGCAGCACCCCTTCACGTTGGGCAATCGCCAGTTCGTCATCCGGCCGAGCAAAGTGATCCATACCGATAAACTGATAGCCTGCGTCAGTGAGCGACGTGATGGTTTCCTGCAGGATATCCAGCTTCTGTTGGGCAGAAGGCAGATCGGCATCTTTGATTTTGCGTTGCGCAGCAAACAGCGTTGGCAGATGCGCATAGTTAAAGACGCTCAGGCGATCCGGGTTAAGCTCAGCCACGCGGTTCAGCGTGAAGGCGAAACTCTCCGGCGTCTGCTTTGGCAGGCCGTAAATCAAGTCGATGTTGGTCGAGGTGAAGCCAATTTCACGCGCATGGTTGAGTAAGGCAAAGATAAACGCTTCGTCCTGCTCGCGGTTCACCAGACGCTGCACCTCTTTGTTGAAGTCCTGCACTCCCATGCTCAGGCGGTTAAAACCTTCTGAGCGTAAGTGATCCAGTACATCCAGCTCTATTTCGCGGGGATCGACTTCGATCGAGATTTCGGCGTTGTCATTAAAATTAAAGTTACCCCGCAGCAGCGTCATTAAGCGGCTGATCTGGACTTTATTCAGATAGGTTGGCGTACCGCCGCCCCAGTGAAGCTGGCTGACATGACGCCCGGCAAACAGCGGCGCGCGATGCAGAATTTCCTGCTCAAGCGCATCGAGATAGTGATCGGCTTTATGCTGCTGGCGGGTAACAATTTTATTGCAGCCGCAGAAGTAGCAGAGCTTGTGGCAGAACGGAATATGGACATAGAGCGAAAGCGGTCGCTCCGGATAACGGCCGACAGCCTGCTGGAAATCCACGTCACCGAATGCATCAGAAAACTCCAGCGCGGTGGGATAAGAGGTATAACGCGGCCCGGAATAGTTATATTTCTGGATTAGGGCCAAATCCCAGTCGATAGATGGTACAGACATGCTCACTCCTTCCGTTGGTGTCGCGTTCGTTTACGGCGGCCCGGTCTGGCCCCATTCCGGGCCATCATTCGGGTGCGCAGCCACTTCCGTCGCCGCGACAACCGCCGTAGTTTAACGAATAACCACACCAGATAACATATAACCGGAAGGGTTATAAGCAGGACGAGTGTCCCAGCCGGGTGCAAATGTTAATTTCCACCCTTCAGAAGACGCATCATATCTTCCTGCTTTTCGTCTTCTTCTTCATCTTCGTCATCGTCGTACGACAGACCCAGCTTCTGCATCAGTTCATCGATGCGATCCAGTTTGGCATCTACCCATGACTGCTCTTCCGCGGTCAGGGCTTCACCCTCTTCAAGACGTTCCAGCAGCGCATCCAGGCGCTCATCGTTCTCCAGCAAATCCAGCTCAGCCTGCGGTGAAAGCATAGGTTTCTCGCTCTTAGGTTTGTGCTGCTTAATGACTGGGGTGTCTGTCACGCCCAGTGGAATGGGAGTTTTACTGCCGATACGGGGATCTTTCTGCGCCTTGCCCTTTGCAGAAGAGCTTGCAGCATCGCTACCGCTTGCACGGCTACCCGCAGCGTGACCACGGTGCTTTTTATCGCGTTTGCGATCGCGCGCTTCCTGGTTCAATTCTTCGCGCGTTTTGCGGCGTGCTTTTGCAGGGCGTTTAGCGCCCACTGCGGAGGTCGGTTTTTTCATGAGGTTTTATCTTTAAGCCGTTTTCTTCAGTATAGAATTGCGGCGAAATCTAGCAGAAAGCAAGCAAAGAAAAAAGGCGACAGAGCAATCTGTCGCCTTTTTTCCTGACTCACAACCCTTAGCGGGTCACACATTCCGTGTTTGCCAACAACAAACCCTGTTTATCCCTTGGCTAATACCGTCCGTGATACGGTTCCATTTCCTGTTAAAACGCCTCCAGGCGCTGGTCATCCTGACAATCCTGAGTCTTCGCCTCCTGGCGCTCCTGACCCTTATCCTTAAGTCAATATCCTGTTGGCATCCTCGCCTTGCCGAACACTTTACCTTGTTCCACTAAACTAACAAGCAACGAAAGAGTACAAAAACGGATTTTCAGATTATTACTCAAATATAACCATTTGATTTTTAAAAATTTGCATTTTTTTACGCCTGCGATTTCTCTTAAATCTCCTATAGTGCTAAGGGCAGATCTCCTACAGCTTGCAGGGTTTTCGCCTACAGGTTAACTGCAATGAAAAAAGTCTTTTGCCCGCATTCAGGTATAATCCCCACAGATTACGATTTTTGGAGACGACCACGTGACTACTTGGAACTACCAACAGACGCATTTTGTCACCAGTGCGCCCGATATCCGCCACCTACCTTCTGATACCGGCATTGAAGTTGCCTTTGCCGGCCGCTCCAATGCGGGAAAATCCAGCGCTCTGAATGCGCTGACTAATCAGAAGAGCCTGGCGCGTACCTCAAAAACACCTGGCCGTACTCAGCTGATTAACCTGTTTGAAGTGGCAGAAGGCAAACGCCTGGTCGACTTGCCAGGATACGGTTTTGCGCAAGTACCAGAAGAGATGAAGATCAAATGGCAGCGCGCACTGGGTGAATACCTGGAAAAACGCCTGTGTCTGAAGGGCCTGGTGGTGCTGATGGATATTCGCCACCCGCTGAAAGATCTTGATCAGCAGATGATCGACTGGGCTGTGGCGAGCGATATTGCCGTGCTGGTGCTGCTGACAAAAGCGGATAAGCTGGCAAGCGGTGCGCGCAAAGCGCAGGTGAATATGGTTCGCGAAGCGGTTCTGGCATTCAACGGTGATGTGCAGGTTGAGCCATTCTCCTCGCTGAAAAAGCAAGGTGTGGACAAACTGCGTCAGAAGCTCGATACCTGGTTTAACGAGCTGGAACCCGCGACGGAAGCGGAAGAAGAGTAATACCGAGCGCGGCAATGTCCGCGCTTTTTTTTTGCCCAATCTTTTCTTTGCCGCAATAAAAAACGCCCCAGTCATTACTGACTGGGGCGGCTAAAATATTCAGCCAAATCCGATTACGTGAAGTAAAAGGTCTGAAAGATAGAACATCTTACCTCTGTACCCTACGCCGCTAACTCTACCCCTTTTTTTTGTGTAGACAAAGCACTTTTTGTAGTTTTTTTTCATTCTTTACATAGGGAATTCTAATGATCGTCACAAAACGCACGTCGTTATGTTGCTAACTTACATAAAACGCGCGTTATTCGTTGAACCCTTAGTGAGCCTGATCCCAGTTTTCACCACTCCCCACTTCCACCAGCAACGGCACATCCAGTTTCATGCTGCTTTCCATAAGTTCGTGGATCTTCTGTGACACGTTTTTCAGGTCATCTTTATGCACTTCGAACACCAGTTCATCGTGAACCTGCATGATCATTTTCACGCGAGGTTTCTCGGTTTCCAACCAGCCATCGACAGCGATCATTGCGCGCTTAATGATATCAGCAGCGGTACCCTGCATAGGGGCGTTGATTGCAGCGCGTTCTGCGCCAGCGCGGCGCGCAGCGTTACTGGATTTAATATCGGGTAAATAGAGACGTCGACCATCCAGCGTTTCGACGTAACCTTTCTCCTTCGCCTGTGCACGGGTACGTTCCATATACTCCAGTACGCCCGGGTAACGCTCGAAGTAAAGATCCATATACTTCTGAGACTCTTTACGTGGAATGTTGAGCTGGCGTGACAGACCAAAGGCACTCATACCGTAAATCAAACCAAAGTTGATCGCTTTCGCGCTGCGGCGCTGTTCATTTGTCACGCTGTCCAGCGGCAGGCCAAACACTTCTGCAGCCGTCGCCCGGTGAATATCCTTCCCTTCTGCAAAAGCCGTCAGGAGACCTTTATCACGTGACAGGTGCGCCATAATACGCAACTCGATTTGTGAGTAGTCCGCAGAGACAATCAGGTAATCGTCTGGTGCAATGAAAGCCTGGCGGATGCGACGACCTTCTTCATTGCGGACCGGAATGTTCTGCAGGTTTGGATCGGTCGAAGAGAGACGCCCGGTTGCTGCAACGGCCTGATGATAGGAGGTATGCACGCGCCCTGTTTTTGGGTTAATCATCAGCGGAAGCTTATCGGTGTAAGTCGATTTCAGCTTCGCCAGGCCCCGATACTGGAGGATGACTTTTGGCAGCGGATAATCCAGAGCCAGCTCTTCCAGCACCTCTTCAGAGGTTGATGGTGCGCCACCAGGGGTTTTCTTCAGCGGCTTGATACCCTGCTTTTCAAACAAAATGGTTTGCAGCTGTTTTGGTGACGAGAGGTTAAACGCCTCACCAGCAAGCTCATGAGCCTTTTGCTCAAGTTCAGTTAAACGCTGTGCGAGCTCACCCGAGTGATTATGCAACACGGTGGGATCAATTTTTACGCCGTTACGCTCAATGCGTGAAAGTACAGGCACCAGCGGCATCTCAATATTCTGGAAGACGTTTAGAGGGCCTTCTTGCTTTTGCAGTTTTGGCCACATCTTCAAGTGCAGCTGCAACGTTACATCTGCATCTTCTGCCGCATAGCGACCCGCTTCTTCAAGGGCGATTTGGTTAAAGGTCAGCTGATTCTTGCCTTTTCCAGCAATCTCTTCAAAGGTGATGGTTTTGTGCTTCAGCCAGCGGTCCGACAAGGAATCCATATCATGACGTCCCGCCACGCTGTCCAGAATGTAGGATTCCAGCATGGTATCGAAGGCGATACCCCGCAGCTCAATACCGTAGTTTTGCAGAATACCGCGGTCGTATTTCAGGTTTTGCCCTACCTTTAGTACCTTGTCATCTTCCAGAATCGGCTTCAGCAGTTCTAGCACGCGGTCACGTGAGATCTGCTCCGGCGCATCCAAATAATCGTGCGCCACAGGAACGTAGGCCGCGATACCTGGCTCAATGGCAAAAGACAGACCCACCATATTGGCCAGGATGTTATCAAGGCTGTCCGTTTCCGTATCGAAGGCAAATACAGGTGCCTTTTTCAGCTTCTCGATCCAGGCAACCAGCTGCGACTCTTCGAGAATGGTTTCGTACTTGTCGAAGGAGAGCGTTACGGCTTCTTCTTCAGCCTGATCTGCAGCATCAACAACGAGGGTCTCTTTTGGCTTAGAAGACGGTTTCGCCCCTTTTGCCTGCAGCCATTTACCGTTTTCTACGTCAGTGATCCAGCGTTTGAATTCGTATTGCTTAAACAGGGCAAGAAGATCTTCTGCAGAAGGTTGTTGAACTTCAAGTTGTTCGCAGCCCAGCTCCAGTTCTACATCAGTTTTGATGGTTGCCAGCTTATAGGAGAGATAAGCCACCTCTTTGTTCTCGACAAGCTTACCGGCCATGTTTTTTGCACCGCGGAAGGTAAGCCCGGCGATTTTGTCAGATTCCGCATACAGCGTATCCAGACCACCAAGACCCTGCAGCAGCGCCTGCGCGGTTTTTTCACCCACGCCCGGCACACCAGGGATGTTATCCGAGGAGTCGCCCATTAACGCAAGGAAATCAATAATCAGCTCTGGCGGCACGCCATATTTTGCAACCACCTCTTCTGGCCCCAGAATGGTGTTGGTCATGGTATTAATCAGCGTGATCCCAGGCGTGACCAACTGCGCCATATCTTTATCACCGGTGCTGATCAGTACTGGACGACCCATTTTTTCTGCTTCACGAGCCAGGGTACCGATGACGTCATCGGCCTCAACCCCTGAAACAGCGAGCAGTGGCAGACCCATCGCTTTTACCATGGTGTGAAGTGGCTCAATCTGCGCACGCAGATCGTCAGGCATTGGCGGACGGTGAGATTTGTAATGCTCAAATAGCTCGTCACGGAAGGTTTTGCCTTTCGCATCAAACACGACTGCCGCATGCGTTGGCTGATACTGAAGGATCAGGCTACGCAGCATGTTAAGCACGCCGTACATTGCGCCAGTAGGTTCCCCAGCACTGTTGGTCAGAGGAGGAAACGCATGATACGCCCGATACAGGTAAGAGGAGCCGTCGACGAGAATAAGAGGGTTTTCTGGAATCTGAACCATAATGTCCGTGCCTTTAATCAATTTATGGGTAAAGGATGCCACAGACGAATGAAAACATCAGTTATTAGCGCCTGATACAGGAAAAGATTTTGTGATCGGGAGGATCGCTCGCAAAATTCAATCTGTGGATAAGTTTGTGCATACTTTCAATGCATATGAATAACAGAGACTAATTTTCCATATGGAATAATATTTAACCTTTTATTATCATGACATTAAGATCGTCATTTAGATCCATATTGCTAACTGATGACAATTTAGTCTATGTGGATATAAGCCCAGATTATCTCGGAAGCATAGCGAAATCTTCTGCCATAGGGTAAAAGCCGCCGTTCCCCACGTGAAAGCCCCATTGTTTACCTGTTTTCTGTTAGAATCAGCGCCCAGCGCCGGTTAGCCGGTTGCTCACTTACCGCTAACCACCTGAAAAAGCACATCATGTCGAGATTGCTCGCTACATTAACCTTACTGCTAAGCATCATTTTAACCATTCTGGTAACTATCGCCTGTTCAGTGCCGATCATTATCGCTGGAATAATTAAACTGCTTTTGCCTGTTCCGCCAGTGTGGCGAGCGGTATCTGCATTTTGTAATTTTATGATGTATTGCTGGTGCGAAGGGTTAGCGATCCTGCTTTACCTGAATCCATACCTTAAGTGGGATGTTCAGGGCCTGGAAAGACTGAATAAAAAGAACTGGTATCTGCTGATCGGGAATCATCACAGTTGGGCTGATATCGTGGTGTTATGCGTGCTGTTTCGCAAGCATATCCCAATGAATAAATACTTTCTGAAACAGCAGCTGGCCTGGGTACCTTTTATTGGCCTTGCCTGCTGGGCGCTGGATATGCCGTTTATGAAACGCTATTCACGGAGCTACTTAATTCGTCATCCCGAGCAACGTGGTAAGGATGTGGAAACCACACGCCGCTCTTGTGAGAAGTTTCGCGCGCATCCAACGACCATCGTTAACTTTGTAGAAGGTTCCCGTTTTACGGATGAGAAGCGTCAACAGACACGCTCACCCTATCACAACCTGCTACCGCCAAAGGCCGCGGGCATTGCGATGGCACTTAACGTGTTGGGAGAACAGTTTGATAAGCTACTGAACGTCACGCTTTGCTACCCGAAAAACGATAGCACGCCCTTCTACGATATGCTCAGCGGCAAGCTAACACGCATTGTGGTTCATGTTGATTTGATACCAATTAATGCAGAATTACACGGTGATTACGTTAACGATAAAAACTTCAAACGTCGTTTTCAGCTTTGGCTCAATACGCTCTGGAAAGAGAAAGACGAGCAGATAGACAATATTAAATCCGCATACAAAAACGCCGGTCATTGACCGGCGTTTTTACATCACTAGGTTACTTTTTCTCAACCAGGTATTTCACGGTGTCTGCGTACTGCTGTACGAAAATATCCATGCTGCTGGTATCCATGCCCTGCATGTTCAACTGGTATTTACCGTTAACAAACATCGCCGGCACCCCTTGCAACTGCAGGTCAGAGGCTGCTTTTTCCTGCTGAGCCACCAGTGATTTCACCACAAAGCTGTTCCAGGCAGCATCGTATTCCTCACCTTTCACACCTGCATCAACAAACACTTTACGGATATCTGCAGTTGTCTGAACTGTCTGGGTTTTCTGAACAGCTTCAAACATTGGCGCAGTGATCTTATCTTCAACGCCCAGTGCGATTGCCACTGCCCATGCCTGAGTCAGGTCTTTGCCCAATGGGCCCAGGAACTCAACGTGGTACTTGGTCATTTTGGTGCCTTCTGGCAGCTTTTTCTTCACGTTGTCAGATACATGCAGCACCTGCTCGAACTGATAGCAATGTGGGCAATAGAACGAGAAGAACTCCAGAACCTGTGGCTCACCAGCCACTGGTTTATCCAGCGTAATGAACTGCTTACCGTCGGTAAACTGTGCAGCAGATGCGCTAAATGCCAGAATCATACCTGCCAGCGCCAGCCAAATTTTTTTCATGATTAACTCTCTCCTGGGTGTGTCCAATTAATACATCGGCGTTAATTGCAGAGGGGGTTCCTGAAGAACCTTAACCTGCTCGGTAAATGTGGATATCTGGTTGCGCCAGTAATCCTCCCCGGTAAGCCACGGGAAATTTCGGGGAAATGCGGGGTCATCCCAACGCCTGATTAACCATGCGAGATAATAAACAAAACGCATCGCACGTAAAGGTTCTATCAAGGCAATTTCGTCTGAATTAAAGGGAGTGAATTCTTCATACGCTTCAATGATCGTTTCAAGCTGCATACGCTGCTCGGCTTTGTCGCCGTTGAGCAGCATCCACAAATCCTGAACGGCAGGCCCCATTCGCGCATCATCAAGATCGACAAAAAGAGGACCATCACGCCAGAGAATATTACCCGCATGGCAATCACCGTGCAGACGCAGCGTGGAAATATCATCGCGCCAGCAGGTTTTTATTGCAGCAATGAGCTTATCCGTTGCCTTAAGGAAATTAACCTTTAGCGCCTTGGGAATAAGTGCGGACGTTTCGAATACCTGGCGAGGCTCCAGAAGATACTCCTGGATACCGATAGTCGGGCGGGCGATAAAAGGTTTTTTGTTACCCGTCTGATGGATGCGCCCAAGATAGCGAGCAACCCATTCCATTTGATCGATATTGTCAGCTTCAAACTGACGGCCGCCAAGGCTGGGAAATACGGCGTAGTAAAACCCTTCGTGCGTGAGCAGCGTTTGGTCATTAAATTTCAATGGCGCAGCAACAGGGACGTCATCATCCAGCAGATCGTGGGCAAACTGATGCTCTTCCTGAATTTGTTCTGCAGACCAGCGCTGAGGACGATAGAACTTTACAACGAAGCGCTGGCGATCCTCGTCCTGAAATTGATAAACGCGATTTTCGTAGCTGTTTAAAGGGGTTAACCCGGAATCCACTCGAATACCCTGCTCGAACAGCGCATCCATAATGGTATCCGGGTGTAATGTCTGGAAAGTAAAAGCCTGGTCGTTCATCCGATCATCCGGAAATTATACGAATGATTCAGGATATCATCTTGTGGCGATTTCGGTGGCGCCGCTTACAAGCTTTTACTCTTTAATTACGCCACGAGCGCGCAGCAAAGCGGTTTTAAAATCTTCCTCATAATCTTTCTGAATACCAGGGATTACAGCATCTTTGGCAGAATCGCGCATTTTGAGGTGGTAGATCAGGATGTCGTCAGAAAGGTCCGTCAGTTCACCGTCAAAACCTGACTCTTTCGCCAGTTTCTGTAAAAATTGCATCAGATTTAGCTCTGGCTCTTTTTGCCAGGCGGGCTGGAGGAGTTCAATAACTTCATTCAGACGTTTACATTTCATGGTGGTGCTCCTTTCATTTAGAGTGACACGTTAGCAGGGTCAATCCCACAATAAAAGAGGCGATATTCGTGAATCTTAGCCAGGAAATCATCGGGGTCGTTCTGGCAGGTGGCAGAGCGACACGAATGGGGGGAAAAGATAAGGGGCTTCAGCTCCTGAACGGCAAGCCCTTATGGCTATGTGTCGCTGATACGCTCGCAGGCCAGGTGACGACAATGGTCATCAGTGCTAACAGGCATATCGACACTTACCAGCGCAGCGGATACGCCGTTTACCCAGACATCCTTAAAGATTACCCGGGACCACTGGCCGGTATGCTTTCGATCATGCAACAGTCTCACGGAGAGTGGTTTATATTCTGCCCCTGCGATACCCCGTTTATTCCGTCCTGTCTTGTCGAGCGTTTGTTTCTGCTTCGTGGTACAGCTCCTGTGGTGTGGGTACATGACGGCGAGCGTGACCATCCTGCTATCGCGTTGATGCACCGATCGCTAGCACCTGCCCTGCAGACGTATCTGGCTGCGGGAGAGCGCAGGGTGATGGTTTTTATGCGCGACTCTGGCGGCCATCCCGTTGATTTTAGCGATTTGAAATCAGCGTTTGTGAACGTGAATACGAGTGAAGATTTGCAGATGATGCAGGAGAAAAAATGATACCAGTTCTCGCCATTTCCGCCTGGAGTGGGACCGGGAAAACCACGCTACTGAAAAAGCTCATTCCCGCGCTTTATGCCAGAGGTATTCGTCCAGGATTGATCAAGCACACCCACCATAATATGGATGTCGATAAACCGGGCAAAGATAGCTATGCGTTGCGTAAAGCGGGTGCAGCGCAAACGATGGTGGCAAGTAGCCAGCGCTGGGCGTTAATGACAGAAACGCCGGATGAGGCACCGCTGGATCTCGCTTATCTGGTTAGTCGGATGGATCATTCCACGCTGGATTTGGTACTGGTTGAGGGTTTTAAACATGAGGCCGTACCTAAGATCCTGCTATTCCGAAGCGATGCCGGGCATGATGTTAGCGAGTTAACGCTGGATGAGCATGTGATTGCCGTAGCCAGTGATACTGTATTGCCGCTTGAGGTTCCGCTGCTGGATTTAAATGATGTGGATGGGATTGCGGAGTTTATTGTGACATGGAGTGCGGTCTGACTTGCCGGATGGCGGCTTCGCCTTACCCGGTCTACAAAATTCGGTTAGTTCAGAAATGCAAAAAGGCCATCCTTGCGGATGGCCTCTTCACTTGTTTGATGCCTGGCAGTTCCCTACTCTCACATGGGGAGACC
>NZ_JBAKHK010000119.1:0-280 GCF_036903355.1 Enterobacter sp. UNJFSC 003
GTTTTACTCGCTTCAAATGCTCAGGCACAAACCGTACCGGAAGGCTATCAGCTACAGCAAGTGCTCATGATGAGCCGCCATAACTTACGTGCGCCGCTGGCGAACAATGGCAGTGTGCTGGAGCAGTCGACGCCGAATAAATGGCCAGAATGGGACGTCCCCGGTGGGCAACTCACCACCAAAGGTGGCGTGCTCGAAGTGTATATGGGCCATTACATGCGTGAATGGCTGGCAGAGCAGGGGATGGTAAAATCGGGGGAATGCCCGCCGCCGGACACCG
>NZ_JBAKHK010000120.1:0-280 GCF_036903355.1 Enterobacter sp. UNJFSC 003
GATCTACAGACCGCCAAAGAGTGCGCGCGCGATGTAGAAGCGGTGCTCTCGAGTGACTCCTATCCCTTCTTTCTCGACGCTATGTACGGCGATATGCCAAATAACTGGTCACCGGAATTGCGGGGGCTGGGAAGACTGCGTTTTATCACCAACGCTTTTACCCGTATGCGTTTTTGCTTCCCGAACGGTCAACTGGATATGTACAGCAAAGAATCGCCGGAAGAGGCCCCTGCCCCACTGAAACCGTGGTTTGCGATTCCTGGCCCTGTCGCTGAAGAAT
>NZ_JBAKHK010000121.1:0-280 GCF_036903355.1 Enterobacter sp. UNJFSC 003
GTTTCGACCAGTTCATCTGGCTCTACCAGCGTGATCTCAGCCGCAAGGGCTATCAGGGGGTTACAGTTGCGGGCGCTAAGTTGATAGGTCAGGTTGCCAAGTGTGTCGCAACGATGAGCGCGAATTAGCGCCAGGTCGGCGCGCAGTGGGCGTTCGAGCAGCCAGGTTTTACCGTCGAGTGTCAGTGTCTGTTTGCCTTCCTCTACGACGGTGCCGACACCCGTTGGGGTGAGAAAACCACCAAGTCCAGCTCCACCACAGCGAATTTGCTCGATTAGCG
>NZ_JBAKHK010000122.1:0-280 GCF_036903355.1 Enterobacter sp. UNJFSC 003
GCTGAGGACCAAATCCCACATACATCGGGTATGCAGAGAACGCGACAGGAAACGTAATAAAGATCTCTCCAGTTGATGATGGATTGGCTGCCCCCCACTGAATAATCAGACCTGACGGTAATTTTTGCCAGCCAGGGCTGGTCAGGCTGGATGTGAAGTCATTCATATCCGGAATCTGATTTGCCCCTGAGCCAACATCCCTTTGAGCCGCACTTTTCAGATCAAGATAAGTTCTTAGTTCAGCCTTATCCTTACCGCTTAAATCTGTCAGTGTCTGGTC
>NZ_JBAKHK010000123.1:0-280 GCF_036903355.1 Enterobacter sp. UNJFSC 003
GTGACCTTCTAAATTGATTCACATGCTAAATCTGATAAGTTTTAATTTCAATGGTAGGTTTATTTCTTAGCTTTCGCTAGTAAACTGATAATCAGACAAAATGGTGACATGAGGGACATTGTGGACCCTGTATTCTCTATCGGTATCTCATCATTATGGGATGAGCTGCGACATATGCCAGCAGGCGGCGTCTGGTGGTTTAACGTCGATCGCCATGAAGATGCTATCAGTCTGGCGAATCAAACAATTGCATCCCAGGCTGAAACCGCACACGTCGCGG
>NZ_JBAKHK010000124.1:0-280 GCF_036903355.1 Enterobacter sp. UNJFSC 003
GCGCTCCAGTGGAAAAACCTGGGTCTTTTGTTGCAGACGACGAATTGCCGGAGAGTTGATGATACGCCCGCGATCGCTCTCGAATATCCGCAGGATCTCATGTTCGGTTTTAACGCCCTGCGGTGAACGGTAACGACGATGCCAGTTTATTTTTTTTCGGAAATCAATCTGTGCCATGTCCTCTCCCGCGTGAGAAATACGCTTCCCCGTAAGCGCATGGTAAACTATGCCTTCAAATCGGGCTTATCGCGAGTAAATCTATGAAAATCGGCATCAGTGG
>NZ_JBAKHK010000125.1:0-280 GCF_036903355.1 Enterobacter sp. UNJFSC 003
GCATTTGATGCTGCTGCAAAAGAGAAGTCAGATGCTGATGCTGCATTGAGTTCTGCTATGGAAAGCAGGAAGAAGAAAGAAGATAAGAAAAGGAACGCTGAAAATAAATTAAACGAGGAAAAAAACAAGCCTCGCAAGGGAGTTAAAGATTACGGTCATGATTATCATCCAGATCCTAAAACTGAAGATATAAAAGGGCTGGGTGAGTTAAAAGAGGGTAAACCAAAAACTCCAAAGCAAGGTGGTGGCGGTAAACGTGCTAGATGGTATGGAGATAAAG
>NZ_JBAKHK010000126.1:0-280 GCF_036903355.1 Enterobacter sp. UNJFSC 003
CGGTTAGCCAGGCTCGCCGGGAAAGTTGCCAGTAACTGGCTGAACACACCGTTGATGATCTGCGCTACCTGCTGTACCTGCGGCTTTTCGTCGTACTGTTCCGGCATGTTGTTGGCGATCCGACGCATCTGCTCACGGTCAAAGTTAACCATCTGTGCGGCGATGTTTTTCATAGATCCACCCCGTAAATCCAGTCTGTGTTTGTCAGGTCGAGTTTTGGTTTGCTGGCTGTCACGCCTGCCTGTTGCTTGTTACGGTTGATTTCGAGTTGGGTCCACTT
>NZ_JBAKHK010000127.1:0-280 GCF_036903355.1 Enterobacter sp. UNJFSC 003
GAGGTGACGATTACCTAACAATCGGTCGATTCGTTTGATGTTATGTTTTGTTCTCGCTTTGGTTGGCAGGTTACGGCCAAGTTCGGTAAGAGTGAGAGTTTTACAGTCAAGTAAGGCGTGGCAAGCCAACGTTAAGCTGTTGAGTCGTTTTAAGTGTAATTCGGGGCAGAATTGGTAAAGAGAGTCGTGTAAAATATCGAGTTCGCACATTTTGTTGTCTGATTATTGATTTTTGGCGAAACCATTTGATCATATGACAAGATGTGTATCTACCTTAACT
>NZ_JBAKHK010000128.1:0-280 GCF_036903355.1 Enterobacter sp. UNJFSC 003
GTGTAATAGTCGGTCGAGCTCGCGAACTCGTAGTCGAAGCCGAAATGATCGAGGAAGGCGCGCAGCCGCGCATTGTTGTGCGCGCCGAACGAGGGGTACTCGTTCGAGAACGGATCCGGCACCCGCGTCAGCGGCTTGCCGAGATGTGCCGCCAGCATCTCCTTGTTCGGGACGTTTTCCGGGACCTTGCGGAAGCCGTCCATGTCGTCTGAAAACGCCAGCAGGCGCGTCCTGACCTTGTCCTCGGTCAGAACGCGGAAGGCGTGCCTCACCATCGAGG
>NZ_JBAKHK010000012.1:0-106816 GCF_036903355.1 Enterobacter sp. UNJFSC 003
CGTGCTTACGGCAGAGCTCACGGGCAGAAACCCCGGCTTCCGCTTCGCGAAGAATACTGATGATCTGTTCGTCGGAAAAACGCTTCTTCATGGGGATGTCCTCATATGGCTTATGAAGACATTACTAACATCGGGGCGTGTTAATCAACGGGGAGCAGGTCAAGACCAAAATCGCACTACACCGCACCTGCCTGCGGTTTTTGGATCATAAAAATTTTTCAGTTTTATTTTTCTACAAACCAGACCGCCAGACCGCGCCAGTGCTGGCGGCTTTGCGTAAAACCAGAACTGAAAAGATTGAAAAGAATTTCAGTGTTTTTCACTTTCATGGATCTGCGAAGGATCGAGTGGAAAATATAACTAACAGATAAATAAGAGAAAAAATAATTTTATGTGAAGTTTGGAGGATCGTTTTGGTTTCTTGTCTTTACAGAGCAATCGGGCGCAAGGGCAGAGCTGGCGCGGTACAGAGGGAAATTAAGGATTTCTGGGAAGCTGAAAATTACGTCTGGAAGCGTCCGTGAGCTTTGGTTATTCTTTGTTCGGGTTCAGAACAATACGGATGAGATATGGATGCTAAACAGGTTGCATTAGGGATTCTCGATGGGATCTCCTCCATACCAAACACAGCTTACATGGGTGTTGTAAGGAGCTGGGAGGGAAGCGGGCTTGCCGGGGATAGCGCCAAACAAAGAAACCAGGCTGAGACGGAACGTTTTTTCTATATGCTCAAGAGCCTGGGTAATGCTGAGTCACCATTACGCAGGCTGATAACTATCGTTTTCACGTCGTTCTATCAGAAGCTCAATGATGAAGGTAAAGAGGCCGTAAACAATAAATTGGGTTACGGAGCCGGAAGCATTGGTGGGCGAACAGCAGGGCAAATAGCTCTGGCACAGACAGCCGCAAGTCTGATGTTAAATCGTCTGGCGATTGATCAGGCGTACAAACATTTTATCCGGTTTAGCGCTTCAGCCGCGTTAAACGTTGTGATGTTTCAGGGAATCATCGAAGAGTCAGCCAGAGCGTCAAGAAGGATGAAAGCCACATATCCCTCTACATACGCCAGGGTGTCAAAAGAGAATCTGGATATGGTCTACTTTCTCGTTGAACAGCAGTTAGAGCCTTACCTGGTGTTCATTGAAGGACACCCTATTGATTGCAAAGGAATACAGAATGAAATTTGTAAAATCGTTAATGTCCCACGCAATTGAGGGAACTATCACCTTTCTGGCTGTGCTTTTTGCTATGGGGTCATTCTTCTGGTTTGAAAGCACATGGATGAAATTCGCTGGGTGTGTTGGCGCATTGATAGTCGGCTACGTGCTTTCATACGGAGCGGCAAAAATTAGAGGCGGGTAATAAAAAAATCATGCATCGCTATGCAGAATGCGGCCTGGCGAATGCCTGAGAAAAATAGTCAGGGGACAAAAAGGGGACACCCGCAATTTCATTAACAAAAAAGCCACTCAATTGAGTGGCTTAATTATATGAATTTAAAGCTAAAATTTGGTGGCCCCTGCTGGACTTGAACCAGCGACCAAGCGATTATGAGTCGCCTGCTCTAACCACTGAGCTAAGGGGCCGTGGCGGTGAATTATAAAGTAACTCCCTTCAGCAATCCAGCCATTCGCACCTGCCTGCTGTTTTTATAAACAATGCATAATCAATCCTTTATACTTCAATGACGATGTATCGATCGGGAGTAAAGATGATCAACGATATTCTGGCACCTGGGCTGCGCGTAGTCTTCTGTGGTATCAACCCGGGCAAGTCCTCCGCCCACACCGGTTTTCACTTCGCCCATCCGGGAAATCGCTTCTGGAAGGTTATCCATCAGGCCGGGTTTACCGACAGGTTGCTCAAGCCGGAAGAGGAGCAACACCTGCTAGACACGCGCTGTGGAATCACCATGCTGGTCGAGCGGCCCACGGTGCAGGCGAGTGAAGTGAATCTGCATGAGCTGCGCAGCGGCGGCCGGGAACTGGTTAAGAAGATTGAAGACTACCAGCCTGCCGCGCTGGCGATCCTCGGTAAACAGGCCTACGAGCAGGCGTTCAGCCAGCGCGGGGCGCAGTGGGGTAAGCAAAGCATCAGCATTGGCGTCACGCAGGTCTGGGTGTTGCCGAACCCGAGCGGGTTGAACAGGGCGACGCTGGACAAGCTGGTAGAGGCATATCGTGAACTTGACGAGGCTCTCATCGTGCGCGGGCTGTAACTGCCGGAGCCAGCGGCTCCGGCGTCACGATCAAAACTCGTAGCGTGCACCCATGTTGTAGCGGCGTCCTTCCAGTATGGCCGACTGGTTATAGGACGTTTTGTGGATCGGATTCACGTCGAACAGGTTGTAGACGCCGGTCATGAGCGTGATCCGTTTAGTAAGATGGTAGCGCAATCCTAAATCGACCAGCGCATAGGCCTCTGTCGAGGTTGATTTTCCGGTGTTTGGCGTATTACTGCGCCAGCTGGCTTTTGTCCAAAGCTCCAGGTCGTTAAGGGCATTCCACGTCAGCGACAGGTTGGCCATGCTGCTCGGGTATTCGTTCAGCGCCTCGCCTTTGTACTGACCGCTTTTTTGCTCGCTGTGGGTGTACGTGTAGTTCGCGTTAGCCTTCAGCGCTGGCGTGACCTGCCAATCGCCGTTCAGCTCCAGTCCATAGATTTCCGCGTCGCTGACGTTGAAATACTGATAGACCTCTTCCGCTTCATAACCGTTGTAAATACACTTCTGCGCGGCTGTCGCCGTACAGATGGTGTAATCGCTGATCTTGTCTTTAAATTTGGTGAAGAACACGGTGGCATCTAGCGCCAGCGCATCCTCTTGCCAGTAGACGCCCAGCTCGGTGTTGACGCTCTGCTCCGGCTTCAGGTCATTGTTACCGATGCCAATAAAGGAATAGGGATATGCGCCGTAAACGGTGGTGAAACCTTCGTTGTTCTCGCGCAGGTCCGGTTTTTTATAGCCCGCCGATACGCCGCCCTTCAGCGCCCAGCTTTCATCAATGGTCCAGTTACCGTAGAGTTTTGGCGTCACGTGGTAGCCAAAGTAGCTGTCGTGATCCAGACGCGCCGATGTGGTCAGCGTAAAGTCCGGCACCATCATCCACGCATCTTCGGCGAACACGGCCCAGCCGTTACGGGTGATCTTGCTCACCGGCGTTATGCCTGGCACTTCTTTGTCTTCAATACCGAAAGTGTCATTCAGCTCGTTGCGGGTGACGTTGATCCCAAGCGTTAACTTATGATCGTCAAATGAGAAGGTATTCGCGCTGTTGGCTTCATAATTCCGCTGCTTGATGAACTGCGAGTTCATGCCCGGCACGCGGTATTCGGTTTTGGCATTTTCATAGCTGACGAAGTTTTTCACCTCCAGCAAATCGTCGCCGTACCAGGCGTGCTGAGCGAGCGAGGCGGCGTCGCGATCGAAGTCCCATTGCCAGGCTTTATCGTTGTGAGATTGTGCCTGATGTCCTTTGACAACGTTCAGATCCCACAGTTGGGTATCGGTCGGCGACATATTGATGGTCGCGTCCAGGTTGCCCGCTTGATGCTTAACAAAGCGATTATCGTTCTGGCTGTCGTCATCGCGACGGTCAAGATAATCTGCCGCCAGGCTTACGCCAAGCTTCCCCGGAATGACCGGCCCCATCAGAAAAGCGTTAGTCTGGTTGGTGTTGCCGTACTCGCTCTTCTCCTGCAGGAAAGCGTTGTTCTCCAGCACGCCGGTCCATTTGTCCAGGTTATAGCCTTTTTTGGTGATGACGTTGACCACGCCGCCAATAGAATCTGAACCATACAGGGAAGACATCGGCCCGCGGATCACCTCGATGCGCTCAATCGCGGCAAGAGGTGGCATAAAGGCGGCTTCGGTCCCGATATGGTTGCCGTAAGGGCGCGATTCGCGGGTGGCTTGCTTGATACCGTTGACCATGTAGGAGGTATAGGTCGAGTCCATGCCGCGCATCTGCACGTCGCCCGTGGCTAGGCTCCCGTTACCGCTTCCCACGAGTACACCGGGCATCTCGCGAAGCGCTTCGGTCACGTTCTGGTTTGAGCGGGTGTTCAACTCTTTTTCACCGACGACGGAGATAGTGGCGGGTGCCTCGCGGCGTTCCTGCGCAAAACCGGTGGCGGTGACCACCAGCTGATCTTCATTCGCTGGCGTGGCTTCTTCGGCGAAAACGGCCGCAGGAAGGCTGGCGAGGGCGAGCGATATCGCCAGCGCCGTACGTGTCTGGTTAATCACAACGCAATCCTCAGAATGGGGTTAAATCGAGTTTGAGCACATAGTCAGCCTGGCTGGCCTTTTCGTCCTGCTTCACGCTAACAAACAGCGTTTTGCCGTCAGGAGAAAGCGCCATGCTGTTTGGCATGGCGGCCGTTTTAACGGTGTGCTTCAGGCTGTAAGTGTTGGCATCGATAACGCTAATCTGACGTGCATTGCGGTGGGTGACGTACACTTCGTCGCGCGCCGGATTATAGACGGCGGCAATGGCGTTAGGGGTCGCAATCCGATGAAGGATCTTGCCGGAATCGAGCTGAACAACCAGTACGTCGCGGGTGTTGCTATCGGTGATAAAACCCACCCCTTTGGCGGCGTTCAGGGCGATGTTGAGGAAGTAATGGTTAGGCTCAGACGGATCTACCTTCACGCGGGAGAGCGCCTGAGAGGTTTTTCCATCCAGGGTCATCAGCTCACCACTGCCGGTGACGGCATAAACTTTGTCATCCGCTTCGTCGACCGCAAAGCCGACCGGATCCATTTTTTTGAGGGCGTGCAGAAGTTTCTGCTTTTGCGTGTCAACAACCCACAGTACGCCTTTTTCGTCACCGCCAATGCCGGAGACGTAGAGGCGGTGGTGCTTCCTATCGAGCACCACTTCGCGGACGTGGGCCTCATTTCCAGCCTCTGCGAGCTGGAGTGTTTTCACTTCTTTATTGGTGCGGGTGTCCAGCAGGGTCAGCGAGCCGTCCAGCGCGTTGCCTAGCCAGAGAATGTGGTTGGTTTCATCCAGCGATACCGCGAAAGGACGGCGCTGGGTGGCGATTCGCTCCTTAACCTTCAGCGAGGCAGGTGAAAGCTGAAATACCTCTCCGCTGGTTTTGTCTTTGTCAAAAGAGGGGGCAGAGGCCGCATAGACCGCATTTTTTCCGGCATCATAAGCCAGTTCATAAAGGCCGTGTCCCAGCGGTTGGGAGACGAACCGATCCTCTGAGAAGTCCTTTGCATAGGCGAAACTCGCCTGAAGTGCCAGAGAAATGAAGAGCGCAGAGAGAGAGTGAATTTTTAATATTTTGAAATTCATGTCATTTTTCTTTACAGTAGTTTACGAAAAGAAAAATGATAATGAAAATAAATATCATTTACAATTGCATCTGTGATTTAGGCTCCTACCAATTTTTGTACTCTGACAAAAAACCAAAAAAAAAGCTCCCCGGAGGGAGCTTTTCACTTGCAGGAACGATTAGTCGTCCAGGAAGCTACGCAGAACTTCAGAGCGGCTTGGATGGCGCAGTTTACGCAGCGCCTTCGCTTCGATCTGACGGATACGCTCGCGGGTAACGTCGAACTGTTTACCCACTTCTTCCAGCGTGTGGTCAGTATTCATATCGATACCGAAACGCATACGCAGAACTTTTGCTTCACGGGCGGTCAGACCAGCCAGCACGTCGTGCGTTGCAGCACGCAGGCTCTCGGTGGTAGCAGAGTCCAGCGGCAGCTCGAGGGTAGTATCCTCGATGAAATCACCCAAATGCGAATCTTCATCATCACCGATGGGTGTTTCCATGGAGATTGGCTCTTTAGCGATCTTCAGCACTTTACGGATCTTGTCTTCTGGCATCAGCATGCGCTCAGCCAGCTCTTCCGGCGTCGGCTCGCGACCCATCTCTTGCAGCATCTGGCGGGAGATACGGTTGAGCTTGTTGATGGTCTCAATCATATGCACCGGAATACGGATGGTGCGTGCCTGGTCTGCAATAGAGCGGGTAATCGCCTGACGGATCCACCAGGTTGCGTAGGTGGAGAACTTGTAACCACGACGGTATTCAAACTTATCTACCGCTTTCATCAGGCCGATGTTGCCTTCCTGAATCAGGTCCAGGAACTGCAGACCACGGTTGGTGTATTTCTTGGCGATAGAGATAACCAGACGTAAGTTTGCTTCAACCATCTCTTTCTTCGCACGGCGGGCTTTCGCTTCACCGATAGACATACGACGGTTAATGTCTTTCACCTGCTCAATGGTCAGGCCGGTTTCTTCTTCAATTTGCTGCAGTTTCATCAAACCGCGCTGAACGTCTTCTTTCACGTCGTGCAGTTTTTCAGACCACGGCTTGTTCATCGCGATAGCCGCGTTGAACCAGGTTTCGCTGGTTTCGTTGCCGGTGAAGAGGGTGATGAAGTTCTTCTTCGGCATTTTGCACTGTTCAACGCACAGCTTCATGATGATGCGTTCCTGGGTGCGTACGCGATCCATCATCACGCGCATGCTGTTAACCAGGTAGTCGAACTGTTTTGGCACCAGGCGGAACTGTTTGAAGACTTCAGACAGCTTCAGGATCTCTTCCTGAGCGGCTGCATGGCTGCGGCCTTTTGCTTTAATGGTGTCGCGTGCCAGTTCGTACTGGGTACGCAGTTCGCCAAACTTCTCACGCGCCAGTTCAGGATCGATGCTGTTATCGTCATCGCTGCTGTCGTCGTCTTCCTCTTCATCTTCGTCTTCGTCATCATCCATCTCTTCCTGAGACAGTTCAGAACCGACGTGAGTCGCGGTTGGCGCCAGATCTTCTTCAGCGTTCGGGTCGACAAAGCCGGTGATCAGATCGGACAGACGCGCTTCTTCCGCTTCAACGCGATCGTACTGTTCCAGCAGATAGGTGATGGCTTCAGGGTATTCGGCAACGGAGCATTGAACCTGGTTGATCCCATCTTCAATGCGTTTTGCGATGTCGATTTCGCCTTCGCGGGTCAACAGTTCAACGGTACCCATTTCGCGCATGTACATGCGGACCGGGTCAGTGGTGCGCCCGATTTCAGATTCCACGCTGGACAGTACCTGTGCAGCAGCTTCTTCCGCATCTTCATCGGTGTTGTTGGAGTTTTCAGCCAGCAACAGATCATCGGCATCCGGTGCTTCTTCCATCACCTGAATGCCCATGTCATTGATCATTTGGATGATGTCTTCGATCTGATCTGAATCGACGATATCTTCCGGCAGATGGTCATTGACCTCGGCATAGGTCAGATAGCCTTGCTCCTTACCGCGTTGGACAAGAAGTTTCAGCTGTGACTGCGGGTTTTGCTCCATAAGACGGTATCCACACTTAATTCGTTTGATTGGTGTCGGCGATGGGGCTACCAACATTTAAAGCGAGGGCGTACTTATATTTTTGCCGCTGCCTCTCAGTGCGGCTGCCGGGGGCTTCCCGATCGATATTCGGCACTTAAGCCGTTAAATTCATTTTTTTTCCAGGGCTTGTCTGATTTCCCAGAACTCCCTGCGTTCTTCACTGCTTAAACCGTGCGTGCGATCGCGAGCGATTAACTCTTCCTGTCGCTGTTCAAGCATTGAATCAAAAATTCGGTTTAGCGTGTCGGTGAACATTTTTTCAACATTCTCATCCTTTATATCGTTCCAGGCTGAGAGTTTTTCAAGTGTTGAGTATTCACTTGTCCCACGATAGTTCTCTAAAAGCTGACCCGTATTCAGGCCTGGCTGGGCTACACAAAGACTCACCAGCTCGTTGAACAGGCTGAGTCCAGGTAGTTTGCTCTGCGCCAGCCCTTGCAGCGGTGGCACCAGTGGTGCCAGATTCGGGTTTTGCACCAGCAGTCCTATAAGTATACGCATAGGAGTTTGTTTTATCTGCTGAGTGGGGCGTACGACACCACTTTCTGCCTGTTTTGGCATTAAACGATCGAGCTGGCTGTCGTCAAAAATGCCTAACTTCAGTCCCAGCGTCTGGCGCAGCTGAATACGGTGCGCATCGCCGGGGACCTGGCTGATAAGCGGCAGCGCGAGCGCGGCCAGCTGCGTACTGCCATCCGGTGAACTCAAATCGACCTGCGGCAACAGACTGTTAAACAAAAACACAGAGAGCGGCTGGGCCTGCTCCATCCGTGCTTCAAACGCCTCTTTGCCTTCTTTACGCACCAGCGTATCCGGGTCTTCACCGTCGGGCAGAAACATAAAGCGTAGCTGACGACCGTCAGTCATGTAAGGCATTGCCGTTTCTAACGCACGCCATGCGGCATCTCGTCCTGCACGGTCGCCGTCGTAACAACAAATGACGTTGTTCGTTGCCCGGAATAACATGTGCATATGGTCGGCCGTGGTCGATGTACCTAGCGAAGCCACGGCATAATGAATACCGTATTGCGCCAGGGCGACAACATCCATATATCCTTCGACAACCAACAGTCGCTGTGGCTCAGCTTGGTGCTGCTGCGCTTCATAAAGGCCATACAGCTGGCGACCCTTATGGAAAATATCGGTTTCCGGGGAGTTAAGGTATTTCGGCGTATCGTTACCCAGCACGCGGCCACCGAATCCAATAACCCGACCCCGTTTGTCGCGAATCGGGAACATCACGCGATTGCGGAAACGGTCGTACGTTCTTCCCTGGTCGTTGTTGACCAGCATTCCGGCAGCGAGCAGCAGCTTCCTGTTGTCGACATTACCACCGAAACGTTTTAATGCGTTGTCCCAGCCTGGCGGAGCAAAACCAATAGCAAACTGCTGAACAATCTCGGCGCTTAGACCGCGTTGCTCCAGATACTGACGTGCAGGCTCGGCATTGGGTTGGGTGAAGGATTGCTGATAAAAATCATTTAACCCTTCCATTAACTGATAGAGATTTTGCCGTTGATGGCGTTCTATCTGACTCAGGCCAGTTCCGGCTTCATACGGCACTTCAAGGTTATGCATCGCCGCCAGTTCTTCGACGGTTTCAACGAATTCGAGCTTGTCGTAGTTCATCAAAAAATCGACGGCATTACCGTGTGCGCCACAGCCGAAGCAATGGTAGAACTGCTTTTCACCGTTTACAGTGAAAGAGGGGGTTTTTTCATTATGGAACGGACAGCACGCATGGTAGTTCTTGCCCTGCTTTTTCAGCTTTACCCGCGCGTCGATGAGATCGACGATGTCGGTTCTGGCAAGCAGATCATTGATGAAAACGCGTGGGATTCTTCCGGCCATATGCCCCAAAAATTTAAGCGACTTATAAACGAAAACAAGCCGCGCATTCCTTCCGGAAGCACGGCCTTACGACTATTACTCTGTCTGTCAATTGAGGACGATAGCCCTCAACAGATTAGTACAGACGAGTACGGCGTGCGTTTTCGCGAGCCAGTTTCTTCGCGTGACGTTTCACTGCAGAAGCTTTAGCGCGCTTACGTTCGGTCGTTGGTTTTTCATAAAACTCACGACGACGAACTTCAGCCAGAACACCTGCTTTCTCGCATGAACGTTTGAAGCGACGCAGTGCTACGTCGAACGGCTCGTTTTCACGTACTTTAATTACCGGCATGTAACTCTCACCTTTAATAAATTCGGTTTGCCGCTGGCATCAACGCCAGCTTATTTCAAAATGGTGCGGAATTTTACTGCAAATGCTGCTGCTTTGTAAAGCACCGATGCGATTTTGAAAGGGACTTTAATTAGGGTGACGAGTATACACGAGCCTTCTTCCAGGCGCGAACAAAGTTTTACATCAACCCGCTCAGGCTCTACACTGCGCGCTATTGAAACGAGGTAAATCAAGTCATGCGTGTACTGGGTATTGAAACATCCTGCGATGAAACCGGCATCGCCATTTACGACGACGAAAAAGGCCTTCTGGCCAACCAATTGTATAGTCAGGTGAAATTACACGCTGACTACGGCGGCGTCGTGCCTGAACTGGCCTCTCGTGACCACGTGCGTAAAACGGTACCCCTGATTCAGGCGGCGCTAAAAGAGGCTGGATTACGTTCAACCGATATTGACGCCGTGGCGTATACCGCAGGGCCGGGCCTGGTGGGGGCGCTGCTGGTGGGGGCAACGATTGGCCGTTCGCTGGCGTTCGCGTGGGATGTTCCGGCGATTCCGGTTCACCATATGGAAGGGCATCTTCTGGCGCCGATGCTGGAAGATAATCCGCCTGCGTTCCCCTTTGTGGCGCTGTTGGTCTCGGGTGGGCATACCCAACTGATTAGCGTGACGGGGATTGGCAAATATACGTTGCTTGGCGAATCGATTGATGATGCCGCCGGCGAAGCCTTCGATAAAACTGCCAAGCTGCTGGGCTTGGATTATCCGGGCGGCCCAATGCTCTCCAAAATGGCGTCTCAGGGCACGGAAGGGCGCTTTGTCTTCCCGCGTCCGATGACCGATCGCCCAGGACTGGATTTCAGCTTCTCTGGCCTGAAAACGTTCGCAGCCAATACTATCCGCAACAATGAAAATGACGATCGGACTCGCGCGGATATTGCCCGTGCGTTTGAAGATGCGGTGGTCGATACGCTGATGATCAAGTGCAAGCGTGCGCTGGATCAGACCGGCTTTAAGCGTCTGGTGATGGCCGGTGGCGTGAGCGCCAACCGTACGCTGCGTGCGAAGCTCGCCGAGATGATGCAAAAACGTCGCGGGGAAGTGTTCTACGCGCGTCCGGAATTTTGTACCGATAACGGGGCGATGATCGCCTACGCCGGTATGGTGCGTCTGAACGCGGGAGCAACGACCGATCTGAGCGTCTCCGTGCGGCCGCGCTGGCCGCTGGCAGAATTGCCTGAGGCATGATTTTTTGCCCGGTGGCGCTGTGCTAACCGGGCAATAAACCCCACTACACCCGCAGCATCCCTTTCTCTTCCAGAAACGCAATAATCGTCGCCAGACCATCACCCGCCTTCAGGTTGGTAAAGGTCCACGGACGCTCGCTGCGCATGCGGTTGGTGTCGCGCTCCATCACCTCCAGCGAGGCGCCAACGTACGGCGCGAGATCGGTTTTGTTGATCACCAGAAAATCGGATTTGGTTATCCCGGGCCCACCTTTGCGGGGGATTTTTTCCCCTTCGGCCACGTCAATGACGTAGATAGTCAGATCCGCCAGCTCCGGGCTGAACGTCGCGCTCAGGTTGTCGCCGCCGCTTTCAACGAAGATCAGATCCAGATTGCCAAATTTCTCGCTTAACGCTTCCACCGCGGCGAGATTCATTGAGGCATCTTCGCGGATGGCGGTATGTGGACAGCCGCCCGTCTCTACGCCGACGATGCGCTCCGGCTCCAGTGCGCCGGCCTCGGTCAGGATGCGCTGATCTTCTTTGGTGTAGATATCGTTGGTGACGACCGCCAGATGATAGGTGTCGCGCATTGCCTTGCAGAGCGCTTCCAGCAGTGCGGTTTTGCCCGAACCCACCGGGCCGCCTACGCCTACGCGCAGGGGGTGTTTATAATCAGCCATGTTGACTCCTCAGGAACGGAATAATCGTGAATATTGTGTTTCGTGTCGGGCAGAGGCGATGGCCGAGAGCGGGGTTGCTGCACCCAGTTCGTCATCCCCCCGTAAAAATGCGTCCTCATACCCCGCGGCAAAACGATCGCTCAGCGCGATAATCAGCTGTTGCGCGGCCTGCTGCCCAAAGGGTACCAGCTTGACGCCCGCCATCACCGCGCTCTCAATCCAGCTGTAGCCCAGGCTTAGAGCCAGTTCGCGCGCGTCTATACCCCAGCGCACGCCGAGCCACGCCATGCCGCAGAGCTGGCTTTGCCCAAACAGCGGCAGCCACTCTGTCGGGCAATCTGGCTCCCAGCTCTTAATCAGCCGCGTAAAGGCAGCGCCGCGATTACGTTCCTCTTCACGCAGCTCGCGCGTTTCCCGACAGGCGAGAAGATAAGCCGTCCAGCGTTTAGCCGCGGTCAGATCGCGTTGCTCGCAGGCCTGATAAAGACGGATAAACAGCGGCAAATCAACGCAGAAAAAGCCCTGCTCCATCTGCTGGTATTGCCAGCGCTTGAAGGCGTCTGCGTTGAGCACCCAACCCGCCTCAACCGCCCATTCCAGCCCCTGCGACCAGGTAAATGACCCAACCGGCAGGCTGCTGCTGGAAAGCTGCATCAGACGCAGCCACTGGCGGGAGTGTTCCATCAGCTCATCAGAGCCAGAAGGGCAGAGACGATCAGCCCGCCACCGAAGGTTTTACGCAGGCCGTCGTGACGGCGCAGCAGTCGCCCAGCGGCGAAACTTGCGCACAGCACCGTCGCGCTGGCCAACATAAATCCACTGGTAAACAGCCAGAAGCTGTGGCCTGACATCTCCACGCCGTGCGCCCAGCCGTGGAACATCGCCAGCGCAGGAACGGCCAGCAGCAGGCGGTTTTCGGTTTTAAACATCATTACGCCGCATACCGCCAGCGAGGCGATAATCAGCATCTCCATGCCGCTAAAGCCGCCGAGCAGACTGCCCGCAATGGCGCCGGTCAGCATCATGCCGAGGGTGGCAAACGGCAGAAGAAGCTTGCGGCCGCTCAATGCGGAGAGTACGCCAGCACCGGTCAGCATCAGCAGATGATCGAGCCCCGTCAGCGGGTGGAAAAAACCGGCCTGAAAGCTGTCCGTTCCGTGACCAGGATGCGCGAGCGCTGGCAGGGAAAAGGCCAGCAATAAAAGAGGTAAATACTGACGCATGACGAATCCTTAATGTGAATGAGCGTGAGAATGGCTATGGCCGTGGGCATCGCTGGCGTAAGCACCCGCTTCGGGTTCAAACGCTAAGGTGGCGAAGGTCACCTCAAGACCGAACTGGCGCAGCATATCGTCGAGAACATGGTCATGGTGATAGCGCAGTTCGCCGGGCATGATTTGCAGCGGCACGTGGCGGTTGCCCAGGTGGTAGCAGGCGCGGGCGAGCAGGAACGGGTCGGTACAGCTGACAACGGAAACCGATTCTGGCGCAGCGATCACTTCAACGACCTCACTTCCGTCTTCGGTGGTCAGCAGGTCGCCGCCGCGCAGCAGCAAACCGCGCGGTAGCATCAGCCCCGCATCACGGCCGTCATTCAGCGCCACGCGAGCACGGCTTTTCACGCGCACGTCAATCGTCAGCGTGACGCTGGCAGTGACGGGGTGGGCGTGGTCAAGGCGTTGGGTTAGGTAGATCATCGTCACTCCTCAAAACAGGAAATAGCGCTGAGCCATCGGCAAAACCTCTGCCGGCTCGCTGGTTATCAGTTTGCCGTCGACGCGCACCTCATAAGTTTGCGAATCAACGGTGATATTGGGCTGCAGAGCGTTGTGGATCATGTCGGCCTTTTTCACCGTCCGACAGCCTTTCACCACGGCAGTTGCGCTTTGCAGATTGAGCTGCTGAGGTACGCCATTTGCATCGGCGGCCTGTGAGATAAACGTCAGTCGGGTCGCTTGGCGCGCGGCGCCCAGCGAGCCAAACATCGGGCGATAATGCACCGGCTGAGGTGTCGGGATTGAGGCATTGATGTCGCCCATCGGCGCGTAGGCGATCATTCCGCCCTTAACGATGGTGGAGGGCTTCACGCCAAAAAACGCCGGTGACCAGACCACCAGATCCGCCAGTTTACCCGCCTCAATGGACCCGACTTCATGGGCAATGCCGTGTGTGAGGGCCGGATTGATCGTGTATTTGGCGACATAGCGCTTCACGCGGAAGTTATCGTTCGCGCCGGTCTCCTCCGCCAGGGCGCCGCGCTGGACCTTCATGCGGTGAGCAACCTGCCAGGTGCGGATAATCACTTCCCCTACGCGGCCCATTGCCTGAGAGTCAGACGAGGTAAGCGAGAACGCGCCGATATCGTGCAGCACGTCTTCGGCGGCGATGGTTTCACGGCGAATGCGCGATTCGGCAAAGGCGACATCTTCGGCGATATCCGGATCGAGGTGATGACACACCATCAGCATATCGAGATGCTCGTCGATGGTATTCACCGTGTAGGGCAGCGTCGGGTTGGTGGAAGAGGGCAGAATATTCGGGTGCGCGCAGGCGGTAATAATATCCGGCGCATGGCCACCGCCCGCCCCTTCGGTGTGAAAGGTATGTATGGTGCGCCCGCCAATGGCGGCCAGCGTGTCTTCCACAAATCCGGACTCGTTCAGGGTGTCGCTGTGCAGCGCCACCTGGATATCCATCTCTTCTGCCACCTCAAGCGAGCAATTGATCGCAGCAGGCGTTGCGCCCCAGTCTTCGTGGATTTTAAGCCCGATGGCCCCCGCCGCGATTTGCTCGCGCAGGGCATCCGGATTGGAGCCGTTACCTTTACCGAGCAGGCCAATGTTGACCGGCAGCGTATCGGCTGCCTGCAGCATGCGGGCGATATACCACGGCCCCGGCGTGCAGGTGGTGGCGTTGGTGCCTGCTGCGGGGCCAGTCCCCCCCCCGATCATGGTGGTGACGCCAGAAACGAGTGCCTCTTCTGCCTGCTGCGGACAGATCCAGTGAATATGGGTATCGATCCCGCCTGCGGTGACGATCTTGCCTTCGGCGGCAATGACTTCCGTGGCGGCACCGATCGGGATCGTCACACCGGGCTGAATGTCCGGATTACCGGCTTTGCCGACGGCGAAGATCCGGCCGTTTTTTACGCCGATATCCGCTTTCACGATCCCCCAGTGATCGACAATCAGCGCGTTGGTCAGCACCAGATCTACGCAGTCCCGCGACGTCATCTGCCCCTGACCCATGCCGTCGCGGATCACTTTCCCGCCGCCAAATTTCACCTCTTCGCCATAGGTCGTGAGATCGTTTTCAACTTCGATCCACAGCTCGCTGTCGGCCAGACGCACTTTATCGCCGGTGGTGGGGCCGAACATATCGGCATACGCCCTGCGTGAAATCTCAGCCATTTTTCACCTCTCCCATCACCTCTCCGCGAAAACCGACTATGCGCTGCGCGCCGGTCACCTGAACCAGCGTCACTTCGCGCTTCTGCCCGGGTTCGAATCGCACGGCGGTGCCTGCCGGAATGTTCAGCCGAAAGCCTTTGGCGGCCTCCCGGTCAAACTTCAGCGCGGGATTAACCTCGTAAAAGTGATAATGCGATCCCACCTGGATCGGTCTGTCGCCGTGGTTTTCAACAATCAGATGTCGGGTTTCACGCCCGACGTTCAGCGCGATATTGCCGGGTTGGATCTGATATTCGCCTGGGATCATCACCGGCTCCTTACACGATCGGGTTGTGAACGGTGACGAGCTTTGACCCGTCCGGGAAGGTCGCTTCCACCTGAATATCCGGGATCATCTCCGGCACGCCTTCCATCACCTGCTCGCGCGTCAGGACGTGGCGGCCCGCTTCCATTAACGATGCGACAGTTTCACCATCGCGCGCGCCTTCCATAATGTAGGCGCTGATCAGCGCGACCGATTCCGGGTAGTTGAGCTTTACCCCGCGCGCAAGGCGGCGCTCGGCAACCAGCGCGGCGGTGAACAGTAACAGCTTGTCTTTTTCTCTGGGGGTCAGTTCCATAACGTTTCTCTTATGTCTGCCAGATACGCGGCGAACAGGCGGGTTTGGTGGTTAACAGTGGGCGAAGCGACTGCCAAATTTCGCGCATCACCCGCTGGCAAATCAGGTTGTCATGGGAAAGAAAGCGCACCGACAGCAGGCCCTCAGTGAGCGTCGCGCCGGCATAATGTCCCAGCGGATCGAGCTGCTCGCGCACCGCATCAAGGTGATTTTCCGTGGCCGGATAGAACAACAGCGTGCCGACCCACGGGTGTTCGGCGACAGGGGTAAGATCGCCGTTGCTGAGATGCTGACGCTCAATCAGCAGCGGTTCATCCTCAAGCCAGATCTCAAGGCGGCTTTCAAACGTGCCGTGGCTGAAGGTTTCACCCATCACCGGGCGCCCCAGACAGTACAATTCCCAGGCCAGCAGCGTGCTGGACGGTTGCAGATGAAAGACGGAGCGTAAGGCGGCGTTTGCACCGGGAAAGACAATGGTGTCCTGTGGAAGCCACTCCAGTATTGCCTCATCATCGAGGTAAAAGTGCTGGTTCAGCCGGGCTCTTGGGCCGCTACTGCGATAGAACTTACTGGCGCCTGGCATGGTGATAAGCGCATGGCTTTTTGCATCCAGACGTACGGAAATTTCCAGTGAATCGCCCCCCACAATCCCGCCAGGCGGGTGCAGCAGGTAGAGGTGGCAAGTTTCATCTTCGGGGTAAAACGGACGCTGAACGGTAAGCGGCCCGACGTGATGAGCGGAGTGCAGGAGGGTTTTCTCTGGGGTGTGACAAAACTGGAGAGCAAGCGACGCCTGCCAGCCTTTGTATGAATTATCAGTGACCTGAGTTGCTAACATGCTGCATCCATCTGCACACGTTCGGGATAGGATTCAGTATGCCCTGGCAGAAATGAAGGCTGTCATATGAGTCGCTTATGGATAAAAAAACCGGCTCATCTGAGCCGGTTAACGGTGTTATCGATAATCCTCCGCATCCACATCATACCCGGACGGTTCCCAGCGGATCGCCAGCAGCGACGCCAGCCCAATAAAGGGGGCCAGTGCAATGACCCAGAACACCGCGGTATCCAGTGAGGCCACCAGCAGCGGGAACAGAAACAGCGAGAGCGTTGAACTGCTGCGCATCAGCGTTTGGTTCAGACCCACGCCCACGCCGCGCAGCGAGGTCGGGTAGCTCAGCGATGCAAACGTCATGGTGTGCGCGCCCGGTCCAAAGCCCTGGCCGAACAGGAATAGCGCCAGCATTGCAACAGCACCAACGCCTTCCATTGCCCCTTCCGGACGCCCGATCAGCGCCAGCCCAAGCAGGGCGACAAGCTGACAGGCATAGCCCGCAAGGGACATCCGCCATGCGCCAAAGCGCGGAACATAGCGCACTGCCAGCAGTCCGCCGACGAACGCAAACAGCAGGTTGAGCACCAGCGAAATCAGAATAGTGGTCAGCATCGACTGCACAAAGAAGCTGGAGATAATCACCGGCAGGCCAAACGCAACGGCGTTATAGGCAAACGAAGAGACCACGGACAGCAGGGTAGCCAGCGTCGTGCGGCGTAAATAGATGCCGCGGAACAGGTTCAGGTAGTTTGACCATTTTGCCTTATTCACCACCGGTGCGGGCTGGTTAAGCGCTTCCTGCGGGACGTGGGCGTTGATGTTATACGACTGCCGTAAAATAGAGGCTGCCTCTTTCAGGTTGCCCTGGTTCGCCGCCCAGACCGGGGATTCGCTCATATAGCGGCTGCGGATAGCTATAATCGCTAGCGCAGGAACCGCGCCAAAGCCCAGGATCAAACGCCAAAGCCAGTCGCTGTGGCTTTCTGGCAATACGGCGTAAAAGAACAGCACCAGCAGGTAAGAGATACTGATGGCGGCATACCATGTGGGGCACCACATCGCGACGCTGGAGGCCTTATTCCCGGGCCCTTTCAGCCTGGCGAACTCACTGAGAAACGCCATCGCTACCGGAAGGTCGATCCCAACGCCGAGACCCATTACAAAGCGTGCTCCCGCCAGCACATATTCATTCGGGGCCAGCGCGCAGGCGATCGCGGCGACCACGAAGAACACCATGTCGGCCATAAATACGCGGTAGCGCCCAATTTTATCCGTGAGATAGCCGCCAAGCAGCGCCCCGACAATGGCACCAAAAGTAATGGCTGAGGCCACCATGCCGGTGCCAGCCGGTGTCAGATTAAATTCGCGGGTGATGTCTTTAATGCCAAACGCCAGCGCGCCCAAATCGTAGGCATCAAGGAAAATACCGCCTAAAGCAATGCCGACCACAATACGGGCATTCGCCCGGCCCTGTGAACCGTTGTTCACCAGACGTGAGACGTCCGATGCGCTGCGCACCCACTTGATGTCGCCATCAGGGGCGTTTCCTGCCGTTGAAAGGGGAGTTGTTTCTGTGATTTCTGCCATTTTCTTTTTGTGTGGTTGTGTTGTGTCAGTAACAGTTACCACAGGCAGAAGGTGACCAAAATCACATTTGGTTATAAGACATAACTCACTGCTTATCGGTCGTCTTTTTCTTTCTCTTGAGCTTCGTCCAGATTTTCGTTTCCTGACGACGCCACAGGCGTTGAATATTATCGTGATGACGCAGCAGGATCAGGCAGGAGAGCATCGAAACCGGGAAGGTAAATTGGGGTTTGAACCACCAGACGTAGAACGGGGCGATCAGCGCGCTGACAATTGCGCCCAGCGACGAGTAGCCGCTCAGAAGGATAGTGAGTAGCCAGGTGCCGGCCATCACGCCGGTTAAATCCCAGCCGATAGGCGCAATCGCACCAAAGGCGGTCGCAACGCCTTTTCCCCCTTTAAAACCGAAGAAGACGGGCCAGATGTGACCGACGCAGGCGGCAATGGCAATCAGCCCCAGCCAGAACGGCGTGACGCCCAGCGCATACGCGCCCCAGACGGGTAGCATTCCTTTCAGAACATCAAAAATCAAAACCGCTACGGCTGCTCCCTTGCCGCCAATTCGTAGTACATTGGTCGCCCCCGGATTCCCGGAACCACTTTCGCGCGGGTCAGATAACCCGGCGATACGGCAGACCAGAATGGCGCTGGAGATTGAGCCGCAAAGGTAGGCGAGGATAATCATTCCAGGCGCGATTGCACTCATAACGCTGTTCCGTTTTGAAAATGTATCTGTAGTCTCAACATCTGTGGATAATACGCATAATTCGCCGGAAGTGGTATCCGGTTTAGCCAAAAAGCAGGCAGGTCGTGATGGATATTGTATTTATAGAGCAACTTTCGGTAATCACCACTATTGGTGTTTACGACTGGGAACAGACCATCGAGCAGAAGCTGGTGTTCGATATCGAAATGGGCTGGGACAACCGCAAGTCAGCAAAAAGCGATGACGTGCATGACTGTCTGAGCTATGCCGATATCAGCGAAACGGTCGTGGGCCACGTAGAAGGGCAACGTTTTGCGCTGGTGGAACGTGTGGCGGAAGAGGTAGCAGACCTGCTGCTGACCACGTTTAACTCACCGTGGGTACGCATCAAGCTGAGCAAGCCGGGGGCCGTGGCGCGTGCGTCAAATGTTGGCGTTATCATTGAGCGTGGCACAAATCTGAAAGAAAAGATTTAACGTCATAATAGCTAAACCATTTTCTGTTATACCGGTCTTAAAGCTGTATCTTTCACGGTAGCCTGTGTGGCGACCGTTTTTTTATATCTTTTTAGGGGTTTATAGATGAGCGATATGCACTCGCTGCTGGTGGCGGCAATACTGGGTGTGGTCGAAGGATTGACGGAGTTTTTGCCGGTTTCCAGTACGGGCCATATGATTATTGTTGGCCACCTGCTGGGCTTTGAGGGAGATACCGCAAAGACGTTCGAAGTGGTCATTCAGCTGGGGTCTATTCTGGCCGTTGTCGTGATGTTCTGGCGTCGACTGTTTGGTCTGATTGGTATCCACTTTGGCCGTTTACCGCAGCGCGAAGGTGAAGGCACTGGCCGCCTGACGCTGATCCATATCCTGCTCGGGATGATCCCCGCAGTGGCGCTGGGCCTGGTTTTCCACGACGCCATCAAGTCGCTGTTCAACCCAATAAACGTGATGTACGCGCTGGTGGTTGGCGGCGTCCTGCTGATTGCGGCAGAAGTGCTGAAGCCAAAAGTCCCGCGTGCGGAAGGCCTGGACGATATGACCTACCGTCAGGCGTTTATCATTGGTTGCTTCCAGTGTCTGGCGCTGTGGCCGGGCTTCTCGCGTTCTGGGGCAACGATTTCTGGCGGGATGCTGATGGGCGTGAGCCGTTATGCGGCGTCGGAGTTTTCATTCCTGCTGGCGGTGCCGATGATGATGGGCGCCACCGTGCTCGACGTCTATAAGAGCTACCACTTCCTGACCGCAGGCGATATTCCGATGTTCGCCGTGGGCTTTGTTACCGCCTTTATTGTGGCGCTGATCGCCATCAAAACCTTCCTGCAGCTGATTAAACGTATCTCGTTTATTCCGTTCGCAATCTATCGCTTTATCGTCGCCGCTGCGGTGTACGTGGTCTTCTTCTGATGACCGACTGCCCTCAGTCTTTTGGCTGAGGGCAACGCTGTTCCTTCCATGCTGCTACTGCCTCAATCCGACGTTTCGTCAGCTCTTCCCGAATCTCAGGCCCTTTGAATCCGGCCTCCACGACGTCCTTCGTCGGCACCGCTTTTGCGACATTCCACGCTTCGCGCAGCAAACGTCCCTGCGGGTAATCGCAGGCTTCAAACCCCGTACGCCCGCGCACGTCAGCCTCGCTGGTCAGCGCGATTTGCTCCACGCGCTGCGGCTTGCGCCAGGCATCAATGTTATCGAACAGCTTCACGATGGTGGCCGGCTTCAGGATAGGGAAGGTATGAATGAGATCGTGGAACTCTGCCACCAGTTTCGCCAGATCGCGGATCTCATTGGGTACACGCAAGCGCTGACAAAGCCCTTGAACCAGCTTCACGCCAGCCGGGCCGTGGCCGTGGTGGCGCGGCCACAATTCTTTAGGCGTTAACCCTTTACCCAGATCGTGACACAGGGTGGAGAAACGCACGTCCACATCGGGGCTCAGCATGGCGGCCATACTCAGCGTCATCAAGGTATGAATACCGGTATCAATTTCCGGATGCCACTTTGCCGGCGCCGGGACGCCAAACAGATTATCCACTTCCGGGAAGAGGACCTTCAGCGCACCGCAGTCTCTGAGAACCTGGAAAAAGACCTGCGGATTGCGGGTGGTAAGCGCATTTTCGGTCTCTTTCCAGACGCGCTCAGGCGTCAGATGTTCAAGCTCACCCGCCTCGGTCATCGCGGTCATCAGCGCCATTGTTTCGTCGGCTATCCGGAAGCTCAGATGGGCGTAACGGGCAGCGAAACGCGCCACGCGCAGCACGCGCAGCGGATCTTCAGAAAAGGCCGGGGAGACGTGGCGCAAAATACGGTTATGCAGATCGTCTCTGCCACCGTATGCGTCGATAATCTTGCCGTGTTCATCTTGTGCCAGCGCGTTGATGGTGAGATCGCGACGCAGGAGATCTTGCTCCAGCGTGACGTCCGGCGCGGCGTAGCAGGTGAAACCGGTATAGCCTGAACCCGATTTTCGCTCGGTGCGCGCCAGAGCGTACTCTTCACGGCTTTGTGGGTGCAGAAAAACAGGAAAATCGCGGCCTACCTGCTGGTAGCCCGCGTCGAGCATCTCTTCGGGCGTGGCACCCACCACAACCCAGTCTTTATCTTTGACCGGTAGACCTAATAACGCATCACGTACCGCACCACCGACCAGATAACTCTTCACGCCCAACTCTCCCGTCTTCTCTTTCTCAGAATAATACGTAAGTGTGGCAGAGAAGACGAGTTAGTTCATCCAGCGATCTTTACGCTTGCGGCTTGGGATCAGCATAGGCAGCACCAGACCGAGCACGAGGCCGACACCCAGCACGCCGCCGCCATACATGAACCACTGCATGATGATGGTACGCTGTTTGTCATCAAGCTGAAGGTTAGCGGCGCTAACCTTCTTCTGCGCGACAATCAGCTCGTTTTTCAACTTCTGGTTCTCTTCCTTCAAACCATTAATCACACCATCGCTCTGGGCCACTTTCTGCTGCATTTCTGCAGTGCGCTGGTTCCAGGTGTTATCGATGTTGGTCAGCTTATCGGTCAGGGTTTTCACCTGATTTTCCAGATCCGGCACGCGGGTGCGCAGGCTTGGCACGTTGCTCAGCTCTTTCAACGGGATCCAGGAGGTACGGCCGGTGCTGTCGCGAACCTGGCCGTAGTTGGTGTCTGCATTGGTTTGTAACAGAGTCACTTCCTCGCCGGCATTTACCGTGCCCACGAGGCGATAATTGTCCCCGGGACCACTGCGTACCCAGGTGTTCAGTTCATCAGAAACGTAACGCTTCTCTTCAGCGTGGACCGCGGTTGCGGCGCTAAAAGCGAGTAAAGCAAGTCCAATCAGGCGTAATTTCAGCATATCAGTCGTTTTTTTCATAAATAGTGGAACGATAGTAGTGGCATCAGTGTCTCTACGCAAAGGATTCGTCATCAATCAGAATCATCTGTGTACTGATTTCCACTGCATCAAATTTTTACGCCCGTCAAATTGCTCATTGCGTGGCAATTTGGCGCAAAATACTATGTACTGACAAACAAATGGCGAGGAAGTTCGCCTTCATCGACGCGTCTGTGACGCACGCAAAAGTACAAGGCTATGGCACAAGAAATCGAATTAAAGTTTATCGTCGAAAAAGACAGCGTTGACGCGCTCCGTCAGCATCTGCATACGCTTTCCGGCGAACACCATGAACCAGTACAGTTGCTCAACATCTATTACGAAACGCCGGACAACTGGCTGCGCAGTCACGATATGGGCTTACGCATTCGTGGCGCGAACGGGCGCTACGAGATGACGATGAAAATCGCCGGCCGCGTGGTGGGCGGTTTGCACCAGCGTCCGGAATACAATATCGACATCAGTCAGCCAGAACTTGAGCTGGATCGTTTCCCGTCAGACGTGTGGCCGGAAGGCAAACTGCCGGAAACCTTATCCAAGCAGGTGCAGCCGCTGTTCAGCACCGATTTTTGGCGCGAGAAATGGCTGGTGACGGAAGGCAAAAGCCGCATTGAAATCGCCCTCGATCTGGGTGAGGTAAAAGCCGGTGAACACCAGGAAACCCTTTGCGAGCTGGAGCTTGAACTGCTTGAGGGCGATGCGAACGACGTCCTGAAGCTGGCGCGTAAGCTGGTGAATCAGTCTGGCCTGCGTCAGGGGAGCCTGAGCAAAGCCGCACGCGGCTACCACCTGGCGGCCGGAAATGCGCCTCGTGCGCTGAAAGAGACGACCATTCTGCATGTCGCGCCGAAAGCCAGCGTTGAGCAAGGCATGGAAGCCGCGCTGGAACTGGCGCTTTCCCAGTGGCTGTACCACGAAGAGCTGTGGGCGCGAAATGTCAAAAATGCGAAAGGACACGTTCTGGCGGCGATGGGGCTGGTGCGGCACACGCTGGCTTTGTTTGGCGGTATCGTTCCGCGTAAAGCAAGTGCTCACTTACGAGATCTGCTGACGCAAACCGAAGCGCTGATGCTTTCCGACGTATCGGCACAAACGGCGATATACAGCCCGCAGGCTGCGACGGCAAAACTGGCGCTAACCGAATTTCTAGTCACGCGCGGCTGGCGTAGCTTCCTGGATGCGAAAGCGCAGACCAAAATCGCGGAAAACTTCAAGCGTTTCGCGGATATTCATTTGTCACGCCATGCCGCCGAGCTGAAGACCACCTTTGCGTATCCCTTGGGTGATGGGTATGGCGATCAGCTGATCCGTCTGGCGCGTAATATCGACAGCATGCTGTTGCTGTCCGGTGCTTACGATGGTGCCAAAGCGCAGGCCTGGATGGAAAACTGGCAGGGGCTGAAACATGCCATTGAAACCCGCCAGCATATTGAAATTGAGCATTTCCGCAACGAGGCCATTTCTCAGGACCCGTTCTGGCTGCACAGCGGAAAACGTTAATTCTGGCAAGGAACCCCTACAATGCCGCTTTCTTCGCAGTTACAGCAGCAATGGCAGATCGTTTGCGAACGTCTGCCTGAGTCATTATCGGCGTCAACGTTAAGCGAGCAGGCCAGAAGCGTGCTCGCTTTCAGTGATTTTGTGCAGGAAAGTATCACCGCTAACCCGGACTGGCTGATGGCGCTTGAAAGCTCACCGCCGCAGGCGGAAGAGTGGCGGCAGTATGCCGGGTGGCTCCAAACCGAACTTGTCGGCGTAACGGATGAAGCGACGTTGATGCGCATTCTGCGCCAGTTCCGCCGTCGGGTGATGGTGCGTATTGCCTGGGCGCAGTCGCTGGCGCTGGTCAGTGAAGAAAGCACGCTACAGCAGTTGAGCGAGCTGGCGCAGACGTTGATTGTCGCCGCGCGCGACTGGCTGTACGCTGCCTGCTGTAAAGAGTGGGGGACGCCCTGTAGCGAAGAAGGGGTTCCACAGCCGCTGCTGATTCTGGGCATGGGCAAGCTGGGCGGCTGCGAGCTGAATTTTTCCTCTGATATCGACCTGATTTTTGCCTGGCCGGAAAAGGGCTCCACGCGCGGTGGCCGTCGCGAGCTGGACAACGCCCAGTTCTTTACCCGCCTGGGTCAACGCCTGATTAAGGCGCTTGATCAACCTACGCAGGATGGGTTTGTCTACCGCGTGGACATGCGTCTGCGGCCCTTTGGCGACAGCGGCCCGCTGGTGCTGAGCTTTGCGGCGCTGGAGGATTATTACCAGGAGCAGGGGCGCGACTGGGAACGCTACGCCATGGTCAAAGCGCGGATCATGGGCGACAGCGACGATGCCTACGCCAACGAGCTACGGGCCATGCTGCGTCCGTTCGTCTTCCGTCGCTATATCGATTTCAGCGTGATCCAGTCCCTGCGTAACATGAAAGGGATGATTGCCCGTGAAGTGCGTCGACGCGGGCTTAAGGACAACATCAAGCTTGGCGCGGGCGGCATTCGCGAAATCGAATTTATCGTGCAGGTTTTCCAGCTGATCCGCGGCGGACGCGAGCCGTCGCTGCAATCCCGTTCGCTGCTGCCGACCCTGTCAGCGATTGAACAGCTACACCTGCTGCCGGAAGGCGATGCTAACACGCTGCACGACGCCTATCTGTTCCTGCGTCGGCTGGAAAACTTGCTACAAAGTATTAATGATGAACAAACCCAGACCCTGCCGGGCGACGATCTGAACCGGGCGCGTCTTGCTTGGGGAATGCACGTTGCCGACTGGGCGGCGCTCACCGAAAAGCTGGATGCCCACATGGCGGGCGTGCGCCGCATCTTTAACGATCTGATTGGCGACGATGAAAGTGAATCCCAGGACGATGCGCTCTCCGAACACTGGCGCGAGCTGTGGCAGGATGCGCTTCAGGAAGATGACACTACGCCGGTGCTGGCACACCTGAGCGACGACGATCGCCATCGCGTGGTGGCGCTCATTGCGGACTTCCGTCTCGAACTGAACAAGCGCGCCATTGGCCCGCGTGGTCGTCAGGTGTTGGATCATCTGATGCCGCATCTGTTAAGCGATGTATGCTCGCGAACGGATGCGCCGGTACCGCTGTCACGCATGATGCCGCTGCTGAGCGGGATTATCACGCGTACCACGTACCTGGAACTGCTGAGCGAGTTTCCGGGGGCGCTCAAGCACCTGATCTCACTCTGCGCCGCCTCGCCGATGGTAGCCAATAAGCTGGCGCGTTACCCGCTGCTGCTGGACGAGTTGCTCGATCCGAACACCCTGTATCAGCCAACGGCGACCGATGCCTATCGCGACGAGCTGCGTCAGTACCTGCTGCGCGTGCCGGAAGACGATGAAGAACAACAGCTGGAAGCGCTGCGCCAGTTTAAGCAGGCGCAGATGCTGCGCGTGGCGGCGGCGGATATCGCCGGAACGTTGCCGGTAATGAAAGTGAGCGATCACTTAACCTGGCTTGCGGAGGCGATTATCGATGCGGTCGTGCATCAGGCGTGGATTCAGATGGTGGCGCGTTACGGCCAGCCAAAACACCTGGCTGACCGCGAAGGCCGCGGTTTTGCGGTTGTCGGCTACGGTAAGCTTGGCGGCTGGGAACTGGGGTACAGCTCCGATCTGGATTTAATTTTCCTGCATGATTGCCCGGTAGACGTAATGACCGACGGTGAGCGCGAAATCGACGGCCGTCAGTTCTATCTGCGGCTGGCTCAACGCATTATGCACCTGTTCAGCACCCGTACATCTTCGGGCATTTTGTACGAAGTGGATGCGCGTCTGCGTCCATCCGGCGCGGCCGGGATGTTGGTCACTTCAACGGAATCCTTCGCGGATTACCAGAAGAATGAAGCCTGGACCTGGGAACATCAGGCGCTGGTGCGTGCCCGCGTGGTCTATGGCGATCCGCTGCTGAATACGCAGTTCGATGTTATCCGCAAGGCAATAATGACGACCGTGCGTGACGGCGGCACGTTGCAGACCGAAGTGCGCGAGATGCGCGAGAAAATGCGCGCGCACTTAGGCAATAAACATCGCGATCGCTTTGATATTAAAGCCGACGAGGGCGGAATTACCGATATTGAGTTTATTACCCAGTATCTGGTGCTGCTGCACGCGCACGATAAACCTAAGCTGACGCGCTGGTCCGATAACGTGCGCATTCTGGAACTGCTGGCGCAAAACGACATTATGGATGAACAAGAGGCGCAGGCCTTAACCCGTGCCTATACGACGCTTCGCGATGAGCTCCACCATCTGGCGTTACAGGAACAGCCGGGGCACGTGGCGTTAGACTGTTTTACCCATGAACGTGCGCAGGTGACGGCAAGCTGGCAGAAGTGGCTGGTGGAACCGTGCGTATCAAATCAAGTGTGATATTATCGCGCGCAAATTGTGAATCTTTCTGGAGTCAGGAATGAAAGTAACACTGCCAGAGTTTGAACGTGCTGGGGTTATGGTTGTTGGTGATGTGATGCTGGATCGCTACTGGTATGGGCCGACGAGCCGCATCTCCCCGGAAGCACCGGTGCCGGTCGTTAAGGTCGACACCATTGAAGAGCGTCCTGGCGGCGCGGCAAACGTGGCGATGAACATTGCTTCTCTGGGCGCGCAGTCGCGTCTGGTGGGCTTGACCGGTATTGACGATGCGGCGCGTGCGCTGAGTAAGTCTCTGGCTGACGTGAACGTGAAGTGTGATTTCGTTTCTGTTCCGACGCACCCAACCATTACCAAGCTGCGCGTGTTGTCGCGTAACCAGCAGCTGATCCGCCTCGACTTTGAAGAAGGGTTTGAGGGCGTCGATCCTGAGCCGCTGCACGAGCGCATCAATCAAGCGTTGGGTAACATCGGCGCGCTGGTGCTGTCCGATTACGCCAAAGGCGCGCTGGCAAGCGTACAGACGATGATTCAGCTGGCGCGTAAAGCCAACGTTCCCGTGCTGATCGACCCGAAAGGGACTGATTTTGAGCGCTATCGCGGCGCGACGCTGCTGACGCCAAACCTCTCTGAGTTTGAAGCGGTGGCGGGCAAGTGCAAAACCGAAGAAGAACTGGTTGAGCGTGGCATGAAGATCATCGCTGATTTTGAGCTGTCTGCACTGCTGGTGACCCGTTCGGAGCAGGGCATGACGCTGCTGCAACCGGGTAAGGCTCCGCTGCATATGCCTACTCAGGCGCAGGAAGTGTACGACGTGACCGGCGCCGGTGATACGGTAATCGGCGTGTTGGCCGCGACGCTTGCGGCGGGTAATTCCCTTGAAGAAGCCTGCTACTTCGCCAACGCTGCGGCGGGCGTGGTGGTCGGTAAACTCGGCACCTCTACCGTTTCGCCAATCGAGTTGGAAAATGCGGTGCGCGGTCGTGCCGATACCGGTTTTGGCGTGATGAGCGAAGACGAGCTGAAGGTGGCCGTCGCCGCTGCGCGCAAGCGCGGTGAGAAAGTGGTCATGACCAATGGCGTGTTCGACATTCTGCACGCTGGCCACGTTTCTTATCTGGCGAATGCGCGCAAGCTGGGCGATCGCCTGATTGTAGCGGTAAACAGCGATGCCTCGACGAAGCGTCTGAAAGGCGATACCCGTCCGGTGAACCCGCTGGAACAGCGTATGATCGTGCTTGGCGCGCTGGAAGCCGTGGATTGGGTGGTCTCGTTTGAAGAAGACACGCCACAGCGCCTGATTGCCGGTATTCTGCCGGATCTGCTGGTCAAAGGCGGCGATTACAAACCGGATCAAATTGCGGGTAGCGAAGAGGTCTGGGCCAACGGCGGTGAAGTGATGGTGCTCAACTTTGAGGACGGGTGTTCGACCACCAACATCATCAAAAAGATCCAGAAAAACAGTCAGTAGTTCGTGTGGGCTAATGGCCCTCACACCACCCCTCTCCCATGGGGAGAGGGAGCAAACCTAAAAAACGGCAACCAAGGTTGCCGTTTTGCATTGACTTTAGGCCTGGTCATCCACCGGTGGAATCGCCGGTGCCGGCTTCACTTCTTCCGGCGAGTTGCGGTTTTCCAGCTCGGTAAGACGCTGTTCAAGCAGGGCCAGCTTCTCGCGCGTGCGCAGCAGAACCTGCGTCTGCACGTCGAACTCTTCGCGGCTGACTAAATCAAGGCGAACCAACTGCGCCTGCAGCGTCTGGCGGATTTTCTTCTCGACGTCATCACCAAATTCACGAATACCTTTCGGCATGGATTCATGAACCTGGCGTGCAATTTGCTCAATTTTCTTTGGGTCAATCATTGTCGTTTCCCTTGATGAAAAGGTGTTAGTGCCTATTGTAGCGCGTCATGCCATTGGTTAAACAAAATTGTTTGTTGCTTATGCATTGCCCAGGATAATCAATAGCGTTATAGTTATCTCGCTTATTCTCAGGGCGGGGCGAAATTCCCCACCGGCGGTAAATCAGCTTAACGCTGAAAGCCCGCGAGCGCTTTGGGTGCAAACTCAAAGGTCAGCAGATCCGGTGTAATTCCGGGGCCGACGGTTAGAGTCCGGATGGGAGAGAGTAACGATCCAGTCGGGTACGGCCCGCTCACGTTAACTTTTTGCCGTTTATACGGCGCTCCTAAGACTGCCCTGATTCTGGTAACCATAATGTTAATGAGGTTTTTTTACCATGAATCAGACGCTACTTTCCTCTTTTGGTACTTCAACTCAACGTGTTGAACATGCACTGGATGCACTGCGCGAAGGCCGCGGTGTGATGGTGCTTGATGATGAAAACCGTGAAAACGAAGGCGACATGATTTTCGCCGCCGAAAACATGACCGTTGAACAGATGGCGCTGACTATCCGTCACGGCAGCGGCATCGTATGCCTGTGCATCAATGAAGACCGTCGCAAGCAGCTCGACCTGCCAATGATGGTTGAGAACAACACCAGCGCCTTTGGAACCGGGTTTACCGTTACTATCGAAGCGGCGCATGGCGTGACCACCGGTGTGTCGGCAGCTGACCGTTTGACGACCGTTCGTGCAGCGATTGCAGATGGCGCTAAGCCATCTGACCTGCACCGTCCTGGCCACGTTTTCCCACTGCGTGCGCAGGCGGGTGGGGTGTTAACCCGCGGCGGCCACACCGAAGCGACTATCGATCTGGTGACGCTGGCGGGCTTCAAACCGGCGGGCGTATTGTGTGAACTGACCAACGATGACGGCACCATGGCGCGTGCGCCAGAGTGCATCACCTTTGCTCGTCTGCACAACATGCCAGTGGTGACGATTGAAGATTTGGTGGAATACCGCCAGGCGCACGAGCGCAAAGCCAGCTGAAAAACGCTGCAGTGAAAAAGCCGGGGATCCCCGGCTTTTTTGTCTTTAGTGGTAGTTGATTTTGAATAGCACGACGGTTTCAAAAGGGCCTGAATCAATGCCCGATCCTTCCACATGGGAAAGCTCAGCGGTATAGGTGGTCTCAAATTGCAGCACCGAACCTGTAAAATCGGCGTACTCGTCATACTGATTGTAGGTAAAGGGCTGTATGCCGTTAAGAATGCGTAGCTTCAGACCGTTGCCAATAAGCAGCGCCGTATCATTGGCCGTGAGCGGGTTGTCGGTGTAAAAGGACGAGTCGATTTTAAACCCGTCTGAACACTGCGCGTCCTGCACTTTGCTGGTTTTAACCGTGAACGTTCGTGTCCGCGTTCCCTGGGTCACAATATCGCGCGCGCTGAAGGTGCCAAAATCAATCTCCTGGTTTTCAGGAGTGATACTAAACGTCGCCCCGCAGTCCAGCACCCGAATGTTTTCCAGACCGTTAATGTGATATTTCAGGTTTTTGGCATTTGAAAGGGTATTTACGCCCCCTTTGCCGTCAAACTGTACCACGATGTAATCTCCAAGGGTGCTGACGTACCCTTGAGGCGGCACCGCCTTGAGCTTGACGTATAGCCTGAAGCGCGCCACAAAGGTGCGTGAAGTATGGACGTCCCACGGATTCCCTGAACACACGTATTTCTCCCAGCCCATCGCTTTTAACTGTTCTGACGTGTAATTGCTCAGGCTGTTGTTGTCCAAACACTGGCGGGTATCAACGCCGTAGGTCTGGCCCGTGGCATCGTAATCCGCCCCTTCGTAGGTAACTCCCAGCTCGTAATAGGGATCTGATACGGACGGGTAAGGATTCACCCACGCAAACACGTTTTCGTTCTCATGATTTGAGGCGGTATTCCTGTCGCAGTACACCGGGATCCTTACGTCACTGGATTCCCAAATTTTTTGCCCGACCGTCGCGTTGCTGGGAATCGAAAATTCAGACACCGTTTTGGTTTGCTCGACCTGGCCGTTTTGCGTACCAAGGTAACAGTTCAGCGCCTGGGCGTGTTTTAGCGGTAGCATCACCAATAGAACAAGAAGCAGGTTAACGAGACGTCGCATGTTGCCCTGCCTTTCGTGGTATCAGCATACATGGGGCTGTTCCTTTACAGGCTAAATCTACCTTACGTAGCGCACCATAATCATCAATATAGCCAATGCTGTAGCCGCTCTCTTCGGGTTCGCTTAGCGTGAGGGTACGGGTTTCGAATGGGCTAATCATCAGGCTATCGAAGCCCGGCAGCATGGTTTTTCCGTTATTGCTCAGCCACGCCAGCGTGGTGAAATAGGGGGTGGGATTTTTAAGCGTCATCGTTCTGCCCGACAGCGTCACCGTCAACCGTATTTCCGCATTGTCTCCAGCCTTTTTGCGAATGGTCTCCGGACGCCAGAAAAGCTTAATGCGGCTCTGCATCGCTACCTGCATAACGCTGCGCTCTTCTTTCCGGTTCTCACTTTTGGGCGGGACTTCACGCAGGTTGAAAAAGAACAACGTCTCCCGATCGTTGGGAAGTTGCTGCGTAGCGGGTTGTTTGACGATCCGCACCTGTGACGACGTACCGGGTTCAATGCGCTGAATGGGCGGCAGCACCATAAAATGGCTGTCTTCTTTGCGTCCTTCCCGATCCTCCACCCAGGCGAGAGCCAGGTAGGGGAGCGATTTGCTCTGGTTTTCGATTGTCAGACTGCTGGCCTTGTCATTTTCCGGGAAGACAATACGCGTTCGATCGAGGTTAACTGCCGCGTTCGAGAGGGGGGAAACGCAAAGACAAAGTGCTGTAAAAAAAGTTTTTAATTTCATCATGATAATTTACTGACAGGGCAGTACGAGCTGCGTGATGTTTTCCAGAGAGGTTGGTAGGGAGAAATGGCACTGCTGGTTGTCTCCCCACATAACCGTAAAGTGTTGTTCTGCTTTCACCGCACCCAGCCAGATATGTCCGTCCTGGGCAACAATACCGACCTCCTGCCCAGAATCCTGCTCACGAACCTGTGCACCGAGTGGCGGCACGCCGGAAGCGGTATGCAGTATCCCAACCACGTCCTGCCCCTGGCGGGTTGCAATCAATCGATAGCCTATTGCCCCCTCGGTCCAGGTAGAGCGAATCACGCGGTTATCCACATTGACCCCTTCCGGCAGCGTGTTCAGATTGACCTGAACGTTGGCGGGTAAGTAGCTGGAAAAAGCGGGCAGAACGCCGATACCAAACGCATTCGTGGTATCGCGGGACATGCTTAACGGGATATTGCCGATGCCTTCTGTGCTGACCATCACGCGCGGCTCGTTGCCGTAGCTTCGGCGGTGAAGGGCGGCTCCCTGAGCGGTTGCGGTGAACGATCCGTTCCAGCTCGCACTGACCGAACGGTAGTCATTGGCCTTATAACTCCCTGAAAGGTTCAGGTCACCCGTCCCGGCATAATGCTGGTAGTTAGCGCTAACCTGCGCGCCGGCATCGGTTTTTTCACTTTCTGTCCCTGCGGAAACCCCCCAGGTATTGTTCCTGTCAGACGAGTCATACCAAGAGAGCGTCTGGCGCGTGTTGTTGCTATTCCTCACGTCGTAATTAAGGCGATGATCCGGATCGAGAGGAACGCTAAGTGACAAGTAGATCTGCGTGTCATCGCTTTGATCCTGATAATGTGTTTTGCTCCACGAGGCCGTGACGCCAAGATTTTTCCAGCGGCCCAGATCGACGTTGTAGCCTGCTGTCAGGGTGCCCGTGGTGGAGGGTTCTCTGTCCCACCAGGTTTGGCGCAGCATGCCAAGATAAAGGTTAAGCGACAAGGCTGGAATGTACTGGCTGGCGGTGATGCTGAAGGTTTGCTTTTCCGCTTCCGCGTCATCCTGGTTTTTTTCGATAAAGCGGGCATAGCTGAGAAAGCGGCTGTCGGAATAGCGGTAGCTGGCAAGCGTAAGCTGGCTGCCGGTTGTATCGAAGCGTTTGCTGTAGTTGATGCGATAACTGTATCCGGTTTGTTTATCTTTCCCGAACCGCTGGCTGGCGGCTTGGGTTACATCAAACGACAGCGCCCCAAGCCAATCCATGTTTTGCCCGATACCCGCCGCTAACGCGCGATAGTCATTGCCGCTGTTTAGAACACCGCCGTACAGCGAGGTTTGGGAAAGCAGGCCCCATGAGAATTCGCTGCTTAAAAAGGTCTTGCTTTCAACGTTGTGTGAGCTGTCCTGGCGGGCTTCCCCGCCAGCGAGCTTATATCGAATCTGACCTTTTCGCGTCAGAAAGGGGACCGAGGCAGCAGAAACCTGAAAAGTGCTAAAGCGGCCGTCCTCTTCGGTGACTTTAACGTCCAGCGTACCCTGAACCGACTGATTAATATCCTGGATAACGAACGGGCCGGGCGGGACCTTGGTCTGATAGATAATTCTGTCTGCCTGGCTGACCGTCACGGTCGCGTTGCTTTGCGCGATACCGGATATTTGCGGCGCGTAGCCGCGCAGCGACCAGGGCAGCATGCGTTCGTCGCTGATAAGCGACGCGCCCGTAAAGGAAAAACCATCGAAAATATCAGACTGGAAATCAGACTCACCCAGCGTCAGTTTTGAGCCAAGTGCAGGCAGAGGACGAAAAAGATAAGCGCGGGATAAACGTCCGTCGCGCTGAGAGCCATCATCCGTATGATTAAGCGCATACTGATAATCTCCGCGCAGGCGCCAGGCTCCCAGGTTAACCCCCGCAGTGCCGTAGGTATTGAGGTTATCGCTGCTTGATCCGTCGTCAGGCTGGTAGCGGCTGGCGAAAAGATTGTAATCCAGCAGGATGCCTGCAATACCGTTGTCCCAGGTCGCAGGCGGCATCCAGTTGGTTGAATGATACTGTAGCCAGGCCTGAGGTATGGTTATCTCCAGCGTTTGGGTTGCCTGGATAAACGCGAAGTGAACCTGCGACAATCCGCTAAAATCGACGCAGCCTGCTGTTTCGGGCAGCGTACTGCGGAGCCTGTCGTTCAGACCCAAGTTATCTGCCAGGTCTGCCGGAATGCACGCTTCCGTGGTATCACCTCTACGCTGCCAGGCTAACTGCCAGCCGCTCGTAAGCGGCGTGTTATTTACCGAAACGGTAACAAAATAATTGCCCGGGGCGACGTGGTTCTTCTCTTTGAATTGTGAAATATCGATATTGCCGCGCTGATCTTTATCGACAGCATTAATGTTAAATTCCACGGCGAGAAGCGGGGAAGGTGTAAGAAAGCCTGCAATGATGATCCATAGTGAACTGTATTTCATCATTCAGCTCTCGAATAAAATAATGCAAATAGCTGGCAAATAGATTGCCAGCCGATATAGAACTACCCGTTTTCGCTTATTTGTACAGCAAGATGTAATTAGCGGTAGATTCAACCTGGCCAGCGGTGGCTGTTTTGCCTGACGCGACTTCCATTTGCGCTTTGAAGTGCAGCGTCTGAGTGGTAGAGCCAGCCGACAGGTCAACGGTGTTCTCGGCACCGAGCGTGATGGGGGCCTCTGCATTGTCCAGCAGACGAACGCCGACGTTCTGCGCGCCGCCCGCATAGGTGTTACTCATCAGGTTGGTATCATTGGAATCCGTCGCCGTGCTGCTGAAGGTCACATCAACTTTGGTAACAGGAGTACCGGTCTCGTCTGTCGGCTCAAGCTGGCAATTTTCCAGATTGATATCGACAGGCACCGCCGTTGATTTTTTGTTGGCATTCATCACAGCGGTGGTTACCTGGCCAAGATCAACCTCTTTATCAACGCTGTCAGGCGCGATGTTACAAGGTGCATCAATGACCACGCCTTTGAAGGTGATTTTTCCGGAGCCCTGGTCGGCGGCAAACGCCGGCGAAGCGAGACAAGCGGCTAAAGCCAGAGCGAGAAGGGTCTTATTCCCATTGTTCATTAGAAGTTCCTTTACATGAGCATTTTTGAACGTTCAAAAATTGGCCCTGTATATTTTACGTCTAAATGTAACAATGTATTGTTAGTATTAATTAAGGCGGCTTTAAGGTGCTTTATATATATATTGTCATTGAATGGTTTCTATATGAATGAATAAGGGAAATACGTGCGCTTATTTAAAATAAACGCACTTATATATTATTAACCTATCCCTGCAGACTGTAATAACACCAGGCTGAATCCCATTACGGACATGCCGCACAATACGCCGTAGCTTGGATTATTGTTGGGGTCGATCTCTTTCGCCAGCGGCATCAGTTCATCCACCGAAAGCGCGATCATAATTCCGGCCACCGCAGCCATGATAGCCGCCATCACCACCGGTGAGACCAGGCTGCCTAGGATCAACCAGGCCAGCACGCCGCCCAGAATCTCTGCCATGCCTGATATGCCTGCCCAGAATACGGCGGTGCGTTTTGAGCCGGTAGCGGCATATACCGGCCCGGCAACCGCGAGTCCTTCAGGAATATTGTGTAATGCCACCGCCAGCGCGATGCCAAAGCCCATTTCCAGATTACTGCTGGCCGTCACGTAGGTGGCAACGCCCTCCGGGAAGTTATGCAGGCTGATGCCCAGCGTCAACAGAATCGCGGTACGCTTAATATTCCGTGGCATAGGGGTAACGTTTTTCTGCATCAAATCCTGCGGATGCGCATGGGGCAGCATACGGTCGAGGGCAAAGTAGCCCAATAAGCCGATAACAAACATGCCGTAACCCAGCAGAGGCGACATACCTTCTGTATCGAGCGCCGCGGGCAGCATCTCCATCAGGGAGATAAGCAGCATGATCCCAGCGGCAAAACCTAATGAAAAGGCCAGAACGCGATTAGACGGCTTCTGGCCGAGTACACCGAGGAACGCGCCGATAAACGTGGCCGCGCCCGCAAGTATTGTCAGAATCAAAGGGACTGACATTCATCTCTCCTTACGCCGTTGCGGATATTCAAATTTCCTGATGATGATCGTCATGGTTATCTGCGTTCATCTTTGCCTGATTACGCGTAATGTAGCACCATTAAATTGACACCTTCTGTAAGGATATCACCATGACTTCTTCTCGTATGCCAGCACTGTTTTTAGGCCACGGTAGCCCAATGAACGTCCTGGAAGATAACGTCTATACCCGCACATGGCGACATCTGGGTGAGACGTTGCCGCGTCCGAAAGCGATTGTGGTGGTGTCTGCACACTGGTTTACGCGTGGTACAGGCGTTACCGCAATGGAAACGCCGAAAACCATTCATGATTTCGGCGGCTTCCCGCAGGCGTTGTATGATACGCACTATCCGGCACCAGGCTCCCCTGCGCTGGCACAGCAGCTGGTTGATCTGCTGGCTCCTGTCACGGTTGCTCTGGATAAAGAGGCCTGGGGTTTTGACCACGGCTCCTGGGGCGTGCTGATAAAAATGTACCCCGATGCGGATATCCCGATGGTGCAGTTGAGCATAGACAGCACCAAACCGGCAGCCTGGCATATGGCGATGGGCCGTAAGCTGGCGACGCTTCGCGATGAAGGCATTATGCTGGTGGCAAGCGGTAACGTGGTGCATAACCTGCGCACGGCACGCTGGCACGGTGAAAACACGCCGTATCCGTGGGCGACCTCTTTTAACAACTATGTGAAAGACAATCTCGCCTGGCAAGGCCCGGTTGAGCAGCACCCGCTGGTTAATTATCTCGATCACGAAGGCGGTTCGCTCTCTAACCCGACGCCGGAACACTTCCTGCCGCTGCTGTATGTATTGGGTGCGTGGGATGGCCAGGAATCGATAACGATCCCGGTCGATGGCATTGAGATGGGCAGCTTGAGTATGTTGTCGGTGCAGGTGGGGTAACGTCTTTTCGCCCTCTCCCCGTGGGAGAGAGCCGGGGTGAGGGCGTCTGGCCGCACCCCGGCACAACAACAATTACTCCACAAAAATATGCGGGTAAAAGCGTGATAGATCCTGGGTGATCAGCGCGCGATCTTCGCGGATGCCAATCCCGGCAGGCCGATCGTTAATGAGCCAGCTACCAATCAGCGTATAGCTGTCGCCAAACTTCGGCAGTTGATAGAACTCCTGGACGATCATCCCTTCTTCGCCGTACGGTCCTTCAACCGCTTCCAGCGTTTTGCCGTTTTCGATGATCGACACGTTCGCCCCTTCGCGGGAGAAGATCGGCTTAACGACGAACTTCTCCATCTGCGGGTGATCGTCTTCCGCAAAGTAAGCTGCCAGCAGGTTAGGGTGGTTCGGGAACATTTCCCAGAGCATCGGCAGCAGGGCTTTGTTGGAGATAATGCTCTTCCACGCAGGTTCCAGCCAGCGGACACCGGCATCTTCCAGCTTGGTGGAGAACATTTCGCGCAGCATGTATTCCCACGGATAGAGCTTGAACAGGTTGCTGATCACCTGATCCTGCGTATCGGTAAACTGGCCTTTCTCACCCAGACCAATGTCTTCGATAAACAGGAACTCGGTCGCCACTTCCGCTTCGGCAGCACAGTCCTGCAGGTACTGAACCGTTCCACGGTCTTCTTCCGTGTCGCGGCAGCAGGCAAGGTGCAGCAGGTTAAAGCCGTGTTGTTCACGCAGCTCAGCGAAACGCTCAATCAGCTTTTCCTGCAGGCTGTTGAACTGATCGCTACCTTCCGGCAGGTTTCCGGCGCTGACCTGATCTTCCAGCCAGATCCACTGGAAAAACGCGGCCTCATACAGCGAGGTCGGCGTATCGGCGTTGTTCTCTAACAGTTTAGGTTCGCCCACGCCGTCCCACGCCAGATCGAGGCGAGAGTAGAGCGATGGCTGGTGGGTTTTCCACGATTGACGCACAAAGCTCCAGGTATGCTTTGGAATGCGGAATTTGGTCAGCAGCGCGTCGCTGTCGATAACCTTTTCTACCACCTTCAAACACATCTGGTGCAGCTCTGCGGTTACCTCTTCCAGTTTTTCAACCTGGGCGAGGGTGAGCCTGTAATAGGCATCTTCACACCAGTACGGCTCGCCGTACATGGTGTGGAAGTTAAAGCCGTATTCGGTCGCTTTTTCGCGCCAGTCCGGGCGCTCAACAATACTGACTCGTTCCATGATCAGCCGCCCATTGAGCGAGTCGAGGAACCGGTCGCGCTGCGCTGCATGGCGCTTTGTTTCGCCACGGACTCACCGAAGCCGCCACGGGTGACGGTGCTGGTGGTGGCAGGTTTCGGCGCCATTGCCGATTTTGGCACGGTCGTGGTACGGCCAGGCGTTGCGGCACCATAGTTTTTACCGCTGGCGTCGGTATATTTACCGTATGCCGGGCTATTTGGATTTTTGGAGCTAAACAGCGGCTGCTGCTGGTAGCCTGCGCCACCGCTCATCATCCGGCCCATCATGTAGCCGGCCATCAACGGCATCCAGAAGCTGCCGCTGGACTGTGCCTGCGCCTGATTTTCTGGAGCCATACCTGCCTGAGCAGGTGCCTGCTGGCACTGACCTTCGCCGAATTCGGCGACACAGTCTTCGCGTGAGGCGTATTTCGGGGCGGTACGTTCCGCCTCTTTCACGGCGTTGTTATACGCAGTCGTACATTCTGCGGCTTTGCCGGTTGCGGCCGAGCAGTCGTCCGCATTTTGATACATCGACACCGTCTCGTCATTTTGCTCACAGCCCGCCAGCATAAAAACAGCGGTGATCGCCAATGCGACAGGGGTGAGATGACGTGCGTTCCAGCTTTTGCGGAACGAGGCGTGATTAATTGTTTTTGTCCGTTTCATCATTGTCTTCCTGGACCCAGTGGTAATAACGCTCAGGATAGAGGATGAGTGGTTGAAAATGAAGCGCAGAGGGGGATTCGGGGGGATCTTTACGTTGGCTTACGTTTGGATGTGATAAGGGTTCCCTCTCCCGAAGGAGAGGGAGGGCAATACTTAATGACGGAACGGATTATTACCGCTGCTTGTCGGGGCGCTGGTGCGCGCTGTGGCTGGCTGTGCTGCGGCAGCCGTGCTGTCACCATTAAAGTTATCTACCGCGGCGACCTGCTGTGGATTCTCAGGCGCAACGCTATCCGGGGAGGTCGAAACGGCTTTACCCAGCGCGCTGTTCAGCGACTGCAGGTCTTGCTCGTTCAACGTACCCAGCGCTTGTTTGATGTTCAGCTGGTTAATCAGGTACTGGTAACGTGCGCTGGAGAGCTGCTGTTTAGCGTTATACAGCGTGGTCGTTGCGTCTAACACGTCAACGATAGTACGCGTACCAACGGAATAGCCTGCTTCCATCGCGTCCAGTGAGCTCTGGGCAGAAACAACGGCCTGCTTATAGGCGTTGATGCTGCTGATGGAGGCGTTAACGTTGTTGAAGGAAGAACGAACGGTCTGCACCACGTTACGGTGTGCGCTTTCCAGTTGCTCGCTCGCACCCACAAAGTTGTACTGCGCCTGTTTCACCTGAGAGTTCACCATTCCACCCTGATACAGCGGCAGTGAGAAGTTCAGGCCCACTTTGTTTTGACCCATGTTGCTGTCGTCATACTGGGCTGTATTGGTTTTAGAGCCGCTGTAGGTGGTATCAGAGACGCCAGTAGAGGCGCTCAGGCTCAGGGTTGGCAGATGACCATCCTGTGCCTGACGAATCTGTTCACGCGCCAGATCCTGGCTCAGACGTGCCTGCAGCAAGGCCAGGTTACGGTTTTCCGCTTCTTTCAGCAGCGCGTTCACGGCCTGCGGTTTGTCGGTTTTAAAGTTGTCGACATTCAGGGAGGCCAGCTCTGGGTAATAATTACCGGTAACCTGACGCAGTGATTCCAGCGCGTTGTCGAGGTTATTACGCGCGGTCACTTCGTTAGCCAGTACGCTGTCGTACTGTGAACGGGCGTTCTGCACGTCGGTAATCGCCACCAGACCCACGTTGAAACGCTGGGTGGTTTGATCTAACTGACGATAAATTGCCTGTTTCTGCGCTTCAGTGTAGGAGAGCGAGTCAATTGCGCTCAGCACGTTGAAGTAAGCCGTGGCGGTGTTAAGGATCAGCGTTTGCTGATCGGTCTGATAGGTCACGTCCTGGATGCCCGCGCTCTTCTCTTGCAGCGTCAGGGCGCGCCATTTAGACATATCAAACAGCGTCTGCGTCAGCTGCAGTGATGCACTGGTGGCGTTAGAGTTGACGCCGTTAGCGTCGCGAAAACCGTTGCTGTAGGTATAATCTGCACCTAAGCCCAGCTGCGGCAGCAGCGGACTACGTGCTTCGTTAATTTTTTCAAACGCAGCATCACGATCGGCCGCTGATTTACGTAAATCAGGGTTGCCCAGACGTGCCTGCTGGTAGACCTGTAACAGGTTTTCCGCCTGGCTCATTGCACTGAAGCCCGTCAGGCTCAGGCCGATAAGGATGGGGAGCAATTTCTTCATTTGCATTCCTTGTTGTGAAGCAGTATTAGCGCTGATCTAATTAAAAAATAATTGCCGATTCTAACAGAATCTTCCACACCAAAAGGTTGGCGTTACGTGCCATCTGGCGGTAATTTGCACCAATCTACCATATAGCCTTTCAAACGGCAGCCAAACAGGCTTGAAATTCATCATTTCATCACCATTGCTACCAGGATTCGAATCATGCAAAAAACAGATAAGTTGCCAGTGACATTCGCCAAAAACGATGTAGAAATTATTGCACGAGAAACGCTATATAGCGGTTTTTTTTCAATGGATCTTTACCGTTTCAGGCATCGTCTGTTTAACGGCGAGATGAGCGGCGAAATTCGACGCGAAATTTTTGAGCGCGGGCATGCGGCAGTCTTGCTACCCTTTGACCCAGTGCGAGACGAAGTTGTGCTGGTTGAGCAGATTCGAATTGCGGCCTATGACGTCAGTGAGAGCCCCTGGTTACTGGAGATGGTGGCCGGGATGATCGAAGCGGGCGAATCGGTCGAAGACGTTGCCCGCCGCGAGGCGCTGGAAGAGGCGGGTCTGGTTGTGGGCCGTACGAAACCGGTGCTGAGCTATCTCGCAAGCCCGGGTGGTACCAGCGAGCGCTTGTCTATTATGGTGGGTGAAGTGGACGCCACGACGGCGGAAGGGATCCACGGTCTGGCAGATGAAAACGAAGATATTCGTGTTCATGTGGTGAGTCGGGAGCAGGCTTACCAGTGGGTAGAAGAGGGGAAAATCGACAACGCAGCGTCTGTCATTGCCCTGCAATGGCTGCAACTGCACTATCAGACATTACGAAACGAGTGGAAAAAATGAAGCGCTATACACCTGACTTCCCAGAAATGATGCGCTTGTGCGAAACCAATTTCGCGCAATTGCGCCGCCTGTTGCCGCGAAACGACGCACCCGGCGAAACGGTAAGCTATCAGGTGAGCAACGCACAGTATCGGTTAACGATAACAGAATCAACGCGTTACACTACCCTGGTCGACATTGAGCAAACGGCACCTAGTATCAGCTACTGGAGCTTGCCGTCAATGTCGGTGCGCCTCTATCACGACGCGATGGTCGCTGAAGTGTGTTCAAGTCAGCAGATCTTTCGCTTCAAGGCGCGGTATGATTACCCGAATAAAAAGTTGCATCAACGCGACGAAAAGCATCAAATTAACCAGTTTTTAGCCGACTGGCTAAGATATTGTTTAGCACATGGAGCAATGGCGATTCCGGTTTGTTAGCGTCATAAACCTACCTAAGGACACCATTTGGAAAGCCTGTTGAACCTGACTGTTGCTGGTGGGGCGCCAGTCAGGATATTACAAATCACCGATACCCACCTTTTTGGCGAAAAGCATGAAACGTTGCTGGGGGTGAACACCTGGGAGAGCTATCAGGCCGTACTTAGCGCGATACATGCCGAAAGCCGCGCTTGCGATCTGATTGTTGCAACGGGCGATCTGGCGCAGGATCAATCTTCCGCGGCCTATCAGCATTTTGCTGAGGGTATCGCGAGCTTCAGCGTGCCCTGTGTCTGGCTACCGGGTAACCATGACTTCCAGCCTGCTATGTTCAGTTCGCTGCTCAGCGCCGGGATCTCCCCCGCCAAATGTGTTTTTGTCGGTGAAAATTGGCAAATCTTGCTGCTCGACAGCCAGGTGTTTGGTGTCCCGCACGGCGAGTTAAGTGAGTTTCAGCTCGAATGGCTGGAGAAAAAGCTCATTGCCGAACCGGATCGCAATACGCTGCTGTTGCTTCATCATCACCCGCTGCCGGCGGGGTGTAGCTGGCTCGATCAACATAGCTTGCGCAACTCTGCGGCGCTGGACCGCGTACTGATGAAATTCCCTCGCGTGAAAAATCTGCTGTGCGGGCATATCCATCAGGAACTGGATCTCGACTGGAATGGTCGCCGCCTGCTCGCGACACCGTCGACCTGCGTTCAGTTTAAGCCGCACTGCGCCAACTTTACTCTGGATACCATCGCACCGGGCTGGCGCTGGCTGGAACTGCATGCCGATGGCACATTGACGACGGAAGTTTGCCGTTTGCCAGGCGCGAAATTCCGCCCAGATACCGCTTCAGAAGGCTATTGATGTCTACGCTCCTTTACCTGCACGGGTTTAACAGCTCGCCACGATCTGCTAAAGCGACACAGTTTCGCCAGTGGCTGAGTGAACAGCATCCGCACGTGGAGATGATCGTTCCGCAACTGCCGCCTTACCCGGCTGATGCGGCGGATATGCTCGAGTCCATTGTGTTGGAACACGGCGGAGAATCCTTCGGGGTCGTCGGCTCATCGCTGGGCGGCTATTACGCCACCTGGCTCTCGCAATGCTTTATGCTTCCCGCAGTTGTTGTTAACCCGGCGGTACGGCCATTTGAGCTGCTGAGGGACTTTCTTGGCGAAAACGAGAACCCCTACACCGGCCAACAATATGTGCTAGAGTCACGCCATATTTACGATCTCAAAGTTATGCAGGTCGACCCGCTTGACGCGCCGGATCTTATCTGGCTGCTACAGCAAACGGGGGATGAAGTGCTGGATTACCGCCAGGCAGTGGCGTATTACGCATCCTGCCGCCAGACTATAGAAGAGGGCGGAAACCATGCTTTCACGGGCTTTGAGAATCATTTCACCCAGATTGTCGATTTTCTTGGACTGCACAGCCACTGACAATCAATGCGAATTGCTAGTTTAAATCATGACGCAAACCTATAACGCTGATGCCATTGAGGTTCTCACCGGGCTTGAGCCGGTTCGCCGCCGCCCGGGGATGTACACCGATACGACACGCCCAAACCACCTGGGCCAGGAAGTTATTGATAACAGTGTGGACGAAGCGCTGGCAGGACATGCCAAACGCGTTGACGTTATCCTGCACGCCGATCAATCGCTGGAAGTTATCGACGACGGGCGCGGCATGCCTGTGGATATTCACCCGGAAGAGGGGGTCCCCGCTGTTGAGCTGATCCTCTGTCGTCTGCATGCGGGCGGTAAGTTCTCCAACAAAAACTACCAGTTTTCCGGTGGTTTGCACGGCGTAGGGATCTCCGTCGTCAACGCCTTGTCAAAGCGCGTGGAGGTGAACGTCCGTCGTGACGGTCAGGTCTATAACATCGCCTTTGAAAATGGCGATAAAGTGCAGGATCTGCAGGTTGTCGGCACGTGCGGTAAACGCAATACCGGCACCAGCGTCCACTTCTGGCCTGATGAAAGCTTCTTCGACAGCCCACGCTTTTCCGTTTCTCGCCTGACGCACCTGCTGAAAGCCAAAGCGGTACTGTGTCCGGGCGTTGAAATTACCTTTAAAGATCACGTCAACAATACCGAGCAGACCTGGCGCTATGAGGATGGTCTTAACGACTATCTGTGCGAAGCGGTCAATGGCTTGCCGACCCTGCCAGAAAAACCGTTTGTTGGTAATTTTACCGGCGATACCGAAGCGGTGGACTGGGCGCTGCTGTGGCTACCGGAAGGCGGCGAGCTGCTGACCGAAAGCTACGTCAACCTGATCCCGACCATGCTTGGCGGTACCCACGTCAACGGTCTGCGTCAGGGGCTGCTGGACGCAATGCGCGAATTCTGCGAATACCGCAACATTCTGCCACGCGGCGTGAAGCTGTCGGCGGAAGATATCTGGGATCGCTGCGCGTACGTGTTGTCCGTGAAGATGCAGGATCCGCAGTTTGCCGGTCAAACCAAAGAGCGCCTCTCTTCACGCCAGTGCGCGGCTTTCGTGTCCGGCGTGGTCAAAGATGCGTTCACCCTGTGGCTCAACCAGAACGTTCAGGCGGCAGAAATGCTGGCTGAAATGGCGATCTCCAGCGCCCAGCGCCGCCTGCGCGCGGCCAAGAAAGTGGTGCGTAAAAAGCTAACCAGCGGCCCTGCGCTGCCGGGCAAGCTGGCGGACTGCACCGCGCAGGATCTGAATCGTACCGAGCTGTTCCTGGTTGAAGGGGACTCTGCGGGCGGTTCGGCCAAGCAGGCGCGTGACCGTGAATATCAGGCGATCATGCCGCTCAAGGGTAAGATCCTGAATACCTGGGAAGTCTCCTCTGATGAAGTGCTGGCCTCGCAGGAAGTGCATGATATCTCTGTGGCGATCGGCATCGATCCGGACAGCGACGATCTGAGCCAGCTGCGCTACGGCAAGGTCTGTATCCTCGCGGATGCGGACTCTGATGGTCTGCACATTGCCACGCTGCTGTGCGCGCTGTTTGTGAAGCACTTCCGCACGCTGGTGAAAAACGGTCACGTCCACGTGGCACTGCCGCCGCTCTACCGTATCGACCTCGGCAAAGAAGTTTATTATGCGCTGACGGAAGAAGAGAAAGCGGGCGTGCTGGAACAGCTTAAGCGCAAGAAGGGTAAACCTAACGTACAGCGCTTCAAAGGGCTGGGCGAGATGAACCCAATGCAGCTTCGCGAAACGACGCTCGATCCGAACACCCGCCGCCTGGTGCAGCTGACGATCAGCGACGAAGACGAACAGCAAACCAACGCCATGATGGATATGCTCCTTGCCAAGAAACGTTCGGAAGACCGGCGTAACTGGCTGCAGGAGAAAGGCGATATGGCGGATATTGAAGCCTGATAAAAAGCCCTGCGTTGCAGGGCTTTTTTACATCAAAACTCCATCTTCACCGTAAACTGCACCTCGCGCGGATCGCCAATCTGGTTGCCCAGGTTGTTGGTCGCGATGGATGAGGTGTAGTAGGTCTTATCAAACAGGTTCTTCACGTTAACCTGCAGCGTCACCGGATACTGCAGCTTCATTTTGTAGGCCGCAAACGCATCCGCCACGACGTAACCCGGTAGATAATAATCCGCACCGTTAGTGGCTGAACGACGGCTCACCCCGTGCCCGCCGCCGCCAATCGTCAGGGTATTCCCGAGCACGTTATGAATATCGTAGGTCAGGAACAGGGAGCCCGTATGGCGCGGCACGTTCGGCAGCGGTTTGCCGGCGTAGTCCGGATCTTCCAGCACCTTCGCATCGGTATAGCCGTAGCTGGCAATAATATTGGTGTTTTCGGTCAGCGAACCCGCCAGATCCACTTCTACGCCCTGCGAGCGCACGCGCCCCGCGGTTTTCGCGACGGTCTCGTCCCCGACGCTCTCGGTGTACAGCACGTTACGCTTGTGAATATCAAACAGCGCGATATTCGCAGTAATACCCTCAAACAGGTCGAACTTTGCGCCCACTTCATAGGCATTTGACGTTTCTGGTGGCAGATCCCCGATATAGCTCGCAATGGACGATTGCGGCATAAACGTCTGCGAATAGTTGGCAAACAGCGAGACGGACGGCGTGAGCTTGTAAACCAGCCCCAGCTTCGGCGTCCACTGGTCGTCGCGGCTGTCGGTGTTGACGTTGAACGGACGACCTTTCCCAGCATATTGGGTGTAAGACTGATAGCGCAGCCCGGCCACGGCTATCCATTTATCGGTGAGATACAACGCGTCCTGCGCGTAAGCGGAGTAGCTCTCCTGCTTAATGGTCTGGTCACTGTCGGCGGCGGAGACGGTGGTGCACTTGCCGAGATTGCCGTAGCTCGGATTATAGATATTGAAATCTTTAACGTTCTTACAGCGGATCATATCCGTGCGCAGCAGATCGTAATTCTCATATGACACGCCGGTCAGGATCTCGTTGTAGAAGCCCGCGATATCCACGTTCCCCTGCAGATCCGCGCGGGTGGTGTGCATTCGCTGTGTCGACCCCTGAGTCGCATCCACGCGACGGGTCAGATTTCCCGTTTTAGCATCGTAGGCCATGACGCGCGCCTGATTATCGCTGTATCTATCCTGGCTAAAGCTGTAGTCGAACGTTGCCGTCCATTGGCTACTGAGGCGGTATTTCACGTTAAGCTGCGCCAGATCGGACTGGCCGTCGGTGAGGTTAAACGACTCATCAAAGCGGGTTTTGCGATCGACGTTGACCGGCTTTTTGGTATTGAGATCGAAGATCGTTCCGCGATCGAACGGCGTCTTATAGTCGCGATGCGAATAGAGTACGGTCACGGTGGCATCATCGCCAAACCAGGTCAGCGACGGGGCAATGAAGGTGCTGCGCTCGGTGCCAAAATTGCGCCAGTAATCTTCGTTCTGATATTCACCCGTCAGGCGGTAGGCGAGGCGAGTCCCGTCAATCGGGCCGGTAACGTCAAGCTGCCCGGTACCGCCGCCAAAGCTTGAAGAGGTGGCGGAAAGCGAACCGCCAAAGGTGGTTTCCGGGCGTTTAGTCACTACATTGATCAGGCCGCCCGGATCGAGGATGCCATACAGCGTAGAGGCTGGCCCTTTCAGCACTTCCACGCGTTCGGTGGCGGCGTTAAAACTACGCGGCAGTACGGTGCGCAGGCCATTGGTCATGATTGAGCCGTCGCGGTTTGCGCCAAAACCGCGACGCACAAAGGCATCCTGCGTGCCGCCCAGGGTGTTGGTTTGCACCACGTTGCTGACGTTATACAGCGCTTCGTCGAGCGTGGTGGCATTTTGATCCTGCAATACCTTATCGCTGACGGTATTCACCACCTGCGGGATATCCAGCATCGGCATGTTGGTCAACGTGGCGGTGGAGGTGTTCAGTGGTTGATAGCCGTTGGTGGCCTCGACCGTGGCATGGGGATCGGCGGTAACGGTGAGCGTTTCGCCGTCTTTTGTCGCTGCGGTCTCTGCGGCGTGTACCAGAGGTGCCATAAACAAAAGCGAAAAGAGCGCGCGCCCTTTAATCCCAGAAAGAGAAGGTGTGAACGTAGCCATTACATCTGTTTTCCCGAAATATCCACCGAATAAAAGTTCGTGGAAGAAGGTATGAATCATTGCCCTTACGGTCTGTTCGTTAACCTGATGGCATCGAACTTGTAATTGATAATCATTCAATCATGCAAGAATGTAGTAGTAAATGGAAATAACAAAAAATGAGCTACAGCCGTGGTTACCCGTTTTTGATGACGATATTTTTTAAGTAATTAGTTGAAATATAGTAATAAAGATGAAGTGTAGTCAGCGTAGCGTGATGCCAGTTATCCGTGGTTATATCAGGGTGTTTCTTCTCTTGACTACTACATAGCGCAGCGGCAAACTCTCAAAAGAGAATGAGTTTTATTTTTATTTGTTAGTTTTATTATTACGTTGGCGTTCACGTGGCTCACAACTTGAAAACACCGGGATTGGTTCTTGAAAACCTTTCTGCGGGCTATCAGAAAAAAATCATCGTTGATGATATCTCTCTCATCATCCCCCCGCAGAAAATGACGGTTCTGGTGGGCGCGAACGGCTGCGGAAAATCTACGCTGCTGAGTACAATTGCACGTCTGCTGCAGCCGCTCGGCGGTGCTGCGCTGCTCGATGGCAAAGCGATTCATGAACAACCCACCAAAGCCGTCGCCCGCCAGCTTGGGATCCTGCCGCAATCTCCGCTGCTGCCGGAAGGACTCACCGTGTTTGAGCTGGTATCACGCGGACGCTTCCCGTGGCAGAATTTTATGCGCCAGTGGAGCGATGAAGACGAACTGGCGGTGGGGGAAGCATTGCGCCTGACCGGAACGGCTGAGTTTGCCCATTTACCGGTGGAAAGCCTGTCCGGCGGCCAGCGTCAACGCTGCTGGATCGCCATGGCGCTGGCGCAGCAAACGCCGTATATCCTGCTGGACGAGCCGACGACGTATCTCGATCTCCGCTATCAGGTTGAGATCCTCGAGCTGTTGCATACTCTAACCCGCCAGCACGGGCGCACCGTGGTAGTGGTACTGCACGATCTCAATTTTGCGGTGAACTACGGTGATTCATTGGTCTTTTTACGCCAGGGGAAAGTGCAGGGCGTCCTTCACGAAGGCGATATGTGCACGCCGGAACTGATCAAAGCGGTGTTTGACGTTGACGTGCACGTGTCGATAAACCCGCTGACCGGAAAACCGTTCTTTATGCCGTTTCGCCAGGTTGCTGAACAACCATGATGCGAACATCTCTGGCTTTTCTTTTCTTCGTCCTGCTGCTGCTGATGGGCGCGGTGGCGCATCTGGGCATCGGTGCACGCTTTATTGCGCCCCAGACGGTGATGCAGGCTTTTCTTGAGTTCGACCCGCGCAATTTCGACCATAACGTCATCATCAGGCTGCGTCTGATACGGCTTTGCGCTGCCCTGACCACGGGGGCTGCGCTGGGTGTGGCGGGTGTGCTGCTGCAGTCCGTCATCCGCAACCCGCTGGGTGAGCCGCACATTCTGGGGCTGAATGCCGGGGCCGCGCTGGCCGTCGTTGTGACCAACGCGCTTGGGCTTACGCTGCCGTTTGGCCGACCGCTGATTGCCGCCTGCGGTGCCGCCGTGCTGTTTATGCTGGTGCTGATGTTCTCGTCTTCCGGGCGTACCGGCCTGACCCCGATGAAGGTCACGCTGTGCGGCGTGGCAATGTCGGCATTCGCGTCATCGATTACCGCCACGGTGTTACTGCTTGATGAGCAGACGCTGCTCGCCATGCGCACCTGGCTGGCGGGGGATTTAGCCGGGCTGAACGGAGAGACGATCCGTAGTGCCGCCTGGGTCGCTGCGGCTGGTTTTGCGCTGGCGCTCTGGCTGTCACCGTCGCTCAATATGCTGGCGCTCGGGGACAGGATGGCGCAGGGGCTTGGCGTCTCGCTGCTAAAAACCCGTCTGTTTGCCCTGCTGGCCATCGCGCTGCTTTGCGGCGCGGCGGTCTCCATTGCCGGACCGATCGGGTTTATCGGGCTTGTCGTGCCGCAGCTGATTCGCCGTCTGGTGTCGGTAGATCTCCGCATGATGGTGCCGCTCTCTGCCCTGTGCGGTGCGTTGGTTTTATTATTGGCGGATATCGCTGCCCGCACGCTGTTTACGCCGTACGAGCTGGCCACCGGCATCATGACTGCACTGGTCGGTGCTCCCGTCTTTATCTTTATGGCGTCGAGGTTGTTCAAATGAACCGGGCTGGACTGCGTGCATTACGCGTCGGGCCGTTCTCGGCTCGGGTTCGGCCACGGGCGCTGGCGCTGCTCTGCGTGTGCCTGATGTTAGCCTTGGTGCTGCTCTGTTTTGGCCTGACGCACGGTTCGATGCCCATTCCCGCCTCGGCCATCGGCCACGCCCTGTTTAACCTCGAACGTCCAGACGATGATATGCGCTATATCGTGATGGATATTCGCTTACCGCGCCTGCTGATGGCCGTGTTATGCGGTGCGATGCTGGGGATGGCGGGCGCGGCGATGCAGTCTATCACCCGTAATGGCCTGGCCGACCCTGGCCTTATCGGCGTGAAAGAGGGGTGTAGCGCAGCGGTATTGCTGCTGATATTTCAGTTCCCGGCGCTGGGGCTGTTCTGGCGTCCGATATTCGGTATGGCGGGCGGGCTGTTGACCGCGCTGCTGGTGGTCGCGCTGGCGCACGATATCTCGCGTCCACGATTTATCCTGATCGGCATTGGCGTCTCATGGGCGTTTGCCGCTGCGATGGGGATCTTTATGACCACCGCCGACGTGCGCGACGTGCAGACGGCGATGCTGTGGCTGGCGGGTAGCCTGCATGCGGCTAACTGGACGCTGGTCGGCATTGCGACCGCCTGGGCGATACCTGCATTTGCTCTGCTGCTCTTCACCGCGCGTGCTGCCGATGTGGCGCTGCTGGGCAACCCGGCCGCAACGGGGCTTGGCGTGCGTACCGCGCGATTAGCGCTGCTGCGCGTGTTGGCCCCGGTGGTGCTCACGGCCGCCTGCGTCTCCTGCGTGGGCAGTATCGGTTTTGTCGGACTCATTGCGCCGCATATGGCTCGCCTGCTGCTGCGTGGCGGACAAGCAGCCCTGCTGACGGGCAGCGCCGTGCTGGGCGCGCTGCTGGTTCTGTTGGCGGATAACGTTGGACGCCTGGCATTTTTGCCGCTACAGCTTCCGGCGGGGATTGTGATTTCACTGATTGGCGGGCCGTTTTTCCTGCTGCTGCTCTGGCAGCGTCGGGACAGATTTTAGGGGATAAAGATGCGCGTACTTTTTTCAATGCTGTTGCTGGTGGGATTGGCGGCGAGCGCGGCGGAGCCCACGCAGACGTTTACAGACGATCTGAACCGCAAGGTCGTGGTGCCGGTTCATCCGAAACGGATCGTCTCCCTGCATGACCTGGATATCACGATTCCGCTGATTGAGCTTGGCGTGCCTCCGGTGGCTAGCCACGGCCGCACGCGTCCCGACGGGAGCCATTTTCTTCGCTCCAGCGGCATGCTGACGGGCGTTGATTTTGATAATTCCGACATCAGGTTCATCGGCACGGCGGATATTGATATCGAAGCCATTGCCGCCGCAAAACCGGATCTGATCGTCACCGAGCCCACCCGCAACACCCCGGTGGAACTGCTGGAAAAAATTGCCCCGACGGTGAGCATCGATCATCTCGACGGCGGCGCGCCGGAGATTTACCGCAAGCTGGCGCAGCTTACCGGCACGCAGGCGCGGCTGAAGATTTTGGAACGTCGCTATCAGGAACAGATCAAGGCGCTGAAGGCGACCATCGATACCAGCAAGATTACCGTGTCGGTGATTCAGGCCAATCAGGGCAAGATCAACGCCATGCACAGCTACCATTCGCTGGGTCGCGTGCTGCGTGACGCTGGATTCCGGTTCCCTCCGCTGATTGAGCGCATCCCGTACGGCGGACGTATCGACGTCAGCGCAGAGCGTCTGCCGGATCTGGATGCCGATTTTGTCTTTGCCACCTGGCGCGGCGACTCCGGGGGTAAACCGCAGGATGAGCTGGCGGCAATGGAGGCTGTGATGCCGGGCTGGTGTCAGTTCCTGAATGCCTGCCGGACAGGACATTACGTGCTGATCTCTCGTGAAGAGGCGATCTCGAACTCGTATGCCTCCTTAGGGCTTATGGCCGCGCAGGTGCAGTCGCATATTGCCGGACGTCCGCTGCCGGAGGTGTCGCAGTGATCCGCAAAGAAAAAACGCGCGTGGATATCTACGGCGAGCGCTTCCGATCGCGTGCGCACCAGCTGACGCCGCGTCTGCTGCAGGTGGCGCGCTACATCAACGAGAATCGGGAAGCGGTGATGGAGCAGACGGCAATGGAAATTGCTGCGGGGCTGAAAACCTCGGATGCCACGGTGGTGCGTGCCATCCAGGCGCTGGGTTTTGCCGGTCTGCGCGATCTGAAACAGACGCTGGAGCAGTGGTTTGGCCCGGTGGTCAGCTCCAGTGAAAAGATGTCCACCACGGTGAATACGCTCACCAGCGACGTTAATGCGAGCATCGATTTTGTGCTCGAAGGGCATCAGCACACCTGTGAGGTGCTGTCTGAGCCCGGTAACCGTTACGCGATGGCGCAGGCGGTATCGTTGCTGGCGCAGGCGCGACAGGTCGCTATTTTTGGCATTGGTGCCTCCGGCATTCTGGCCGACTATACGGCCAGATTGTTCAGCCGTATGGGGCTGCCCGCCATACCGCTCAACCGCACCGGCATTGGCCTTGCCGAGCAGCTGATTGCCCTTCAGCGCGGTGACGTGCTAGTGATGATGGCGCAAAAATCTGCCCATCGGGAAGGACAGACAACCCTGCGTGAAGCAAAACGTCTGGGTATTCCGACCATTTTGTTGACCAATGCCCTCGACTCGCGCTTCAGCAAAGAGGCCAGCGTGGTGATCCACGTTCCGCGCGGGGGGGAGAAGGGGAAAATACCGCTGCACGGCACGGTGCTTCTTTGTCTGGAAATGATAATTTTATCCGTGGCCTCTACGGAACCGCAGCGCACCATCAAATCGATGAAGCGTATCAACGAGTTTCACCGTGGGTTAAAGCCGGGGAAGAAAAGTGCATGATTTTTACGGTACTGCAGCGGCGTCTCCCCAATCCCTTTTTTAAACGCGCTGATAAACCACGTCACGTCGGAAAACCCCACCCGCGCGGCAATCTCACGCACGCTGGCATCCGAGTGAAGCAAGCACTCGCACGCTTTGCGCAGCCGTAACGTATTCAGGTAGTCGTGGATCTTCTCGCCGGTTTCCGCGTGGAATTTTCGCGACACGTAGCTACGTGATTTGCCCAACTCCCCGGCCAGCGCGTCCAGGCGGAACTTCTCCTGGTAATGTTCATCCAGCCAGAACATCACCTGGCTGGCAATTCCCAGGCTACTGCCCGGCGCGCCAGCGTTATCATCAGGCATCATGGCAAACAGGCTTATCAACAGCCCGGCGATGCTCTCACCGTTCATGGGTGATTGATAACAGCTCAACAGATGATCGATATGACGATGGCTGTCGGCGACATCGGCAACCCACGCTTCCCCCCCACGACGTGAAAGCCGCTCCAGCCGCTGCCGGGTGTGGGGAAAATCACGCAGCGTTTTCAACACCGCATGGTGGTCGAGATGAATAATCGTGCGCCGGTAAATCGCCTCCGCCTGCGGGTCCACCCTCACCTTATGCAGGGTAAACGGCGGGAAGAAAAACAGCCGTCCGGGGCGCATGGTGTAGTGGCGGTTATCGACAATCGCCACGCCAAATCCTTCTTCCACATAGAGAATTTCCAGACACTGGTGCCAGTGGTGATAACGCACGGTGTTGGCAAACAGGCGGCTAAACGACACGACGGTGTCGTTTAGGGTAATCAGCTCCAGATGCTCGGAGGTTGGCGTGTCGCGCATAGTGCAATAAAACTCAATTTTTCCCGGCCAGAATCTCTTTATAAACCACCTTTTTAAATTTTCTCAACTGCGGGTTTATTCATCGTTCTCACCTGTGACCTGGCTAACATTTCTGCCCCTTGTGCATTCACTATGCTTTGCCGCAGTTGATTACGAGGGCGAACCTATGTGGGCGGCAAATAAAGAAAAATCAAATCCGTTGTCTTCACGCCAGGATGTGGTGGCGTCATTAAATACCTTGCTGGGCGCGCTGGATACGCAGTTTCCGCAAGACAGTTCACGATTTTCGCTGGGGGAAACCTGCGCGCATTATTCAACGGAAATTGCGCAGATGGAGGGGCTTTCCCGCGCGCTCTGGGGCCTGTTTCCGCTGATGGCATCCGGCGACGCCACGCCGTTTAGCGATAAGTACATTACCGCCATAAGGCTCGGTACCGATCCGCACAGCGTGGGCTACTGGGGTGACACCGGCCCGTACGATCAGCGGCTGGTGGAAATGGCGGCCTACGGGCTGGGGCTGTGCCTGCTGGGAGAGAAACTCACCGAGCGCTTCACCGCGCGTGAAGTGATGAACCTGCACGCGTGGCTCAACCAAATCACCGACGCGCAAATGCCGGACAGCAACTGGAACTACTTTGCCATTATGGTCCAGCTCGGCTTTAAACGCGCCGGGCTGCCGTATGACCAAAACGCCATTGACCGCCGGTTTGCGATGCTGGACGCCTACTACCTCGGTGACGGTTGGTACGCCGACGGCCCGGGCCGTCCGAAGGACTACTACATCTCGATGGCGTTCCACTTCTATGGCCTGATCTACGCCACCCTGAGCGATGACGAGGAGAGGGCGAACACGCTACGTCAGCGCTCGCGTCTGTTTGCCGACGACTTTATCTACTGGTCAGCCGCCGATGGCGCATCGGTGCCGTTTGGCCGCAGCCTGACCTACCGTTTCGCGATGGTGGCCTTCTGGAGCGCGGTAGCCTTTTCCGGGCTGGACGTCTTCACGCCGGGTATCGTAAAAGGCATTGTGCTACGCCATCTGCGCTGGTGGCAGCGTCAGCCGATAGCCGATCGCGACGGCATTCTGACCCTGGGCTTTGCGTATCCGAACCTGGCGATGTGCGAGGATTACAACTCTCCCGGCTCACCCTACTGGGCGCTGAAAACCTACCTGATTCTGGCGCTGCCAGAGGCGCACCCGTTCTGGCAGGCAGAAGAGCAGCCGTTGCCCGTGCTCGCCGAAAAACGCGCAATTCCTCATGCCCAGCAGATCCTGATGCATAGCGATACGTCACAGCACGTCACGATGCTCACCGCCGGGCAGCGTGAGCTGAACAACTACGTTAACACCGACGCCAAATACACCAAATTTGCTTATTCCAGCCGCTTTGGTTTCACCATCGAGCGCGGACGCTTTGGCCTGAAACATGCCGCCTGCGACTCAATGCTGTTGCTGTCGGAGGGGGATGATTATTTCCGCGGTCGCCGCGCGTGCGAGGACGTACGGGTGGATGAGAATTACCTCTACTCACGCTGGCTACCGTGGCACGACGTGCATATTGAAACCTGGCAGGTGCCCTTCGGAGAATGGCATCTGCGCCTGCACCGCATCAACAGCGCCCGCGCTCTGCAAACCGTTGAAGGAGGGTTTGCGGTGAAGAAAACGGAGCACCACGCGCGCGACCGCGGCTGTTACCTGATTGCAGCGAACGGCAGCAGCGCGATTGTCGATCTCTCGCCCGCTATCGCACGCATGCCGGACAGCATCGTCACGCCGCCTAACAGCAGCATTATGTTCCCGGAGTGCGCCTCCATTCCGCTGTTAAAAACCGTCATCCCGCAAGGGGTGAGCTGGCTATGTTGCGCCGTCGTGGCCAGCGAGAAGCAACAGGTTGTGGTCGCGCCACGGCTGAACATTACCCCTAACCAGGTCGTAATACGCGAACCTGGAGGCGAACGTCATCTGTCGTTCACTTTATAAAAATAACTCTGGCCCCTATACCTACACGTCGGCGAGGATGGTATGAAAAATACATCTACAACGAACAGAACCGAATATTACAAAATAAGCAGTTTTATTTTCCTCTACTTTTTCACCTGGTCTGCCAGCATTGGTTTATTGGCGATTTGGCTTGGCCAAAAGGCGAATCTTAGCGGCTCGGTCATTGGTACCGTATTTGCCGTGAACGGCGTCTTCTCCGTTATTCTTAAGCCCATTTATGGCTATATTCTCGATAAAATCGGCATGAGCAAATACCTGCTCTATTTTGTGGTGGCGATGTCGGCCCTGATGGCGCCGTTCTTTATTTATGTCTACCAGCCGCTGTTAATGTCTCACACCCTGCTCGGCATTATTATCGGTGCACTTTATTTAAGCTTTGCCTGGTATGCGGGCGTGGCGGCGTGTGAATCCTATTCCGACCGTTTTAGCCGCTTAAACGGCATGGAGTTTGGCCAAATTCGTATGTGGGGATCGCTTGGCTGGGCGGTGGCGTCATCCTTTTCCGGCCTGCTGTTTAACCTTTCTCCGGCCTATAACTTTATTTTGGGCAGCGTGGCCTCGGTGGTGATGCTGATTGTCCTGCTAACGCTGAAAGTGAACACTAACTCAGTCCACGCAGGCGAGGTGCTAACCAAAGAGAAAATCGCCCCCTCGGACGTGTACGCGCTTCTGCGAAACCGTAAATTCTGGGCCTTCTGCCTGTACGTGGCGGGCGTAGCCTGGATGATGTTTATCGCCGAGCAGCAGTTCTCGCGCTATTTCGTCACCTTCTTCGACGATATTCACCAGGGCAATGCGGTATTTGGTTATCTGGGGACCGTGCAGTCGGGAATGGAATTCGTCATGTATATGGTGATCCCGCTGTTTGTAAACTTTATTGGCGCTAAGCGTGGGCTATTAATTGTCGGGCTGGTGGTCGGCGCGCGCCTGATTATTTCCGGCATGTGCGATTCGCATCTGTTAATTTCCATTCTTAAACCGCTGTACGGTCTCGAAATCTGCCTGCTGCTGGTGTCGGTCTTTAAATATATCGCCGAGCATTTCGACAAGCGCGTTAACGCCACCATGTATTTACTGGGTTATCAGGCGATGCTGTATGTCGGCAATGTGGTGATTTCCTCTCCGGCCGGATATATGTACGACCGCATTGGCTTTGAGCACACCTATATCATCATGGGCGCTACCGCGCTGACCTTTACGCTTATTTCTGCCTTTACGCTATCGGCCTGCCAGAGCAAATGGCGCGGGTCCCGCACGCTGAACGTAGCAGAACCTACATCACGATAATTACGCCGTCAAAGAAGGAACCGCACTATGTTAAGTCGTATCAAAGAGGAATGCCTGCCCGCTATTCCTTTACCCGTTGATCCCTGCGTCTTTCGCGATCAACTCAGCGCAGCGCGCAGTCATGTCCTTAACCTGATTAGCCGTCATTTAACGGCGTTCGGTGAACAGTTTCCGGCGGAAACCTGTCAGGACGGTTTTTATCCGCTGACCGATAACGTGGAGTGGACCACCAGCTTCTGGACCGGCCAGCTTTGGCTGGCGTGGGAGATGAGCGGAGAAGCGAAATTCCGCGAGATGGCGGAAAAAAACGTGCGCTCGTTTGGCCTGCGTATCGCCGGGCGCAACGATACCAATACTCACGATTTAGGCTTCCTGTATACGCTCTCCTGCGTGGCGGCCTGGCGACTGACGGGCAACCGCGAAGCGCGCGGTTTCTCGCTTCTGGCGGCTGAAGCGCTGTTAGAGCGCTTCCATGAGAAGGCGAAGATTATCCAGGCATGGGGCGACCTGGCCGATCCGGAACAGGCCGGTCGGATGATCATCGACTGCAATATGAACCTGCCGCTGCTTTACTGGGCGACGGAGCAAACCGGCGATCCGCACTTTGCCGATGCCGCAAAAGCTCACGTCATGCAGGCCGCAACGTACCTGATTCGTGAAGATGCCTCGACGTTCCACACTTACTACATGGACGTGGTCACGGGCGCGCCGCGGTATGGCAACACCCAGCAAGGGTATGCGGATGACTCCTGCTGGTCGCGCGGACAGGCGTGGGGCATTTACGGTTTCCTGCTGAGCTATATCTACACCGGCGATGAGACGATGATTGCCCTGTCAAAACGGTTGGCGAACTACTTCCTCAATCGCCTACCGGAAGATTATGTTTGCCATTGGGATCTGGCGCTGGTCGGTACGGATGCGCTGCGGGACTCCTCCTCGGCGGCCATTGCGGTCTGCGGGCTGCTGGAACTGGTGAAACATCTCCCGGTCACGGACCCGGATCGCGAACGCTATCTGGAATGGGCGAAAGGGATCATGTCGTCGCTGACAAAGCACTATCTGATGGGCGAGGACGAGCAGGGGAACGGGCTGCTTAAGCACGCTGTCTATCACCTCGCGAGCAACAAAGGCGTGGATGAGTGCGCGAGCTGGGGAGATTATTTCTACGTTGAAGCGCTGGTGCGGTTCACGCAGAGCTGGAAGCTCTACTGGTAAAACAGTCGGGGGGGGGACCCCCGACTCGTGCATTACGCCTTAGGAATACGCAGCGTCTGGCCGGGATAAATTTTATCCGGGCTGGAGAGCATCGGGCGGTTAGCCTCAAAAATCTTGTTGTACTGGTTGGCATCGCCATACACGGTTTTGGAGATGGCGCTCAGGGTATCGCCGGATTTCACCGTATAGTAGGTGGCTTCATCTTTGGCGTCGGTGGCGGTGATGTTGTTCTCCACCTCGCTAACGCCTGCGATGTTCCCGATGGCAACCTGGATTTTTTCTTTCTGCTCCTGCGTCAACCCCTCTCCCGTCACGCTGGCTTTGCCGTCAGTGACGTTAACCTGCACGTTGTTTGAACCGGGAATGTTGAGTTTTTTGAGGTGCTCGGTGATTTTGTCGCTCTGACCTTTGTGGTCGGTCAGGTTATCCCACAGCTTTTCGCCTGCTTCTTTCACGAAGTTAAAAAGACCCATTCTTTCCTCCTGTTAACCATGAAGTCAGAATAAGCATAGCAGGTCAGGGAGATTTCCCTCCCCGAGAGGAGAGGGAAGACGGGTTTACACCCCTTGTTCCAGAATACGGATATGGGTTTCCAGAACGTCACCTTTCACCGCGTCGCTCCACGCCTTCATATGCGCGGTCTGCAGGTGGGCTTCAAGATGTGCCACGGTTTCCCACTGCTCAACCATGATGATTGAGTCTGGCGCCGTCGCCTGGAAGCTCGCGTCAGTGGTGGCATCTACCATCGGCGCATAGCCGTGGCAGCCTTCTTCTTTCAATACGGTCGGGATAATCTTCACGAACTGATCCAGCACCGCCTGACGGTGATGTTGGCCTGGACGAGTACGGATTTCAGCAATAACGGTAAGCATGGTTAACTCCTTCTAATTCCAGGCTAACAGTTAAGCAAAAATCTCGCCGAGATGCTTGCGATATTCTGCGATATAGCTCGGGACGTCCGGCATTTTAATGACGTCATTGACGATAAAGGTCGGCAGCGGTTCCATTCCCAGGAACTGGTTGGCCTTGTGGAACGGTAGGTATGCGCCGTCGACGCCCACGCCCTCAAAGAACTGGTCTTTCTCGGTAAAGGCTTCCAGCGGGGCGTTCCAGGTCAGAGAGAGCATGTATTTTTTGCCCTGAATCAGACCGCCAGAACCGTATTTTTTGGCGGCGTCAGAGCGGGTGCGTCCGTCACTGGCATACAGCGAGCCGTGGCCTTCGGTGAAGACATCGTCCATGTATTTTTTCACGGTCCACGGGGCGCCCATCCACCAGCCCGGCATCTGCCAGATCACCACGTCGGCCCACAGGAAGTTCTGCACCTCTGCGTTAACATCGTAATTGCTGTCTGCGCGCACGACCTTAACATCATGTCCGGCGTCGCGCAGGAAACCATCCGCGACCTCGGTCAGGGTGTCATTCAGCTGGCCTTTTGAGTGCGCGAATTCTTTCGCCCCGTTGATAATCAGAATGTTGCTCATTTTTAGTCCTCGTAGATGAGAGTATGTGCAGTAGTCTACGCGCGAGGACGGTGCGGTAAAATGGGCAAAATGTGCAAAGTCTTTTGCGTAAGAAGCAATAATCAATCACCAACTGATGTTGGCTTCAAAACCGCCCTCTGCCGCATTCCCCAGCGTGACGCGCATGCCGTGCAGGGTCGCGATGCGCTTCACGATGGATAACCCCAGACCGCTGCCGGTTTCATCTTGTCCCGGCGGGCGATAAAAGCGCTCGCCGATACGCGCCAGCGCAGCGGGAGAAATGCCTGGGCCGTTATCCCGTACGGAAAAGCTGCGGGTATTCAGCGTCACATTCACCACGCTGCCGCGCGGGCTGTAGCGAACGGCGTTATCCAGAAGATTACGAACCAGCAGGCTTAAAAGCAGCTGCTGGCCCGCGCGTTTCACCTGCGGATCGTTGACGTTCAGGCGGATATCAATCCCCGCCTGCTGCGCGAGATGCCAGATATCCAGCACTGCCGACTGCAGTAAATCAGCCATCACGACCGGTTCGACGTCGTCCAGGTTATCCAGAGAGTCCAGGCGCGAGAGCGTGAGGAGCTGATCCACCAGCCTGGAGGCGCGATCGATACCCGCATGCAGCTGCGACAGCGCTTTTTCCTGCGCCTGCGGATCGTTCAGTGAGAGCTGTGCCACGTCGGTTTGCACCTTCAGGGCTGCCAGCGGGGAACGCAACTCGTGGGCGGCATCGGAGGTGAAGCGGCGCTCGCGGGCCATCATCTCCTGCGTTCGTGCAAACAGATGGTTCAGCGCGTCGAGCAGCGGGCGCACCTCTGCAGGAACGCCGCGCGTCGGCAGCGAGTCGGTGGCATCGGGCGAACGCAGGCGCAAGGTCTGCGCCAGATTTTTCAGCGGCTTCAGTTCACGGCTTAACAGAAGGATAAGTAACAGCAACATCACGGGGAGCGCCACCAGCCAGGGCGTCAGCTGTGAACTGACCACATCCAGCGCCATCTCCTGACGGTATTCCCACTCCTGGCCGACCACCACGCGGTATTTACCGTCCGGTGAGGTCAGCCATAAGAAGCGCCACTCATCGTTGTCGTCCTGTAGCCGTCCGTTATCAAATCCATCCCGGCGATAGTGATACGGAATATAGCGCCCGTTTTCACCGTCGTTGAGGATCATGTTGCCGTCGGGGGTGAAGATGGCGAAGGCCAGCGCGTCGTCATCCAGATGCCCGTGCTTGGCCTTTTTCGGCACCTCGCGCATACGTTCCGGGGCGCGTAATTCGTCCAGCTCCATGGTCATCAGCCGTTTGGCAAACAGCATTTGCTGCGTATCAAACAGCTTATCCAGCTTGTGGGTAGTCTGCTGCCAGGCGACGATGCTGGCGGCAAACCACGCCGCGAGGGACAACACGAAAAAGAGCAGCGTCAGGCGCAGCTTCAGGCTCAGGCGTTGGGTCAATTTCATGCGTCACCCAGTGTATAGCCGATGCCGTGCACGGTGCGGATAAACTCGCTGCCGAGCTTGCGGCGAAGATGGTGCACGTGGACTTCCACGGCGTTGCTGGAGACGTCATCGTCCCAGCTATAGAGTTTTTCTTCGATGTGTTTGCGCGGGAGAACGCGGCCTGCGTTGCGCATTAACAGCTCAAGCAGGGCAAATTCTTTGGGTTTCAGCATCAGCGTTTCGCCATCCAGCGTGGCGACGAGGCTAGTTGGATCGAGCGTCACGTTGCCGTGACGAAGCTTGCTGCTCGCCTGGCCATGGCTGCGGCGGACCAGCGCCTCGAGTCTTGCGGCCACCTCGATTAGCGCGAAGGGTTTGCACAGGTAATCATCGGCCCCCAGACGCAACCCCTCGACGCGTTGGTTAAGCGCGTCCCGCGCCGTCAGGATTAAGACCGGCTCGCTGCGCCCGCTTTCGCGCCATGCGCGCAGGATCTGAAGCCCGTCAATTTCCGGCAGCGTCAGGTCGAGCACCACGGCATCATAGGGGGCGGTATAGAGTGCCGCCTGGCCGGTTTTCCCGTCGGTAAACCAGTCCACGTTGAACCCCATTTTGCTTAAGCCGGCTTTGATGCCATCGCCAATTAACTTGTCGTCTTCTACCAGTAATATGCGCATGTTCCCTCCTTGATATCGCCAGTAAACCCCGCGCTGAAGCCTGCTGTACAGTAAAAATAAATAAATTTTCCCCTTAAGAAGTTGTTAAGGTTTACCCTGTTTAATGGATTTTGAAACGACATTAAAGGGAGAGATTAAGATGAAAAAATTCGCTGCACTTGCTGCCATCATGATGATGACCACCGCACCGGTCTTTGCTGCTCAGGGCGGTTTCACTGGCCCATCGGCTACCCCAACCCAGACGCAAACCCAGCAGGGCGGTTTTGTCGATAACAATGCCAACCTGACGACGGCTGCCAAAGTCAAAGACATGAAGGACGACAGCTGGGTGAAGCTGCGCGGTAGCATTACCGAGCGCCTGTCCGACGATCGCTACACCTTCCGCGATGAGACCGGTACGGTGGTGGTAGAGATCGACCACAAACGCTGGAACGGCGTGACCGTGACGCCGCAGGATAAGGTCGAACTCCAGGGTAAGGTCGATAAAGACTGGAACGAATTTGAAATCGATGTGAAGCAGGTTATTAAGCTGAACAAATAACCCAGAAAGGGCCGCTTATCCGGCCCTTTTTCTTTGTGACTCAACTCGCCAGATGAGGTAGTATCTGCGGCAATATTGCCTGAAACCCATCGGTTTCTGAGTTGAGGAATCACACGTAATGAGCGATATGGCAGAGCGCCTCGCGCTACATGAATTCACGGAAAACGCTTACCTGAACTACTCCATGTACGTCATCATGGACAGGGCGTTGCCGTTTATCGGGGATGGCCTGAAGCCCGTTCAGCGCCGCATCGTCTATGCGATGTCCGAGCTGGGACTGAGTGCCAGCGCCAAGTTCAAGAAATCCGCCCGTACCGTCGGTGACGTGCTGGGTAAATACCATCCGCACGGTGACAGCGCCTGTTATGAAGCCATGGTGCTGATGGCGCAGCCGTTCTCGTACCGTTATCCGCTGGTTGACGGACAGGGGAACTGGGGCGCGCCGGACGATCCGAAATCCTTCGCGGCGATGCGTTATACCGAATCCCGACTCTCCAAATACGCCGAAGTGCTGCTGGGCGAGCTGGGGCAGGGAACCGTAGACTGGGTGCCAAACTTCGACGGTACGATGCAGGAGCCGAAAATGCTGCCTGCACGTCTGCCGAATATTCTCCTGAACGGCACAACCGGTATTGCCGTGGGTATGGCGACGGACATTCCGCCGCACAACCTGCGTGAAGTGGCGAAAGCCGCCATCACCTTGATTGAACAGCCGAAAACCACGCTGGATGAGGTGCTGGATATCGTGCAGGGGCCGGACTATCCGACCGAAGCCGAAATCATCACGTCGCGCGCGGAAATCCGCAAAATCTACCAGAACGGGCGCGGCTCCGTACGCATGCGCGCGGTCTGGAATAAAGAGGACGGCGCCGTGGTGATCACTGCGCTGCCGCATCAGGTGTCCGGCGCGAAAGTGCTGGAGCAGATTGCCTCCCAGATGCGCAATAAAAAGCTGCCGATGGTGGACGACCTGCGCGACGAATCCGACCACGAGAACCCGACCCGTTTGGTGATCGTGCCGCGTTCCAACCGCGTGGATATGGAGCAGGTCATGAACCACCTGTTTGCCACCACCGATCTGGAAAAAAGCTACCGCATTAACCTGAATATGATTGGTCTGGACGGTCGTCCGGCGGTGAAAAACCTGCTGGAGATCCTCACTGAGTGGCTGACCTTCCGCCGCGATACGGTGCGCCGTCGCCTGAACTATCGTCTGGAGAAAGTGCTCAAGCGCCTGCATATCCTCGACGGTTTGCTGGTGGCGTTCCTCAATATCGACGAAGTGATCGAGATCATTCGTACCGAGGACGAGCCTAAACCCGCGCTGATGTCGCGCTTTGGCATCAGCGAAACCCAGGCCGAAGCGATCCTCGAACTGAAGCTGCGTCATCTCGCCAAGCTAGAAGAGATGAAGATCCGCGGTGAGCAGAACGAGCTGGAAAAAGAACGCGATCAGCTGCAGGCGATCCTGGCGTCCGAACGCAAGATGAACACCCTGCTGAAGAAAGAGCTGCAGGCTGATGCCGATGCCTTTGGTGACGACCGTCGTTCCCCGCTGCACGAGCGTGAAGAAGCGAAGGCGATGAACGAGCATGACATGCAGCCTTCAGAGCCGGTCACCATTGTACTGTCGCAGAGCGGCTGGGTGCGGAGCGCCAAGGGGCATGATATTGATGCGCCAGGCCTGAGCTACAAAGCGGGCGATAGCTTCAAAGCGGCGGTGAAAGGCAAGAGCAACCAGCCGGTGGCGTTTATCGACTCCACGGGCCGCAGTTACGCCATCGATCCGATCACGCTGCCTTCCGCGCGCGGGCAGGGCGAGCCGCTGACCGGCAAGCTGACGCTGCCGCCGGGGGCGACGGTTGAGCACATGCTGATGGAAGCAGACGATCGGAAACTGCTGATGGCCTCTGATGCAGGCTACGGCTTTATCTGTACCTTTAACGACCTTGTCTCGCGCAACCGTGCGGGCAAAGCGCTGATCAGCCTGCCGGACAACGCCCGCGTCATGACGCCGCTGGTGATTGAAAACGACAGCGATATGCTGCTGGCCATTACTTCTGCCGGACGCATGCTGATGTTCCCGGTCAGCGATCTGCCAGAACTGTCGAAGGGTAAAGGCAACAAGATTATTAACATCCCGTCGGCGGAAGCGGCAAAAGGCGAAGATGGCCTTGCGCATCTCTTCATTCTGCCACCGCAGAGCACGCTGACCATTCACGTTGGTAAACGTAAAATTAAGCTTCGTCCGGAAGAGCTGCAGAAAGTCGTCGGGGAGCGCGGTCGCCGCGGTTCACTGATGCGTGGCCTGCAGCGTATTGACCGTATCGAGATCGATTCTCCGGTTCGTCCAGGCGTGGGCGACAGCGAAGAGTAATGCGGTGCCACTCCCCCTTCATTCCGGAGGGGGAGTTTCAATAAAATTTCCCGTAAAAACGTTGTTAATTCGTGCGTTGCGATTAACAATACGCGCTCGTAATAAAGTCCTTACCTGGCCACAGATGAAGTATAATTGTCAGCTGTTTGGGCTTAAGAGGTCGCCATGCTATACATTGTTCGTCTCATTATTACCGTTATCTACTGCATTCTGGTCTGTGTTTTCGGCTGCATCTACTGCCTGTTCAGCCCGCGTAATCCTAAGCATGTTGCCACGTTTGGCCACCTGTTCGGTCGTCTTGCGCCAGTGTATGGCCTGAAGGTTGAAAAACGTCTGCCGGAAGGTGCCGAGCACTTCGGTAACGCCATCTATATCGCTAACCATCAGAACAACTACGATATGGTGACAGCCGCAAACATCGTCCTGCCGCCGACCGTGACCGTGGGTAAAAAAAGCCTGCTGTGGGTTCCGTTTTTCGGCCTGCTGTACTGGCTCACCGGTAACCTGCTGATCGACCGCAATAATCGTGCAAAAGCGCACGGCACCATTGCCGAAATGGTGAATCACTTCAAAAAGCGCAAAATCTCTATCTGGATGTTCCCGGAAGGAACGCGCAGCCGGGGACGCGGCCTGCTGCCCTTTAAGACCGGTGCGTTTCATGCTGCAATTGCGGCAGGCGTTCCAATTATTCCCGTGTGCGTTTCGAATACATCGAATAAGATTAATCTTAACCGCCTGAATAACGGGCTGGTGATTGTCGAAATGCTGCCGCCGGTGGATACCAGCAAATATGGGAAAGATCAGGTTCGCGAGCTGGCAACGCACTGTCGTGAACTGATGGCTCAGCACATTGCGCAGCTCGACAAAGAAGTCGCAGAGAGAGAATCCGCCGGCAAGATTTAAGCTGGCGTTTAAAGGGAAAACGCATTCCCGCGTTGTTCGTTGTTTCAGATGGAGCTTATATGTCACTCAGTCGGCGTCAGTTTATTCAGGCTTCGGGGATCGCTCTCTGTGCGGGTGCGATGCCGCTGACAGCCAACGCCGCCGGGCAGCAGCAGCCGCTGCCCATCCCGCCGTTGATTGAATCCCGTCGTGGGCAACCCCTTTTTCTGACCCTACAGCGTAGCCACTGGTCCTTTACCCAGGGCACGCGTGCGTCTATATGGGGGATTAACGGGCGCTATCTTGGGCCAACCATTCGGGTATGGAATGGCGATGACGTTAAGCTTATCTACAGTAACCGTACGCCTGAAAATGTGGCCATGACCGTCAGCGGTTTGCAGGTTCCGGGTCCGTTGATTGGCGGCGCGGCGCGTATGATGTCGCCGAACGCTGACTGGGCACCGGTACTGCCGATCCGCCAGAGTGCGGCCACGCTGTGGTATCACGCCAATACGCCGAACCGTACGGCTCAGCAGGTGTACAACGGCCTGGCGGGGATGTGGCTCATTGAAGATGAGGTCAGCAAGTCCCTTCCTATTCCGAACCACTACGGCGTGGATGATTTTCCTGTCATCATCCAGGACAAACGCCTGGATAACTTTGGCACGCCGGAGTACAGCGAACCGGGCAGCGGCGGCTTCGTTGGCGATACGTTGCTGGTTAACGGTGCGCAAAGCCCCTACGTCGACGTCTCGCGCGGGTGGGTGCGCCTGCGCCTGCTCAACGCTTCTAACTCGCGTCGCTATCTGCTGCAGATGAGCGATGGCCGCCCGCTTCACGTGATTTCAGGCGATCAAGGTTTTTTGCCCGCGCCGGTTTCCGTAAAACAGCTGGCGCTCGCGCCGGGTGAGCGCCGTGAAATCCTCGTGGATATGACCAACGGCGATGAAGTGTCTTTGACCTGCGGGGAAGCGGCGAGCATTGTGGATCGCATTCGCGGATTCTTTGAACCTTCCAGCATTCTGGTTTCCACCCTGGTACTGACCCTGCGCCCAACCGGCCTGCTGCCGCTGGTGACCGACAGCCTGCCGATGCGCTTGCTGCCGCAGGAGATCATGAGCGGATCGCCGGTGCGCAGCCGGGATATTAGTTTGGGCGATGATCCGGGCATCAACGGCGCGCTGTGGGACGTCAACCGGATTGATATCACCGCGCAGCAGGGAACCTGGGAACGCTGGACGGTGCGCTCTGATATGCCGCAATCCTTCCATATTGAAGGGGTTAGCTTCCTGATCCGCAACGTTAACGGCGCGATGCCGTTCCCGGAAGATCGGGGATGGAAAGACACGGTGTGGGTGGACGGTCAGGTTGAACTGCTCGTCTACTATGGCCAGCCGTCGTGGCCGCACTTCCCGTTCCTGTTCCATAGCCAAACGCTGGAGATGATGGACAGGGGATCGGTCGGGCAGATGCTGGTCAATCCGGCACCGTAAATTGCTTTTCGCCCTCTCCCTGTGGGGGAGGGCATCAGCCCGCACAATACCCCTTCATTTCCCGTATTGATCCAGCGTATAATCCCCGCCCTTTTGTCTATTTTTTCTTCGGAAGCATTATGAGCGCAATTTCCCTGATCCAGCCGGATCGTGACCTCTTCTCCTGGCCCCAATACTGGGCGGCCTGCTTTGGACCGGCACCATTCCTGCCGATGTCCCGTGAAGAGATGGACCAACTGGGCTGGGATAGCTGCGATATCATTCTGGTGACAGGCGATGCCTACGTTGATCACCCGAGCTTTGGTATGGCCATTTGCGGCCGCATGCTCGAAGCGCAGGGCTTCCGCGTGGGGATCATCTCCCAGCCAGACTGGAACAGCAAAGATGCGTTCATGACGCTCGGCAAACCAAACCTGTTCTTTGGCGTGACCGCCGGTAACATGGACTCGATGATTAACCGCTATACCGCCGACCGTAAGCTGCGCCACGACGACGCATACACCGCCGATAACGTTGCGGGCAAACGTCCGGATCGCGCCACGCTGGTGTACACCCAACGCTGTAAAGAAGCGTGGAAAGACGTGCCGGTGATTCTGGGCGGCATTGAGGCGAGCCTGCGCCGTACCGCGCATTACGATTATTGGTCTGATACCGTTCGTCGTTCAGTGCTCGTCGATTCCAAAGCTGACATGCTGATTTTCGGCAACGGCGAACGTCCGCTGGTGGAAGTCGCACACCGTCTGGCGCAGGGTGAACCGGTCAGCGAAATCCGCGACGTGCGTAACACTGCGATTATGGTAAAAGAGGCGCTGCCGGGCTGGAGCGGTGTGGATTCCCGCATCATCGATATGCCGGGCAAAATCGACCCGATCCCGCATCCGTACGGTGAAGACCTGCCGTGTGCGGATAACAAACCGGTTGAGCCGAAAAAGGCCGAAGCCAAAGCCGTGGTGGTACAGCCGCCGCGCCCTAAGCCGTGGGAAAAGACCTACGTGCTGCTGCCGTCCTTTGAGAAGGTCAAAAGCGACAAAGTGCTTTACGCACATGCGTCCCGAATTTTGCACCATGAAACGAACCCTGGCTGTGCTCGCGCATTGATGCAAAAGCACGGTGAGCGTTATATTTGGGTTAACCCACCGGCAATCCCGCTCTCAACCGAAGAGATGGACAGCGTGTTTGCGCTGCCGTACAAGCGCGTACCGCATCCGGCGTACGGCAACAGCCGTATTCCGGCGTACGAGATGATCCGTTTCTCGATCAACATCATGCGCGGCTGCTTCGGCGGTTGCTCCTTCTGCTCTATTACCGAGCACGAAGGTCGTATTATTCAGAGCCGTTCCGAAGAGTCTATCGTTAACGAGATCGAAGCGATTCGCGATACGGTGCCGGGCTTTACCGGCGTGATCTCCGATCTGGGTGGCCCGACCGCCAACATGTATATGTTGCGCTGTAAGTCGCCGCGTGCGGAGCAAACCTGCCGTCGTCTCTCATGCGTCTATCCGAGCATCTGTGAACATATGGACACCAACCACGAGCCGACGATCAATCTCTATCGTCGCGCGCGTGACCTGAAGGGCATCAAGAAGATCCTGATCGCTTCCGGCGTACGATACGACATTGCGGTGGAAGATCCGCGCTACATTAAAGAGCTGGCGACGCACCACGTCGGTGGTTATCTGAAGATTGCGCCAGAGCACACCGAAGAAGGCCCGCTTTCCAAGATGATGAAGCCGGGCATGGGCAGCTACGATCGCTTCAAAGAGCTGTTCGACACCTATTCCAGGCAGGCTGGGAAAGAGCAGTATCTGATCCCGTACTTCATCTCCGCGCACCCTGGCACACGTGATGAAGACATGGTGAACCTGGCTCTGTGGCTGAAACAGCGCCGCTTCCGGCTGGATCAGGTACAGAACTTCTATCCGTCGCCGCTCGCCAACTCGACGACCATGTATTACACCGGCAAGAACCCGCTGAGTAAGATTGGCTACAAGAGTGAAGATGTGGTGGTGCCGAAGGGGGACAAGCAGCGCCGTCTGCATAAAGCCCTGCTGCGCTATCACGATCCGGCTAACTGGCCGCTGATCCGCCAGGCGCTGGAAGATATGGGCAAAAAGCACCTGATCGGCTCGCGCCGCGACTGTCTGGTACCTGCGCCAACGCTCGATGAGATGCGCGAAGCACGTCGTCAGAATCGCCACACGCGCCCGGCGCTGACCAAGCACACGCCGATTGTGCATCAGCGTTCGAACGGTAATTCCAGTGCGAAGAAACCGATGAAGCGCAAAGCGTAAAAGAAAAACCCCGGCTCGCCGGGGTTTTTTTTAGCCACCAAACTGATCCGGGTCCGGCCCTAAACGCTTGGCCTGATCCAGCTTCGCAATCTCCCCCAGCTCATCTTTGTCCAGGCGGAAATCCCAGACGTCGAAGTTCTCGGCAATACGCGATGGCGTGACCGATTTCGGGATCACCACCAGGCCGCTGTCTAGATGCCAGCGAATAACGATTTGCGCCGGGGTCTTGCCATATTTATCCGCCAGATCGCGAATAATTTTCTGATCGAATACTCCTTCACCGCCTTGCGCCAGCGGGCTCCAGGATTCGGTCTGGATCTTATGCGTGGCGTTCCAGGCATGCAGCTGACGCTGCTGCATCAGCGGGTGTAGCTCTATCTGGTTAATCACCGGTGCGACGCCTGTTTCATCGATCAGACGCTGCAGATGATGCACCTGGAAGTTACACACGCCGATACTCTTCACCAGCCCGGCCTGCTGCAGCTCAATCATGCCTTTCCAGGCATCAACATAATGATCGATTGCCGGAACCGGCCAGTGCATCAGATACAGATCGACGAAATCGAGCTGGAGTTTATCCAGGCTCTCCTGCAGCGCATCGTGGGGGCGTTTCTGATCGTCATTCCACAGCTTCGTGGTAATGAAAAGGTCGTCGCGGGGCATGCCAGCACTGGCCAGTGCTTTCCCCACGCCGTCCTCATTTTTGTAGGCGGCGGCGGTATCAATCGACCGATAGCCGACTTCCAGTGCTTTATGAATGGCGGAGACGACCTCGTCGTTACCGGCTTTCCATACACCTAGCCCCAATTGGGGCATCACGTTGCCGTCCTGCAGCTTGATTACGGTTTGGTTTGCCATTTTTCCTCCTTCAAGTGCTCATCGTCGGAGGGCTCCCCCGACGATGTGGTGTGCATTAAGTCTGGACGAAATGTCAAAAAACGAAAGTCGGGATGACAAAAACGCTTAGCGCGCCGCTTCGTAAATGCGACGGCTCACGTCCAGGGTGATGTCACCATGCTCACCCAACTGGGTCATTCCGTGTTCTTCCAGTTTCGCTAGCAGGGCAGGGATGGAGCTGCCATCCAGGCCGTAGCCGGAGAGACGCGTCGGCACGCCCAGGCCTTCAAAGAAGCGGCGGGTGGCTTCGATGGCAGCATCAATACGTGCATCGTCAGAACCTTCGGTGATGTTCCACACGCGCTCGGCGTACTGCAGCAGTTTAGCGCGCTTGGTGTCGCGTTTTTCATTCCACAGAGAGGGCAGAACCACCGCCAGCGTCTGCGCGTGATCCAGGCCGTGCATTGCCGTCAGCTCGTGGCCCAGCATGTGGGTTGCCCAGTCCTGCGGCACGCCAGCCCCGATCAGGCCGTTCAGGGCCTGTGTCGCTGCCCACATCACGTTGGCGCGCACGTCATAGTTTTCCGGCTCTTTCAGCGCTTTCGGGCCATCTTCGATCAGCGTCAGCAAAATGCCTTCCGCGAAACGATCCTGAATTTTGGCATCAACCGGGTAAGTCACGTACTGCTCAACGGTGTGAACGAAGGCGTCGACCACGCCGTTAGCGACCTGACGGGCAGGCAGGGTGTAGGTGTAAACCGGATCGAGAACCGCGAACACCGGCTGAACGTGATCGTTCATAAAGGCCTGCTTGTCGCCGGTCGTTTTACGGGAGATCACCGCGCCTTTGTTGGATTCAGATCCGGTGGCGGGTAGGGTCAGCACAGAACCCATCGGGATGGCGCTTGTGATGTCGCTGCCGCGGGTTTCCAGGATATGCCACGGATCGATGCCGTCAGCGTAGTGGGCAGCAGCCGCGATGAATTTGGTGCCGTCCAGTACGGAACCGCCGCCCACCGCCAGCAGGAAGGTGATGTTCTCTTCACGGGCGATGCTGACGGCGTTCATCAGCGTTTCATAAGACGGGTTGGGTTCAATACCGCCGAACTCACGCACGTCCATACCTTCGAGAGCGCTGTACACCTGATCCAGCACGCCGGTTTTTTTTACGCTGCCGCCACCGTAGGTGATCAGCACGCGAGCGTCAGCGGGGATCTGCACACGCAGATCGGCGATGGCGCCTTTACCAAACAGAATGCGGGTTGGGGTGTGGAGATTAAAGTTGTTCATTGCTCGTTCCCTATCGTGGGTGAAAAACCGTGGTGGCGCAGATGGCTACCTGATGCTGCACATTGTGGCGGGCTGGGGCTATCCCCTCAATGCACATTCCTGCCGATGTCTTGCCCATTTCTACAGAGTGCTGGAGAAACCGCGAGAAAATGCGCACACTGTCAGCGTCGGAAACCGTACCCGGAGTCACTCACTATGAACCGCGAAGCCATCTGCCTTCAGCTAACGTCGCAGATTAAGAGATTGATAGATAATGGAAATAATACAGCCACATTGCTTCCGGATATTCGCCTGCTTTACGGGACGCAGCCCGGCACCCGTACGCCGGTGATGTATCAGCCAGGCATCGTTTTTCTCTTCTCGGGGCATAAAATTGGCTATATCAACGAGCGCGTGTTTCGCTACGACACCAATGAATATCTGCTCCTGACAGTACCTTTACCCTTTGAATGTGAAACTTTCGCGACAGAGGCCGTTCCGCTGGCAGGCATTCGCGTCAACGTCGATATTCTTCAGCTGCAGGAGCTGCTCATGGAGATTGGTGAAGACGAGCTTTTCCAGCCGTCGATGGCGGCGAGCGGGATTAACTCTGCAACGCTATCCGAGGAGATCCTCTGCGCGATCGAACGCCTGCTTGACGTGATGGACCGGCCGCTGGATGCACGTATTCTCGGTAAGCAGATTGTCCGTGAAATTCTCTATCACGTCTTGATGGGGCCGGGGGGCGGAGCGCTGCTGGCGCTGGTGAGCCGGCAGACACACTTCAGCCTGATCAGCCGCGTGCTCAAGCGCATTGAAAGCCAGTACACGGAGAACCTCAGCGTCGACCAGCTGGCGGCGGAAGCCAACATGAGCGTCTCCGCGTTTCACCATAACTTCAAGTCGGTGACCAGCACCTCGCCGTTGCAGTACCTGAAAACATTCCGGCTGCATAAGGCGCGCATGCTGATGATTCATGACGGCATGAAGGCCAGCGCGGCGGCGATGCGGGTGGGTTATGAAAGTCCGTCGCAGTTCAGTCGGGAGTTTAAGCGTTATTTCGGCGTTACGCCGGGAGAAGATGCATCACGCATCAGAACGATGCAGGGTGCTTAACGTTTTTCCCTCTCCCTTTTTGGGGAGAGGGTGAGGCGCTCAGGCGCTACAGTACTTCTTCTTAATCACCACCGCGATGGTTCCCACCAGCCCCGCAACCAGCAGGAACATCGGTAGAATCATCAGGAAAGTCATTACCTGATCTTCATGGTGCTTCACGAACGGGATCATATTCAGCCCGTAGCCGAGCGCCGTGACGACGCCAACCCACAGCAGCGCGCTCAGCCAGTTGAAGAACTGGAAGCGACGGTTCGACAGTCCGGAGATCCCCGCCATCGTTGGCAGCAGGGTGCGCACAAACGCCAGGAAACGCCCGGCCAGCAGCGCCAGCAGACCGTGTCGGTCAAACATGCATGTCGCGCGCTGATGATATTTATGCGGTAACTGCGCTAGCCAGCTTTTCACCACGCGGGTGTTGCCCAGCCAGCGGCCCTGAAGATAGCTCAGCCAGCAGCCCAGGCTGGCAGCAGAGGTGAGGATAATCATTGTCGGAACGAAGTCCATGACGCCTTTACCGATTAACGCCCCTGCAAGCAGAAGCAGGCTGTCACCGGGTAAAAAAGAGGCGGGCAGTAGTCCATTTTCCAGAAACAGGGTTGCGAACATCACGAAATAGACAATACCTACCACGTGAGGGTCGGCTAGCGCGGCAAAATCGTGTTGCCAGAGCGCTGTAATAATATCTTGAATAACAGCCATGGACTTTCCTGTGGAACAGCAGATATAGCGCTATTGTACTCCCTAATTAGCCCGCTGGGTTTGATCGCGGGCGCAACTCATGCAGACTTTTCTTAGCGTAATGTTCACAAAAGAGTCCAGGGAGTACATTTTCAGCCAGCACTCTACACGATACGCTCAAATCCTGCCGCTAAATCGGCAATTAAATCGTCCACATTTTCTAAACCGATATGCAGTCGGATCAGCGTTCCCGTGAAGTCTACTTCGCCACCGGGACGCAGGGCGGCAATCTGCTCTGGCTGATTAGGCAGGATCAGGGATTCGAACCCGCCCCAGGAGTAGGCCATGCTGAAGAGCGTAAAATTATCCAGAAAGCGTGCCAGCTCGTCGTTATTCAGGCGCTTTTTAAGCACGAAAGAGAACAACCCGCTGCTGCCTGTAAAGTCACGTTGCCAGTAAGCGTGGCCTTTACTGCCCGGTAGCGCGGGATGGTTAACGCGTTCAACCTGAGGGTGCTGTGCCAGCCATTCGGCGACTTTCAGGCTACTTTCATGATGCTGGCGCAAACGCACGCCCAGCGTGCGGATGCCGCGGCTGGTCATGTAGGCGGTATCGGCATCCACCATCTGACCCATCAGATAGGCATTTTCGCGCAGTTGTTCCCAGCAGCGAGCATTAGACACGGCGGTGCCGATCATGCCGTCGGAGTGACCTATCAGGTACTTCGTGGCTGCCTGAATAGAAACATCAATATCGAAGTCCAGCGCCTTAAACAGCACGCCTGCGGCCCAGGTGTTGTCAATCATGATGACGGCATCCGGCGCTTTGCTGCGCACGGCCTTCACGATGGCCGGAACGTCATGCACTTCCATGGTGATAGAGCCCGGCGATTCCAGAAACACAATGCGCGTGTTTGGCTGAATAAGCTCAGCGATACCTTCACCAATCAGCGGGTCGAACCAGCCTGTGGTTACGCCAAGCTTGCTGAGGATTTTGGTACAGAAGTCCTGGCTCGGCTCGTAGGCGGTGTTGGTCATCAGGATGTGATCGCCCTGTTCGACAAACGCCAGAATGGTGTTGGCCACCGCCGCCGCACCGCACGGGAATAGCGCGCAGCCAGCGCCACCTTCCAGTTCACACATGGCTTCCTGAAGTGAAAAATGGGTTAGCGTGCCGCGACGACCGTAAAACAATCCACCTTTTGCGCGGTTACGGGTCGCTTCTTTTTTATCCGCTAAGGTATCAAACACCAGCGAGGAGGCCCGTTGAATCACGCTGTTGACCGATCCCTGGGTGTATTTTTTGCTGCGTCCGGCCTGTACCAGCGTGGTATCAAGATGCTTCTTTGTCATGTTCGCTAACCCTGTTTTTATACGTCTGGACGTCCAGACTACCACGATTGTAAAAAACTGCATCCGCAGGCGTATCGAATAAGCAGAAAATTTTATGAAAAATACGCATAAGAAATTTTTACTGCGTAAGCGCAAGGAAAGTGAGCGGAAATTACGGCAGTATGTAAATACTAATGAGAACTACTATCAATTCGACGACGTTTTGATATTATTACGGTCAGAATTTGTAATTTGCGTCCTGGAGATACAGAGTGGGTAATAATTTGATGCAGACGGATCTCTCCGTCTGGGGCATGTATCATCATGCTGACATCGTGGTTAAGATTGTGATGATCGGCCTGATTCTGGCGTCCGTTGTCACCTGGGCTATCTTCTTCAGTAAGAGCGTCGAGCTTATTTCTCAGAAACGTCGCCTCAAGCGCGAACAGCAGCAGTTGGCTGAAGCCCGCTCTCTGGATCAGGCATCCGACATGATCTCATCCTTCCATGCGAAAAGCCTGAGTTCCCTGTTGGTGAACGAAGCGCAAAACGAACTGGAACTCTCCGCAGGCAGTGAAGATAACGAAGGCATTAAAGAACGTACCGGCTTCCGCCTGGAGCGTCGCGTTGCCGCCGTGGGGCGTCATATGGGGCGTGGGAATGGGTATCTGGCGACTATTGGCGCAATTTCTCCGTTCGTCGGTCTCTTCGGTACGGTCTGGGGCATCATGAACAGCTTTATCGGCATTGCACAGACTCAAACGACGAACCTGGCCGTTGTTGCCCCGGGTATCGCAGAGGCGCTGTTGGCCACGGCGATCGGCCTGGTTGCGGCGATTCCGGCAGTGGTTATCTATAACATCTTCGCGCGTATGATTGGCAGCTACAAAGCGACCCTCGGCGACGTTGCTGCGCAGGTTCTGCTGTTACAAAGCCGCGACCTTGATCTGAATGCCAGCTCCGTTAAACCGGTACATGCGGCGTCTAAACTGCGCGTAGGTTAATTTTATGGCAATGCGTCTTAACGAAAATCTGGACGATAACGGCGAAATGCACGAAATCAACGTGACGCCGTTTATCGACGTTATGCTGGTTCTGCTGATTATCTTTATGGTGGCTGCGCCGCTGGCGACGGTTGACGTGAAGGTTAATCTGCCGGCCTCTTCCAGCCAGCCGCAGCCGCGTCCGGAAAAACCTATCTATCTGTCGGTGAAGGCGGATAAGTCCATGTTCCTCGGCAACGACCCGGTGACGGATGCGTCAGTTATTCCGGCGCTGGACCAGCTTACCGGTGGGAAAAAAGACACCACGGTCTTCTTCCGTGCGGATAAAACCGTCGACTACGAAACCATGATGAGGGTAATGGACACGCTGCATCAGGCGGGTTACCTGAAGATTGGCCTGGTCGGCGAAGAGAAAGCGGCCGCAAAATAAAATGAAGAGCTGGCGAAAGTCAGCTTTTTTTTGCCTGAAATAAGGCTCAGCGTTTTGTTTCGCCAGGGGCGTCGGCGTGCGCATCTTCATTGAGCGCAACATACGTGACGTTTGAGGTACGATACGCACCTTCAGACAGTTTGCGCGTCAGGCGCAGCGTTGCGGTCTCTCTGGCGAGCAGGTACTGGTAATGCGCCTCCAGCCGTCCCAGGATTTTCTCTTTCAGCTCGGGCCGCTGTTCAATGATGGCATTCATTACCGCACCGTATATCTCTTCCTTCACCTGCAGAGGATAAATTTCGCGGCGGTTCTGCCATTTTAGACGTACCAGCGTTGCCGGGATCGATACCAGGTCCTGTGTAATACGCGTCATCTCAGCGTTTTTCGTGTTTTTCAATGCTTCAAGATTTTGCTTTAAGATAAACTCATCGCTTTTTTTATCATCTAAAGCTAAATAAACATTATTATCGCTAGCGGGTTTCACGTTAATTGTCCCCGAAGTCATAAAAAATGGGGTTGTTTTTTTCACGAGTAATTAGATTAAGCCAAATTTCATTGCCCGATTCATTTATTTCTTTGGTTTTTTCGGAAATTATTTGGCTGAGTTTCTGAGCATCTATTTCACCTTCGGCCTGCAGGTCATCCAGCAGATGTACCAGGGCTTCAATTTTCACGGCGCGAAATAAACGATCTTTTATATGACGGTCATGCTCTTCCAGCAGCATATTACGGGATTTGCCAGTTCCGGAAACTCCAATTAATATATCTGACTCGAAATCGGAGAGATTTCTTTTTCCCTGAGTGAAATTAGCCTCTTTTTCCGCTTCCTTCGGTTGCTGTTCCACAGGCGTAATGTGGTACTTAGCCGGGACGAGATTGTCGGGCAGCATTTTTTAATTTCCTTTAAATACAACAGGGTAGGGTTGGTAAAGGCGTGAGATTCGTTGACAATAACATGAGGCAAATTTAAAATCAAAAAAAATGGAGCCCGCCCATGAACAGCATTTTTTTTACGGTCATTACATTACTGTTACTGACTGCTGGTGTTCTTTTATTGATGCAAGAGTTCAATAAAACGAAAGAGTTTAAAGACGCCAGCGTGCCCCCGCAGCCCGAACTGATGACGAAAGAGGAAGGGGAAGATCATTTCTCCGTTTTGATGAACTCCGTGACGCCGGTTTGGTACTGGCGGGTCAACCACGAATATATCGACTTTTTGCACGCCACAATTAAGCGAATGAAAATGTCAGAAATTAATGACACGCCGGGGCTGTTTGAAGCGCAACGCCGCTGCAGCGACCTGAATTCGGCGGTCTATAAATATTATGACAATATTAAAAAGCGTTGTCTTAACGGTGAGAAGGTGTCGTATTCCGATCTGGACGTATTAAACCTGCGCCAGTGCTTTCGTGAGTTTAGCCTGGAAGCCTATCCGGAGCTGGTGGTATTGGTCTGGCCGGAGTACACGCGTCCGGAGGTAAACCCCGAGGACGTGTAGGCGTTGTGTTGGTTAGTTGTTGCAAACAGTTAGCACCGTTGCGATATACTGCGCACTGGTTTGGTTTGCAGACAGGACTTTATGGAACGCTTCTTTGAAAACGCGATGTACGCCTCCCGCTGGATACTGGCGCCCGTCTATTTTGGCCTTTCCCTGGCACTGGTCGCCCTGACGATTAAGTTCTTCCAGGAAATCTTACATGTTCTGCCGAACATTTTTTCTATTGCTGAGGCAGATTTGATCCTGGTGCTGCTGTCACTGGTGGACATGACCCTGGTGGGAGGATTACTGGTGATGGTAATGTTCTCGGGTTATGAGAACTTTGTCTCCCAGCTTAATATTGACGCACACAAAGAGAAGCTGAGCTGGCTGGGCAAAATGGATGCCACGTCGCTGAAAAACAAAGTGGCCGCTGCGATTGTGGCAATCTCTTCAATCCACCTGTTACGCGTGTTTATGGACGCGAAGAATGTCCCTGATAACAAGCTGATGTGGTATGTGATTATCCACCTGACGTTTGTGCTGTCGGCGTTTGTGATGGGGTATCTGGATAAGATCAGTAAGAAGTAAAGCATGACGACTTACCCTCTCCCCAATGGGAAGAGGGTGAATACCCACTATTTATCCGACGACGCCTGCCACAAATTCAACGCACCGTCCGTAATATGCCTATCTATCCGCTTCAGCTCCTCGTCGGTAAAACGCAGATTACTCAGCGCCTGAACGTTCTCTTCCAGCTGTTCCGGACGGCTGGCGCCAATCAGCACTGACGTCACGCGTTCATCCTTCAACAGCCAGCTTAGCGCCATCTGCGCCATCGTCTGCCCGCGCGCGTGCGCCATCTCATTCAGTAAACGCAGGCTGTTCAGGTTCTCTTCGGTGAGCATTTTCTCCGTCAGGCCGCGCACCTTTTTACCTTCGCGCTGCATTCTTGAATCTTCAGGAATGCCGTTCAGGTATTTACCGGTCAGCAGGCCCTGCGCCAGCGGGGTAAAGGCGATACAGCCGGTACCGTTCGCGGCCAGCGCATCCAGAAGGCCGGTTTTGTCTACCCAGCGGTTCAGCAGGTTATAGGACGGCTGATGGATAAGCAGCGGGATCTTCCACTCACGCAGCAGCTCGGCCATTTTCTGCGTGCGCTCCGTTGAGTAAGAAGAAATCCCAACGTACAGCGCCTTTCCGCTTTGCACGGCATGAGCCAGCGCCGCAGCCGTCTCCTCCATCGGCGTGTTTTCATCCACGCGGTGGGAATAGAAAATATCGACATACTCCACGCCCATGCGCTTCAGGCTCTGGTCGAGACTGGCGAGAAGGTATTTGCGCGAACCGCCTGAACCGTATGGCCCTGGCCACATGTCGTAGCCCGCTTTGGTGGAAATAATCAGCTCATCGCGATACGCGGCAAAATCTTCCCGCAGCAGACGGCCAAAATTCTCTTCCGCGCTGCCCGCCGGCGGGCCGTAGTTATTGGCGAGATCGAAGTGGGTTATGCCCAGATCGAATGCTTTACGCAGAAGTGCCCGCTGGGAATCAAGCGGCTGGACGTGACCGAAGCTGTGCCACAGGCCCAGCGACAGCGCGGGCAGGCGCAGACCGCTCTTTCCGCAGTAACGGTACTGCATATTCTCATAGCGGCCGGTGTAAGGGTGCCAGGACATGATGTCTCCTTTCTTATCAATGAATTTTCGAAACAATGTTTTTATTCTTTAATTATCAAATCACAAATCCTGATGAGAAGCGATGAACGCATAAGTATTAACCACTGCTGTGGTACCAATGAAGCCACGCTAATCAAAAATAATCACAAAAGGTTATAATTTCCGCTTTTCCTGCCGATAACGAGAGAAGTGTTCGCCTGCGGGCGAACTCACCCTCACGGCAAGGAAGATTTATGAATATGCTCCGTAATTTCACGATCCGTTTCGTCATGCTGATGATTCTGGGCATCTTTTGTTTAATGTGGGCGGGTGTTGGCCTGTACAGCACCTGGTCACTGTCTCGCGTTTCTGATGGCAACGAGGTTGACCGGCAGCTGGTAAAACAGATGACGGTACTCAGCCAGGGTAACGATCAATATTTTCGCTTTGTTACGCGCCTGAGCCGTGCAATGGAAACCAAAGCCGCGGGCGGTACACCGGATCTGGCCTCGGCTCAGCAGGCACTGGATAACATGACCAGCAAGCTGGCGGAGATGAAGGCTATTTCGCCCGGCCCAATGGATGAGCAAGTTTCCGCTCAGGTCATTGGCACCTGGCAAGCGTTGCTTGAGCAGGGCGTGACGCCGCAAATGCAGCAGGCAAAGCAAGGCTCGCTTGAGGGGTATCGCCAGCTGGCCAACAGCGTTACGCCACCGCTGAGCCGCGCGTTTGGCGCTGCTGCTGAAAACTTCAACAATGCTGCCGCGAAGGCACTCGACAGCACCCGCGTGGTCGTTGATGGTCTCACCAGCATGACCCGCACGGTGATTATTGCAGCCACGCTTATGGGCCTGCTGATCCTGATCTTCTCTGACCGCTACCTGGTAGCCATGCTGGTTAAACCGCTGGATCGCATCCGCCAGCAGTTCCGCCAAATTGCTCAGGGCGATCTCAGTCAGCCGATCGAGCCGTTTGGCCGTAACTGCGTCGGACAGCTGGTTCCTCTGCTGAGCGCCATGCAGGACAGCCTGCGCGAAGCGGTTAGCACTATCCGTTCCGGCAGCGAAAATATCTGGCGCGGCGCGACCGAAATTTCCAGCGGTAACAACGATCTCTCTTCCCGTACGGAAGAGCAGGCGGCAGCGCTGGAAGAGACCGCCGCCAGCATGGAGCAGCTGACCGCCACGGTGAAACTGAACGCCGAAAGCGCGCGTCAGGCAAGCGAGCTGGCGGATGTTGCGTCCACGACAGCCAGCCGGGGCGGCTCGCTGGTGGAGGATGTGGTTACCACTATGAGCGGCATCTCCGACAGCTCGAAGAAAATTGCTGAAATCACCAACGTGATCAACAGCATTGCTTTCCAGACCAATATTCTGGCGCTCAACGCCGCCGTGGAAGCGGCTCGTGCGGGTGAGCAGGGGCGCGGTTTTGCGGTGGTCGCGGGCGAGGTCCGTAATCTGGCAAGCCGAAGCGCGAATGCAGCAAAAGAGATTGAAGGACTGATCGCCGATTCCGTAGCGCGTGTTGAGCAGGGCGCGCAGCTGGTTAACGATACCGGCACGACCATGGAAGCCATTCTGCGCGATGTGACCGAAGTGACCACCATCATGAAGCAGATCGCCTCTGCGTCTGAGGAGCAAAGCAAGGGCATTTCTCAGGTTGGCATTGCCATTACCCAGATGGATGGGGTGACGCAGCAGAACGCCTCGCTCGTTGAACAGGTCTCCGCAGCCGCCGCTGCGCTTGAACGTCAAACGGAAGAACTCCAGCGTTCGGTGCAAAAATTCCGCCTGACCGCATAGTCTTCACCCCGAGGCCGCCGCGTGCGGCCTTATCATTACCGTCTGGAAACAGGATCGCCGTGAATAACCTGCGTGACCTGTGACAGCATGCCGATCCTCACCTCGCTCGACCGCTGGAATTTGCTTTTATCAATCAACAGCAGCGACTGGCTGGCGCGGCTTAACAGCTGGGCTTTATAAGCCGCGTTATGCTCAACCGGATCCCACATGGTGCCCTGCTCATCGACCCCCTCACAGGAGAAGATGAACAGATCGATCTCCAGGCTTTTAAGCTGTGTGACCAGCGCCGGATTCACATAGCAGCGATACTTACGCGCCAGCGTGCCGCCCGAACAAATAAGCGTGATGCGGTCGCGCCTGGCCATTTCATGGCAGATGGGCAGGCTGTTGGTAAAAACGGTGAGTTCAATATTCGGCAGCTGGCGCGCCAGCTGAAAGCAGGTTGAGCTGGCATCAAGGGCGATGGTCATGCCTTCGCTAATCCAGTCCAGGGCGTGGCGGGCGATATCAACCTTATCGCCATAATGGCTTTTCAACCGTGCGCCAAAGGGCTCGCCGCCGTCACGGCTCTTCGGGTGAATCAGGCGTGCCCGGCCGTGCTGGCGCAGGATCTTACCCTGCTGCTGAAGGGCGCTCAGATCGCGGCGGATCGTCTCTTTACTGACATCAAGCTTTTCTGCCAGGATATCGGTGGCTAGCCAATCACAGTTGCGCAGCAATTCAACGATATTCTGCTGTCGGCGCTGTTTCATCATCTGTCCCCGTGGGTGAAATGGAGATAAGCGTTGTCCCCCTCGCCGCGCTGCGCTTTTTCGGATTCTGGAGCGGCTGTTTTAACGCCTGCCCGGACATGCGACGATCCTTCGGAGACCAGAGTAATTCTTGCCAGTTTACTTGGCATTGTAAATATGATGTTGAAAAAAGAAGAGAATTTACGATAAGGCATTTTGTGAGTTATCGCATCCTAAATTGGATCGCATTTTCATTGAATAACATTGCCTGAGAATTATCCTGTCTCCACACTATTTATCAGGAAATTTGGTAATGAACAGCTCTTCCCCGATTAATCGGGTCATTCTTTTTGAACCTCGGGCATTGGTTCGTAGTGGAGTTTGTTCCCTCTTACACAATCATCATTGTGAGGTTGTGCATTGTTGGTCTTTGGAAAAACTTATTGAGACGATTTGCAATCAAGGGGATGACAGACAAATTTTGCTTGCAGGTCTCGGTGGCATTGGAAATATGATCCCCAGCTTTATTCGCATCTTACATTATACCCGGAGTATGTCCCTAACCTCGTTTGTTTATCTGCCCGTTCAGGATGTATTGCTGACTAAAATGTTGATGGGGGTAGGCGTCGATCTCTGCACTACTGAAGATCGGTTGGAAAGCGAGTTGAATAAGCTATTCAGTAAGCCCAGTGTGGCAAAACGGCATGGTGATTGCCTCTCTCCAGCAGAACTTAATGTTTTACTGGATTACGCTTCCGGTCTGCAAACAAAGGAGATAGCGACGCGTCGTACGTGTAATTATAAAACGGTATTCACGTTTAAGCGTAATGCACGTATTCGCCTGAACATTGAAAATAGTTCTGGTTGGATAAATTTAATGTCTCAAATTTCATTACTTACCTCACTTTATGAATAAGACCTCAACGCACACCTTTCAGATTCGATATATTGCGCAAGATAATATTTATCTGACAGGAATACGCAGCTGCCTGGAAAATATGGCGTGTAACCATAAAAATTGGGAGTATGATATTGCACCCTATTCATTCACCGGGAATGACGACATCCCGCTTCTGGTTGTAGATGCAACCCAAAGCAAAACGGTAAATGACTTACCGCCCGATGTTCTGCCCTTATTGCAATGTAAGTCTATATTGATACTGGTCAATGCGTTGCAGAAAACGTTTATACAGAGTCTGGTGAACGATTTTCGTTGCTCCCTGTTGTGTGTGGATGAAATAAATATCCATATGCGCGATATCATTGAAATGGCTATGCGTAAAAAACGCTACCTGAGTCCTTTAACTCTCCGTGCCCAACATAAACAAAGTATTGATACGGATATTAAATTCACGCCCACAGAGCATAGGATTATCACCTATTTTGGGGAGGGGCTATCGGGCGTTGAAATATCGAAAAGACTGTTTCGCAGTGAAAAAACGATAAGCAGCCATAAGCGGAGAATTATGCAAAAGATTGGCGCGAAGAACGACGTTGAGCTCTGTCAGAAGATCAATACGGTGATGTCGAAGCAACGATATCTCCGAGCCTGCCTCTGAAAACATAATTCATAGTGCCCGGTCAAAAGAACCGGGCCATGTTTATCAATGCGTTGCTTCACCAATCAGCGCGCCAGAACCGGCGCCGACAGCTGCACCTTTTAACACGCTATTGCCCGTCACCGCGGCCGCGCCTGCGCCAACGACAGCGCCAACGGCACCGCCTTTGCGTGCTGCTTTACCTTTGTCGCCATTTTTAAACATCGCGCCCGTACCGGCACCCACAACCGCGCCGCCGACGGTGGATTTCACGTCTTTGCCCGCAATAGCGCCAATGGCCGCGCCCGCGACTGCACCGGCGGCGGTTTTATCCATCGCCATGCTGGAGGTGGAAACGAGAAGTGCGCTAAGAAGAAGCGTGGTTTTGAGGTATTTCATAACAGTTCCTTGTACAGAGAGATCAGACATCGCGGTGAAGTCTGCCAGCCTGCCTGCATTCCCGGTAGGCCAATGATGCTTGTCCTCGTCATCCATTCCTGAGAACAATGATGCCGCGGGCCCTCAGCCCTGTCATGAGGGCTGAGGGCCACACGATTAACCCTGACGCTTATCTTCCGTATGGGTATCGAAATCGCTCGCCGCATGACGCTCATGCAGTTGCTCATTCAGCTCGCCGTTGGTGCGGTTCACAATGCGCCCGCGCTTCACTGCCGGGCGATTTGCCACATCTTTTGCCCAGCGCTGCACGTTGGTGTACTTCTCTGCATCCAGGAACTCGGCTGCGTTATAGACGCTGCCAAGCGCCACGCTGCCGAACCATGGCCAGATCGCCATATCGGCGATGGTGTACTCTTCACCCGCGACGTAACGACCGCGTGCCAGCTGTTTATCCAGCACGTCGAACAGGCGCTTGGCCTCCATGGTGAAGCGGTCGATCGCGTACTCAATTTTCACGGGCGCGTAGTTGTAGAAGTGGCCGAAACCGCCGCCGAGGAAAGGTGCGGCCCCTTGCAGCCAGAACAGCCAGTTCAGGGTTTCAGTTCGTCCCGCCGGATCTTTTGGCAGGAAGTGACCAAACTTTTCTGCCAGATACAGCAGGATATTGCCGGATTCAAATACGCGCGTGGGTGGCGTTGTGGAATGGTCGCGCAGTGCCGGTATTTTCGAGTTCGGGTTCACCTCAACAAAGCCGCTGGAGAACTGATCGCCTTCACCGATACGAATTAACCATGCGTCGTACTCCGCTTCCGTCACGCCCAGCGCCAGTAGCTCTTCAAGCATGATGGTGACTTTCTGGCCGTTTGGTGTTCCCAACGAGTAGAGCTGCAGCGGATGCGCGCCGACAGGCAAGTCTTTCTCATGGGTTGCGCCGGAAATCGGACGGTTGATATTGGCGAACGCGCCGCCGTTGTTCTTTTTCCATTCCCACACTTTCGGTGGCTGATATGCGTTGTCTGACATGTTGATCTGCCTTTTAGTGATGTGTTTGAGGCAGTGTAGCAGGAGATGTGTGAAGCGTTTAACGTTGTGAGCGCAATCAATCCCCCGCTATTCCTTCTGGCGCTTATATATATCAAAAGCGTTATAAGCTTAATCGAAAATCGCATTTTCATTGTTAATGCGTAAATACGTAAAGCTGAATATGATGCTTCAACATAAATAAAAGATGCAGTAATAAATACTTTATCAGGCAAGGAGTTAGTGAGATGCGTAAGCTTCTGTTATCGGCAGTGGTAGTATCGCTCGCCTTAGGTCTGGCAGGCTGTGATGATGCGAAAAATAAAGAAACGAATAATGCGCCGGCGGCAAAAAACGACGCGCCCAAAGAAGGCGGTTCGCTCATTATCGGCATCACCTCCGGCGACCCGCTTGCCGTGAACCCGCTCTATGCCAGCGACCGCACTACCTTAACCATTATGCAGGCGCTTTATGCCCCGCTGTACAGCTTCAACAACGGCAACATTGAGTGGGGCCTCGCGGAAAGCCTGACGCCATCCGCAGATAACCTGAGCTACACCCTGACCTTAAAACCGAACCTGAAATGGCAGGACGGGCAGCCGCTGACGGCGGACGATGTGGTGTTCACCTTCAATAAACTGCTGGATGCGAAACAGCACAGCTTCTTCCGCAGCATGTTTACCTACGGTGATAAACCCGTCGTCGTCAGCAAGGTCGACGATCGTACCGTGAAGTTCACACTGCCGCAGGTGAGCGCTGCCTTTACCGGAACGCTGGTACAGATCTACCCGATCCCGCAACACGTGTTCGCCAGTGAAGGCGACCTGGAAAAGAGCAGCAAAAACGATGCGCCGGTGGGTTCCGGGCCGTTCAAGTTTAAGGAGTATCGCGCCGGGCAGTATTATGCCCTGACCCGTTTTGACGATTACTGGAACGGCAAAGCGAAGCTCGATTCCGTCACCTACCGTTTTGCGAAAGACAGCAACTCTGCCAACCTTGCGCTACAAAATGGGGAAATCAACCTCAAGATGGTTGACCCGCAGGACGTGAATCGCCTAAAAAACACCGGCAAGTTTGACTTCGTGGTCTATCCGGAAGGTCGCCTGGCTTACATGACCTTCAATCAGAACGTGCCGGTCATGAAGAGTAAGGAACTGCGTCAGGCCATCGCTTATGCCATCAATAAAGACGAGCTGACCCAGACCGCGTTTACCTCTCTGGATTACGCCAAACCGGCGACCTCCTTCCTGACGCCGGATACGCTCTACCAGACCGACGATGTGGAGCAATACCGGTTCGATCGGCAAAAAGCGAAAGATCTGCTCAAAGCCTCCGGCGCGCCGGATAACCTCAAGCTGCGCCTGGCGTACGTGAACACCAACAAAACCCAGGAGAGCATGGCGCTCTACATTCAACAGGCGCTGAAGGGGATAGGGGTGAACGTGGAGCTGATGCCGCTGGATTCCAACGCGATGTCTCAGCGCAGCCTGGACATGAACAACACCGCGTGGGAGCTGAATCTTGGGGGCTACATCATGGGCTCAGAGCCGGACGGCTACAAATCGCTGTTTATGAGCAACGAGGCATATAACTACGCGCACTACAAAAATCCGCAGTTCGATGCCCTCTGGGATAAAGGCGCCGTGGAGTCCGATGCCGCAAAACGCGCCGATATCTATCGGCACATTCAGCAAACCGTGGCGAACGACATGACGTACTACCCCATCGCCTATACCAATGCGACCGTTGCGGTGGATAAACGCTTCGGCGGCACCCAGGAAGCGGAACCGAAGCCGGTTTACCTGTTCCAGGATCTGTCAAAAATCTACCAAAAATAAGCTGTTGCCCCGGTCGACGGATCGGGGCTTTTTAAGGGCATGTCGTGAACACATTACTTACGCGTCGGCTGCTGCAGCTTCTGCCGATGCTTTTCTTTATTTCACTGGTGGCGTTTTTGCTGGTCAAACTTGCGCCCGGCGATCCGGTGGCGGCGTACATTACGCCGCGCATGGCCCCGGACGATATCGAGCGTATTCGCCAGAGTATGGGGCTGGATAAGCCGCTGGTGACGCAGTACGTCCTGTGGCTAAAAAACGTTTTGCAGGGCGATCTTGGCTATTCGCTGATCTATCACCGTCCCGTGCTGGAGATGATCGGCGAGCGTATACCGGCTACGCTCGGATTGATGGGCGCGTCGCTGCTGCTGGCCATCGTTCTAGCTGTACCGCTGGGTCTTCTGGCAGGGGCGTTTAAGCATCGCTGGCTGGATCATGTGCTGAATCTGTTCGCCTATATTGGCATTTCGGTGCCCATTTTCTGGCTCGGTATTCTGTTGATTACCGTTTTTGCCGTGCAGCTCAACTGGTTTCCCAGCATGGGAATGCGCACCATCGGCATGGACGACAGCTGGCTGGATGTGGTGCGCCACGGCGTACTGCCGTGTATTGCGCTTACCTTTTACAACCTTTCCAGCTACGTGCGTTACATCCGTTCGAATACCATCTCGCAGCTTTCTGCCGACTATGTGCAGACCCAGCTCGCCTACGGCGCTACGCGTTCCAGCATTCTGTTCCGCCATGTGCTGAAAAACGTGCTGTTGCCGGTCATCACCCTGTTTGGCCTGTCGTTTGGCGAGCTTGTTGTCGGCGCCTACGTGACGGAAAGCGTCTTCTCGTGGCCGGGGATGGGGCTGCTGGGGATCCAGTCGATCGCCTCGCTGGACTATCCGCTGATCATGGCGATCGTCATGCTCTCTTCAATGATGCTGATCGTTGGCAATCTGATCGCCGATTTGCTTTATCGCTTCGCCGATCCCCGCATACGTACCCTGAGGTAACCCGGATGAGCAGATGCTGGCAACAGGTTCGTCACCAGCTGCGCCGCAACCGTCCGGCGCAGTTCTCGCTATTTATCCTTTTCATTTTTATTGTCGCCGCGCTTTGCGCTGGGCTGAGTCCGTACGATCCTGACCAGATGGCGCTCGGCGCGCGCACGCTGCCGCCCGATGCCGCACACTGGTTTGGTACCGATGAGTACGGCCGGGATTACTTTACCCGGGCGCTTTACGGCGGACAGATTTCACTGATGGTCGGCATTCTTGCGATGATCTTTTCCACGCTGATTGGCACGGTGGTCGGGACGGTAAGCGGCTATTTCGGTGGCTGGCTCGATAACCTGATGATGCGCGCCGTCGATATTCTGATGGCTATACCGGCATTCTTTCTGCTGCTGGTGGTGAATGCCTACCTCAAGCCGGGCGTAGACAACATCATTCTGATTATCAGCCTGCTGACGTGGATGAACATGTCGCGGCTGGTGCGTGCAGAAACCCTCTCGGTTAAAGAGCGTGAGTATGTGCTTTATGCCCGCGCATCGGGGGAACATCCACTGCGCATTATCCTGCGGCATATTGTCCCCGGCGTGCTGCCGACCATCATCGTGGCCGCCACGCTGAATATCGCCTCTGCCATTTTAATGGAATCCACCCTGAGCTTTCTGGGGCTGGGCGTGCAGGCGCCTGCAGCGTCATGGGGAAGCATGCTCAATAACGCGCAGTCTTACATTGGTGAGGCCTCGTGGTTGGCCATATTCCCCGGCATTCTGATCCTGCTGACGGTGTTCAGTTTTAACGTATTGGGCGACGTATTCCGCACCGCCTTTGAGCCGGGAGCGAACCGCGATGAGTAACTTATTAGAACTCGATAATTTGCACACCACGTTCCGCACGCGCGATGGCGACGTACACGCGGTGCGCGGCGTGAGCTTTCACGTTCAGCCGGGTGAACTGGTTGGCATTGTCGGTGAATCCGGCTGCGGGAAAAGCGTAACCTGCAAGTCGATCGTTCAGCTTCTGGGAAACAACGGGCGGATCGCCGGGGGGAGCATTCGTTTTCAGAATGACGATCTGGCGCAGAAAACGCCCGAGCAGATGCGCACCATTCGCGGCAATGAGATCGCAATGATTTTCCAGGATCCCATGACGGCGCTGAACCCGGTGCTGACTGTCGGCAAGCAGATGTCTGAGATCCTGGTGCGAAATAAAAAGCTTTCTAAAAAAGCGGCCAAAGCGGCGGCGATAGCCATGCTGGAGCAGGTAGGCATTGTGGAAGCTGAGCGCCGCTACGGTCAGTACCCGCACGAGTTTAGCGGCGGAATGCGCCAGCGCGTGATGATCGCCATTGCGCTCTCCTGCCATCCGAAGCTGCTGATTGCCGACGAGCCGACGACCGCGCTGGACGTGACCATTCAGGCACAGATTTTGCGGCTGCTGAAAAGCCTGCAGCAGAAGACCCAAACCGCGATTTTGCTGATCACCCACGATCTCGGCGTGGTGGCGCAGGTGTGTAGCCGGGTCGTGGTGATGTACGGCGGGCTGGTGATGGAAGAGGGGAGCGTGGAGGACATTTTTTATCGTCCGGCACACCCGTACACTCAGGGGCTTCTGGCTTCTTTGCCCCGCCCGGATGCGGTGAATCAGCGTCTGTCACCTATCGAAGGCACGCCGCCGGGCTTGCTTATTCCCCCGCCGGGCTGCCCTTTCGCCGAACGATGCCCGATGCGGATGCCGCAGTGCGATAGACAGCCGACGTTTTACACCGCCGGAGAAGGCCATCGCGCCGCCTGCTGGCTATGGGCAGATCGGGAGGTTCAGGCATGAGCGAAAAACAAACGCCGTTAGTGAGCGTGCGCGAACTGCGTAAACATTATCAGCTGAACGCGGGGCTGTTGCGTAAAGGCCTGGCAATAAAAGCGGTGGATGGCGTGAGTTTTGATATTCAGCGTGGCGAAACCTTTGGCCTGGTAGGGGAGTCCGGCTGCGGAAAATCGACCCTCGGACGCGCCATCCTGCGCCTGTTCGACATCACCTCGGGCGAGATCCATTTTGACGGTCAGGCGATTGCCCACGCCCGTGAAAAAGAGCTCAAGCCGCTGCGTAAACGCATGCAGGCGATTTTTCAGGATCCCTATTCCTCGCTCAATCCGGGCATGACCGTGCAGCAACTGGTGGCCGAGCCGATGCAGATCCACGGCTACAGCCGGGAAGAACAGCGGGAACGTACGGAAACGCTGCTCTACAAAGTCGGGCTTAAGCAGGAACACCTTGAACGGTTCCCGCATGAGTTCAGCGGCGGGCAACGACAGCGTATTAGCATTGCGCGCGCGTTGTCCGTACGCCCGGAGTTCGTGCTCTGCGATGAGCCGCTTTCGGCGCTGGATGTCTCGGTGCAGGCCCAGGTGGTGAATATTCTGCAGGACCTTCAGCAGGAGCTGGCGTTAACCTATCTGTTTATCGCCCATGACCTGTCGATGGTGCGCCATATCTCCAGCCGTATCGGGGTGATGTATCTCGGCAAGCTGGTGGAGGTTGCGCCGGCGAATGCGCTGTATCAGCACCCGGCGCACCCGTACACGCGTGCGCTGCTGGCGGCAGTCCCCCAGCCCGACCCGCGGGTTCGCCACCTCGAAGACACCACCTTACGCGGCGAAACCCCCGGGCCAACCTCGGTTCTGCCAGGCTGTAAGTTCTGTAGCCGCTGTCCGCACGTCATGCCGGTTTGCCAGGCGCAGGAACCGGCGATGCAGGAGATTGCCCCAGGGCATTTCGCGGCGTGCTGGTTATTTAAGGTTTGAGATCTGAAGGTGTCGGGTGGCGCTAGCCCAGGATCCGCTTCACCCACACCTCAATGTCATCGCCGCTGCCCAAATCCACCTGCACCAGTCCGTTGACCATAAAGGTAGGCGAGACGTGAATACCGTTCTGACGCGCGTATTTACAGTGCCATTTAATCTCGGTTTGCAGTTCAGGGCGAGCAAAGGCCTGCGCGACCTGCACCCCGCTGTAGCGCTCAATCCGGGCGATGATCTCTTCCGGCGTAGCCTGCATATTTGGGCCGCTGCAGTGGTCGGTAAATTCAAACTCATCACGACGATCGGCCACCGCCTGCATCACTTTATGTGCCGCCGCTTTGCCATCGGGCAGGGTGGATGCGGCCAGAATACAGCGCACAATCACCCCGGAGAACAGATGCCACGGCTGCGACTGTAAACGGATTTTAAGCGTGACCTTGTCTTCGCCCGCCTGTTCCAGAAACGCGTTGAGCTTATTGAATGCTTTAACCGAGAACGGGCAGGTCGGTTCCAGGAACACTTCGAACGTGCGGGGGCCGTGACCCCATTCCAGCGGCTGCGCCTGTATGCTCATGTTGACTCCTGATGATGTGAATATTTTCGACATTGTTGCGACGAATAATTTGCCACGCAGGTGTATGATAAATCCACCTCTGTCAGGTTAATTACAACGTGCAGACGACGACAACCCCTCAAAAATTGCCGCCTGCCTGTTTTTAGGTTGGATACATGCGTAAAGGAAAGTTAAGCAGTGACGCTCCATTTGGAACGTTGTTAGGCTATGCGCCGGGTGGCGTGGCGATTTACTCTTCAAACTACGGCAGCCTGGATCCGCGCAACTACCCGGAAGATGCGGAATTCAGAAGCTATATCAGCAACGAATACATGGGCCACAAGTGGCAATGTGTTGAGTTCGCCCGCCGTTTCCTGTTTCTCAACTACGGTTTTGTTTTCACCGACGTCGGCATGGCGTGGGAGATTTTCTCCCTGCGTTTTTTGCGCGAGGTGGTGAACGATAATATCCTCCCGCTTCAGGCTTTTGCCAATGGATCGAAACGCGCGCCGCAAACGGGGGCGCTGTTGATCTGGCAAAAGGGCGGCGAGTTCCATGAAACCGGCCACGTGGCGGTGATCACCCAGCTGTTGGGTGACAAAGTTCGTATTGCGGAGCAGAACGTTATTCACTCTCCGCTTCCGCTGGGCCAGCAGTGGACGCGTGAACTGCGCCTCAGCGTGGAGAACGGCAGTTATCGGATCCACGACACCTTCAACGACACCGACATTCTCGGCTGGATGATCCAGACGGCGGACACCGAACATAGCGAACCGGCGCCAGGAATTGACGGCGAGCTGCTGAAAATCAGCGGTGCACGGTTGAAGAACACGCGTCAGTTCGACGGGAAATGGCTCAACGAAGACGATGCCTTACAGCAGGCGTATGTCCGCGCGAATGGGCACTTTATCAATAAAGATCCTTGCCAGTATTTCACCATCACCGAAAGCGCCGAGCAGGAGCTGATTAAAGCGACCAACGAACTGCATCTGATGTATCTGCACGCGACCGACAAAGTGCTGAAAGATGATAACCTGCTGGCGCTTTTCGACATTCCCAAAATCCTCTGGCCGCGCCTGCGCCTCTCCTGGCAGTGGCGTCGCCATCATATGATCACCGGTCGTATGGATTTCTGCATGGATGAACGCGGTATCAAGGTGTATGAGTACAACGCCGACTCCGCCTCCTGCCATACCGAAGGGGGATTGATCCTCGAAGAGTGGGTGAAAAACGGCTATCGCGGCACCGGACACAATCCGGCGGAAGGTTTGCTGGAAGAACTTACCGGAGCGTGGAAGCACAGCAACGCGCGTCCGTTCGTGCACATCATGCAGGACAACGACATTGAAGAGGACTACCATGCGCTCTTTATTCAGCGTTCGCTGATGCAGGCCGGGTTTGAAACCCGGATCCTGCACGGGCTTGGCGCGTTAAGCTGGGATAGCGCCGGGCAGCTGATTGACGACGAAGGCCGACACGTCAACTGCGTGTGGAAGACCTGGGCATGGGAAACGGCGATTGAGCAGATCCGTGAGGTGAGCGAAACCGAGTACGCTGCCGTGCCGATCCGCACCGGACATCCGGCAGGCGACGTGCGTCTGATTGACGTGCTGCTGCGCCCGGAAGTGCTGGTCTTCGAACCGCTGTGGACGGTGATCCCCGGCAACAAGGCGATTCTGCCGGTGCTCTGGCAGCTGTTCCCGAATCACCGTTACCTGCTGGATACCGATTTTGAGGTTAACGATCTGCTCCGACAGACCGGCTACGCCGCCAAGCCCATTGCCGGACGCTGCGGCAGCAATATCGATCTGATCGGCGCTCAGGACGAACTGCTGGATAAATCCAGCGGCAAGTTTGTTGACCGTAAAAATATCTACCAGCAGCTATGGTGCCTGCCGAAGGTTGACGGTAAGTACATTCAGGTGTGTACCTTTACCGTTGGCGGGAATTACGGCGGGACCTGCCTGCGCGGGGATGAAACGCTGGTGGTGAAGAAAGACAGCGATATTGAGCCGTTGATAGTGGTGAAGGATAGCTAGCCCATCCGGACGGTAAGCGAGCCTCCGCACGATGTCGTGTGGAGGCTTTTTGTTCCTGTTATTCGGTGTCGTCCTGCTGTTCACTGATCTTTAAATCAATAATGCGCCCGATCTGGTCATGATATACCGTCAACAGGTTGTACTGGCTCATCTCGGACATGATTTGCGGGGTGACGTTAAAGCTTCTGGCCAGCTCATCATGCTGCAAGTCGCCCGGACGGCGGCGGCGCACATGGGCGCGGCGGCGATTATATTGATACCAGAGGATCAGCAACCAGCCGTTGAGCGTGGCGACCAGCAGATAGATCAACACCGTATTAAAAGAGGCGATAATGACCCCCCAACGGTAGGTGTTCTCTTCGGTTATCTGCATCCACAAATTGGCATAGAGGAAAAACAGAAATCCTCCCCATGCCAGCACGGTCAATACCGCATCGAACAAACGGGGTAATAGCCGATGTTCAGTCAAAATTAACGTGTTTTCGTTCATTGAATACTCCCTTTGCCTCTATCCGGGCTGATCCAGCGCGCGCGCGACCGCTGACGTTTAAGCATGACTTTTGGGAAGGCGACGAGGGTGGTGAACAGACCGATCATCCAGTACACCATCGGGAACCAGATCACCCAGAAAAGCGAACTCGCCACCTTCCGTTCATAGCGCCGCTCGATGTACAAGCTGACGAGAAACTGCAGCAGGCACATGACCCCCAGCAGCAGCCCGGTAAACTCCGGCGGGAACAGGCTCGCGACGGTCAAGTTTGCGGGAAGCGGGGTGAGATGGCTGACGACGAATAACACGACGGTCACCGCGTAGGCGAAAGCCCACAGCGTCGACAGGGCATACTCTAAAAACAGGGGCCACATGCGGTGATGCTCCCAGCGCACTATCTTGCGAAGATTGACCAGAAACACCTCCGCGCCGCCCTGCGCCCAGCGTAGACGCTGTTTCCACAGCCCCTTTAGGGTCTCCGGCATCAGGATCCAGCACAGCGCCCGCGGTTCGAAAAAAATGTCCCAATGGCGAAGCTGGAGTTTCCAGCTGATGTCGATGTCTTCGGTGATCATATCCGGACTCCAGTAACCCACATCCGCCAGCGCCTGGCGGCGAAAGGCCGCAATCACGCCGGAGACGGTGAATACCCTGCCATAGATGCGCTGCGTCCGTTTAATGAGCCCAATGATCGATGAGAATTCACCCACCTGAATGCGGCCAATCAGCGTGGCGCGCGTGCGAATGCGCGGGTTGCCGGTGACGGCCCCCACGTGGGGATACTGAATGAGGGGGGCGACCAGATAAGCGGCGGTATCGCGATCGAGCAGGGCGTCGCCATCAATGCAGACCAGCAGATCCCCTCTGGCCGCCGCTGCGCCCGCCTTCAGCGCCAGTGCTTTCCCCTGATTTTCCGCAAGATGAATCACGCGCAGACGCGGCTGTTCTTGCGCAAGCTGCTGAAGCACCTGCGCGGTGTTATCGGAAGAACCGTCGTTGATCGCGATAACCTCAATATTCGTGTAGCGCTGATCCAGCGCGGCACTGATGGTCTCCCGCGCGTTTCGTTCCTCATTGAAGCAGGGGATGAGAATTGAAATTAACGGCTCGCCGGGCAACGTTGGGGCGGGCGTTTGCCTGTTCCATGACCAGTGTCGTTCAAGCTGAAACCAAAAATAGAGACCGCCCGTTATCCAGAACACGGACATGAACAGCGGCCAAAAGAAGACAAAGTCCAGAATCAGTTCGCCGGTGAAAATAGCCGCCACGCCTAATGGCAGCCCGAATACCAGGCATAAGATTGAGAAGGCGATGATGCGATCAGTCATTGTCAGGATACCAGTACGAAGAGAATTCAGGCCTGATGCGTGAAATATCAGGTTGGTTATTGATGAAATCGTCGGGGTAGTAACCATAGTTTTTGATGCCGTTAAGCTGGAGCACGCGCATCCACTGTGCAAGCTGGCTATTGGAAACGGCGCGCTGCGGCTTCCGATCCCAGTCCCTGGCCTGCAGCTCGAAAATGGTTTTATTGAGCGCGTGGGGCCGTTGGGCAACGGCGTTAACCAGACGCGTCAGCCAGGCGTTGCTCTCGTCGACCGGGACAGACTCCATCAGCGGCATGGCCATCGGCACCGTCCAGTCATAGGCAGCCAGAAAATCATCAAGATTCTGCGCAAACCACGCCTCGCTTTCGGGTTCGAGAATGGGCAGGGCGAAGATATTGCGCGCGGTTTTGACCTGCGGACCCCGTATGTTTTTCACCGCCTCGCTCAGAGTGCGGGTAAACCCGATCAGCAGCTGGCTTTTCTGACGCGTCGTCTCCTGTCCGGCATCGTCCACGTCCGTCAGCACCGCATCGTCATGGAACAAGATCCCATTGAAGCTGGCATAGCGGGCCAGATCTTCATAGATTTCAGTCACCTCTTGGCGTACCTGCAGGTCCCAGGGGGAGAGCCGGATATAGGGCTCGGCGGCATCGCTCAGCCGGCCGGTCTGACGATCCCGGCGCTGCACGCGCGGCAGGGCAGGATCGAGATCGAACGAGAGCACCGGCATCCACGCGAAGACTTTTACCCCCGCGCGGGTTTGCAGCTGCCAGGCGACAAAATTAAAGAGATCGGCCCGGACCGGAAGCCGGCGATTGGGGAAATAGAGCGCCTTGATCCTGCCGTCGCCCTGCGGATCGGCAAACGCCTGCAGAAACACATGGCTGATTTTCATGTCGTAGACCCGCTGGACGAGCTTATTGATGTTCCTGGTTTGTTGCGCCAGATCGCTGTCGTAGACATAGTCCAGATCGACATGCATGACGCGTACGGGATCTTCCTCCTGAATCTGCGCGAGGGTACTGGCAAAGGATTTGAGCGAGGGGTTGCCGGAAATCAGCAGACGCGGAATGTTATCGAGATGACGCACGTCCGCCAGCCCGTCTTCAAGCGTGAAGGCCAGCTGATAGCCCTGCTTTCTGGCGATGGCAAACGACGTACCGTTGGCTGCCCCGTAGGGCCAGACCCAGGCGCGCGGTGCTTTACCCGTTACCTGGGCGATTTTGCCGGTGATTTTTCGCACGTCGTCGCCAATACGCTGGCTGAACTGTTGATCAGTTTCATAGCGCCCCGTCGCGTTATCATAAAAGCGGTTGGCGATGGCCGGCTCGCGGCTTCCCTGAGGGTTGGCGGGTATGCCGTAGTGGGAAGCCCAGGTATGTGAACCAATCTCGACCAGGGGAGACTGGCTGAGCTCCCGCACCATATCCCAGGTTGCAAAACGGTCGCGGGAGGTCATCAGCCCGCCGAAGTTGACCTGCCGATTGGCTGGTGTATCCACCCAACTGCCTACCGGCGCCCACAGCGCAGGGACGTTCCAGGCCTGAAGCAGCGGCCAGACGCGGGTGTAAAAGCTGCTGTAGCCGTCGTCAAAACTGAGCAAGAATGCCTTCTCAGGCAGCGTTTTTTTACCGTCATGCGCGTCCAGAATATCCTGCACGCTAACGGCGTGATAGCCGTTGTGCACAAGCCAGCTTATCTGCTCGTTTAACGCACTGGTGCGCACGGACAGATAGCGCTGATCGGCAGCATCATCTTCAACATCGTGGTAGGCCAGCACCAGAAAGTGATTCTTCGGCCACGGCTTATTCGCCTCCAGCTGCGGCCTTTCTGCGGGTGAAATAAACGAGAGGGCCTGGGCGCAGACGCTCGCGCTCAGACATAACCAGCCGATAACGATCAGGCTTACGGGAAAACGTTTCATCAGCATATTCATCCTTAAAACCGTAAATTCGCATCAAACGTGACGGAGAGATTGCTTTCGCGTTTGCCGTCGTAGGGGCGCTTATCCCAGTTCAACATCACGCCAGTCTCGACGACGTTGTTCCACTGAACGCGCTGCCCGTAACCGAGCAGGGTGATGGCTCCTGCGGGCTGATGTTTCTGCCAGTAACGTCCGGCTCCAGCAAGTAACTGCTGGCTCCAGAGGGTGTCGTAATAGCGGTATAGCTGGTGATCGGCGGACAGCGCCGCCGTTGCGGACAGATCTCGCTCGGGGTTGTAATAGAGCGTATCCCGCCGGCTATTGGCGCTGGCCGATAGGCCCGGTTCGAGATCCAGCGTCAGGGAAGGGGTTTGCCAAAGACGTTCTTTGCCCGTGAGGGCATATTCCTGCCGGCGGTTACGATCGGAAAAGTCGCTGGCTGCGGCGCTTAGCTGATACTCACGACGTTCGTTTTGATACCAGCGAACCCAGCCTTCTCCACGGTTAGCGCTTATCCCGTTGCGCAATGCGCGTAAAGGCGTGGTGCGCGAGATGCGTTCCAGACTGCCACCTACCTGCCAGTTATCCGTCAGGCTGTACCGCCCAGAGAGACGAGCGCCGGGCTTGTTTTCGCCGTGATAGCCGTTGCTGGACAGTTCCGCTTCAAGCCAGACGTCGCGCGGTCGCCATTCGACGCCCCCGAACAGGTGACGGCTGGACCCTTTGCCTTCATCAAACTTGCCCTGGGCAAAACGAGTACCGCCAAACAACCGCCAGTTATCCGCGACCGGGGGGCCATAGAGCGTGGCATCTCCGTTCAGATCGTGGCTACCGCTAACCGGGTTATCGGAGTGCAATCCCTTGCCGGCGTTCAGCCGCAGCTCGGAAAGGTGATGCACATTTCTGATCCTGTTCAGACGCTGGACGCCGCGATCGATGGGCGCGCGGGCGAGCGCGTCGTCGGCCAGTAAATCCATCTGCCGCCACGCCTGCAGGTCCATTGCGACATAGGCCTGCTGCTGCTCAAGCTCTACGTTAGACGGCTCCAGCGCCTCCGCCATTTTTAGCTTTTCCTCCGCCGCGCGCGGCAGGCCTCGCGCCTGAAGTAAGGTGGCATAATCAATCTGTAGCCCCTGATTTCCTGGCGCTGTTTCCGCCAGGCGTTGCGCCAGTTTCCCGGCTTCCGGCAGAGCGTGCGTTGCCAGCAAATACTGAAAGGTAAGCGACTTGCCGATTAGCCATCGATCGTTTGGCTGGGCGGTTGGCGAACCGAAATCGTAGCGGCTCCACGAGGCGTTACGCGTTATCCGCTCAACGTACTGGCGGGCGGCCTGATACTGCCCGGTATCCAGCCAGGCATAGAAGAGCGCATGTTCATCGTCCTGCGGGTCACGTGCATAGTCAGGATAATGGTGAAGGAGAGCCAGGGCCGCATCGGCGTTTTTCTCCTGCAGATAGGCAGAAATAACCCAGCCGATTGCCCAGTCCGGCACGGGATGCTGCGCTGAGGTCAGCGCGTGATATTCACTGATGACCTGCGGGTAATCACCCTGAGCGTACAGAGCGCCGAGCCGGTCTATGCGGGCGCGAATAATGTCTTCTGCTGCCTGCGGGTCGTGTTGCCAGCGGGCAAGCAGAACGTCATAGTGTTTTATGGCCGCGTTCGCGAGACGCATGCGTTCTTTTTCCGTGCGGGCAGGCACATCAGCAAGGCGAATCCTTTCTGCGGCTGCGTTAAGCTCAAGCTGGCGACGCTGGGCCGGGGGCAGTGCGATCCTTTCAGAAAGCGCCAGGGCAGGCGTATTGACCCGATTATCGTTTAGCGAGTTGATGAGGGCGTTGATCAGCGCATTATTCTCAGGCGCGGTCTGCAGGGCGCGAGTATCTGCTAAAAGACGATCCCAGCTTTTCCCCTGGCGTAAGTAAACATACGAGAGCGTTTCGAGACCTGCCTGGCCAGGGCGCTCCGCCACCCATTTTTGAGCTTCCTGCAGGGCCAGCCGATCCATACGGGCATCCGCCAGCGTTTTGATATAGCCGATACGGTAATCGTCGTTTTTTGGGGCAAGACGACATGCTTGCTTCCAGAGCGCTAGCGCAGGTTGCCATTTTTTTTGATTTCTCCAGGATTGAGCCGCCGCCGCTACCCCTCTGGCCGGAAGAGGCATATAAACGTTGTAACGTTGCCATACCTGAATAACGTCTTCATCGCGGCCTGCCCAGGATGCTACCTGTAGCCAGTCCGCAACTTGCTCGGGCGTCAGGGCATGTTGCTGTTGATAACGCTGAACATAATGAAGAAACGTTGTGTATTTACCATTACGAGCCTGTCGAATGTGTTGGTCATATACTGATTCTGCTGCCTGAACAAGAATGGGAAACAGTAATAGCAGACACAATAACTTTGGCGCGTGGTAAAAGAATAACGTATTGAAGCGGAGCGATCTTTCCATATCTTTTTGCCATTTGTTTATCATAAATCCATTGCACGACACGGCTGCCTTTAAACTCAGCATTAAAGGCCATAAATGAGAACATTAAATCTATATGCAGTTATGTTATGAGGTACTTACTAAAAGGTAATTATGGGTCCTTATCATCAGGAGGTGAGTGGGAGGTAATGTACACCTGATATGTTGACGGATAAATATGTTGAAAAGGCGGGGTGTGGTTTTGAGATAAATCTGTATATAAACACTTTTTGTGATTATTTTGAATTGAAGAGTGGTTTGTAACTTATTGAAAATAATTGTTTTTATTTTGATTTTTACGGGTATTTTTATATTTTAAATACCGTTCGCAGGCTCGAATTAAAGTAGTTTCTGATGCATGTTTGGGAAGATTCATGACAAAAACTCTTAATATCGAAACAAGAGTCTTTTCTGAGAAGCTTTTTTACTTATAATTAAAGTCAGCCATTGAATGATAGTCTATGGGAAGTCTTGTTAATCAATGTGTAAATCGAGGATGAGCAACGTCAGAATACATTTTTCGAAAAAATAAAAATGCTATAAACGAAAGCGAACTTCTTTCTTAAGGGGCGTGCTTGCTTTAATCTAAAAAGGGATGATTAGTGGCAACTTCAATATTGTTAGTGACGCAGGATCGCTACCTCGTCCGCGGCATGAGGATATTTTTTCCGGATATTATCCTGCTGGACTCGATTGACAGAAAGATATTTGATAATGATGCAGATGAATATTCTGTGCTGATTGATAATCGTTCACCACTCCGTTTATATGATTACCTAATACGCCATCCGGCCAGAACGAAAAAAACAATATGCTGCGTGATGCTTGATATGCATCATCGAGAGGAGAGCGTGCTTAGCATGAGGCTGTTGATGAATTCCTCGCTCGCCGCACCCGATATGGCGTCGTTATTTAATCTGGTTCTCAATACAAAGGGGAAGCGTCTGACGACGAGGTGGTTGCTTAACTTACCGCTTAGCACAGATGAAGCGATGATGTTACGGCTGCTCAGGTCGGGAATGACGATGGAAGAGGCGGCAAGTGCGCTGAAGACATCGGTTAAGAGCCTTTATCGAAAACGAACGGCGCTGACTGAACGGTTGGGGGCGCAGAATTTTAACGAGGCGTGTTTGTTTATTTTTAAAAACAAATTGCTGGATTGAGATGGGAACGATCCCTGACTTATCGGGAGCCAGAAAGCAAAAAACCAGCCCATAGGCTGGTTTCTTTGAATAGTGGTGCCGGACTCGGTGCTAAATGTCCCAGTGAGAATGCTGCGGGGGCTGATGGTGTATCGCCATCACCTGACGTTTGCTGATGATTTTCATTGCACTTTACTGCTTAAAGCCAGCCATGTTCGGAAATTGAAGCGTTATCCATACCCCCGATAACCAGGGCATCCAGTAGACAAGTATCAACCAGTTCAAGTGCCTGCTTCAGGCGCTCCGCAATCAGCCTTTCGGCTTTGCTCGGTGCAGCCCTACCCGTGGGGCGCGCAAGAAGGAAAACGGCGGCATGGTTTATCAGAGCGGACTTAACGACCTTACACGGATGTATCGTGATAGAGTTGATCGCCCCTGGGAACAGCGTGTCGTTTCTTGTCGGGCCGGACTCCGGCTAAATAACAGGGCAATCTCTACTCGTCGGCGGCTGAAGGGTGTTTAAATGATATGCCCTCTCGTCACCCTAAACCCTGCCACTGCCTGGTATATCCTTCTTTCTGCATCACCTGCTTAGCTTTGGCAATACCCTAGCGGTAGTTTGCCATCCTCGATCAGATAGTCCCCGTTCTTCTGGGCAAAAAAGCGATAGAGCAGCTTATGCCCCTCTTCAAAGAAAAAGGGGGCAACAAACTGAGCGAGTGATGCATCATCCGCTTCGTCATGGGGTGGGGTAAATTTCTTTTTTGAAATCATAAGATAATGAGAAGCGGTATGTGTAAAGGAATAGAGCATTTTTTTATTGACCACCTGTGACCCGCCGCGTTCATCGTTAACTCTCCCCGTCATCGTTACAATCCCCTCATCGCCATTAAAATCAAACCGTAATATGACATTCAGACTTAATGTATTTTTACGGGAATGGTAATGCGTATAGCAACTAAAATGTCGTTGTTGATGGCTTCTGTTGAGCAAGATAAATGTTGTCAGGAGCACCATGCTCACTGCTGTTACTAATATTCCGTAAGAAAATTGTTTTCTCATGATTCTCCTCCCTCCGTTACGAAGAATGAATCACAGTTAGGTTTGTTATAAGAGATAGGTTTTTCGCAGATTATAATAGACGCTAAAGGTAAAACGTTATAGGCGGTAATATATACATGAGGTGAGTGTGAGCATTTCTGAAGAATGAAAGGTAAAAATTTTTCATGTAAATAAGGCGGGCGGGCAATTTTATTAATGTTCAACTTACACAAATCATAGGACTTGTACAAAAAGAAATTATCAGCGAATTCCGTTTTTTTATAGGTATATTGATCTACGACCAGATAGCAAACAATCGCCAGGGCAACAAGAAAAAAATAACTACAGTATTTGAAGAGTTGGGGAAGATGTTGAGCAATGTAATCTGAAGGGAGGTTTTTATTTACGGATGTTATTACCCGCGTTACGTCAGGCGCTTCTGGGTAGGGTTCTTGCTCTTCACTTCGCTTTACCTCCACCTCCACAGACGGGGAAAGTCTAAACCCTTGCCTCGGTACGGTTACCACCCAAGTGTGCCCATCTGGGGTAATACTGCGTAGCGCTTTACGAAGTAACGATATGTTTTGATATAGGTTGTTAGGCATGATCTGAGCTGCTTCATTACCCCATACATAAGGATAAAACTCTTTATGGGTAACGAGCTCCCCTCTTTCCAGCAGCAGAGTAAAGCAGCGGGCAGAAGGTAATGGTAACACAACTCTGCGAACCGGCTCTGTGTGACAAACGAGCAAACTATTGCTGGGCTGAAATTCAACAAAATTGTTAATTAAATATTTTTTTTGCATGAAAAATTATCACTATGGCCGGTAGTAGTCTCATATATATACAATTCAAAGTGGCATAATAAATACACGTTATGTTGCCGGGATGCAAGTATTTCATTTTCGAACGTAAGTGGCTGGCGTTCCGATTTTAAGCACAATTTTCCCCGACAGGGGGCGCGTCATGGCGACATATGATAAGAGCAAGGCCCGCTTTTTTCTATAAATAGAGCTTTGATTAAGATCTTAATAATGCCATTAAGAATTTTTTTACCCTCTATATATCAATGAGTTACATATCTTTTTTTTATGTAAATACGTTTGCATATATTAGAGCCCTGAAAGAGCTCTTTCGCGTTGATTTTGGCGCGTGGTTCGCTGAAAGTGAGGAGGAACGGGGCACCAGGCCATGAACTAAAATTTTGTTCTGCCTTTTGTTGAAATTCGGTGTTTTATTTTTATGTGTACTTTGGTGCAAACGAATAACCACTTTATAACTAATGTTATTGTGTTGTTAAATTATGGGTGCCTCTGATGACTGTGTTCGACATAAATTACTATTTTTAAATTTCTTTACAGTTAATTATTTTGATTATTTGTTGAGCTATTTAGTTGTTTTCTTTTTTTTTATTAAAAATATGATGTAGCAACATTGTGCTGCTGTGTGGGTTCTGTGAACTTGTATTTAAAAAGTGAGGCAATTCTTTTATGGAAAAAGAACTCGTTGGGTACTATATCGGTGAGAATTTTCAATTCGATATTATGCATAAGAAAGTCACGAGTTACGATTGTAAAGGAACACCACAGAAATTTTTCGTCATGCGAGAGACAATGATGCGGCTCTTTGTTTATCTGCTGCAAAATGCCTGCGATCGAATTGTGACTACTGAAGAGATTCTTTACAACGTATGGGATTTGCATGGGCTCAAGTCGTCCAGTCAGCGGCTATGGCAAGTAATGCAATCACTCAGATTTAAATTAGCCATGCTTGGTGTTTCTCACGATTTTATTATGCGTATTGAAACGATAGAGACCAAAGGCTTTTCAATTAAGAAAGACAGTGTCAGGCCTTTATTTTTAATTAGGGAAGAAGTATAGGTTATTTTATAGCGAGGATAGTCAATATGAAAGCATACGTCTTGTCTAATGATATCTATTTTAAGTTAGGGATGATTACCCTTTTGACTGAAGCTGGATTTGAGGTTTGTCTGTCCGAGATGAGTTATGACGAGATTATTAACACTGAAGAGGCTCTGCCCGGCAGTCTGATCTTATTTGATCTGCGTAATAAAACACAATCAATAGATTTTTTTACCAGCGATATTTATAGCGGAGCGAATGTCGTATTTATTGTTGAACGTTTTGGTGTACAAGATTTCATGTGCAATAGCTTTATTCTTGCAGTACCGGACAAAGCGCGTCTTGCAAGCCTGATAACCAGGTTGAAAAATATCGTTAAAAATTGTCAGCGACGCTATGCGAGGAAGTCTTTAAGCCTTTCTGACAGGGAGAACATAGTTTTAATGCACTATATCAATGGAGATTCACCGAAAGACATTTCAGAGAGACTGAATATTTCAATTAAAACGTTTTCTACGTACAAACTGAATGCTCTTAATAAACTTGGTGTCAGGAGGATAAGCAGTAGATCGCTAATATATCTCAACAGTTATATTTCAAGAAGAATGAGTGAACTCCCCATAAACACACTTTAATTCACCGTGTTGGTATTAGGTGGCTATGGCGAAACACTTCTTTGGGAAAACATTGTCATGCTTAATCTATGGAATAATATGGACGTGACCAAAAAACTATTTATAAAGCTGTTGTTTACCTTTTTTATAAGCAGCTTTACCTTTGGCTCTTGCGCATACGCGCAGGAAACGCAGTCAAAATCTGAAGCGCATTCTCCGTGGGTATTAGATACCTCACCGGGTAAAGACCAGTGGGTGACAGAAGATACCCGGGCGCGTGTAGTAATATTTCGGCTAGCTCGCGATCAGGATACGCTTGCAGCAAAGCCCCTTAACATTTTTCTTAACGGTAGTTATCACGCCAGCCTTTTACCGGAGCATCAAGCTGTGGCGCTTTCCCTTTGCCCTGGCAAAAAAGAGCTGAGCGTGGTTCCCGGCGATATGAATGATGATGTGAAAAATCCTTTGAGAGCCGTCGAGGAAACACCGGATTTAGAGCCGGGTACACTCTATTTCTATCAGGTTGCCGCCGATGACCAAGGGAAAGTGGTCACACGTTGGGTCGATCGCGATCAGGCGAAACAGGTCTTAGCCAATGTGAAGGTGCAGTCACATACGGTATCACGCGTAGTGGAAGACAATAATTGCCCGACCGGGATCTATTCTATCAGCTCTTCCGCGCTCTTTAAGCTGAACCGCCATGACCGCGGCGGCATGTTGCCAGGCGCTGCTCAAACGCTACAAAAGCTGGCTGTCCAGATTGATAGTGATTATAAGACGCTGGATAAAATTATCGTCAAAGGATATACCGACCCGCTTGGGGACGTTGAATATAACCAGCGACTCTCGGAGAAACGAGCAAAAACTATTGTGTCATTACTTATCGAATCAGGGTTACCTGAAAATGTCATTACTTCTCAGGGGATGGGGTCGACGAATCTTCTTATTACTGATTGCCAGGCTCGCAATTTGAAGAAAAAGCAGCTTATTGAGTGCAATCAGCCAAACAGAAGAGTGGAAGTGGAAATATACGGCACTAAACAACACGCAGTAGGATAAGAACTTTTGTTCTGACATTTATTCATACCTTGTTAGATAAGGATAAAAAATGGTTACCATGGTAAAAATTAATTTACGTGGGACTAAAGGGATTGTTTCGTCTCACGAAGTCACAGCAGGAAAACATGCCGCTACGGTATTACAGGTGCCGCATAGTGGAAAATATAATATTGAGCTTATTGACGAAGCTACTGGCCATGCGCCACAGGTAGTTTCGACTAAGCGTGTCGGAAATAATCTAGTTTTATTCTTTGATGGTGGAGACGAAGGCGCTCCGGATGTCATTTTGCAGGATTATTATGATAATGATGGCGTGCATTTAATTGGCCAGGCCGAAAATGGACAATACTATGAATACATTCCGACGTCTGGCGATGTAGCGGATTATCCGCCCGCCATGATTGACGGTCAGGAGAGTCAGGTTGCGTTAGGCGGCGATGCTTCAAGCATCGCCGATCCCGTTGCTGACGGTAATAACTTTGCCTGGCTGCCCTTCTTGCTGCTGGGCGGGGCGGCGGCTGGAATCGCCGGTATTGCTTATGCGGCATCCGATGATGACGACGGCTCAAGCCACAGCAAACCCCCCATGAGCGTTACCATTAATCCGGCCACTGATGCTGATAAAGATGGTCGCCCTGAGCTTTCTGGCACCTCTTCCAGCCCGGACTCCACGGTAACCATTACCCTGCCGGACGGCACAACGCTGACCACCACCACCGACAAAGATGGCAACTGGACTGTAGAAGCGCCTACCGCCCAGCCTAACGGCACCATTACCGTTACGGTAACGGCCTCGGATGGCAGTACCGCCACGGTGACTGGTAGCTATGAAGATACCACCGCGCCAGAGATTCCGACGTTAACGCAAAATGATGATGGCGGGCTGGCTGGGACGGCTGAGCCAGGTTCCAAAGTGACTATTACCGATCCTGATAATGGCACCACCACCACCGTCACCGCTGATGAAGATGGCAACTGGAGCATTCAGCCTAACCCTATCAGTGAAGGGGACAAGAATGTCACGATTGTGGCGGAAGATCCCGCTGGCAACGTCTCCCCACCGCTCTCAATTGACCGGCCGGATCTTACCGCGCCGGATAATATCACCTCTGGAATTGTCGCTGGTTCTATCGCGCTAACGGATGATGTTGCGCCAGTTACAGGCGTGATTGCTGACGGCAGCGTGACAAACGATACGCGTCCTACTTACTCCGGTAAGGTCACCGCCGATATCGATCACGTTAATATCTACGATAACGGTACCCTGGTGAGCAGCGTAGCGGTGAAAAGCGACGGCTCGTGGAGCTATACGCCGACGACCAGCCTTGCGGAAGGTTCTACCCATGAATACACCGTTTCAGCGGTGGACAAAGGTGGTAACGAAGGCCCGCAGGTAAGCGGCACTGCCGACAGCAGCTGGTCCTTCACGGTGGATACTATTGCACCGGATAACACTACCTCCGGGATCGTGGATGGTTCTGAAGGATTGAACGACGATGTTGGTCCGGTAACCGGTCCGATCGCTGACGGCGGTACTACTGATGATGCCCGTCCAACCTTCACCGGTCAGGCCACCGATGATATCGATCACGTCAATATCTATGACAATGGCAACCTGATCGGCAGCGTGCCGGTAGATTCAGACGGCAATTGGAGCTTTACACCTGATACCGATCTGACCGAGGGCAATCACTCCCTGACCGTGTCAGCGGTAGATAAGGCCGGGAACGAAGGTCCCCAGACCAGCGGCACCGATGACGGCAGCTGGGACTTTATCGTGGACACTACAGCCCCGGACAACACCACTTCCGGGATCGTCAGCGGCTCGCTGGATCTGCTGGATGATGTCGGCACCGTTGTTGGCTCCATCGCTGACGGCAGTACGACCGATGACACGCGCCCGACTTACAACGGTAAAGTCACTGCGGACATTGACCACGTTAATATCTATGACAATGGCACCCTGATTGGCTCCGCTCCTGTGGATGCGGAAGGCAACTGGAGCTTCACCCCGGAAACCGATCTGGCGGCGGGCAATCACGCCTTTACCGCAGCGGCGGTGGACAAGGCGGGACTGGAAGGCCCGCAGGTTAGCGGCACCGATGATGCGGCCTGGAACTTCACCCTTGAAACCAATGCGCCAGGTACCGGCGTGTTTGAAGGCGGCAGTATCACGCTGACGGATGATGTTGCACCGGTCATCGGTACCATCGCCGATGGCAGCAGCACCAATGACACCCGCCCAACCTACGCGGGTACCATTACCGCAGAGGGGCTGGCGTCAGGTGTCACCAGTGTCAATATATACGACAACGGCACGAAGATTGGCAGCGCGGCGGTGGATCAGACCAGCGGTGCATGGAGCTTCACGCCGGAAACTGACCTGTCTGCAGGTAGCCACGCCTTTACCGTCGCGGCAGTTAACAACGCCGGTATTGAGGGTGCTCAGGTGAGCGGCACTGATGATGCGGCCTGGGACTTCCTCCTCGACACCACCGCGCCGGACAATATCACCTCCGGGATCGTGGATGGCTCGCTGGGTCTGACCGACGATGTTGGCCCGGTAACCGGCCCGATCGCTGACGGCGATACCACCGATGATACCCGTCCGACCTTTGCAGGTCAGGCCACCGATGATATCGATCACGTCAATATCTACGACAACGGCAACCTGATCGGCAGCGTGCCGGTAGATGAAAACGGCAACTGGAGCTACACGCCGGAAACCGATCTGGCGGAAGGGGATCACTCCCTGACGGTGGCCGCGGTAGATAAGGCCGGGAACGAAGGTCCACAGACCAGCGGCACCGACGACGGAAGCTGGGACTTCACCGTGGATACCACTGTGCCGGACAATATCACCTCCGGGATCGTGGATGGCTCGCTGGGGCTGACCGACGATGTGGGTCCGGTAACCGGACCGATTGCTGACGGCGATACCACCGATGATAGCCGTCCGACCTTTGCAGGTCAGGCCACCGACGATATCGATCACGTCAATATCTACGACAACGGCAACCTGATCGGCAGTGCGCCGGTAGATGCAGACGGCAACTGGAGCTATACGCCGGAAACCGATCTGGCGGAAGGGGATCACTCCCTGACGGTGGCCGCGGTGGACAAGGCGGGCCAGGAAGGTCCACAGACCAGCGGCACCGACGACGGAAGCTGGGACTTCACCGTGGACACCACCGCGCCGGACAATACCACCTCCGGGATCGTGGATGGTTCGCTGGGGCTAACCGACGATGTGGGTCCGGTAACCGGCCCGATCGCTGACGGCGGTACTACCGATGATACCCGTCCGACCTTTGCAGGTCAGGCTACCGACGATATCGATCACGTCAACATCTACGACAACGGCAACCTGATCGGCAGCGCGCCGGTGGATGAAAACGGCAACTGGAGCTACACGCCGGAAACCGA
>NZ_JBAKHK010000129.1:0-280 GCF_036903355.1 Enterobacter sp. UNJFSC 003
AGGTGACAAATGTAAAATTGCCTGATGCGCTGCGCTTATCAGGCCTACTGGGTGAGTGGCAATATGTTGAATTTGCACGATCTTGTAGGCCGGATAAGGCGTTTACGCCGCATCCGGCATAAACAACGCGCACTTTGTCAGCAATCTGAAGCCGCACCTGCGGCTTTTTTATTGCTTCACCAGCAGCGTCAGCACTTCATAGTGCGCGGTGTGCGGGAACATATCAAAAAGCTGTACCCGTTCGATGCGGTAACCAGGCAGTTCTCGGACATCTTTCGCC
>NZ_JBAKHK010000130.1:0-279 GCF_036903355.1 Enterobacter sp. UNJFSC 003
ATCCCGCGAGTACGAAAAACCGTTGAACGTCTACGGTTACTCAAAATTCCTGTTTGATGAATATGTTCGTCAAATCCTGCCTGAAGCGAACTCGCAGATTGTTGGCTTCCGCTATTTCAACGTTTATGGACCGCGTGAAGGCCATAAAGGCAGCATGGCGAGCGTCGCTTTCCATCTCAACACCCAGCTTACCAACGGTGAATCACCGAAGCTGTTTGAAGGTAGCGAGAACTTCAAACGCGACTTCGTCGATGTGGGCGACGTGGCAGATGTAAACCT
>NZ_JBAKHK010000131.1:0-279 GCF_036903355.1 Enterobacter sp. UNJFSC 003
CGCAGTCGATATCGCTATCGCCATCCCAGTCGTCCAGACGCTCTTCAATGGTCAGCCACAGTTGATCAGCCAGGCGATGAAATTCACTGTCGTTCATTGTTGTATCCTGTTTTAAAGTGATGGCGGCAGTATAGCGGTATGGGGTCAGGGCTTCAAAGTTTGCCCGTCTGCTGCTGCGTTCCGGCATGATTCATCCGTCACCGGAATAATAATATCTCTATATAGCGAAAGATTGGTCTTTTCATAAGGGCGCAGGTACACCACGCCTTTTCCCTGTTT
>NZ_JBAKHK010000132.1:0-278 GCF_036903355.1 Enterobacter sp. UNJFSC 003
GATGCGTTTCGCAGCAATGTTCATGCACTGAATCGCCACCGCGAACAGCTGGCGGCGCAGGTCAAAGCGCGTACAGCTGAATTGCAGGAACTGGTGATAGAACACCGACAGGCACGGGCGGAAGCAGAAAAAGCCAGCCAGGCAAAATCGGCGTTTCTGGCGGCGATGAGCCATGAGATCCGCACACCGCTGTACGGTATTCTCGGCACCGCACAGCTACTGGCAGATAACCCCGCACTTAACGCCCAGCGTGATGATTTGCGGGCAATTACTGACTC
>NZ_JBAKHK010000133.1:0-278 GCF_036903355.1 Enterobacter sp. UNJFSC 003
GTCCTGCGTGGCTTCAATAATATGCCTGACGACCGCAGAACCGATGAAACCGGCGCCCCCAGTGACTAAAATACGTTTCAACGCCATACTCCTTTGGTATCCACAACCCACGTTTGTTTTATTTCTTCCGGCCTAATTGCCTTGAATTGCTTATGATCGACCAGCATCACGATCACGTCCGCCTGCTGCAACGCGTCAGCCATCGCTTTCAGAGTCACATGGCCCGCCAGCGATTTCGGCAGTTGCTCGACGTTCGGCTCCACCACCAGGGTTTCACC
>NZ_JBAKHK010000134.1:0-278 GCF_036903355.1 Enterobacter sp. UNJFSC 003
GGATTCACTGAAAGGTAAACATGTTGGTGTGCTGCAGGGATCAACCCAGGAAGCTTACGCTAACGAGACCTGGCGTAGTAAAGGCGTGGATGTGGTGGCCTATGCCAACCAGGATTTGGTCTATTCCGATCTGGCTGCAGGACGTCTGGATGCTGCGTTACAAGATGAAGGTGCTGCCAGCGAAGGATTCCTCAAGCAACCTGCTGGTAAAGATTTCGCCTTTGCTGGCTCATCAGTAAAAGACAAAAAATACTTCGGTGATGGCACCGGTGTAGGGC
>NZ_JBAKHK010000135.1:0-278 GCF_036903355.1 Enterobacter sp. UNJFSC 003
GGCTAGAGTGCGCCGGGAACACATTGGCTTTATATTCCAGCGCTACCATTTGATACCTGATCTTAGCGCACTTGGTAACGTGGAGATCCCGGCCATTTACGCCAACAGCGAACGCGACAGCCGTCGGCAACGTGCAACGGCGTTGCTGGGCAGACTGGGACTGGAAGGACGTGAGCATCATAAACCTTGCGAACTTTCAGGCGGTCAGCAGCAACGCGTCAGTATTGCCCGAGCACTGATCAACGGTGGAAAGATAATTTTGGCGGATGAGCCAACTG
>NZ_JBAKHK010000136.1:0-277 GCF_036903355.1 Enterobacter sp. UNJFSC 003
GTCCTGGGGGGCGGGATGAGCAATGTAGACCGTTTATATCAAACGGTTGGGCAGTTGATTAAACAATTTGTCTTCGGCGGCGAATGTGAAACGCCGGTGCGTAAGGCGAAGCACGGTGATTCCAGCGGCGTACGCGGCGCTGCGTGGTTATGGCCACAAGAGTAAAAAACGTAGGCAATTGGCGCATCATGCCTGATGCGACGCTTGCCGCGTCTTATCAGGCCTACAAAAGGTGCCAGAACCGTAGGCCGGATAAGGCGTTCACGCCGCATCCGGC
>NZ_JBAKHK010000137.1:0-277 GCF_036903355.1 Enterobacter sp. UNJFSC 003
GTATATGGCATATGTGAATCCATGGTTACATGTTCTACCAAATATGAGCAAATCATAATGAAAGTAGGATCAACCAATTATAAACAAAACATTCATGATGATTATTGATTTGAAGATAATGTTTTACTACCAACGGTAAAAATCGGTCATTCCGCATGGTATTCACGAAAAGTTTATGTTTGAGTGGTGCGCAAACGTCAGATTGCAAAAGGATGAACTATGAAATCGGGCCGCTTTATTGGCGTTATGTCAGGCACCAGCCTTGATGGTGTTGATG
>NZ_JBAKHK010000138.1:0-277 GCF_036903355.1 Enterobacter sp. UNJFSC 003
GTGCATCCGTTACCGCCATTTGCAGTATGAACGAAAGAATAAGGACAGCATGAATACGGTAGAGCAGTGGTGATGATGATAAAATAATTAACGCCACAGCTATACTGTATAGCCATATTCCTGACAGAACAGCAGGGTGTGTCTTATACCAGAGATGTCCCGTATCAGATAAAAAATAACGAACTCTGAATAGCAGAGTTCGTCCAATAATGGAAAATGTGAATATCAATGGCAGTATATAAACAGGGGATAGACTTATGCCTACGATTGTCTGCAT
>NZ_JBAKHK010000013.1:0-102715 GCF_036903355.1 Enterobacter sp. UNJFSC 003
CTCAGAAGTGAAACGCCGTAGCGCCGATGGTAGTGTGGGGTCTCCCCATGTGAGAGTAGGGAACTGCCAGGCATCAATTAGAAGAACCCCGTACCGTAAGGTGCGGGGTTTTTTGCTTTTGTATTTTCCCTTCCTGAAACTTTCTCACCTTTCACCTGCAGACTCGACATTCAAACCATTTCTGGGTATCGTTAGCTGTCTGGATGTCTAAACGTTTATACGTATGCTGTGAGGAAAAAAGGTTATGCCGATTCGGGTGCAGGACGAGCTACCAGCCGTCAATTTCTTACGTGAAGAGAACGTCTTTGTGATGACGGCTTCACGCGCGACAGGTCAGGAAATTCGCCCGCTGAAGGTGCTTATTCTCAATCTGATGCCGAAAAAGATCGAAACGGAAAACCAGTTCCTGCGTTTGCTTTCGAACTCACCGCTTCAGGTCGATATCCAGCTGCTGCGCATTGATGCACGTGAGTCACGCAACACGCCTTCTGAGCACCTGAATAACTTCTATTGTAACTTTGATGACATCCGCGATGAGAACTTCGATGGACTGATTGTGACGGGCGCACCGCTGGGGTTGGTTGAGTTTAATGACGTCGCCTACTGGCCGCAGATTAAGCAGGTTCTGGAGTGGGCAAAAGATCACGTTACCTCAACGCTGTTTGTCTGTTGGGCGGTACAAGCCGCACTGAATATCCTCTATGGGATCCCGAAGCAAACTCGTACCGAAAAGTTATCTGGCGTCTACGAACACCACACTCTTCACCCTCATGCCTTGTTAACGCGCGGTTTTGATGACACCTTTCTTGCCCCGCACTCTCGCTATGCTGATTTTCCTGCACAACTGATCCGGGATTATACCGATCTGGAGATACTGGCCGAAACGGAAGACGGAGACGCCTACCTGTTTGCCAGCAAAGACAAACGCATTGCCTTTGTCACAGGGCATCCTGAGTACGATCCGCATACGCTCGCCGCCGAATTTTTCCGGGATGTCGAAGCCGGTCTTAATCCAGACGTGCCGTACAACTATTTCCCTAAAAACGATCCGCAAAACGCACCAAGAGCCTCCTGGCGTAGCCACGGAAATTTGCTGTTCACCAACTGGCTCAACTACTACGTCTACCAAATCACCCCATACGATCTGCGTCATATGAATCCAACGCTGGAGTAATCTTCTGCTTTAAACGATCCTAAAGCGTTTCAGCTATTCACAATAAGCACCTTCGGGTGCTTTTTTTATTTCCGAAAATATGCTCAATACGGCAGTTCATTTTAATTGTAGTTTAATCAATACGTTAGTTTAATTTATAAATTAAAATGGAAATTGTTTTTGATTTTGGAAAAAATCCGGATAGTCTTAATTCTGCTGAGCGAAAACTACCCAACGATCTTTCGTTCGCATTCGGGATGTGAATTTGGATCTTTGATGAGGAGCAGAGTGATGACTCAACAGGCAACGACGGTCGATGAACTGGCCTTTAACCAGCCATATGGCGAACAAGAACAGCAAGTGTTGACGGCAGAGGCCGTTGAATTCCTGTCAGAGCTGGTGACACGCTTTACGCCACAGCGTAATAAGCTGCTGGCAGCCCGCATTCATCAGCAGCAAGAAATTGATGCAGGTAAGTTGCCAGGTTTTATTTCGGAAACTGCTTCCATTCGTCGTAGTGAATGGAAAATCCGCGGCATCCCTGACGATTTACAGGATCGTCGCGTCGAGATCACCGGCCCGGTAGAGCGCAAAATGGTGATCAACGCCATGAACGCCAACGTAAAAGTCTTTATGGCCGATTTTGAAGACTCTCTGGCTCCGGACTGGCGCAAGGTCATCGAGGGGCAGATCAATTTGCGTGATGCGGTGAACGGTACTATCAGCTACGCTAACGAAGCCGGGAAAATTTACCAGCTGAAACCAAATCCGGCTGTGCTGATCTGTCGCGTACGCGGTCTGCATCTGCCTGAGAAGCATGTCACCTGGCGCGGTGAAGCCATTCCGGGCAGCCTCTTTGATTTTGCACTCTATTTCTTCCACAACTACAAAAGCCTGCTTGCAAAAGGTAGCGGCCCCTATTTCTATCTGCCAAAAACCCAGTCCTGGCAGGAAGCGGCGTGGTGGAGTGATGTCTTCAGCTATGCAGAAGATCGTTTCGACCTGCCGCGCGGCACGATTAAAGCCACGCTGCTGATTGAAACGCTGCCTGCGGTATTCCAGATGAATGAAATCCTGCATGCTCTGCGCGACCACATTGTGGGCCTGAACTGCGGGCGGTGGGACTATATCTTCAGCTATATCAAGACGTTGAAAAATCATGCCGACCGCGTATTGCCGGATCGCCAGGTTGTTACCATGGACAAACCTTTCCTGAGCGCCTATTCGCGCCTGCTGATTAAGACCTGCCATAAGCGCGGTGCCTTCGCGATGGGGGGGATGGCGGCATTTATTCCAAGCAAAGACGCCGAGCGCAACAATCAGGTACTCAACAAGGTGAAAGCCGATAAAGAACTTGAGGCACGCAACGGTCACGATGGTACGTGGATTGCTCACCCAGGCCTGGCCGATACGGCGATGGAGGTCTTCAATCGCGTACTGGGGGACAACAAAAATCAGCTGTTTGTCACCCGCGAAGAGGATGCACCAACCGCAGAGGAGCATCTGCTGGCGCCTTGTATAGGGGAACGTACGGAAGAGGGCATGCGCGCCAATATCCGCGTTGCCGTGCAGTACATCGAAGCATGGATCTCCGGTAACGGCTGCGTGCCGATCTACGGTCTGATGGAAGATGCGGCCACGGCGGAGATCTCTCGCACCTCAATCTGGCAGTGGATCCATCACCAAAAAACCCTCAGCAATGGCAAGCTGGTCACAAAATCCCTGTTCCGTCAGATGCTGGCTGAAGAGATGCGGGTGATCCAGGACGAGCTGGGCGAACACCGCTTCAGCAGCGGACGTTTTGATGATGCCGCCCGCCTGATGGAGCAAATCACCACATCAGATGACTTAATCGACTTCCTCACCCTGCCGGGCTACCGCCTGCTTGCGTAATCCACCACATAACAATATGGAGCATCTGCACATGAAAACCCGTACCCAACAAATTGAAGAGTTACAGAAAGAGTGGACACAGCCGCGCTGGGAAGGCATCCGTCGCCCGTACAGCGCAGAGGAAGTGGTGAAATTACGCGGCTCGGTCAATCCGGAATGCACACTGGCACAGAACGGTGCAGCAAAAATGTGGCGTCTGCTGCACGGCGGTTCCAAAAAAGGTTACATCAACAGCCTTGGTGCGTTGACCGGCGGGCAGGCGCTGCAGCAGGCAAAGGCCGGAATTGAAGCAGTCTACCTCTCTGGATGGCAGGTCGCGGCGGATGCCAACCTGGCCTCCAGTATGTATCCGGATCAATCGCTCTACCCGGCCAACTCGGTGCCGTCGGTGGTGGATCGGATCAACAACACCTTCCGCCGTGCGGATCAGATCCAGTGGGCGGCTGGTATCGAGCCAAACGATCCGCGCTTTACGGACTACTTCCTACCGATCGTCGCGGATGCAGAAGCGGGTTTCGGCGGCGTGCTGAATGCGTTTGAGCTGATGAAATCAATGATTGAAGCCGGTGCAGCGGCCGTTCACTTTGAAGATCAGCTGGCATCCGTTAAGAAATGCGGGCACATGGGGGGAAAAGTACTGGTGCCGACCCAGGAAGCCATTCAGAAGCTGGTTGCGGCGCGTCTGGCCGCTGACGTACTTGGCGTGCCGACGCTGGTGATTGCCCGAACCGATGCGGATGCTGCTGACCTGATCACCTCTGACTGTGACCCGTATGACAGCGAATTTATTACCGGCGAGCGTACTAGCGAAGGCTTTTACCGCACTCATGCCGGTATCGAGCAGGCGATCAGCCGTGGCCTGGCGTATGCTCCCTATGCGGACCTGGTCTGGTGTGAAACCTCTACGCCGGATCTCGCGCTGGCGAAACGCTTTGCCGATGCCATTCATGCCAAATATCCGGGCAAACTGCTGGCGTATAACTGCTCGCCGTCCTTCAACTGGCAAAAGAAACTGGATGACAAAACTATCGCCAGCTTCCAGCAGCAGCTGTCTGATATGGGCTATAAATACCAGTTCATCACCCTGGCGGGCATCCACAGCATGTGGTTCAACATGTTCGACCTGGCACATGCTTACGCACAGGGAGAAGGCATGAAGCACTATGTTGAGAAGGTTCAGCAGCCAGAATTTGCCGCGGGTAAAGATGGCTATACCTTCGTCTCGCACCAGCAGGAAGTCGGGACGGGCTATTTCGATAATGTGACCACTATCATTCAGGGCGGCACCTCCTCCGTCACGGCCTTAACTGGGTCAACCGAAGAAGCACAGTTTTAATCTTTCCCCCTCTCCCCCGTGGGGAGAGGGTTGGGGTGAGGGGGAATCTATGTCGCGTGGTCTGGAATTACTGATTGCACAAACCATCCTGCAGGGCTTCGATGCCCAGTATGGTCGTTTTCTGGAAGTCACATCCGGTGCCCAGCAGCGCTTTGAGCATGCTGACTGGCATGCGGTGCAGCAGGCCATGAAGCAACGTATCCACCTTTACGATCACCATGTGGGTCTGGTGGTAGAGCAGCTGCGTTGCATCACTGACGGCAAAAATCCTGATGCGGCATTTTTGCTCCGCGTGAAGGAGCAGTACACCCATTTGTTACCCGATTACCCTCGCTTCGAGATTGCGGAAAGCTTTTTCAACTCCGTCTATTGCCGGTTATTTGACCACCGCTCATTATCTCCTGAGCGGTTATTTATTTTCAGCTCCCAGCCGGAGCGCCGTTTTCGCACGATCCCACGCCCGCTGGCGAAAGATTTTTCCCCCGACCACGGCTGGGAACCTCTGCTACAGCGGGTATTAACTGATTTGCCGCTGCGCTTACCCTGGGAAAATAAAGCCCGGGATATCGGTTTTATCATTACCCATCTCAGCGAGACCTTTGGCAACGAGGTGCTACGCCATAGCCATTTGCAGGTCGCCAATGAGCTTTTCTACCGCAATAAAGCGGCCTGGCTGGTCGGCAAACTGGTGACGCCATTGGCTATCGTGCCGTTCCTGCTACCTATCCACCGTACCGATGACGGTGAACTGTTTGTGGATACCTGCCTGACGACCAGCGCTGAGGCCAGCATAGTGTTTGGTTTCGCCCGTTCCTATTTTATGGTGTATGCTCCGCTGCCTGCCGCCCTCGTGGAGTGGTTGCGCGAAATCTTACCGGGTAAAACCACCGCCGAGCTGTACATGGCGATTGGCTGTCAGAAGCATGCTAAAACAGAAAGCTATCGTGAATACCTGCACTATATTTCCAGCGCCGATGAGCAGTTTATTGAAGCGCCCGGCATACGGGGCATGGTGATGCTGGTCTTTACCCTGCCGGGCTTCGACCGGGTGTTTAAGGTCATTAAAGACAGGTTCGCGCCGCAGAAAGAGATGACCGCCGCCCACGTTCGTGCCTGTTACCAGCTGGTCAAAGAGCACGACCGCGTTGGGAGGATGGCTGATACCCAAGAATTTGAAAACTTTGTGCTGGATAAACGGCAGATCGATCCGGCCTTAATGGCGCTATTACAGCAGGAAGCTCCGGCAAAAATTACCGATCTTGGTGACAAAATCGTGATAAGCCATCTCTACATTGAGCGACGCATGGTGCCGCTAAACATCTGGCTGGAGCAGTCAGAAGGCCAGGCACTGCGCGATGCCATTGAAGAGTATGGCAACGCCATCCGACAGCTTGCGGCGGCTAACATTTTCCCGGGCGATATGCTGTTTAAAAACTTCGGCGTCACTCGCCACGGACGCGTGGTGTTCTACGATTACGATGAAATTTGCTACATGACCGAGGTGAATTTCCGCGACATTCCGCCGCCGCGCAATCCGGAAGATGAACTCTCTGGTGAACCCTGGTACAGCGTCTCTCCAGGTGATGTATTCCCGGAGGAGTTCCGCCATTGGCTCTGTTCAGACCCGCGCATCAGGCCCTTATTTGAAGAGATGCATGACGACCTGTTCCGCGCCAGCTACTGGCGTGGCCTGCAAACGCGGATCAGGAATGGGCATGTTGAAGATGTCTACGCTTACCGCCGCAAGCAGCGGTTTAGCGTACGGTTTAACGAATCCCACCATACGCCAGCGTCACCTCTTTCGCCGCCTTGATCACCAGCGCACCCAGTTCGGTCACGCGGTCATCGGTCATGCGCGAAATGGGGCCGGAGATCGAGATGGCAGCAAAAGGCTCGCGGTGCTCGTCAAAAATGCAGGCCGCGAGGCAGCGCAGGCCTAGCGCATGCTCCTCGTCATCAAACGAATAGCCGCGCTTGCGGGTCAGCGCCAAATCTTCTTTCAGATGCACCGGCGAAACCAGCGTTGCATGGGTATAGGCATGCAGCCCTTTGCGATGCAACAGCCCGGTGACCTGCTCCTCACTGAGCTGTGACAGGAAGGCTTTGCCCGCGCCGGAGGCGTGCATCGGCAGCTTTCCGCCGATGGGGGCCGACATACGCATCAGCTGCGTACACTGCACCTGGTCAATGATGATGGCCTGATGATCGCTTTGATCCAGCACCGCCAGGTTTACCGTCTCGCCAGAATCTTCCATCAGCTGGCGCAGAATAGGGTGCACAATGGCCAGCAGATTGCGGCTCTGCAGGAAGCTGCTCCCCACGATAAACGCATGCGCACCAACCGCCCAATGTCCCAGGTCACCCACCTGACGCACAAAGCCCAGCTGTTGCATGGTGGTCAGCAACCGATGCGTTGTTGAGTTGGGTAAGCCAGCCTGCTGAGCCAGCTCCGTCAAGGCCACGCTGCTGTGCGACTCGGCAATCCATTCCAGCAGCTTCAGGCCACGCGTCAGCGATTGAACCTGTCCGCCCTGTTGTGCGGCGGGTGTAGCAGCAGGTTTTCTGCCGCGTTTAGCGGGAACGGTCGCAACCATGACGATCTCCTTTTTCTGTATCGTGGAAATCATTTTCGTTTTATTTGGTGATTTTGCAACCGTTATCCTGACTGATCGGATGAGTGATTGTGAACATGTCTCATGTTACCGCTGTGTGACTTTTCCACCCTGCGAGATTATGCCAGTATGGAACCCAGCCTTTTGGCCCTGTTGAGCGTTGTCGGGAGCAAGTGTGAGCAGCAAAGTAGAGCAACTGCGTGCGCAGTTAAATGAACGAATTCTGGTGCTGGATGGCGGTATGGGTACCATGATCCAGGGCTATCGTCTGAGCGAAGATGATTTCCGCGGAGAGCGCTTCGCTGACTGGCCGTGCGACCTGAAAGGGAATAATGACCTGCTGGTGCTCAGCAAGCCTTCCGTGATTAAGGATATCCATCATGCCTACTTCGAAGCCGGCGCGGATATCATTGAAACCAATACCTTCAACTCGACAACTATCGCCATGGCGGATTACCAGATGGAATCCCTGTCGGCGGAAATCAACGTTGAAGCGGCAAGGCTGGCGCGCGCCTGCGCAGACGAATGGACGGCCCGCACGCCGGACAAGCCGCGCTACGTTGCTGGCGTTCTTGGCCCGACAAACCGCACCGCGTCTATTTCGCCGGATGTGAACGACCCCGCGTTTCGTAACGTCACCTTCGATCAGCTGGTGGTCGCGTACCGTGAGTCCACGAAAGCGTTAGTGGAAGGCGGTTCCGATCTGATCCTGATTGAAACCGTGTTTGATACCCTCAACGCTAAGGCGGCCATTTACGCGGTGAAGGCGGAGTTCGAGGCGCTGGGCGTCGATCTGCCAATCATGATTTCCGGCACCATCACCGACGCTTCTGGACGTACGCTCTCCGGTCAGACGACCGAAGCGTTTTATAACTCCCTGCGCCACGCAGAAGCGCTCTCCTTCGGCCTGAACTGTGCGCTGGGGCCAGATGAACTGCGTCAGTATGTGCAGGAGTTGTCACGCATTGCCGAATGCTACGTGACTGCGCACCCGAACGCCGGTCTGCCGAATGCGTTTGGCGAATACGACCTTGATGCCGACACCATGGCGGCGCAAATTCGCGAGTGGGCGGAGTCCGGTTTCCTGAATATCGTCGGTGGCTGCTGCGGTACGACGCCGGAGCATATCGCCGCGATGAGCAATGCGGTCGCCGGGCTGCCCCCGCGTAAATTACCTGAGCTTCCCGTTGCCTGCCGTCTTGCCGGCCTTGAGCCATTAACCATCGGCGACGACAGCTTGTTTCTGAACGTGGGTGAACGTACCAACGTTACGGGCTCCGCTAAATTCAAGCGTCTGATTAAAGAAGAGAAGTACGGCGAAGCGCTGGATGTCGCCCGCCAGCAGGTGGAGAGCGGCGCCCAGATCATTGATATCAACATGGATGAGGGGATGCTCGACGCGGAAGCGGCAATGGTGCGTTTCCTCAACCTGATAGCCGGTGAACCGGACATCGCCCGCGTGCCGATCATGATCGACTCCTCGAAATGGGAAGTCATCGAAAAAGGCCTGAAGTGTATTCAGGGTAAAGGCATCGTTAACTCCATCTCGATGAAGGAAGGGGTCGATATCTTTATTCATCACGCAAGGCTGGTCCGTCGATACGGCGCGGCTGTCGTGGTGATGGCGTTTGATGAAGTCGGTCAGGCTGATACCCGCGAGCGTAAAATTGAGATTTGCCGTCGCGCGTACAAAATACTGACTGAAGAGGTGGGCTTCCCGCCGGAAGACATCATCTTCGACCCAAATATCTTTGCGGTAGCGACGGGTATTGAAGAGCACAACAACTACGCGCAGGACTTTATCGGCGCGTGCGAAGACATCAAACGCGAGCTGCCGCATGCGCTGATTTCCGGCGGCGTGTCGAACGTGTCGTTCTCGTTCCGCGGTAATGACCCGGTGCGCGAAGCCATTCACGCCGTGTTCCTCTACTATGCCATCCGTAACGGCATGGACATGGGGATCGTCAATGCCGGCCAGTTGGCGATTTACGACGACCTGCCTGCAGAGCTGCGCGATGCGGTAGAAGACGTTGTCCTCAACCGCCGCGACGACGCCACCGAGCGGATGCTGGATCTGGCCGAAAAATACCGCGGCAGTAAATCGGACGAGGCGGTGAACGTTCAGCAGGCCGAGTGGCGCGCATGGGACGTGAAAAAACGGCTGGAATATTCACTGGTCAAAGGCATTACCGAGTTCATCGAGCAGGACACCGAAGAGGCTCGCCAGCAGGCTGCGCGTCCCATTGAGGTGATTGAAGGGCCGCTGATGGACGGCATGAACGTAGTGGGCGATCTGTTTGGCGAGGGCAAGATGTTCCTGCCGCAGGTGGTGAAATCCGCGCGCGTCATGAAGCAGGCCGTGGCCTACCTTGAGCCGTATATTGAAGCCAGCAAAGAGAAAGGCTCCACTAACGGTAAAATGGTGATTGCCACCGTGAAAGGGGACGTCCACGACATCGGCAAAAACATCGTCGGCGTGGTGCTGCAGTGTAATAACTACGAGATTATCGATCTTGGCGTGATGGTGCCCGCAGATAAAATTCTCAAAACCGCGCGCGAAGTGAATGCCGACCTGATCGGCCTTTCCGGGTTGATTACCCCGTCGCTGGACGAGATGGTCAACGTGGCAAAAGAGATGGAGCGCCAGGGCTTTACCATTCCGCTGCTGATTGGCGGGGCGACCACCTCGAAAGCGCACACGGCAGTGAAGATTGAGCAGAATTACAGCGGCCCGACGGTCTACGTGCAAAACGCCTCGCGCACCGTAGGCGTGGTCTCCGCTTTGCTTTCAGCCACCCAGCACGACGATTTTGTGGCACGCACCCGCAAAGAGTATGAAACCGTTCGTATTCAGCACGCCCGCAAGAAACCACGCACCCCGCCGGTGACGTTGCAGGCGGCGCGCGATAACGATCTGGCGTTTGACTGGTCAAGCTATACGCCACCGGTGGCGCACCGTCTGGGCGTGCAGGACGTCACCGCCAGCATCGAAACGCTGCGTAACTACATCGACTGGACGCCGTTCTTTATGACCTGGTCGCTGGCGGGAAAATATCCGCGCATCCTCGAAGATGAGGTGGTGGGCGAAGAGGCGAAGCGCCTGTTCCAGGACGCCAACGATATGCTGGATAAGTTAAGTGCGGAGAAAACCCTTAATCCGCGCGGCGTCGTCGGTTTGTTCCCGGCAAACCGCGTGGGCGATGACATCGAAATTTATCGCGATGAAACCCGCACCCACGTACTGACGGTGAGCCACCATTTGCGCCAGCAAACCGAAAAAGTCGGTTTTGCCAACTACTGCCTGGCCGATTTCGTCGCGCCGAAGCTCAGCGGAAAAGCTGACTATATCGGCGCCTTTGCCGTGACCGGTGGCCTGGAAGAAGATGCTCTGGCAGATGCGTTTGAAGCGCAGCACGATGATTACAATAAAATCATGGTTAAAGCGCTTGCAGACCGTCTGGCGGAAGCGTTCGCGGAGTATCTGCACGAGCGCGTGCGAAAGGTGCACTGGGGCTATGCGGCCACTGAAAACCTCAGCAACGAGGATCTGATCCGCGAAAACTATCAGGGCATTCGTCCGGCGCCAGGCTATCCCGCCTGCCCGGAGCACACCGAGAAGGGCACTATCTGGCAGCTACTGGATGTTGAAGCCCATACGGGAATGAAGCTGACCGAGTCGTTCGCCATGTGGCCGGGCGCGTCCGTCTCAGGCTGGTATTTCAGCCATCCGGACAGCAAATACTTCGCGGTGGCGCAGCTGCAACGCGATCAGGTTGAGGATTACGCGCTGCGTAAAGGCATGAGCGTGTCCGACGTTGAGCGCTGGCTGGCGCCAAATCTCGGCTACGACGCCGACTAACGTCACTTTTCCTTACAACAAACAGGGCACCTCTTTGGTGCCCTGTCTCTTTCTTTCGTTTAAACCCTTATACTGAATCATAAAAACAGATAACGATAAGGAGAACCCACTTCCGTGTTGACGTTGTTACACCTGCTTTCCGCAGTCGCACTGTTGGTATGGGGTACGCACATTGTCCGTACCGGCGTGATGCGCGTGTTTGGCGCGCGCTTACGTACCGTTCTCAGCAGCAGCGTTGAGAAGAAACCGCTCGCCTTTTGTGCGGGCATTGGCGTGACCGCCCTGGTCCAAAGCAGTAACGCTACGACCATGCTCGTCACCTCATTTGTGGCGCAGGATCTTGTGGCGCTCGCTCCGGCGCTCGTGATCGTGCTCGGTGCCGATGTCGGGACAGCGCTGATGGCGCGTATCCTGACCTTTGACCTCTCCTGGCTGTCGCCGCTGCTGATTTTTATCGGCGTCATTTTCTTCCTTGCCCGTAAGCAAACCCGCGCCGGACAGCTCGGCCGCGTGGCTATTGGTCTTGGGTTGATCCTGCTGGCGCTTGAGCTGATCGTGCAGGCGGTCACCCCCATCACCCAGGCCAACGGCGTGCAGGTGATTTTCGCCTCGCTGACCGGTGACATCATGCTGGATGCATTGATTGGCGCGGTATTTGCCATTGTCAGCTACTCCAGCCTGGCTGCCGTTCTGCTCACGGCAACGTTAACCGCCGCAGGGGCGATCTCCTTCCCGGTGGCACTGTGCCTGGTGATTGGTGCAAACCTCGGCTCTGGACTGCTGGCGATGCTCAACAATAGCGCAGCCAATGCCGCCGCGCGCCGCGTTGCGCTCGGGAGCCTGCTGTTTAAGCTGGTGGGCAGCCTGGTTATCCTGCCGTTTGTTCATCCGCTGGCGAGCCTGATGGATAATCTCCCGTTGCCGAAGGCAGAGCTGGTGATCTACTTCCATGTCTTCTACAACCTCGTGCGCTGCCTGGCGATGGTGCCGTTTGCTGCACCGATGGCCCGCTTCTGCGAGCGTCTTATCCGTGATGAGCCTGAACTGGATGCGCGGCTGAAGCCAAAACATCTGGACACCTCCGTACTGGACACGCCGGCGTTGGCTATTGCCAATGCTGCACGCGAAACGTTACGCATGGGCGATGCGATGGAAACCATGCTGGAAGGGCTACAACGGGTGATGCACGGGGAGCCGCGCGAAGAGAAAGAGCTGCGCAGGCTGGCGGACGATATCAACGTGCTTTATACCGCCATCAAGCTCTATCTGGCGCGTATCCCTCAGGATGAGCTCGCGGAAGAGGAGTCTCGCCGCTGGGCGGAGATCATCGAGATGTCGCTCAACCTGGAACAGGCCTCCGACATTGTTGAGCGCATGGGCAGTGAAATTGCCGACAAATCGCTTGCCGCGCGCCGTGCGTTCTCAGGTGAAGGCCTGAAGGAGCTGGAGGCGCTGCATGAGCAGTTAGTCAATAACCTGAAGCTCGCGATGTCGGTCTTCTTCTCCAGCGACGTGCCGAGCGCGCGACGCCTGCGCCGCAACAAGCATCGTTTCCGCATTCTGAATCGCCGCTACTCGCACGCCCACGTTGAGCGTCTGCACCAGCAAAACGTGCAGAGTATTGAAACCAGCTCCCTGCATTTGGGGCTGCTGGGGGATATGAAGCGTCTCAACTCGCTGTTCTGCGCGGTAGCGTATAGCGTGATGGAACAGCCGGATGAAGATGACGAGCGGGATGAATATTAACGCCCGGCATGCTTGATGGTTAATCCAAGATCCAGCGCTTTCATTACCGCAAGTGTGGTTTTAAGCGTTGGGTTTCCTTTGTCACTGAATGAACGATAAAGCTGTTCTCGCGATAAGCCACTCTGTAACGCGATATTCGACATTCCTTTCGCTCGGGCAACGACGCCCAGGGCTTTGGCAATGTACGCTGAGTCTCCTGTTTCTAGTGCGTCTGCCATAAATGCGGCGATTTCCTCGTCATCAATAAGAGCATTTGCTGGATCGTAAGCTGTTAATTTATTCATGGCACATTACTCCTGCAGTTCGAACGTTTTGACCAGCATTTTTGCCATCATTATGTCCTTATCCTGGCTACTTTTATCACCACCGCACAACAGCAAAATGATGTAGCTATGCTGCTGGGTAAAATAGATTCTGTAACCTGGACCAAAGTGGATCCTAAGTTCACTCATCCCTTCGCCCACTTGCTTGATATCGCCTGTCAGGCCATTTGCCAGCCGAAAAAGTCGCGAGGCGACGATCGTTTTTGCCCGTCGATCTTTTAAGTTGTGCTCCCAGCGTCGAAAGGATTCAGTCTGAACGATCTCTTTCATGATACTCATTGTGATTTATAAACTACAATCATTCTGTTTCGGAAGTAACACTAAGCTGAGGGGGATAAGAGATAAATGATGTGATGCTAAAACCTGAAAGCACCTCGCAATAAGAAAAACCCGTCTCAGTGACCGTCGGCTAATCTTTTTACCAACGCAAACCTAAGGTATATTTCGCCTCTACAGGAGAAACTATGCTGCCAACTCAATCAACCCGATTAAACAAATACATTAGCGAGAGCGGGATATGCTCACGTCGCGAGGCTGACCGTTACATTGAACAGGGTAACGTGTTCCTCAATGGCAAACGCGCCACCATCGGCGATCAGGTAGTACCTGGTGATGTGGTTAAAGTGAATGGTCAGCTCATTGAACCACGAGATGCTGAAGACCTGGTGTTTATCGCGTTGAACAAACCGGTTGGGATTGTCAGCACCACGGAAGATGGCGAGCGGGATAACATCGTGGATTTTGTTAACCACAGCAGCCGTATCTTTCCCATTGGCCGACTGGATAAAGACTCTCAGGGGCTTATCTTCCTCACCAACCATGGCGACCTGGTAAACAAAATTCTGCGTGCCGGCAACGACCACGAGAAGGAGTACATTGTCACGGTGAATAAGCCGGTGACGGACGAGTTTATCCGTGGGATGAGCGCGGGCGTACCGATACTGGGCACCGTCACGAAGAAATGTAAGGTGAAGAAAGAGGCGCCGTTCGCGTTTCGTATTACCCTGGTTCAAGGCTTAAACCGTCAGATCCGCCGTATGTGCGAGCACTTTGGCTATGACGTGATGAAGCTGGAGCGCACCAGAATCATGAACGTCAGCCTGTCCGGGATTCCGCTGGGCGAGTGGCGCGATTTAACCGGCGATGAGCTTATCGAGCTGTTTAAGCTGATTGAGAACTCATCCTCTGAGGCGAAGCCGAAGGCAAAAGCGAAACCTAAAACTCAGGCCATTAAACGCCCGGTGGTGAAGGCGCCGCAAGCAGAAGAGAAAGGGCGGGGCAAACCGGCGAATGGAAAACGCTTTGTTCAGCCAGGCCGCAAAAAGAAAGGGCGCTGATTAGCGCCTTCCACGGGGAGAGGTTGTGGCTGACCAGGAGAAGGTCGCCTCTGCATCCGGTTTATATGCCTGCTGCTTTTTCAGCTTGCGGGCTTTTTTCGCCTCGACTTCACGCTGAGCCATCAGCTTGTCGATGTATTCTTTTTTAACCTGATTGGTTTCGGCGTTCGTCAGCGTGCGGCCATGTGCGATGCGCGCGCGGTCGAGAAGCGTTTTAAGTTCGCGCTGCTCGGCGTCCGTCATGTCTTTTTGGGTCAATCGTGGTGTAGCCATTGCTGAAGCCTCCTGATGGGGAGGCTTCAGTGTAAAGCAAGCCGCGCAAATTAACCCTGTTTCACTGCATCTTTTTTCGGGGCTTCTGCAATCGGCTTGCCGGACCAGTAACCGGCCAGCAGCGAGCCGGACAGGTTATGCCACACCGAGAACAGCGCCCCCGGCAGCGCCGCCAGCGGTGAGAAGTAGATTTTACCGAGTGCCGCAGCCAGCCCTGAGTTCTGCATTCCCACCTCAATCGCCAGCGTACGGCAGGTAGATTCGTCAAAGCCAAACAGCTTCCCGCCCCAGTAGCCGCCCAGCAGGCCTATGGTGTTATGCAGTATCACCGCGATAATCACGACAAAGCCCACGGAAGCAATGTGCGATGCGGAACCCGCCACCACGGCGCTGATGATTGCCAGAATGCAGACCATCGAAAACGCAGGCAGATACGGCTCGACCGCTTTCACCACGCGCGGGAACAGATGGTGAATGACCAGACCCAGCGCAATCGGAATCACCACGATTTGCAGAATGCTGAGCAGCATCCCCATGACGTCTACCTGAATATGCGCGTCCACATACAGACGCGTTAATAGCGGGGTTGCAATCACGCCGACCAGCGTGGAAACGGAAGAGATGGTCACCGAGAGCGCCACATCGCCTTTCGCCAGGTAGATCATCACGTTAGATGCTGTACCGCTGGCCACGCTGCCCACCAGCACCATCCCGGCGGACAAATCCGGTGGCATCTTAAAGGCCATCGCCAACAGCCAGGCGGCCAGCGGCATCACCAGATAGTGCAGGAAAATCCCTGCAGCAACCGGAGCCGGACGCGACAGCACGCGCTTAAAGTCGTCAATTTTCAGGTGTACGCCCATGCCGAACATAATCAGCATCAGCAGGGTGGTTACCCATGGTCCGATGCCGGTGAACGTGCCGGGCGTATAATAGGCGAGTACAGAGAGCAGCAGCGCCCACAGCGGGAACAGCCGGGTGATGGCGGATAACATAAGTATTCCTTGCGATTGTGTTGTGTTTAGTTATGAAAAAGCCGGGTCTGTGCCCGGCTTATAGGTATTGTTTATCGTGCTAACGAATTTTATTCAAACAAATTCTGATGAAGTTTCTGCACCACCTGCTCCGCCTGGTCAGCGGGCACCAGGAAGCAGAGGTTATAGCTGGACGCGCCATAGCAAATCATACGGATGCTGAACGGGTCGAGCACGCCAAACACCTCTTTGCCCACGCCGCAGGCGCGCGAGAGTTTGTTACCGATAATGGCCACCAGCGCCAGATCTTCTTCCACTTCCACGCGGCACAGCTCAGAAAGCTCAATCAGCAGTGACTGGGTCAGCAGGGTATCGCCCTTCGATGTTGAACCGGTCGTATCCAGCGTCAGGGCAATGCTCACTTCTGACGTGGTGATCAGGTCTACGGAGATGTTGTGGCGCGCAAGGATCCCGAACACTTCTGCCAGAAAGCCGCGGGAGTGCAGCATGTTATGGCTGTGCAGCGTGACCAGCGTCTGCTTGCGACGCAGAGCCAGCGCGCGGAACAGCGGCGGGCTCTCGGTTCTCTTACACACCATCGTGCCGCCCGCTTTCGGTTCTTTACTGGAGCCGACAAAGACCGGAATATCGCTGCGCACGGCGGGTAGCAGGGTTGCCGGATGCAGCACTTTCGCGCCGAAGGTGGCCATCTCGGCCGCTTCTTCAAATGCGATCACATCAATACGTTTTGCCGTAGAGACCACGCGAGGGTCGGTGGTGTAGATGCCCGGCACGTCAGTCCAGATATCCACGCGCGTTGCGTGAAGCGCTTCACCCAGCAGAGCGGCGGTGTAGTCGCTGCCACCTCGGCCAAGCGTCGTGGTGCGGCCTTTGGCTTCGCTACCGATAAAGCCCTGGGTGATCACAATGCTCTCTTCCAGGCGCGGTGCCAGCTGCTGGCTGGTCAGCTCGGCCAGCGCCTCAACGTCCGGTTCGGCACGGCCAAAGCGATCGCTGGTGCGCATCACTTTACGCACATCAAACCACTGTGCCTGGACATTACGCTCGCGCAGGATCTCAACAAACAGCAGGGTAGACATCAGCTCACCGTGGCTGACCAGTTCATCCGTCAGGGCAGTAGAGTTTGCCAAAGAGGCCGCTTCTGCCAGGGTGGTGATATTTTCCAGCAGACGCTCTATTTCCTCGCGGATCACATTCGGATTCTGCAGACATTCAAGGATGTCGAACTGAATTTTGCGCAGTGCGTCCAGCTTAACGAAACGTTCGGTTGCTTCCAGTCCTTCAGACAGAGAAACCAGCAGGTTCGTCACGCCTGCAGAGGCAGAGAGCACCACCAGGCGGGTATTCGGATCGGCCAGCACTACATCGGCGCTGCGGTTCATGGCAGCGTAATCTGCCACACTGGTGCCGCCAAATTTGGCGACCACAAAACTCGTCATAACAACCTCGTGTCAGGGAATGAATAAGCGACCATGGCACAAGAATGAAATGAAAACAGGTGCAGGCGCAAAATACGGCCCTATAAATAAAATGCGGGGGAGGTCCTGTCAATGCTGGGATTATGCGGATTTTTCATGGGGGGGTACCCCTGAGAAACAGGACTTATAACAGGGCCATATTTTATGCTTCGTTTTACCCTGTTTTGGGCGACATTTCGCCGCCCCAGGCAGGCACCACAGCAGCTATACTTTTCGGGTCTTTTCACCTGCGTTTGATGCAGGCCAGGGCAATGGCATAAAAACCATCACAATTTTTATTTGCAGGCGCTACAATCGACCGCAGTCACAATTCTCAAATCAGAAGAGTATTGCTAATGAAAAACATCAACCCAACGCAGACCGCTGCCTGGCAGGCACTACAGAAACATTTTGATGAAATGAAAGACATCACCATCGCGGACCTGTTCGCGAAAGATGCCGATCGTTTCAGTAAGTTCTCCGCGACCTTCGACGACCTGATGCTGGTGGACTTCTCCAAAAACCGCATTACCGAAGAAACGCTGGCAAAACTGCAGGATCTGGCGAAAGAGACTGAGCTGGCCGACGCTATCAAGTCCATGTTCTCCGGTGAGAAGATTAACCGCACCGAAGATCGTGCCGTGCTGCACGTAGCGCTGCGCAACCGTAGCAATACTCCCATTATTGTTGACGGCAAAGATGTCATGCCGGAAGTAAACGCGGTGCTGGAAAAGATGAAAACCTTTTCTGAAGCGATCATCTCCGGAAGCTGGAAAGGCTATACCGGCAAAGCGATCACCGATGTGGTTAACATTGGTATCGGCGGCTCTGACCTCGGCCCCTTCATGGTGACCGAAGCGCTGCGTCCTTACAAAAATCACCTCAACATGCATTTTGTTTCTAACGTCGATGGTACGCACATCGCCGAAGTGCTGAAAAAGGTGAATCCGGAAACTACCCTGTTCCTGGTGGCGTCTAAAACCTTCACCACGCAGGAAACCATGACCAACGCCCATAGCGCGCGCGACTGGTTCCTGAAAACCGCAGGCGACAACAAGCACGTGGCGAAACACTTCGCTGCGCTGTCCACCAACGGTAAAGCCGTTGGCGAGTTCGGCATCGATACCGCAAACATGTTCGAGTTCTGGGACTGGGTGGGCGGACGTTATTCTCTGTGGTCTGCAATCGGCCTGTCCATCATCCTGTCCGTGGGCTTCGACAACTTTGTTGAACTGCTGTCCGGCGCGCACGCGATGGATAAACACTTCTCCACCACTGCACCAGAGAAAAACCTGCCGGTGCTGCTGGCGCTGATCGGGATCTGGTACAACAACTTCTTCGGTGCTGAAACCGAAGCCATCCTGCCGTACGACCAGTACATGCACCGCTTTGCGGCTTACTTCCAGCAGGGCAACATGGAATCCAACGGTAAATACGTTGACCGTAACGGCAACGCGGTGGATTACCAGACGGGTCCAATCATCTGGGGCGAGCCTGGCACGAACGGTCAGCATGCGTTCTACCAGCTGATTCACCAGGGAACGAAAATGGTACCGTGCGATTTCATCGCGCCAGCCATTACGCATAACGCGCTCTCTGACCACCATCAGAAGCTGCTGTCTAACTTCTTCGCACAGACTGAAGCGCTGGCGTTCGGTAAATCCCGTGAAGTGGTCGAGCAGGAATACCGTGACCAGGGTAAAGATCCGGCTACGCTGGACCACGTTGTGCCGTTCAAAGTATTCGAAGGCAACCGTCCAACCAACTCCATCCTGCTGCGCGAAATCACCCCGTTCAGCCTGGGTGCGCTGATTGCGCTTTACGAGCACAAGATCTTCACTCAGGGCGCAATCCTGAACATCTTCACTTTTGACCAGTGGGGCGTTGAGCTGGGTAAACAGCTGGCAAACCGTATTCTGCCAGAGCTGGGTGACGATAAAGCGATTAACAGCCATGACAGCTCAACCAATGGTTTGATTAACCGCTATAAAGCATGGCGTGGATAATTAATATGTCTTGAAAAATGCCGGCAATATGCCGGCATTTTTTTATCGGATAAATCCTGATGTCTGTTAATTAACTCAAATTGCTGTTATGAGTTTTATCTGAAAAAGGCGCATAACCCGTTAATCACTGCGGTTTATTTTAGGAATATACGGATAATCTATTTACGTTATATTAATTATATATTATTGATTTTTATGGTTTATTTATTTGTTTAATTCTTCTTATATTTGAAGTTTATCCATTAGTCTGAAAACCCTTCCCCTATTTACCCGCACGGCAAACCCTCTGCTTTAGTTGTGTATACTCGATTCCGCCTGAAATTCTTTTTGGGCACATCTCCATTCATTCAATGAAGGGAAATTGTTATGAAAAAAGTACTGTATGGCATTTTTGCCATATCTGCGCTTGCGGCGACATCTGTGTATGCGGCTCCGGTTCAGGTCGGTGAAGCAGCAGGGTCGGCAGCGACGTCTGCGTCTGCGGGGAGTTCTACCGCAGCCAGCACCAGCACCGTAAGTTCAGCCGTGGGTGTCGCGCTGGCGGCAACCGGTGGCGGTGATGGCTCCAATACCGGAACCACGACCACCACGACGACCAGCACCCAGTAATTCCGGGTGTTTTAATCATAACCACACTTCGGTGTGGTTATTCACCCCTTCGGAGAAGAGTCGTGAAGCGACCTGCAATCATTATGATTTGCCTGCTGCTGCAGGCGTGCTCAGCCACCACTAAAGGGCTGGGGAACTCACTGTGGGACAGTATGTTTGGCACGCCCGGCGTGCACCTGACCGATGACGAACTGCAGAACATGCCGTACGCCAGCCAGTACATGCAGCTAAACGATGGCCCGCAACTGTTTGTGGTGCTCGCTTTCGATGAAAACGGGCAGCAGAAATGGGTGACGCAGGATCAGGCCACCATCGTGACGCAGCACGGCCGTATGGTGAAAACCCTTCTCGGTGGCGACAACCTGCTCGAGGTAAACAATATCGCCGACGATCCGCTCATTAAGCCGAACCAGATAACCGACGGTGCAGGCTGGACGCGCACCATGGGCTGGACTGAACACAAGCAGGTGCGCTATGCGACGGCCCGCTCAACCTTCCGTTGGGAGGGGACCGACAGCGTGAAGGTCGGCAGCGACGAAACGCAGGTTCGCGTGCTGGATGAAGAGGTTGTCACTGATAGTGCTACCTGGCATAACCGCTTCTGGGTGGACGATGAAGGCCAGATTCGCCAGTCCTTACAATATCTTGGCGCAGGTTTCTTCCCGGTAAAAACCACTCTGATCAAGGCCGCGAAATCATGAAAACAGTCATCCGCGTTGCGCTGATCGCGAGTCTGGTCACACCTGCGGCATGGTCTGCGGGAACGGTGAAGGTTTACACACCGGAAAGCGAAAAACCCAAAACCTTAACCGATGCCGGGCACTTGCTCGATCTGGTCGGCCAGCCAAGGCTTGCCAACAGCTGGTGGCCGGGGGCGGTCATTAGCGAACGGCAGGCGACGGTAGAGGCAGAACAAAAACACCGCGCGCTGCTGGCCAGACTGACGGGTTTAGCAGAGCAGGAAGACGGCGATGATGCCGCAGCCATTAACAGCGTTCGCCAGCAGCTGCAGGCGCTTAAGGTGACAGGCCGTCAGAAGGTGAACCTTGACCCGGATAACGTCCGTGTGGTGGAAAACGGCAATCCTGCGCTTGAAGGGGAATACACGCTCTGGCTTCCGGTTAAGCCGACCACCGTCACGGTGATGGGGCTCATCAGCAGCCCGGGCCAAAAGCCCTTTACGCCGGGCCGCGACGTGGCGAGCTATCTCGACGAGCAGAGCCTGCTTAGCGGTGCGGATAACAGCTACGCCTGGCTCGTCTATCCGGATGGTCATACGCAAAAAGCCCCTGTCGCGTACTGGAATAAACGCCATATCGAACCCATGCCCGGCAGCATTATTTTTGTCGGTTTTGCCGACCATTTCTGGACGAAGGCGTATGACGGCCTCAACGCCGATATCCTTCATTCCCTGACGCAGCGGATACCAGAGTAATGAAAAAAAACTATCTCTACAGCATGCTGGCGCTGTGCGTAAGCGCTGCTTGCCATGCAGAAACGTATCCGGCACCCATTGGTCCGTCTCAGTCAGACTTTGGCGGCGTCGGTTTGCTGCAAACGCCCACCGCGCGCATGGCGCGTGAAGGGGAAATTAGCCTTAACTACCGCGATAACGATCAGTACCGCTATTACTCCGCGTCCGTCCAGCTGTTCCCGTGGCTCGAAACCACGCTGCGCTATACCGATGTGCGTACCAAACAATACAGCAGCGTCGATGCCTTCTCCGGCGATCAAACCTACAAAGATAAAGCCTTCGACGTGAAGCTACGCCTGTGGGAAGAAAGCTACTGGATGCCGCAAGTTTCCGTCGGTGCAAAAGATATCGGCGGTACCGGGCTGTTTGATGCGGAATACATCGTGGCCAGTAAAGCCTGGGGGCCGTTTGACTTCTCGCTGGGTCTTGGCTGGGGCTATCTCGGCACCAGCGGCAACGTGAAAAACCCGTTCTGCTCGTACAGCGATAAATACTGCTATCGCGACAACAGCTACAAAAAGGCCGGTTCTATCAATGGCGATCAGATGTTCCACGGCCCGGCTTCACTGTTTGGCGGCGTAGAATATCAAACGCCGTGGCAGCCGCTGCGCCTGAAGCTGGAGTACGAAGGCAACGACTACTCACACGATTTCGCCGGGAAGATTGAGCAGAAGAGCAAGTTTAACGTCGGCGCCATTTACCGCGTCACCGATTGGGCCGACGTTAACCTCAGCTACGAGCGCGGTAACACCGTGATGTTTGGCTTCACGCTGCGCACTAACTTCAACGATATGCGTCCACGCTATAACGATAATGCCCGTCCTGCCTATCAGCCGGAACCGCAGGATGCCATCATTCAGCACTCCGTGGTGGCCAATCAGCTTACGCTACTGAAATACAATGCGGGTCTTGCGGATCCGAAAATTCAGACCAAGGGCGATACGCTTTACGTTACCGGCGAGCAGGTGAAATACCGCGACTCGCGGGAAGGGATCGAACGTGCCAACCGGATCATCATGAACGATCTGCCGGAGGGGATCCGCACAATCCGCGTGACGGAGAACCGCCTCAACATGCCTCAGGTGACGACCGAAACCGACGTTGCCAGCCTTAAGCGCCACCTGGAAGGTGAACCGCTGGGGCACGAAACCGAGCTGGTACAAAAACGCGTAGAACCGGTGGTGCCCGACACGGCCGAGCAGGGCTGGTACATCGATAAATCACGCTTCGATTTCCATATCGATCCGGTGCTGAACCAGTCCGTCGGCGGCCCGGAAAACTTCTACATGTATCAGTTGGGCGTGATGGCGACGGCGGATCTGTGGGTGACCGACCACCTGCTGACCACCGGGAGCCTGTTTGGCAACATTGCCAACAACTACGACAAGTTTAACTACACCAACCCGCCGAACGACTCGACGCTGCCGCGCGTGCGTACCCGCGTGCGCGAATATGTGCAGAACAATGCCTATGTGAACAACCTGCAGGCCAACTACTTCCAGTACTTTGGCAACGGCTTCTACGGCCAGGTCTATGGTGGATATCTGGAAACCATGTATGGCGGTGCCGGGGCAGAAGTGCTTTACCGCCCTGTGGACAGCAACTGGGCCTTTGGGATTGATGCCAACTACGTGAAGCAGCGTGACTGGCGCAGCGCGCAGGACATGATGAAGTTTACCGATTATAGCGTCAAAACCGGCCACCTGACGGCCTACTGGACGCCGTCGTTTGCGCAGGATGTTCTGGTGAAAGCCAGCGTAGGCCAGTATCTGGCGGGGGATAAGGGCGGCACGCTGGATATCTCTAAACACTTCGACAGCGGCGTGGTCGTTGGCGGTTACGCCACGATCACCAACGTTTCGCCAGACGAATATGGGGAAGGGGACTTCACCAAGGGCGTGTATGTCTCGATTCCGCTGGATCTGTTCTCATCAGGCCCAACCCGCAGTCGTGCAGCCATTGGCTGGACACCGCTGACGCGTGATGGCGGTCAGCAGCTTGGACGTAAGTTCCAGCTGTATGATATGACAAGCGATAAGAACATTAACTTCCGTTGATGTTTGTTCCCCTCACGCTCACCCTCTCCCCGATAGGGAGAGGGTGAATCCTCTGCATTGCGTCAAACATAAACAAAAAATATAGATCCCCGTCACATTTTTGCGTTATACAGGATTCTCGCCCTGGAGAATGAGGTGCTGTATGACATCCCTGACTCGCCCGCGCGTTGAGTTTATCTCAACGATCCTTCAGACCGTGCTCAATCTCGGTCTGCTGAGCCTTGGCCTGATACTGGTCGTCTTTCTTGGCAAAGAGACGGTGCATCTGGCGGATGTGCTGTTCGCCCCCGAGCAGACCAGCAAATATGCGCTGGTGGAAGGCCTGGTGGTCTACTTTCTCTACTTTGAATTTATCGCCTTGATTGTGAAGTACTTCCAGTCCGGCTTTCACTTTCCGCTGCGCTATTTTGTCTACATTGGGATCACCGCGATTGTGCGGCTGATCATCGTCGATCATAAATCTCCGCTCGACGTGCTGATCTATTCGGCGGCGATCCTGCTGCTGGTGATTACCCTCTGGCTGTGCAACTCAAAGCGGCTGAAACGCGAATAAAAAAAGGGCGGCCCGAAGGCCGCCTAACAACAGTCACAAGTTGGGTCAATACAATACGTCTAAAGTTGAGGGTTGCAGTGGCATAACAAATGAAACTTACCCTTTCACACCGCCCGCCGTCAGGCCGTTAACCAACCAGCGCTGCGCCAGCAGGAACACCATGGTAATCGGGATAGCAGAAAGTACGGCCGCCGCGGCAAAGTCGCCCCACAGGTAGTTTTGCGGGTTGAGGTATTGCTGCATACCGACGGCAAGGGTGTAGCTGTTCACGTCACGCAGTAACAGGGACGCGACCGGAACTTCAGTGATAGCGGCGATAAACGACAGGATAAATACCACCGCCAGAATCGGCACCGACAGCGGCAGCAGCACCAGACGGAATGCCTGCCACGGGGTGGCACCATCCAGAGCAGCCGCTTCTTCCAGCGAACCGTCGATGGTTTCGAAATAACCTTTAATGGTCCATACATGCAGTGCGATACCGCCAAGATAGGCGAAGATGACGCCGCCATGGGTGTTGAGACCGATAAACGGCACATACTGGCCCAGACGGTCAAATAAGGCATACAACGCCACCAGAGACAGCACGGCCGGGAACATCTGGAAAATCAGCATGCTTTTCAGCAGCGTGGCTTTGCCCGGGAAACGCATACGGGCGAAGGCGTAGGCACAGGTGGTAGACAGCGCCACGATACCTATCGCCGTGATCCCGGCGATTTTCACCGAGTTCCACAGCCACAGCAGCACCGGGAACGGCGGAGGCGTTACGCGGCCGTCCGCGTGTTCCACGCTGAAGCCCAGCGCGAGCTTCCAGTGCTCCCAGGAGATTTCATCCGGGATCAGGCTTCCGGTTGCAAAGTTACCCGCACGCAGGGAGATGGCGATAACCATCAGCAGCGGGAACATGATGGCCGCGATAAACATCAGCAGGCCTAAGTGCGTCGCGAAGAGGCGCAGCTTTTGAGATTTGGGTTGGACCATAGACATATTCTGTGCCCTCCTTAGTCGAATTTCATGCGTGTGGCTTTCAGGTTCACAATCGCCAGAGCGCCAACCAGCAGGAAGATCAGGGTCGCAATGGCTGCCGCCAGACCGAAGTCCTGACCGCCGCCGCCTTCAAAGGCGATGCGGTAGGTGTAGCTCACGAGCAGGTCGGTATAGCCTGCCGGCGTGGTTGTGCCGAGACGGTCCGGGCCACCGTTGGTTAACAGCTGAATCAGCACGAAGTTGTTAAAGTTAAAGGCAAAGCTCGCAATCATCAGCGGCGTCAGCGGCTTAATCAGCAGCGGGAGCGTAATCTTGAAGAAGTTCTGGAACGGACCCGCGCCGTCCATTGCTGAGGCTTCGTACAGGTCATCCGGAATCGCCTTCAGCAGGCCCATGCACAGGATCATCATGTACGGATAACCCAGCCAAGTGTTCACGATAATGATCATCGAGCGGGCGGTGGTGGGGTCGCTGAACCAGGCCGGTTTGATGCCGAACAACGCGCTCAGCATCATGTTGATTTCCCCGAAGCTCTGGTTAAACAGCCCTTTGAAAATCAGAATCGAAATAAACGACGGTACGGCATACGGCAGAATCAACAGCACGCGGTAAATCGCTTTGCCTTTGAGAGATTCCCACTGCACGAGACAGGCCAGCACCATGCCCACGGCAACGGTCAGGATCACCGTCAGGACCGAGAAGACCACCGTCCAGACGAAGATGGCGAAGAACGGTTTCTGGATACCTTCATCGGTAAAGACGCGGGTAAAGTTGTCCCATCCGATGGTGACGGTATAACCCGGGCTGAGTTTATCATCCCCCCAGTTACCGTCTGCGTTCACAGACTGATAAAAACCGATATCGTTGTTCGGACGGTATTTAACACCGCTCTGGTTGTTCGTCAGCGTGCCGTCATTCGCCAGTGTGTAAAGCGGCTGCGTGCCGGAGAACTGACGCAGCGAGCTCATGGTCACTTTGCTTTGATCAGGCAATACGGCGGTGAGCTGAGTCAGCGCCTGACGATTCTGGGTAATGATACGCAGATTCGCGCGCTCACCTTCCGGCAGGGCCGCAGCCTCTTTTAAGACCAGCTTCTGCTCGCCGCCAAACTTGAACGCGTCGGAAATGTAGTTCTTACCGCTATCACCGTCGGTGAGGGCTAACGTCCACTCATCACCCGCAGGATAAAGGCCGAAATTGAAGGTTTTACCTGCCTGATAAGATCTGTCCAGAAGCACCTGAGTTGCACGCTCTTGTGCGAGCTGGTTGGTGCTGCTGTAGTTGGTAAAGGCGATGGCGATGGTGCAGATGAGCGGGAACAGGACAAACAGACCCATCCCGGCCACGCCAGGGTAAACATAACGCCAGGCATAGGCTTTACGATTGGCGAAGATATACAGGCCAGCAGAGCTTAAGATCAGCGTCATGATGGCGAAAAGATATTCCCCTTGTACGTACATTAAAACAACAAGGTAAGCCACCAGCAGACAGAGCAGACCAATCACTGACCATTTCAGCGCGTCGCGTTGCCACCAGTGTTTCTTTTTAATGACATCCATGGGGTTCTTCCTCAACAACGTTTGATCTTTTCTCCCTCTCCCGGAAGGGAGAGGGAACTACGGTATTACTTGGTAATACGACCCTGAGCATCTTTCAGCGCGGCATCGACAGTCTGACGACCGCTTGCAGCGTTGATGACTGCGGTACGCGTGGCATACCAGAACGCGGCCATCTGTGGGATGTTCGGCATGATTTCGCCTTTCTGGGCGTTATCCATGGTTGCCGCGATACGCGGATCTTTCGCGAGCGTATCCTGGAAGGATTTCAGCGCGACAGCACCCAGCGGTTTGTCTTTGTTCACTTCACCCAGACCCTGATCGGTCAGCAGGTAGTTTTCCAGGAACTCTTTCGCCAACTCTTTGTTCGGGCTGGCCGCGTTGATACCTGCGCTCAGCACGCCAACGAACGGTTTAGACGGTTTGCCGTTGAAGGTAGGCAGCAGCGTTACGCCGTAGTTAATTTTGCTTTTGTCGATATTGGTCCAGGCCCACGGACCGTTGATGGTCATCGCGGTTTCGCCTTTGTTGAACGCGGCTTCCGCGATGGAATAATCGGTATCGGCATTCATGTGTTTGTTCTTGATAAGGTCAACCAGGAAGGTCAGACCCGCTTTCGCGCCAGCGTTATCCACGCCCACGTCTTTCACATCATATTTGCCGTTTTCAAACTTGAACGCGTAACCACCGTCGGCAGCAATCAGCGGCCAGGTGAAGTACGGCTCCTGCAGGTTGAACATCAGCGCAGATTTACCTTTCGCCTTCAGCTCTTTATCCAGGGCAGGGATCTCTTCCCAGGTTTTCGGTGGGTTTGGCACCAGATCTTTGTTGTAAATCAGAGACAGGGCTTCAACCGCGATTGGGTAAGCGATCAGCTTACCGTTATAGCGAACGGCATCCCAGGTGAACGGGAACAGTTTGTCCTGGAACGCTTTATCTGGGGTGACTTCAGCCAGCAGGCCAGATTGCGCGTAGCCCCCGAAACGGTCATGCGCCCAGAAGATGATGTCCGGGCCGTCACCGGTTGCGGCAACCTGCGGGAATTTCTCTTCCAGTTTGTCCGGGTGTTCTACGGTGACTTTGATACCGGTGTCTTTCTCGAATTTTTTACCCACTTCGGCCAGGCCGTTATAGCCTTTGTCGCCGTTAATCCAGATAACCAGCTTACCTTCTTCAATTTTGGCGAGAGCCGGTGCGGAAATCATCATTGCTGCCAGGGCGGACAATGCGAAAACGCGTGCGCCAGTCTTGATCTTCATATCTGCCATCCTTTTTTGGTGATGTGCTCGTGGATACACTGAGGTGGTTCAACGTGACTCAGTCTCCTTATTTGACATCCTCTTTCCATCCTCCTGAGCCCTACGCCCCACCCCCCGTTTGTGTGATCTCTGTTACATAAATTTAAGTTATGAGTGCTGGCGCACATAAAAACCCACCGAATTTTGCAGGCCGCATCACGAATTTCGCCGCAGTCCTCCAGCAGCGGTCGCAGAGCCCGCTCTCTCATCCTCCCGCCTCCTCCCCCATAAAAAAGACGGGGGGTGGAGGATTCACGAAAGTAATGGATATCCGATAGTGAACTTATCTTGAATGTTTCTGTCGGTGACAGGTTGTAACGAAGGGAGAAGGGCATGGCGAGCGTACAGCTGCGAAATGTAACGAAAGCCTGGGGCGACGTAGTGGTGTCAAAAGACATCAATCTGGACATCACGGAAGGCGAGTTCGTGGTGTTTGTTGGCCCCTCTGGCTGTGGTAAATCGACTCTGCTGCGCATGATTGCCGGTCTTGAAACTATCACCAGCGGCGATTTGTTTATTGGTGATACCCGTATGAACGACATCCCGCCGGCCGAACGTGGCGTCGGTATGGTATTTCAGTCTTATGCGCTTTATCCCCATTTGTCCGTTGCCGAGAACATGTCCTTTGGCCTGAAGCTGGCCGGTGCGAAAAAAGACGTGATCAATCAGCGCGTCACCCAGGTGGCCGAAGTGTTGCAGCTGGCGCACCTGCTGGAGCGTAAACCTAAAGCGCTTTCCGGTGGTCAGCGTCAGCGTGTGGCGATTGGCCGTACCTTAGTAGCAGAACCGCGCGTGTTCCTGCTCGATGAACCCCTTTCTAACCTGGATGCCGCCCTGCGCGTCCAGATGCGCATTGAAATCTCCCGTCTGCACAAGCGCCTTGGGCGCACCATGATTTACGTCACCCACGATCAGGTCGAAGCGATGACCTTGGCCGACAAAATTGTGGTGCTGGATGCCGGTCGCGTGGCGCAGGTGGGTAAACCGCTGGAGCTTTATCACTACCCGGCAGACCGCTTTGTTGCGGGCTTTATTGGCTCGCCAAAGATGAACTTCCTGCCCGTCAAAGTGACCGCAACGGCAATCGAACAGGTGCAGGTGGAACTGCCAAACCGTCAGCAAGTCTGGCTGCCGGTCGACAGCGCCAATGTACAGGTCGGGGCAAATATGTCCCTGGGTATTCGTCCTGAGCATTTACTCCCGAGCCACATCGCTGATGTGACGCTGGAAGGGGACGTTCAGGTCGTAGAACAGCTTGGTCATGAAACACAGATTCATATCCAGATCCCCGCCATCCGTCAGAACCTGGTGTACCGCCAGAATGACGTGGTGTTGGTAGAAGAGGGTGCCAAATTCGCTATCGGCTTGCCGCCAGAGCGTTGCCATCTTTTCCGTGAGGATGGCACCGCATGTCGTCGGTTGCATATAGAGCCAGGCGTTTAAGCAATCCCAAAAGAAGACACGAAGCCGACAGGTGAAGTGTTCAAAGAAAAGCAATGATCTCAGGAGATAGAATAATGATTACTCTGCGCAAAAAAGTCCCTCTGGCGATAGCCGTTGCGGCAGGCATCCTGTCTGCCCAGGCTGGCGCCGTAGACTTTAAAGGTTATGCTCGTTCCGGCATTGGCTGGACCGGGAGTGGCGGTGAACAACAGTGTTTCCAGGCAACGGGTGCTCAAAGCAAATACCGTCTGGGTAACGAATGTGAAACCTATGCTGAATTGAAACTGGGCCAGGAAGTGTGGAAAGAGGGCGATAAGAGCTTCTATTTCGACACCAACGTCGCCTATTCCGTTTCTCAGCAGAATGACTGGGAATCCACCAGCCCGGCCTTCCGTGAAGCTAACGTGCAGGGTAAAAACCTGATTGAATGGCTGCCAGGCTCCACTATCTGGGCCGGTAAGCGCTTCTATCAGCGTCATGACGTTCACATGATCGACTTCTACTACTGGGATATTTCTGGTCCTGGTGCGGGTATCGAAAACATCGATCTGGGCTTCGGTAAATTGTCTCTGGCAGCTACCCGTTCTTCTGAGTCCGGCGGTTCTGCAACGTTTGCCGATCGTGATGCGAACGGCGACCGTATTTATGATAACGTCGTGCCAAACGATGTCTTCGATGTCCGTTTAGCCGGTCTGGAAACCAACCCGGGCGGTACGCTGGAACTGGGCGTTGACTATGGTCACACCAACATTCCTGACGATTACTACCTGCAGCCTGGCGCCTCTAAAGACGGCTGGTTGTTCACTGCTGAACACACCCAGAGCATGATGAAAGGCTTCAACAAGTTCGTTCTGCAGTACGGTACGGACTCTATGACTTCTAACGGTAAAGGCATTCCACAAGGTGGTAGCGTTGATAACGACGGTTCCATGTGGCGTGTGCTGGACCACGGTGCAATCACCCTGGCAGACCGTTGGGACCTGATGTATGTCGGTATGTACCAGAACATCGATCGTGATAACAACAACGGCACCGAGTGGTGGACTGTGGGTGTTCGTCCGATGTTCAAATGGACGCCAATCATGAGCACCTTGCTGGAAGTGGGCTACGACAACGTCAAATCTCAGAAAACTGACGAGAAAAACAGCCAGTACAAAATTACCCTGGCACAACAATGGCAGGCAGGCGACAGCATCTGGTCCCGTCCGGCTATCCGTGTCTTCGCAACCTACGCGAAGTGGGATGAGAAATGGGGCTACGCGAACAACGGTGACACCGGCTACACCTCTGGCGTGGCATACAGTGACACTTCTGCGAAAACCTTCAGCCGCGGCGACAACGATGAGTGGACCTTCGGTGCCCAGATGGAAATCTGGTGGTAATTCGATAGACCTGACGTAATGACCTAAAAAGAGGGGCGCAAGCCCCTCTCTCCTTAGGGTGCTGCGCGCTATTGCCTGGCCACCGCAGTGCTCACGCTATCAGAGGTAATAACAATGAAAATGAAGAAAAGTCTCGTCGCGCTGTGCCTCTCTGCGGGGCTGCTGGCTAGTGCTCCGGCCATCACCTTTGCAGACGTCAATTTCGTGCCACAAAACACCAGCGCTGCGCCGTCTATTCCGGCCGCGGCGCTTCAGCAACTGACCTGGACGCCGGTCGATCAGTCCAAAACTCAGTCAACCCAGCTTTCCACGGGCGGCCAACAGCTGAACGTCCCGGGGATTACCGGCCCGGTTGCCGCCTATAGCGTCCCGGCAAATATTGGTGAACTGACCCTGACGCTCACCAGTGAAGTGGACAAGCAAACCAGCGTCTTTGCGCCGAACGTGCTGATTCTGGACCAAAACCTGACGCCATCGGCGTTCTTCCCGAGCAGCTACTTTAGCTACCAGGAACCCGGTGTCATGAGTGCTGACCGCCTGCAGGGCGTCATGCGCCTGACGCCAGCGCTGGGACAGCAGAAAATTTATGTTCTGGTGTTTACTACCCCGCAAGATCTCCAGCAGACCACCAAGCTGGTTGACCCGGCGAAAGCCTATGCAAAAGGCACCGGAAACTCCGTTCCTGACATTCCGGACCCGCTTGCTCGTCATACCACTGACGGTCTGGTTAAGCTGAAAGTCTCCACCAACAGCGCTTCCAGCGTGCTGGTTGGCCCACTGTTTGGCTCGTCTGGCCCAGGCCCGGTGACCGTGGGGAATACCGCTGCACCTGCCTATGCCGCGCCAGCTGCCACGGCAGCCGCACCGGTAGCGGCCGCAGCGCCGGCCCCGGCGAAGAAAGCCGAGCCGGTACTGAACGACACCGAAGAATACTTCAACAACGCCATTAAGCAGGCGGTTAAGCGCGGCGATGTCGATAAAGCGCTGAAACTGCTTGATGAAGCCGAGCGTTTAGGTTCAACCACTGCCCGTTCCACCTTTATCAGCAGTGTAAAAGGCAAGGGGTAACCGTCTCCCCACAGTGCTGATTTGTTAGTCGTTTGGTGCGCCTGAGTGGGCGCACTTTTTTTGGTTCTTCCCAGGCTGTTGCGCCATTGTTGCTATAGTGATCGCTAAATAACGTTTGGCCGCCCTCAATACGCTTTTCTGCGATACAATGCCATTACGTTATGTATCGGAGAGTCTGGCATGTCACACCCCGCGCTAACGCAACTGCGTGCGCTGCGCTATTTCGACCAAATACCTGCGCTTGACCCGGAGCAACTGGACTGGTTGCTGCTGGAAGATTCCATGACGAAACGTTTTGAGCAGCAGGGCAAAACGGTTACGGTGACGATGATTCAGGAAGGGTTTGTCTCTGCTGATGAAATTGCCAGTGAACTGCCGCTGTTGCCGCAAGAAGAACGCTACTGGTTGCGTGAGATTTTACTCTGTGCTGACGGTGAACCGTGGCTTGCCGGGCGTACGGTCGTGCCTGAGTCCACCCTTTCAGGGCCGGAACTGGCGCTGCAGCGCCTCGGAAATACCCCGCTGGGGCGGTATTTGTTCACCTCGTCTGAACTGACCCGTGATTTTATTGAGATTGGTCGCGATGCCGATCTGTGGGGACGACGCTCCCGCCTGCGCCTGAGCGGTAAGCCGTTAATACTGACGGAGCTTTTTTTACCGGCATCGCCGTTGTACTGAGAGGAAGAAAAAATGGAGTGGAGCCTGACGCAGAACAAGCTGCTGGCCTATCACCGCTTAATGCGGACAGATAAACCTATTGGCGCGTTACTGCTGCTGTGGCCAACCTTATGGGCGCTGTGGGTGGCAACCCCAGGGTTACCCCCGCTGTGGATCCTGGCCGTGTTCGTCGCGGGCGTCTGGCTGATGCGTGCGGCGGGCTGTGTGGTTAATGACTATGCAGACAGAAAATTCGACGGCCATGTGAAGCGTACCGCTAACCGCCCTCTGCCCAGCGGGCAGGTCACCGAGAAAGAGGCACGTACGCTATTTATTATATTGGTCGTGCTCTCCTTCCTGCTGGTGTTAACGCTCAACACCATGACCATTCTGCTCTCCATCGCGGCACTGGCGCTGGCCTGGGTTTATCCGTTTATGAAGCGCTACACCCATCTACCGCAGGTGGTGCTGGGCGCGGCGTTTGGCTGGTCAATTCCGATGGCGTTTGCGGCGGTCAGTGAGTCGGTGCCGCTCAGCTGCTGGCTAATGTTCCTGGCCAATATTCTTTGGGCCGTGGCGTACGATACGCAATATGCGATGGTCGACCGCGACGATGACCTGAAGATTGGTATTAAATCAACGGCGATCCTGTTTGGCCGTCAGGACAAGCTGATCATCGGCATTTTGCAGGTTGCGGTGCTGGCGCTGATGATTGCGATTGGCCGTCTGAACGGGCTGAACTGGGCATTTTACTGGTCAGTGCTGGTGGCGGGCCTGTTGTTTGCGTATCAGCAAAAGCTGATTGCGAAGCGCGAGCGCGACGCCTGCTTTAAGGCATTTTTGAATAACAACTACGTGGGTCTGGTGCTGTTTTTAGGGCTAGCGATGAGTTACTTCTCGTAAAAGAACGGCAGCCGAATGGCTGCCGTTTCGTTTTCTCCCTCTCCTTGTGGAAGAGGGCATCGGACCGCTGTTTACATCACTCGCCCTGCGTTGCACTCTCAATCGTTAAACGCACGTCCGAGGTAATCAGCTCAGCCAACATCTGGTACACCTTCAGCGTTTCTTCCGGTTCGGCATCGCCCGTATCACTGATAAATCCTTCATCACGCAGCGTCAGCACCAGCGAGCTGAATACCGCTTTGTCGAAGAATTCCGGCGCGTTGATGCCGTGCAGAACGGACAGGCGCTGGGCCAGCGTTCGGCTCTCTTTTTCCAGCGTGCCGCGGTTGATGGACGGGTTCGCGCTCAGCAGCCAGAAGGTAATGGCATATCGCTGCAGCGTTTCACGCGCACCGGCCGCCAGCAGCTGCAGAGTTCGGGAGCGTGACGGATTGATAAGCAGTTCGTGGTCATTAACCGTAATCAACCCCTGACGACGCATCTCTTCCGTCATTTTATCCAGCTCAACCGCCAGCTCGTCTTTGCTCCAGCGCAGGAACAGCTCGGCTTTCAGCATCGGATAGAGCGTTTCAACGTGGCGCAACAGCTCCTGACGTGAGATATGGCGATGCTGAGTTACGATCGCCGCCATCAGTGACGGCAGCATCAGCATATGCGTGATGTTGTTACGGTAGTACGTCATCAGCACGGCCTGCTCGCGCGGCAGAATGATGATGTCGCCAATCGTATCTTTCTCGACTTCAAACTTGTTCATCTGCAGCGCATGCTCGATAAGCTCGTTCGCGGTGCTCGCAGGAACCGTTGAATCCACCGAGTACGGCACGTTACGCATGATGTCCAGATAACAATCCAACTGCTCTGTCAGCTGTTCACGGGTGAGTGAGCGCTGACGGGAGGCCAGAAGTGCCGTACAGCACAGGTTCATGGCGTTAGCCGCGCCTGCGTTGTTGATGCGCACCATCAGCTCAGCCGCGATGCTGTTCACCGTCGGCGTGAGCCAGGCCGGACGAATAGCTTCGATGGGATCGATAGACTCACGCCACTCAGGAACCCGGTTGTTCAGGTACGTCATCAATGGCATTGGCTCGCCAAAGTTCACGTAGCCTTGACCGAGGTTACGCAGCTTGCTCAGCCCACGCAGCATCTGCGGCAGGCTCTCTTTCTCTTTGGTCGCCCCACGCAGCTCTTTAGCGTAAGTACCCACTTCCATCACATGCTCATAGCCAATGTAGATTGGCACCAGTGTGATAGGACGAGTCCCGCCGCGCAGCATGGCCTGAATGGTCATCGACAGCGTGCCGGTCTTCGGATCGAGCAGACGCCCGGTACGGGAACGGCCTCCCTCGACGAAGTACTCAACGGAATAACCGCGGCTGAACAGCTCGCCCAGGTATTCACGGAACACAGTCGAGTACAGCTTGTTGCCCTTGAAGGTACGACGAATAAAGAACGCACCCAGGCGACGGAAAATCGGGCCAGCTGGCCAGAAGTTCAGGTTAATACCGGCAGCAATATGCGGTGGGACCAGCCCCTGGTGATAGAGCACATAGGAGAGCAGCAGGTAGTCCATGTGGCTGCGGTGGCAAGGCACGTAGACAATTTCGTGGCCGTCATGCGCCAGCTGACGAACGCGCTCGGCGTTATGGACGTTAATCCCCTGATAAAGGCGGTTCCAGGTGAAGCTCAGAATACGGTCAGACAGACGAATCATTTCGTAAGAGAAATTCGCGGCGATCTCTTCCATCAGCGCGATGGCGTTCTGCTGGGCTTTCTCGTGTGAAATCTTCTTACTGCGCGCTTCGTCTTCAACAGCGCGGGCGATCGCTTTTGAGGCCAGCAGTTTGTTAAAGAGGTCCTGGCGAGCGGGGAGACGTGGTCCAACAGCGGCCAGACGTTGACGCGCGAAGTGCATACGCGCCACGCGCGCCAGTTTTTGCGCGATGATCTTGTCGGTACCGTGCTCGTCTGCCATGCGGCGCAGCGAAACAGAAGGGGAGAAACGCACAAAACTGTCGCGCCCCAGCCAGGAGATTGCGAAAAATTTCTGGATGCCGTTCAGCATGCGCAGCGGCGGATTCTCTTCCCCTTTTTCACGACCCGGACGGCGACCAAACATCACCGAAACCGGCACCATTTGCACATCCAGATCCGGATTGCTGCGGTGCAGGTCGAGATAGTCGTGGAAGAGCTTAATCGACTCTTCTTTTGGCGTGTAATAGGTAAACACGCGCGGCCCGCCGTGAATAAACACGTAGCGTGGCAGCAATGTCCCGTCGATTTCCAACGGTTCAAGCGGGTCTGGTAAATCATGCGCCAAACATTGGGCGCGAAGCGTCAGCAAGTCTGCCTTCGAGTTATAAGGCAAAACGTACATAATAGGACGCGACGTATCGAGCCCTAATTCCAGCGCGGGTTCTGCTGGGATAGACTTACTTTTTACCAGGACGCTTAATGGTAAATTAAGTAATTTGTAGTAAATTCGTGGCCAGCCGGACATAAACGATGTAAAGCCTCTGGTTAATAATGCAATTGCTGCGCAAGGATAACAGAAAGCGCGCAAAATTTCTGTTGTTACCCGTCATACTTCAGACCGCTGCGTAATGCTTCGCGACTATAGTTACTGACGCTATTTTCTATAAAAGGTTCTTTTAATGGCCAATAATACCACTGGGTTAACCCGAATCATCAAAGCTGCTGGTTATTCATGGAAAGGTTTCCGTGCCGCGTGGGTCAATGAAGCTGCTTTCCGACAAGAAGGCGTCGCCGCTATCGTCGCGGTTATCATCGCCTGTTTCCTTGATGTTGATGCGATTACGCGCGTACTTCTTATCGGCTCTGTACTTCTGGTGATGATAGTGGAAATTCTCAATAGCGCTATTGAGGCCGTCGTGGACCGAATTGGGTCTGACTTCCATGAACTCTCGGGTCGGGCAAAAGACATGGGCTCCGCAGCCGTGTTGTTGGCGATTATCACGGCAGTTATTACCTGGGTCACGTTGCTTTGGTCACATTTCCGATAAGCCTCGAGGAATAATTAAGTCCCTGGTTTTTTGTGCAGTTTTTGATTCCAAAATCGCCTTTGACTGTATATACTCACAGCATAACTGTATATACACCCAGGGGGCGGAATGAAAGCGTTAACGACCAGGCAGCAAGAGGTGTTTGATCTCATCCGGGATCACATCAGCCAGACGGGGATGCCACCCACGCGGGCGGAAATCGCGCAGCGTCTGGGCTTCCGTTCACCCAATGCTGCTGAAGAACACCTCAAAGCGCTGGCGCGAAAAGGCGTGATTGAGATTGTATCCGGTGCGTCACGTGGTATTCGTTTGCTGGTTGAAGAAGAGACGGGCATTCCTCTGATTGGCCGTGTCGCTGCTGGTGAACCTTTACTGGCGCAACAGCACATTGAAGGTCACTATCAGGTCGATCCAGGCATGTTCAAACCGAGCGCTGATTTCTTACTGCGCGTCAGCGGTATGTCTATGAAAGACATCGGCATTCTTGATGGTGATTTGCTTGCGGTTCACAAAACGCAGGATGTGCGTAACGGCCAGGTTGTGGTGGCGCGCATAGATGATGAAGTCACCGTTAAGCGTTTGAAAAAACAAGGCAACACTGTCCAGCTTCTGCCGGAAAACAACGAGTTCACCCCCATTGTTGTGGACTTGCGCGAGCAGAACTTCTCTATCGAAGGTCTGGCGGTGGGCGTCATCCGCAACGGCGAATGGCTGTAATCTCTTCCTGACAGGCTGCGGAACCTCCGCGGCCTGCTTCATTTTCCGCGCCCGGTATCTTTCATGTCACTGCTGACGACTTCCGATAAGGCATTGTGGCGTCTCGCACTGCCGATGATTTTTTCCAATATCACCGTACCGCTATTGGGGTTGGTGGACACGGCGGTAATTGGTCATCTGGATTCCCCCGTTTATCTGGGCGGCGTCGCGATTGGTGCAACGGCAACCAGCTTCCTCTTTATGCTCCTGCTCTTTTTACGGATGAGCACCACGGGGCTTACGGCACAGGCCTATGGTGCGAAAGATCCTCTTCGACTGGTGCGCGCGCTGGTTCAGCCGCTAATCCTGGCGCTCGGCGCAGGGGCTTTAATCGTTCTGTTCCGCACTCCCTTGATTGATTTGGCACTCCATATTGTGGGTGGCAGCGAGGCCGTGCTCGAGCAGGCAAGGCGCTTCCTGGAAATTCGCTGGCTTAGCGCACCCGCATCGCTGGCGAACCTGGTTTTGCTGGGCTGGCTATTGGGCGTGCAGTATGCTCGCGCGCCCGTCATTCTGCTGGTCGTGGGAAATCTCCTCAACATTGTGCTCGATCTCTGGCTGGTGATGGGGCTGCACATGAACGTGCGGGGCGCGGCGCTGGCAACGGTAATTGCGGAATACGGCACGTTTATCATCGGGTTATGGATGGTCTGGCGGGTATTGGCCATGCGCGGTATCTCTCTTGCGCTGCTGAAATCCGCGTGGCGCGGGAATATCCGCAAACTGTTGGCGCTTAACCGCGACATCATGCTGCGCTCGCTTTTACTGCAGCTTTGCTTTGGGGCGCTGACGGTATTTGGCGCACGTCTTGGGCCAGAGATTGTGGCGGTGAATGCGGTACTGATGACGCTGCTGACCTTTACCGCCTACGCGCTGGATGGCTTTGCCTATGCCGTCGAGGCCCATTCCGGGCAGGCGTATGGCGCGCGCGAAAGCGGCCAGCTCCGTGAGGTATGGCGCGCTGCCTGCCGTCAGTCGGGGCTAGTGGCATTGGCGTTTGCGTTGATTTACGCCTTGTTTGGCGGGCAGATCGTTGGATTGCTTACGTCTCTTTCCGAGATTCGTGAACTGGCGAGCCATTATCTTATCTGGCAGGTGATTTTACCCGTCGTGGGTGTGTGGTGTTATCTGCTGGATGGCATGTTCATTGGCGCGACGCGCGGGGCGGAGATGCGCAACAGTATGGCGGTTGCCGCCGCCGGTTTCGCGTTGACGCTGCTGACGCTTCCGTATCTCGGCAATCACGGTTTATGGCTGGCGCTGGCGGTATTCCTCTCCTTGCGCGGCCTGTCGCTGGCATTTATCTGGCACCGTCACTGGCGCAACAATACCTGGTTTCCCTCCGGTCACGATATATCGTGACGGTTAAAGATTCCGAATATGAAAACAATCGCCGCATCCTTATCTACAATTATTATCACGTCCAGCAGAAATGAACGTGACGGACGTTACAACACGACGCTTAACATGAGGACACGATGATGAATAAAGACGAAATCGGCGGCAACTGGAAGCAATTCAAAGGTAAAGCGAAAGAACAGTGGGGTAAGCTGACGGATGACGATATGACGGTCATTGAAGGTAAACGCGATCAGCTCGTCGGGAAAATTCAGGAACGCTACGGTTACGAGAAAGATAAAGCGGAAACCGAAGTGAAAGACTGGGAAACCCGTAACGATTACCGTTGGTAATCATGTAATACCCCCGAGGGCGGCCATGAGCCGCCTTTTCTTTTGCCTGATATTATTGAGTGTTAGCGAGGCTTTTTCTTTACGACGATAGAGTGGTCGTGTTGACACGCGTCCTGATGGCTACAGGACTCCACCTCTACGCACGCTGAACATAGCCCGTGCGCTTCAATCACATTATGACGCAGGGCAAAGCCCATTTTGGCTGCCAGCGTATGCATAATATCTTCTACGCCTTCTGCACGCTCTTCTTTCACAACGCCGCAGCGATCGCAAATAAACATGGCCGAAGTGTGGGTCGGCTGATCGAACAGATGGCACAACACGTAGCTGTTTGTCGATTCAACCTTGTGTAAAAAACCCTGTTCCAGCAAGAAGTCCAATGCGCGGTACACCGTAGGTGGCTTTGCCTGTGGCTCGGTTTCTCGCAGCAGGTCAAGCAGATCGTAGGCACTTATGGCACCCTGCTGCAGGCTCATCAGACGCAAGACTTCAAGGCGCTGCGGAGTCAGGCGCACATTGCGTTGTGCGCACAGCTTTTCTGCCTGCGCCAACAGCTCTTTTGTGGACTTATCCATTTAGCACCTCGGATGTTATAGGGTGGAAAACCCTCACTTTATCATGTTCTGCTAAAAACACCGAGATCCGCCAGCCTGTGCTATACCTGACGCATCTCCATCCGGGAAATTCACCATGAAAAGACCTGACTGCATTCGACACTGGCGTGACATAGAAGGCGCCGATGATTCAACCTATCCCGACAGCGATGAACTGTTTTCCATCGGTGCGCCGCTGGCGCGCAAGCTGGGCCTGGGACGCATTGGCATTCATCATGAGCGGTTGCCGCCGGGGCGTCGCACCTCTTATCCCCATGCGGAAAGCGATGAAGAAGAGTTTATCTACGTGCTGGAAGGCTACCCTGAAGCCTGGATTAATGGCTATCTGTGGAAGCTGGAACCCGGTGACAGCGTAGGATTTCCCGCCGGAACGGGTGTCTGCCATACCTTCATTAACAATACCGATGAAGAGGTCCGCCTGCTGGTCGTGGGAGAGGCGAATAAAAAGCACAACCGCATCTACTATCCACTGAATCCAGTCTATGCCGCTACGCGAGAGGATCGCTGGGTTGACCATCCTCCCCAGTTTTTTGGTCCTCACGATGGAAAACCTGGGCGAAAATAATTTCCTCTTCTATAAATATTGAGGGCCGTCACATATTACAACAGGCCTTAGCGTGATTTAACTTAAGGAAATAGCGGGTCTTTTTGTACTTATTCACAGCAATAGTTCGTTCCCGTCTGGGGGATAACAGACGGGGGTTATTTCATAACAAACGATATGACGAGCATACTGTGAAAAAACATTTTAAATTTTCGGTGGTTAGCATTGCTGTCTCCCTTTTTATGGCAAATCAGGCGGGAGCAGCCAATACCTGGACAGAGTCGCGTAGCGACGCAATGGGTGGCACTGGCGTAGCGGCAGGCAGTTACGGAAGTGGAGCGTTAATTAACCCGGCACTGTTGGCAAAGGCAAAGCCGGACGATGATGTTACGGTCGTTTTACCTTCCGTCGGCGTGCAGGTTACTGATGAAGACAATCTTCAGGACGAGATTGATACCATCAACGACAAGATCAATCACTACAAGGATGTGGTTGATAGTCTTACCCCTATCGACATTATTACCAACCCGTTAGGCTCAATTAATCAGTTCCAGGGTGCGGCGAAAGATCTTGCCGATGAGCTGGATTTTCTCAAAGGTAAAACCGCACGTGCGACGGCAGGTGCCGGTATAGCCGTCAGCATTCCTAACGATGTTCTGTCAGTGGCCTTTATGGCAAAAGGCTATGCGCACGGGCGAGTCAGCTCGTCTATCGATCAACAAGATATTGATTATCTCCGTGGCATTCAGAATAGCGATGCGGTGGCGGCAGGCGTCGCGCTGGATGCTGCGCTGAACGGTAGCGACCAAATCACTAAAAATCTTAACTCTACGGCATCAGGCCGCGCTGCGATTGTGTCCGACTACGGTATCGCCGTTGCGCGTCAGTTTGAGTTAGGTGGCGTGCCGGTTTCTGTAGGCGTTACGCCAAAACTGCAAAAAACCTGGGTCTACAATTACACCACGTCCATCTACGATTACGACAGCAATAAGTGGAATGACAGTCGCTATCGTACCGACGACACTGGCTTCAACGTTGATGCCGGTATTGCCGCCGACTTCGGTGAACACTGGACGGTGGGCGTGAGTGGACAAAACCTGATGTCACGCGATATCGACACGAAAGATATTCGTATCCGTAACGGGCGTACGGGAGAGGTGGTGAGTTATAAAGACACCTACCAGATCCGTCCGCTGGTGACTGCGGGTGCCGCATGGCATAACGATCTCGTGACGCTGACCGCCGATGGCGATCTGACGGAAACGAAAGGCTTCAAGAGCGAAGATACCTCACAGTATGTTGGCGTGGGTGCCGAGGTTACACCGCTGAGCTGGCTTGCCGTGCGCGCTGGCTATCGCGCCGATGTGAAAGGTAATGACAGCAATGTCTTTACCGGTGGTGTCGGCTTTGCGCCGTTTAACGCAGTTCATATCGACCTGATGGGCCTGTACGGCGAAGATGAAACCTGGGGCGCAGGGGCTCAGCTGAGCATGACGTTCTAAGGTGCACCGGAGGCGCTGCGCCTCCGGCTTTTCTTTGTGCTATAGTAGCGCCCCTTTTCAACCAGATGCTTAAAACTTCGCCATGTCGTCAGAACACCAGACCGCTTTTCCTGCACACCGTTTCTCCATTGCGCCCATGCTCGACTGGACGGACAGACACTGCCGCTACTTCCTGCGACAGCTCTCCCGCCATACGTTGCTGTACACCGAAATGGTGACGACCGGCGCGATTATCCACGGTAAAGGTGACTATCTGGCGTTCAGCGAAGAAGAGCATCCGGTGGCTCTGCAGCTTGGCGGGAGCGATCCGGCCGCGCTGGCGCACTGTGCAAAGCTGGCTGAAGAACGTGGCTACGACGAGATCAACCTGAACGTTGGCTGCCCTTCTGACCGCGTGCAAAACGGCATGTTCGGCGCGTGTCTGATGGGGAACGCGCAGCTGGTGGCGGATTGCATCAAGGCGATGCGCGATGTGGTCTCCATTCCGGTGACGGTTAAAACCCGTATCGGTATCGACGACCAGGACAGCTACGAATTCCTGTGTGACTTCATTAATACGGTGGCGGGAAAAGGCGAGTGCGAGATGTTTATTATCCACGCGCGTAAAGCCTGGCTTTCTGGCCTCAGCCCAAAAGAGAACCGTGAGATCCCACCGCTGGACTACCCGCGCGTGTATCAGCTCAAGCGTGATTTCCCGCACCTGACAATGTCGATTAACGGCGGCATTAAGTCGCTGGAAGAAGCCAAAACGCATCTGGCCCATATGGATGGCGTCATGGTAGGGCGCGAGGCCTACCAAAATCCTGGCATTCTGACGACGGTCGACCGGGAAATCTTTGGCATTGAAGGCACCGATACCGATCCGGTTGCGGTGGTGCGTGCTATGTACCCGTATATTGAGCGTGAGCTGAGTAACGGCACTTATCTTGGTCATATCACTCGGCATATGCTCGGCCTGTTCCAGGGCATCCCCGGCGCGCGTCAGTGGCGCCGCTACCTGAGTGAGAATGCACATAAAGCCGGTGCCGATATCGACGTTTTAGAACAGGCACTGCGCCTGGTGGCAGATAAGCGATAAATTTCGCTAAAAGATCGTCAAATTCACCACGCCTCGCAAAACATTGCGGGGCTTTTTTGTTTTAGAACAATCGGTTACGTTTGGCATGATTCTTGTAATGATTGCCATATCATTCGGGAACTCGTGGGAGAGCACCATGCTGGAACTTCTTTTTGTAATTGGCTTTTTTGTGATGTTAATGGTGACGGGGGTTTCGCTGCTCGGCATTCTGGCTGCGCTTGTTGTGGCGACAGCGGTGATGTTCATCGGCGGGTTATTTGCCCTGACGATAAAACTCTTGCCGTGGCTGCTGTTGGCCATTGCTGTAGTGTGGGTCATACGGGCGATTAAATCGCCAAAAGTGCCCAGTTATCAGCGCAATAACCGCTTTCGTTACTAAGGTATTGAGGGGTTCGTCACATACCTGCAACTTTTCCGGCGGCATCGCTTAGAACAGAATAGGATTTACTTATCGAATCTGTCACTATGACTGCCGCTAAAGAATTCATCGAGCTGTACCCTACATACAGCCGAACTAAAAAAAGAAAGGGCTTCCCACGGGAAGCCCAATTTCTTTTCAGGCGTCAGGGAATTAACAGACTTGACCCCTGTGTCGCCCGACTCTCCAGCACCTCATGCGCCCGCTGCGCATCGGCAAGCGCGTATTTCTGCCCGTCCGCCACATCCACTTTAATCACGCCGCTGGCGATCAGCGAGAACAGCTCATTGCTGGCTTCCTCCAGCTCTTCCCGATGGGTAATGTAGCCCTGGAGGGAAGGGCGAGTGACGTACAGCGAACCCTTCTGGTTCAAAATGCCAAGGTTAACGCCGGTCACTGCGCCTGACGCGTTCCCGAAGCTCACCATCAGGCCGCGACGCTGCAGGCAGTCCAGCGAGGCTTCCCAGGTATCTTTACCCACTGAGTCATACACTACGCGCACTTTTTTACCGCCGGTAATCTCTTTCAGCCGCTCAACAATACTCTCTTCACGGTAGTTGATGACCTGCCATGCCCCGGCCTGCGTCGCACGCTGGGCTTTCTGCGCACTGCCTACGGTGCCGATAAGTTTTGCACCCAGGGCTTTCGCCCACTGGCAGGCAATCAGCCCCACGCCACCCGCGGCGGCATGAAAAAGGAACTGCTCGTCGGGTTTAATTTCATAGGTTTTGCGCAGCAGATAATAGACGGTCAGTCCTTTCAGGAATGATGCAGCAGCTTGCTCATAGGAAATGGCGTTAGGCAGAAGCGCGGCTTTGTCCGCAGGCACGTTGTGAACGGAGCTGTAAGCCCCCAGCGCCGATTGCGCATACACTACGCGGTCACCTTCTTTAATGTGCTTAACGGCGCTGCCCACTTTGATGACCACACCCGCCGCTTCGGTTCCCAGACCGCTCGGCATTGACGGAGGCGGATAGAGGCCGCCACGGATGTAGGTGTCAATGTAGTTAATGCCAATCGCTTTGTTTTCAACCTGCACTTCATTTTCACCGGGTGCTGCGGGGGTAAATTCCACCGCTTTCAGCACGTCTGGTCCACCATGTTTCTGGAATTCAATGCGCGTTGCCATGCTCCCTCCGTAAGAAAAATATGGTAATCTTTCGACCCACTCTTTATCTCGGTAACTCCATTCACTATGGCAGGAAACAAACCCTTCAACAAACAGACTGAACCTCGCGAGCGTGATTTCCAGGTCGCCGGGTTAAAAGTCCCGCCGCACTCGATTGAAGCGGAGCAGTCGGTGTTGGGCGGTTTAATGCTGGATAACGAACGCTGGGACGACGTCGCCGAGCGCGTCGTCTCCGAAGATTTCTATACCCGCCCGCACCGCCACATCTTCACTGAAATGGCGCGCCTGCAGGAGTCGGGCAGCCCTATTGACCTGATTACGCTCGCGGAATCGCTGGAGCGTCTGGGCCAGCTGGACAGCGTTGGCGGGTTCGCTTACCTGGCAGAGCTTTCGAAAAACACGCCAAGTGCAGCGAACATTAGCGCTTATGCCGATATCGTGCGCGAACGTGCCGTTGTCCGTGAGATGATCTCGGTAGCAAACGAAATCGCCGAGGCCGGTTTTGACCCGCAGGGTCGCACCAGTGAAGATCTGCTCGACCTTGCCGAATCCCGCGTCTTTAAAATCGCCGAAAGCCGCGCTAATAAGGACGAAGGGCCAAAGAATATTGCCGACGTGCTCGACGCGACCGTCGCGCGTATCGAACAGCTGTTCCAGCAGCCGCACGACGGCGTGACGGGCGTGAACACCGGCTATGACGACCTGAACAAGAAAACCGCGGGCCTACAGCCGTCGGATTTGATTATCGTCGCGGCGCGTCCGTCAATGGGTAAAACGACATTTGCGATGAACCTCGTTGAAAACGCGGCGATGTTGCAGGATAAACCGGTACTCATCTTTAGTCTTGAGATGCCATCAGAGCAGATCATGATGCGTTCTCTGGCATCGCTTTCCCGTGTCGATCAGACCCGCATTCGTACCGGGCAGCTCGACGATGAGGACTGGGCGCGCATTTCCGGGACCATGGGTATTCTGCTGGAAAAACGGAACATCTATATTGATGACTCTTCCGGCCTGACGCCGACAGAGGTCCGTTCCCGTGCTCGCCGTATTGCCCGTGAGCACGGCGGTATCGGCCTTATCATGATCGACTACCTTCAGCTGATGCGCGTGCCGTCGCTCTCCGACAACCGTACGCTTGAGATCGCAGAAATTTCGCGCTCGCTTAAGGCGTTAGCCAAAGAGCTGCAGGTGCCGGTGGTGGCGCTCTCCCAGCTTAACCGCTCCCTGGAACAACGTGCCGACAAGCGGCCGGTCAACTCCGACCTGCGTGAATCTGGCTCCATCGAGCAGGATGCCGACTTAATCATGTTCATCTACCGTGACGAGGTTTATCACGAGAACAGCGACCTGAAAGGGATCGCCGAAATTATTATTGGTAAGCAACGTAACGGCCCCATCGGCACGGTACGTCTGACCTTTAACGGACAATGGTCGCGCTTTGATAACTATGCGGGACCGCAGTACGACGACGAATAAGGATTTAACATGCAAGCGGCAACTGTTGTTATTAACCGCCGCGCTCTGCGACACAACCTGCAACGTCTGCGTGAACTGGCGCCTGCCAGTAAGCTCGTTGCAGTCGTGAAAGCGAACGCTTACGGACACGGTCTTCTTGAGACCGCGCGAACGCTCCCCGATGCCGACGCCTTTGGCGTCGCCCGTCTCGAAGAGGCTCTCCGCCTGCGCGCAGGCGGGATCACCCAGCCGATTCTGCTCCTTGAAGGTTTCTTTGAAGCTACAGACCTGCCGACCATAGCCGACCAGCGTCTGCACACGGCGATACATAACGAAGAACAGCTTTCTGCACTCGAAACCAGCGAGCTGAGCGAGCCGGTCACCGTCTGGATGAAACTCGACACCGGTATGCACCGTCTTGGCGTACGCCCGGAAAACGCTGAGGCATTTTATCAGCGGCTGTGCCAGTGCAAAAACGTGCGTCAGCCGGTGAATGTCGTCAGCCACTTTGCCCGTGCTGATGAGCCCGAGTGCGGTGCGACCGAGCAGCAGCTCGATATCTTCAACACGTTTTGTGAAGGTAAGCCGGGGATGCGCTCTATCGCGGCATCCGGTGGCATTCTGCTGTGGCCGCAGTCGCACTTCGACTGGGCGCGCCCGGGCATTATTCTCTACGGCGTATCGCCGCTGGAGAACAAACCCTGGGGGCCGGATTTTGGCTTCCAGCCGGTGATGTCGCTGGTCTCTAACCTGATTGCCGTGCGCGAGCACAAAGCCGGCGAGCCTGTGGGCTACGGCGGTACCTGGACCAGTGAACGCGACACGCGCCTGGGCGTGGTGGCGATGGGCTATGGAGACGGTTATCCACGCGCTGCACCGTCCGGCACGCCGGTGCTGGTCAACGGTCGCGAGGTGAAGATTGTGGGCCGTGTGGCGATGGACATGATTTGCGTCGATCTGGGACCTGAAGCCCAGGATAAGCCCGGCGACGATGTGGTGATGTGGGGCGAGGGTTTGCCTGTTGAACGTATTGCTGAAATTACGAAAGTGAGTGCTTACGAACTTATCACACGCCTGACGTCACGGGTGGCGATGAAGTACATAGATTGAACCGCCAATGAAGTGAGGTCATTCACCTCACTTCAACTTTATTAACATCCTCTCGATCTTCTCCCACTTCCGGTTTATTGTTGAAAATCCTGCCTCATCGAATTCCGGAGATTCATCGCGTGTTTCAGAAAGTTGACGCCTATGCCGGCGACCCTATTCTCTCCTTAATGGAGCGTTTCAAAGAAGATCCTCGCAGCGACAAAGTGAACCTGAGCATTGGTCTGTATTACAACCATGACGGTTTTATTCCTCAGCTGCAGGCCGTTGCTGAGGCTGAAGCACGTCTCAATGCTACCCCGCAAGGCGCCTCTCTCTATCTGCCGATGGAAGGGTTAACTACCTACCGCAATACCATTGCGCCGCTGCTGTTCGGTGCCGATCATGCGGTACTTGCGCAAAAACGCGTGGCGACTATCCAGACGCTGGGCGGCTCGGGCGCGCTGAAAGTAGGCGCAGACTTCCTGAAAAAATACTTCCCGGATTCCGGCGTGTGGGTCAGCGACCCAACGTGGGAAAACCACGTGGCAATTTTTGAAGGGGCAGGCTTTAAGGTGTCGACCTATCCGTGGTTCGACAGCGAAACCAACGGCGTGCGCGTGGATGCGCTGCTGGAAAAACTGAACACCCTGCCGGATCGCAGCATTGTTCTGCTGCACCCGTGCTGCCATAACCCAACCGGGGCGGACCTCACGAATACTCAGTGGGATGCGGTGATCGAGGTGCTGAAAGCGCGTAATCTGATCCCGTTCCTCGATATCGCGTATCAGGGCTTTGGAGCGGGTATGGAAGAAGATGCCTACGCCATTCGCGCGATTGCCAGCGCCGGTCTGCCTGCTTTGGTCAGCAATTCCTTCTCTAAAATCTTCTCCCTGTACGGCGAGCGTGTTGGCGGCCTGTCCGTAGTATGCGAAGACGCTGAAGCAGCTAGCCGCGTGCTGGGCCAGCTTAAAGCTACGGTACGTCGTATCTACTCCAGCCCTCCCGCATTTGGTGCGCAGGTGGTGGCGACGGTGCTTGGTGACGAACAGCTGAAAGCGAACTGGCTTGCGGAAGTGGAGGCCATGCGTAAACGCATCCTGTCCATGCGTCAGGAGCTGGTTAACGTGCTGAAAGAGGCCGTACCGGGACACAACTTCGACTATCTGCTTAAACAGCGCGGCATGTTTAGCTATACCGGCCTAAGCGCTGCTCAGGTCGATCGCCTGCGTGAAGAGTTCGGCGTCTACCTGATTGCCAGCGGACGTATGTGCGTGGCGGGCCTGAATTCCGGTAACGTTCATCGCGTGGCGCAGGCGTTTGCTGCAGTAATGTAAGTGCTCACTTACCATCCCTCTCCCGGTGGGAGAGGGCATCATGCCGCACAAAAACGTTGCCCGGTACTTTGTGATCTTCTTCTTTTTATTCAGCCTCATAAGTAAAAACTCCTTCCCTTCATCTTCCGCTGGGGTTATGGTCGGAGAGTTTTTTTGACCATTCGCTCAAAATAAAATGATAACAAACTGAATATTCAGGGGAAAATATGCGCAAGATCACACTGGCGCTCAGCGCCGCCTGCTTATTGTTCTCGCTTAACAGTGCTGTCGTCGCGCGTGCTTCCGCCCCGACGCCGCTTTACACCGGCACCACCGCCGCGATTCTTGCCGAGCAGGCACCCATTCACTGGGTTTCCGTGGCCCAAATCGAAAACAGCCTGATGGGCCGCCCGCCAATGGCCGTGGGCTTCGACATTGACGATACCGTTCTGTTCTCCAGCCCGGGCTTCTGGCGCGGCAAGAAAACGTACTCACCGGACAGCGAAGCGTATCTGAAGAACCCGGAATTCTGGGAAAAAATGAATAACGGCTGGGACGAATTCAGCATCCCGAAAGAGGTGGCCCGCGCGCTTATCGCCATGCACGTGAAGCGCGGCGACAGCATTTACTTCGTTACCGGACGCAGTCAGACCAAAACCGAAACCGTCTCTAAGACGCTGCAGGATGATTTCCTGATCCCGGCATCGAGCATGAATCCGGTAATTTTTGCGGGTGATAAAGAAGGGCAAAACACCAAAACCCAGTGGCTGGAAAAGAAAAAGATCAAAGTATTCTACGGCGATTCAGATAACGACATCACCGCCGCGCATGACGTAGGGGCCAGAGGGATAAGGGTACTGCGTGCCTCTAACTCGACGTACCGACCGCTCCCAATGGCCGGAAAGTTTGGCGAAGAGGTGATCGTCAGCTCGGAGTATTAAGCACCAGGCAGCGGGGGTGATGATTTTTTAATCAAATCTCGCTGCTGCGGGTTTTACCTTTCGTCTTCTTGCTGCACACTTAGAAAGATTCATCTTTCAATACGGAGCAGCACATGTGGTATCAACAAACCCTGACCTTAAGCGCTAAACCACGCGGATTTCACCTGGTGACGGATGAAGTCATCGGGCAGATTCGCGACCTGTCGCGGGTCAAAATGGGTTTACTGCATCTGCTTCTTCAGCACACGTCGGCCTCTCTCACGCTTAATGAAAATTGCGATCCCACCGTCCGGTCTGACATGGAGCACCATTTTCTGAAGGCCGTCCCGGACAACGCACCTTACGAGCATGATTATGAGGGCGACGATGACATGCCTTCGCACATCAAATCTTCTCTGCTGGGCGTATCGCTGATGCTGCCGGTACACAATGGGCGGGTATTGCTGGGTACATGGCAGGGGATCTGGCTGGGAGAGCATCGCATTCACGGTGGTTCGCGTAAAATTATCGCCACGCTACAAGGGGAATAAAGATGACAATTTCGGAGATACTTCAATACTGTATGAGCAAGCCTGGCGCGGAGCAGAGCGTTCACAGCGACTGGAAAGCGACGCAGATTAAGGTCGGTGACGTGCTGTTTGCGATGGTGAAAGAGGTGGAGGGCCGCCCGGCGGCAGCGCTGAAAACCAGTCCGGAACTGGCCGATTTATTGCGCCAGCAGCATGATGATGTAAGGCCGAGCAAACATCTCAATAAAGCGCACTGGAGCACCGTCTATCTCGATGGCTCTATCCCAGGCTCGCAGATTTACTATCTGGTAGATGCCTCTTATCAGCAGGCGGTTGAGCTACTGCCGGAAACGACCCGACAGCAGCTCTCCGTGTGATAATTACAGCAACGGTTTGAGGAAGCGTGCAGTGTGCGAGGCTTCGCACTCTGCAACGGTCTCTGGCGTACCGGAGACGAGGATTTCACCGCCGCCGCTGCCGCCTTCTGGGCCGAGATCGACAATCCAGTCCGCGGTTTTAATCACGTCCAGATTGTGTTCGATAACCACGATGGTGTTGCCCTGATCGCGAAGCTGATGCAGAACCTCCAGCAGCTGCTGGATATCGGCAAAGTGCAGGCCGGTGGTCGGCTCATCCAGAATATACAGCGTCTGGCCGGTGCCGCGTTTAGACAGTTCACGCGCCAGCTTCACGCGCTGCGCTTCACCGCCGGACAGCGTTGTCGCAGACTGCCCCAGACGAATATAGGTTAAACCTACGTCCATCAGCGTTTGCAGCTTGCGCGCCAGCGCAGGAACGGCGTCAAAGAATTCGCGCGCCTCTTCGATGGTCATATCCAGCACTTCGTGGATGGTTTTGCCTTTGTACTTAATCTCCAGCGTTTCGCGGTTATAGCGCTTGCCTTTGCACTGGTCGCACGGCACGTAGATATCCGGCAGGAAGTGCATCTCAACCTTGATCACACCGTCGCCCTGACAGGCCTCACAGCGGCCGCCGCGAACGTTAAAGCTGAAACGCCCTGGGGTATAGCCGCGTGAACGCGATTCCGGTACGCCGGCAAACAGTTCACGTACAGGCGTAAAGACGCCGGTGTAGGTCGCCGGGTTGGAGCGCGGTGTACGACCAATCGGGCTCTGATCGATGTCGATAACCTTGTCGAAGTGCTCCAGCCCCTGAACATCACGGTACGGTGCGGGTTCGGCAAGCGTTGCGCCATTCAGCGCCGTCTGCGCAATCGGGAACAGCGTATCGTTGATCAGCGTCGATTTACCGGAACCGGATACGCCGGTAATACAGGTAAACAGGCCAACCGGCAGCGTCAGGGTCACGTCTTTGAGGTTATTGCCGCGCGCGCCCGTAAGCTTCAACACTTTTTCCGGATCCGCCGCCACGCGCTGTTTTGGTACTTCAATCTTGCGCTTGCCGCTCATGAACTGGCCGGTCAGCGACTCTGGCACCGCCATGATGTCTTTCAGGGTGCCTTCTGCGACTACCTGGCCGCCGTGCACGCCCGCCCCCGGACCAATATCGATCACGTGGTCTGCGGCGCGAATGGCGTCTTCGTCATGCTCAACCACGATCACAGTGTTGCCAAGGTTGCGAAGATGGACAAGCGTGCCGAGCAGGCGTTCGTTGTCGCGCTGATGCAGGCCGATGGACGGCTCATCCAGCACGTACATCACACCCACCAGGCCCGCACCAATCTGGCTGGCCAGACGGATACGCTGGGCTTCGCCGCCGGAGAGCGTTTCTGCAGAGCGGGAAAGCGTCAGGTAGTTCAGGCCAACGTTCACCAGGAATTTCAGGCGATCGCCGATCTCTTTCAACACTTTTTCTGCAATTTGCGCGCGCTGGCCGGAGAGCTTCAGGTTATTGAAGAAGTCCATCGCGTGACCGATACTCATGTCTGAGATGGTCGGCAGCGCGGTGTTTTCGACAAACACGTGACGTGCCTCGCGACGCAGACGCGTGCCCTCACAGGTCGTGCAGGAGCGGTTGCTGATGAATTTCGCCAGCTCTTCACGAACCGCGCTGGATTCGGTCTCTTTGTAGCGGCGCTCCATATTGTGCAGCACCCCTTCAAACGGGTGGCGACGCACGGAGGTATCGCCGCGATCGTTCATGTACTTGAACTCGATGTTCTCTTTGCCAGAGCCGAACAGGATCACTTTGTGCACGTTCGGGCTCAGGCTGGCCCACGGAGCTTCCACGTCAAACTTATAGTGCTCTGCCAGCGATTTAAGCATCTGGAAGTAGTAAAAGTTACGCTTATCCCAGCCGCGGATCGCACCGCCCGCCAGGGACAGGTCCGGATTCTGGATCACACGATCCGGATCGAAATACTGCTGCACGCCCAGGCCGTCACACGTCGGGCATGCGCCCGCCGGGTTGTTGAACGAGAACAGGCGTGGCTCCAGCTCGCGCATGCTGTAGCCGCAAATTGGGCAGGCAAAGTTGGCGGAGAAGAGCAGCTCTTCCGCTTTTGGGTCGTCCATATCGGAGACCACAGCAGTACCGCCAGAGAGTTCCAGCGCGGTTTCAAAAGATTCGGCCAGACGCGTTGCCAGATCTTCGCGCACCTTAAAGCGGTCAATGACCACTTCGATGGTGTGCTTCTTCTGCAGCTCCAGCTTCGGCGGATCTGACAGGTCACACACTTCGCCGTCAATACGGGCGCGGATATACCCCTGACTTGCCAGGTTCTCTAGTGTTTTCGTGTGCTCGCCCTTGCGCTCTTTAATGATGGGCGCAAGCAGCATCAGGCGTTTGCCTTCCGGCTGTGCCAGCACGTTATCCACCATCTGGCTGACGGTTTGCGCCGCCAAAGGAACGTCGTGGTCCGGGCAGCGCGGTTCGCCCACGCGGGCATACAGCAGACGCAGATAGTCATGAATTTCGGTGATCGTACCGACCGTTGAACGCGGGTTGTGCGAGGTGGACTTCTGCTCAATAGAGATAGCAGGGGACAACCCTTCAATGTGGTCGACATCCGGTTTTTCCATCAGCGACAGGAACTGACGCGCGTACGCGGAGAGTGATTCAACGTAACGACGCTGTCCTTCGGCATACAAAGTGTCGAAAGCCAGTGAGGATTTGCCAGACCCCGAAAGCCCGGTCACGACAATCAGTTTGTCGCGAGGGATTATGAGGTTGATATTCTTGAGATTATGGGTGCGGGCGCCCCGAACTTCGATCTTATCCATTCACCTTTCCCGGTTGGAACACGGATTGCCTGGTTTGTTTGAAGGACAACCGGCTGTCAGAAACGGCTAATTATGACACAAAATGACCTGTTTGAATATACAGTATTGGAATGCATTTTCTGATTCTCTGTGTAACAATGTTGAGTTCGCACGAGAACTCTGGAATCTATCTCGCAGCTATCAACATGCAGCATGGAAATGGTACACTCGCGCGTTTACACTATTAAGAAACGTATTCAGGAGACACGAACATGGCCAGCAGAGGCGTAAACAAGGTGATTCTCGTCGGTAATCTGGGCCAGGACCCGGAAGTACGCTACATGCCGAGTGGTGGCGCAGTTGCCAACATTACGCTGGCTACTTCCGAATCCTGGCGTGATAAAGCGACCGGTGAGATGAAAGAGCAGACCGAATGGCACCGCGTTGTGCTGTTTGGGAAACTGGCGGAAGTAGCGGGTGAATACCTGCGTAAAGGTTCTCAGGTTTATATCGAAGGCCAACTGCGTACCCGCAAATGGACCGATCAGGCCGGCGCTGAGAAATACACCACTGAAGTGGTCGTAAACGTTGGCGGCACCATGCAAATGCTGGGTGGCCGTCAGGGCGGCGGTGCTCCAGCAGGCGGTGGCCAGAACCAGCAGCAGGGCGGTTGGGGTCAGCCTCAGCAGCCGCAGGGCGGCAACCAGTTCAGCGGCGGCGCGCAGTCTCGCCCGCAGCAGCAGTCTGCTCCCGCTCCGTCTAACGAACCACCGATGGATTTCGACGACGACATTCCGTTCTAAGGTATGTTGCCCGAGCTTAAAAAAGCCCCTATTGGGGCTTTTTTTTATCTTGAAAAACGTTGACGCCAAAAGGACACAAGGACGTTTTCTTTCTGGGTGGGCGAGGAAGTTATATTTCCTGTCAGGTAAATGATATTAATTACGTTTTTTAGGTCATATTCTTTTAACATTAAATTCATGGATAGACAGCGAAGCTGAAATATCATTCTTTGGATATTTGTATTGCCTATACGCCAGCGTTTATCGAGATGTAATATCAACACAAGTTAACAATTTCTTTTCATTATTTACCACAATAAGCATTGTTTAGCGTTTGTATTATAATGAATGGTATCATTCGCCACCCCAGCCGTCCTTTTGGATAAAGTTAAATAAAATGATGCGTCGCATTTTGAGCACCCTGTTTTTTCTCATGTTATTTTTCAGCGGCAGTGCCCTTGCGGTGAATTGCCAGCGGGCGGTTACGCCTCTGGAAAACACCATCTGTAATAATGACAACCTACATTGGCTCGATAGCACGCTTTCAGTTGTCTATCATCAGGCGCTTCAGCACGAGGGGGTGGAAGGCAGCAATAAAATATACGACGATTGGGAAAAGCTGCTGGAGAAATGCACCTCCGATTCCTGCATTGAACGCGCATATTACGCGGGCATCAGCGATCTGTCTGATACCAACCGTGATTTTAAATGGGAAGGAAAGTGGTGGAACATGCTGGCCCCCAATATGAGCGGTGGGGTTATTCAGTTCAGCCGTAACGCCCGGTGGAGTGCGACCCTGGATATACGCGCCTGGGCCGGGTTGAATAAGGATGAATTTAGCGCCGAAGCGCGCAGATTTTACGGCATGCTTGTTGTGGATAAAGTCGCCGAAACCAGCAACTGCAAGCTGCTGTTGATCCCCAAAAAAGATGGTTTGCTGCAGGTCTACAGTAATTCAGATTGGGGCTGTCGATTATCCATGCCCGCAGGCGTATTCCTGGACGGAGCGTATAAACTGTCCGAAAGCGATCCACGTCCTAAAGCTTCGCTTCTCTCATTGGGCATATTTACCGATGCCGCTATGGATGAAAAATTCCGTAGCCTGGTGGGTGATGATTACCAGGGTTTCGTCAACAGTGCGAACGTCTACATTTACCAGAACGATATCGATAATATTGGCGCTCGCGTTATTTCTATGTGGGTACAAGGCGCGGCGAACAGCAGAACAGCGATTATCATGTATACGCCGAAGGGTGAGATCTGGGCGGGCAGAATTTCACCAGCCAAAGGTCGCGGTCTGGAATTGCACTATTACAGCACCGACGGTGGCGACCAGCGGAAAATGCCGCGTACGCTGGTCGCATGGAAACTACGCTTTTTAGATAATTAATGACGCTGGCATTACGCCAGCGTTCCCACAATGGTTAAATCACAGTCGTCTGGCACTTCGTTATATGACAGCACATGCAGGTTGCTGGCAAATAGCCGACCATAGCGTGAAATCAGCGGCCGTAGCTGCGGCGTGACCAGCAGCAACGGTGGCATGCCCTTCGCCTTCATCTGCTCCTGAATGACGGGCATGGTATTTTGCAGCTGGGTCAGGATGTTGGGATCGACGGCAAAACTGTCGAGCGCCACTTTCCCCGCTTGCTGAGCTTGATTCAGGGCGCCCAGAAGAATATTTTCAAGCGCGTTATCAATGGTATATGCCGACAGTTTAGACCGATCGCCGTTAATGGCGTGGATAATCGCCCGGCGCAGCGCGTAGCGCACATCAGAAGTCAGCAGGATAGGATCTTTGGTCACAGCCGAGCTTTCCAGCAGCGTGGAGGCGATAGTCACAATATCTTTCAGCGACACCTGCTCCAGCAAAAGCTGGCGATAAATCCGCAGCAGGAGGCTGTAACTCAGCGCATTGCTCAGGTCTTCAGCCAGTTTTGGGGCTTGTGAGGCCAGCCGGGCGTGCAGATGCGTAATATCGTCGTAATTAAACAGTTCAGGCAGGTTTTCTCGGGCAATCTTATTCACATGCGTCGCAACGACGCTTGCGCAATCCACCACCTGATAACCCAGATTCAGCGCGGTAGCCTTTTGCTCTGGGTCGATCCAGACGATCGCCATACCATAGGCTGGATCGGTATCCAGCACGCCATCGATCTCACCGTAGAGTTCTGCTCCCGGAATGGCCATCAGTTTTTCGGCGTAGACTTCGCCGAGTGAAGTTCTGATCCCGTTGATATGTATCGCATACTGAGCGGGCTTGAGCCGGAAATTTTCACGTATTCGGATTTCAGGCAATAGCACGCCGCACTGTTCGGAGACGACCTGACGTACCCCTCGAATACGCTGCGAAAGCGGGCTGCCTTTGGCCGCATCGATCAGCGTGACCAGCTTATAACCAAGGTTTAAGCCAATCGGCTCCACCAGCGGAATGCTCTCCCAGTTGATACTGGGCGTTGTCTCCGTTGCCAGTGCATCATTGATGGCGTCGTAATCCGTCTGCTCTTCCGCGGGTTTTACAACCTTACTCTGTCGCCAGGCGGCAAACAGCAGCAGCGCGGTGAAGCAGAGGAAGGCAATGTGTGGCATGCCCGGAACAATCGCCAGAACAAACATGACGAATGACGCGGTATACAGTACCTGCGGCTTAGCCAGCAGCTGCGTTTTTATTTCGTCGCTAACATCATCACCATCGCTCACGCGCGTGACGATAATTGCCGCCGCGGTTGCCAGCAACAGAGAAGGAATTTGTGCGGCCAGGCCATCACCGATGGTCAGCAGCACATACTGCTGAAAGGCATGGCTGGCGTCGAGATCGTATTTAAAGATACCGATACAGATCCCGCCGATGACGTTGATGATCAGTACCATGATCCCGGCGATAGCATCCCCGCGAACAAACTTGGAGGCCCCGTCCATCGCACCGTAAAAATCGGCCTCTTTGGTGACCTCTTTACGCCGGTCTCTCGCCTGGTTCTGATTAATCAGCCCGGCGTTAAGATCCGCGTCAATCGCCATCTGTTTACCCGGTAGGGCATCAAGGGTAAAGCGCGCGGACACCTCTGAAATACGCTCTGCCCCTTTGGTGACCACCACAAAGTTGATGATCATCAGAATGATAAAGACCACGAACCCGACGACGAAATCGCCGCCAATCACCACCTGACCGAATGCTTCAATGACCTTACCTGCGGCACCTTCACCTTCATGACCGTGCAACAACACCACGCGGGTAGAGGCCACGTTCAGCGTGAGGCGCATCAGCGTGGTGATCAGCAGAAGCGTCGGGAAGACGGCAAAATCCAGCGGGCGCTGCATATTCACCGCGACTAACAACACTACCACTGCCAGCACAATGTTGAAGGTAAACAAGATATCAAGCATCAGCGGTGACAATGGCAGCATGACCATAGCCAGTACGCTAAGGAGCAATATCGGTACGCCCACGTGTCCTTTACGGAGTATGGCAAGCGTCTGCTGTAACTTACTGTTCGCCATCGGCTTTTAAGACCTCTTTTGGAATGGTTATCTGCCTGTTCAGGCGGGGTTTTTGATCTAGCTGGCCAGTGCGCCAGGATTTAAGCTGCATGACATAGGTCAGCACATGCGCTATCGCACGGAAAAGCTGGGCGGGGATCTGCTGATTCACGCGGGTGGTGTGATAAACCGCGCGCGCCAGAGGCGGAAACTCCACGATTTCAATCTGATGGTGGCGGGCCACATCACGGATGTGTAGGGCAATGTCGTCCATCCCTTTGGCCACGATGTAAGGCGCTTCGGCTTTATTGGGATCATATTTCAACGCCACCGCATAGTGCGTGGGGTTGGTAATAATCACGTCCGCATCGGGCACGGTGCGGCTGATTTGCCCCATCGCCATCTGGCGCTGCAGTTGACGAATACGCCCCTTAATCTGTGGGTTACCGTCGTTATTCTTGTACTCTTCTTTGACCTCTTGTTTGGTCATGCGCATTTTTTTTGTGAACATGAATTTGGTCAGCGGCACGTCGAGCAGGGCGAAAATGACGATAACGGCGATAAAGTAGACCAGCACGTGATGCAGGATGCCAAAGCCCTGGTGAATCGCCTGGTTCAGGTTAAGGCGTTGCAAATGAAGCAGCGAGTCCAGCGAGCTGTGCACCATGCTGTATAAGACCGCAAGAATGATGCCGCACTTGAGCATCATCTTGCCGACCTCAACGTAATGGTTACTGGAAAACATCCGCTTAACGCCGCTGATGGGACTCAGTTTTTTAAAATCCGGTTTGAGCTTTGAGACGGTAAAAATCCAGCCGCCGGGCACCAGGCTTGCCGCGATGCAGGCGATCGGGATCGGTGCCAGCGTGGCAATAAAACGAATAATCACCCACACGTTTAGCATCAAAAACTGGCTCAGTGTTCCACTGTCGTCGAGCCGCCCAGCCATCATCCCCACGGCGGTAAATGACTCACTGACCAGCTGTTTGTAATAGGGGAAAAAGATCCCCATGGTGATGAACGATGTCAGCAGGCCGACGGCCATGGTCAGATCTTTGGAACGCGGCAAGTCACCCTTTTCACGCGCTTTGCGTAGCTTTTGCGCTGTGGGTTTTTCACTTTTATCTCCACCGGCGGCCATCAGCGGCTCCTCACGGCTTCGAGCCTGGCCAGGATTTCATTGGTCAGATTGAGATAGTGATCGGGAATATTGGTCATCATCATTGAGATGCAGAGCAGGCCAAACAGCATGCTGATGGGGAAGCCCAGCGAGAAAAGATTCAGCGTGGGGGAGACGCGGTTTAACAGCCCAAAGCCGCCCTGCACGATCAGCATCACAAAGGTGGTCGGGAGGGCGATAAGCGTTGCCGAAGACATAATCCAGCCCAGACTTTGTGCAATGAGCAGCAGGGTGGGTTTATTGATTGCCTGCCCAATGGGCCACCAGACAAAGCCCTTGTAGAGGATGGTCACTATCAGCAGATGCCCGTCCATGACAAAAAACAGCAATCCGCAGAAGGTGTAGATCATTTGCGAAATAACGGTTGTCGAACTGCCGTTCACGGGGTCGTTCATCATTGCCATGCCCAGCCCCATATTCATCGAAAGAATGTGTCCGGCGGTTTGCAGCGCCACAAAGACCAGCTGCATCGCCATACCAAACAGCATTCCCCACAGCAGTTGTTCACCCGTGAGCATCAGGGTACGGAGGGAGAACAGTTCGCTTGGCAGCACATTGTCTGGCAGCATCGGCGTGATGATGACCGCCAGCGTCAGGGCCAGCACGGTTTTAATCCGTCGGCTAAAGGCGCGGTTATCCAGTACCGGACAAAAGTGCAGAAAGGCCAGAATGCGAAAAAAGGGGAAGACTAACGCCAGCAGGGGGTTAATCAGCGCATGAATATCAATACCCATAGCCCGCTAGCCCACCAGTGCCGCAGCCTGCTGAAAAATATTGACGGTAAAATCCACCAGTTGGGTGAGCATCCATTTGCCGCCAATAATTAACACTGCCAGCGTCACCAGAAGGCGGGGCAGGAAACTCAGCGTTTGCTCATTAATTTGTGTTGTCGCCTGAAAGATACTGACGCACAGGCCGACGACCAGGCTGGGTACAATTGCGACGGCGGAAATAATCAGAACCAGCTTAATGCCGGTGGCCATGATGTCCCCGGCGATATCCATCGTGACCATCGCTATATTCCCTGCACGCTGGAGGTCAAGGTACCCACGATCAATGTCCAGCCGTCACACAACACAAACAGCATCAGTTTGAACGGCAGCGAGACAATCAGAGGTGAGAGCATCATCATCCCCATAGCCATCAAAATGCTGGCGACAATCAGGTCGATAACCAGGAAGGGGATGTAAATCATAAAGCCAATCTGGAAGGCCGTTTTTAACTCACTCAGCAGATAGGCTGGTGTTACGACCGTTAAGTCCTGATCTTTTGGATCGCCGGTCACGCCGCCAATCGTCATCATCTGCGACATGGCTTTATTGCTGGTCTGTGCCAGCATAAAGTGCTTCAGCGGCACTTCTGCCTTACCAAACGCCTGCTTCAGGGTGATTTCGTCACTCTGAAACGGCACGATAGCGTCGTGATAAATGATGGTCCACACCGGGCGCATCACTAAAAGCGTGAGCGCCAGGGCAATCCCGGTCAGGATTTTGTTGGGCGGACTTTGTTGCAGGCCCAGCGCCTGGCGCAAAATGGCCAGCACGATAATGAATCGCGTAAAGCAGGTCATCATCATCAGCATCACCGGCAGCAGGCCCAGGAGCGTCATGAGGATCAGGATTTCAATTTTAACGTTGTAATCCTGACCGCCCTCGGTCGTGGCCGAGTTGAAGAGCGTGATGTCGCCATTGGCAGCCAGCAGCTGCGGAGAAAAGAGCAAACCGCCCAGCAGCAGCCAGGGCAGAGCAGGGCGAAGGCGGGCAATCATGGCGTCAGCTCGCCCAGCTCATTGCTGTTGAACTCCAGAATACGTAGCCCGTATTTATCGTTCAGCACGACGGCTTCGGCTTTGCCAAACAAAATGCCGTTTACCTTGATGTCCAGGGGCTCACCGGCCATTTTATCGAGCTCAATGACCGAGTCGTGGCCAACGGTGAGCAGATCGGCCAGGGTGACGTCAACCGAGGCGACTTCCAGCGTCAGCGTGACCGGAATACGGCTAAACAGCGCCATTTTACGCAGATCGTCAATACCGGAAGTCGATTCAGGTTCCGCCTGTAAATCCAGACGAATATTGCCCTCAACGGTCTCTTCTCGTGGCATCTCTCCGAGATTCAGGTCGCCAAAATCCAGGGACTGGCTCAGGTCTTGTTGCTGGTCACTCATAATGCTTCTCAATGGTTCTGTCATTAAATTCACAGAGTAATAACTTGCCGCGATCTTCAGCGATTTTGGCGTCAAAAATCTGTTCTTTACCGATATAGACCGGAATATTTTCGTTAATATTGGCCGGAATAATGTCGCCAGGTTTAATTTTTGCGAGCTGGGCAACGGTCAAATTCAGGCTAGTAACATGGCCACTGAACTTCAGGGGCATGCTGTAAAACAGACGTTCAATCTGCGACTGCGTGGGCGATGTTTGCCGACGGGTGTGTGGGTCATGGGCTGGCGAGCGCAGCGTTGCCAGCATCTGATCCACATGAGCATTATCAAAGAGCAGCGTAAAACTGCCTTCTTCATACCCTTCCAGCATGAAGGTGACGCACCATGACCATTGATTAATGACCGTGGTGTTATCACTTTTTATTTCAATGTCCTGGCCGAACATCGTCTCATCGATAAGAAGCCGGGTCAGATCCAAACCAATTTTATTTTTTAGTCGGTCTTCTGTTTTCGTCACAGGCTGATCAATGTCGAGCGATTTATGACGACTCTCTTTCCCCAGACCGTAATAATCGTGGAGGATCTGTAATAACAATGCCCGTTCAATACTGAATGCGATGGATCCGAAGGATGTCGAAAAGAGTTGTGTGTTTTTATAGTGCTGATCGATAGCAAAGCTCATTGATTTTAATGCAACGTTCACGCGCAATTTTTTAAGAAAATAAATGCTTAACCGTGAATCGAGTATATCGAAACTGTCATTCATTAACTTAGGAAGCTTATGCCATGGGCGTCCAAGTTTGCTCACGTCGAGCTTTACCATATCGGGGAGTGCCTGACGCTGGTAGATTTTTATTCTCTGTGGAGCTGCTGACATAGGGTCTTCCGCATAACAATTGCCATAATGAAATTTTGTATACAAGAAATTTGCTTATTGGCAGGAAATATTTAAGTTCTGTTTCACCGTGTCGCTTTAGTCAGTGAGTTAGTTACCGACTCATAAAGTCCTTTCCTGTGTGGGCTTTATAAGGGATATGAATTAGACGCTGTTTAAAGACGGTAATCAAGACGCTAAAGATTATTAATTAGTTATTTCAGGATGATTAATCGACATTAATTTCTTTACTAACCATATGAAAAATAAAGATTAAAGTTTTAATACCCAATAAAAACAAGACAATTCCTAACGCACCGTTATAATGCGCGAAAGTGATGAGTTTCCGTATTGAAAAGACATGCGGCTAATTCAATTAATCCATATCGAATACTTGCCTTGTTATGTACGTCAGAAACGGCGTATCGGGCCGTATACGCTTCAGCTAACAATTAGCTTAAATGTTGGTGAATTGTTATGAGTATTGTTGTTGAACATGAAGTCCGTAATGAAAATGGATTCGTTGCGAGTGCGCCTGAAAGTATAAATGTATTTTCATTAGCACGCCGCGTAGCAAAATATAATGTATCGGTACTTATTACTGGTGAGACGGGTACAGGCAAAGAGTGTGTGTCACGCTATATCCACGATAATGCTTTGGGCGCCGATGCGCCGTACGTGGGAGTAAACTGCGCAGCCATTCCAGAAAGTATGCTGGAGGCCATTTTATTTGGTTATGAAAAAGGTGCATTCACGGGAGCAGTAACGGGCGTCGCCGGTAAATTTGAGCAGGCTAATGGCGGAACGCTGTTATTGGATGAAATTGGTGATATGCCGTTGGCGCTACAGGCGAAATTACTGCGCGTGTTGCAGGAGCAGGAGGTTGAACGCCTGGGGAGCCATAAAAAAATCCCTCTGGATATTCGCCTGGTGGCCTCGACCAATAAAGATTTGCAGCAAGAAATTGCCGAAGGGCGTTTTCGTCAGGATCTTTTTTACCGTATTTCCGTTGTCCCTATTCATATTACCCCATTAAGAGAACGTCGCCCGGATATTATTCCACTGGCAATGCGGTTTATTGCAAAATATAAAGCCTTCCACAAAGGCAATATCCGCTTAAGCGATGACGCCCGCCATGCGCTGTTGGCCTATAACTGGCCGGGAAACGTGCGCGAGTTGGAGAATGTTATCCAGCGCGGCATGATCCTGAGCAACGGGGAAGAGATCGCCGCGAAAGACTTTGGCTTGCCTGTGCTCACCCCTGCGCCCTCCGTTTCGGCGGTCGATTTGATGCCTGCCTACCGAGAGCAGCAGCCAGCTTCCACTGCGCGGGGTAACGTCAAACTCCATGGCCGGATGGCGGAATATCAGTACATTATTGAATTACTGAAACGGCATAACGGCAATAAGTCCAAAACCGCTGCTTTTCTGGGTATTACACCGCGTGCTTTACGTTACCGACTCGCGTCGATGCGCGAAGAAGGTATCGATATCGAATCCTACTCATAATGCACGCCTGAGAATAACGCTATGGACAAAATTACCGCTATCGGTATGCCCGCCAGCCAGCAAGCATTGCTGGAAAGAATGCATCACACGGCTGCCATTGCCTCTTCGGGCGCGCTGAGCAATCCCACACGTATTGCGCCAGGTGATTCTTCTTCCGCCGTGGTGGGGACGGCTCAACCCTCTTTTTCGCAGGTTCTGAATAACGCTATCGACAATGTCGATGCGTTGCAGCATGCCGCTGGTGCGAGACAAAAAGCCATCGAACTGGGCCAGAGTGACGACCTTGCCGGGGCGATGATCGAATCGCAAAAAGCCAGCGTGGCGTTTTCCGCCATGATGCAGGTGCGTAACAAACTCACCACTGCGCTCGACGAAGTGATGAATACTCCGCTGTAAGGTTTCCCTCGTGCTAACAAAGTTAAAAGATAAGTTTTCCGCATTATCCCTGTCGGAAAGCCGCATTAAACCGCAATGGCTCATTGCGGCAGGCGCGGTGCTGCTGACGGGGGCGATCGTGTTTTCGCTCTGGCGCAGTAATCAGGGGTACGTTGCGCTATATGGTAGCCAGGAGAAACTGCCTGTGGCGCAGGTTGTTGAGGTATTGGGAGCCGAGTCGATCGCCTACCGTATCAATCCTGATAATGGTCAGATCCTGATCCCGGAAGATAAATTGCCGCGAGCGCGAATGGCGCTCGCGGCAAAAGGCATCACGGCCGTGATGCCGGATGGCTACGAGCTGATGGATAAAGACGAGATGCTCGGCAGTAGCCAGTTTGTCCAGAATGTTCGTTATAAGCGCAGCCTGGAGGGCGAGCTTGCCCGCAGCATTATGGCGCTGGATCCGGTTGAAAACGCGCGAATTCATCTTGGCTTAAGTGAATCCAGCTCTTTCGTTATGACGAACAAGCCGCAAAGCAGCGCCTCAGTGATGCTTCAGCTGCACTACGGCAAGCAGCTGGATGAGCAACAGGTTGCCGCTATTGTCCAGCTGGTGGCGGGAAGTGTACCGGGCATGCAGGCTGCCAGCGTGCGCGTTGTGGATCAGGCGGGGAATTTGCTGTCAGAAAACGGCGTGCAGAACGGAAGCAATATGGCGAGTATTCGCCAGGGCCGCGATGTTATCGAACGAATCAAAAATGAAACGATCAACAATATTGCTGGCTTGCTCACCCCGCTGTTTGGTAGCGATAACTTCCGCATCAGCGTGACGCCCAGCGTCGACATGAGCAGCGTCGAGGAGACGCAGGAGCGCCTGGGCAAAGAGCCGCAAATCAGTGATGAAAACATCTCGCGAGAAAACACCACCAATGAACTGGCCATCGGGATCCCCGGTTCACTGAGCAACCGCCCTGTTAATCAACCTGCATCGCCGGTAACACCGCCGACAGCAGCAAATCAGCAGACCGCGCAGACGCAAGCCAGCACTCCGTCCTCCCTCTCCAGCCGTAGCCAGGAACAGCGCAAGTACGCCTTCGATCGTGATATTCGCCATATCCGCCATCCGGGATACAAGCTAGAAAAGCTGCGCGTGGCGGTGGCTCTCAATCAGGCGGCAGCGCCGCTGAGCAGTATGACCCCTGAACAGCTTACCGCGCTGACCAGGCTCGTGGAGGATGCCGCCGGGATCGAAAAATCGCGCGGCGATTCATTGACGCTGGACAGGCTCACCTTCGTGGAGCGAACGGTTGACGGCTTGCCGGAGCTGAAATGGTGGCAAGATCCGAACATTCAGTACTGGGGGCAAAACGGTGGGATCGGCATGCTGATTCTGCTCACGCTGCTGTTTGGTCTGCGCCCGCTCATGCAGCGCTACGGCCGTCGTGAACAAAACGAACGTGTCGCCATTGAAGGTTCTGACACGATTGAGAACGATCTGGTGACCACTGAGGCGGGTCTGGCAGGGCTGCCGGGACCTGCATTCAACCAGGATACGGAATTGCCACCGCAAAGCTCTGGCCTGGAAACCAAGGTCGAATACCTGCAAATGCTGGCCGAAAACGAAACTGAACGTATGGCCGAAGTACTGAAACAATGGATCAACAGCAATGAGCGAACTGACAGCAAGTAATAGCAGTAAAGGTGGCGCAAAAACGGGGCGCAGCCGGCTGGAACAGGCGGCTATTCTGTTGCTCAGCGTCGGGGAAGAAGCCGCGGCCAAAGTGATGCAGAAAATGAACCGCGATGAGGTGATCCTGCTGAGCGATACCATGGCGCGTTTGCACGGCGTTAAGGTTGATCACGTCCGTTACGCAATGAATAACTTTTTCGACGATTATCGCGAACAGAGCGGAATCAACGGCGCGTCACGCAGCTATCTGCGCGGTATTCTCGAGAAAGCGCTGGGCGGGGAAATTGCTGGCAGCGTCATTAACGGTATCTACGGTGATGAAATTCGCCACCGTATGGCGCGGCTGCAGTGGGTTGATGTTCCGCAGCTGGCGGCCCTGATCGAGCAGGAGCATCTTCAGCTCCAGGCTGTTTTCCTGGCCTTCCTGCCACCGGAGGTGGCCGCAGGGGTGCTCAGCGCGTTATCGCCGGAACGGCAGGACGAAATCGTCTGGCGCATCGCGCGTCTGGATGACGTCAACCGCGACGTGATTGACGAACTGGACAGGCTGGTTGAACGGGGCGTGGCGGTACTTTCCGAACATGGCTCGAAAGTGGTCGGTATTAAGCATGCCGCGAACATTGTTAACCGTATTCCCGGCAATCAACAGCAGTTGCTTGAACAGCTGCGCGAGCGTGATGCCGACGTGGTGGATGAGCTTGAGCAAGAGATGTACGAGTTCTTCATTCTCAGTCGTCAGACGCCTGCCACCCTGCAGCGTCTGATGGACGAAATCTCTATTGAAGAGTGGGCAATAGCGCTGAAAGGCACCGAGCCGGTGTTGCGTCAGGCCATTTTCAACGTCATGCCAAAACGCCAGGTGACCTTGCTGCAATCTACCACGACGCGTCTGGGGCCTGTCCCGGTTAGCCGGGTTGATCATGTGCGTAAAGCGATCATGGCTACGGTGCGCCAGCTGGCCGAAGAGGGCGAAATTCAGGTACAGCTCTTTGCCGAGCAAACCATGGAGTAACCCATGTATAAAAAACAGAGCATACCCTTAAGTGCGTTGACCTCTAGCCGACAGGCGGTGATTAAGCCCCGTCTGCATAAGTTTCCGCCACTGCGTAAGCGCCGCACGGTACAGAGTCGGCCTGACGACGCGCAGGGCGTTATGGACGATGCCGCCCTTCAGACTCAGCTTCAGCAAGGCTTTCAGGATGGACTGAACAGCGGTTTTGCCCAAGGTCTGGAAGAGGGTAAAAGCGAAGGCTATCAGGAAGGGCTGCGGCTCGGATTTGACGAGGGCGTTCGCAAAGGACGCTCTGAGGGCAAAGTGCAGGCGCGTCAGCAATTTCTGGACGCAGCTCACCCGCTCGACAGCATTATTGCATCGATGGAAGCGTTCATAGCGAACTACGAACAGCGCCGCCGGGAAGAGCTTTTGCAATTGGTGGAAAAGGTCACCCGTCAGGTGATTCGCTGCGAGCTGTCCCTTCATCCAACCCAAATTCTCACTCTGGTGGAAGAGGCGCTGAGCGCGTTACCGCAACAGCCAGAGCAGGTCAAAGTGCTGTTGAACAGCGACGAGCATCGCCGCATCAGCGAAGCGGAGCCTGACAAGGTGGCGCAGTGGGGGCTGACGGCGGATCCCGATCTCCCTCCAGGCGAGTGTCGCGTCGTAACCAATACCACCGAAATGGACGTTGGATGTCAGCATCGCCTCGACCAGTGTATGGATGCCCTTAAAGCCAATCTGCTGCCGGAAGCGCATGATGAGTGATACCGATTTCGAACAGGTTTTACGATCGCTGGAAAACATTAACCTTGCGCGCGTGGCGGGCAGGCTGGTGCGCGTGACGGGGATCCTCCTTGAATGCGTAGGCTGTCGCCTGGCCGTTGGGCAGCTTTGTCAGATTGAAGGGGATGAAGGTGAGTTTATTGAGGCACAGGTGGTGGGCTTTGATCGCGATGTCACTTTTTTGATGCCCTTTAAGCAGCCAGCCGGACTTATGGCCGGCGCGCGCGTCTATCCGCTGGACAAGCAAGGCGGCGTGCTGATTGGCGATCAATGGCTGGGACGGGTGGTTAACGGCCTGGGCGAGCCGATTGACGAACGGGGCAAGCTGACCGGTGACACCATGCTGCCGCAGCAGTTGCCTCAGGTACATCCCCTGAAGCGACGGCCGGTAGAGGCACCGCTGGACGTAGGCGTCAGGGCGATTAATGGCTTGCTAACCATTGGCAAAGGGCAGCGCGTGGGGCTGATGGCGGGCAGCGGCGTGGGGAAAAGCGTGCTGCTCGGCATGATTACCCGCTACACCCAGGCAGACGTGGTGGTGGTGGGGTTGATCGGCGAGCGCGGGCGCGAGGTGAAAGAGTTTATCGACCATTCGCTGGGCGAGGCCGGACGTCAGAAATCGGTCATCGTCGCCGCGCCTGCGGATGAATCGCCGCTGATGCGCATTAAGGCGACTGAACTTTGCCACACCATCGCCAGCTATTACCGGGACAAAGGCAAAGACGTGCTGCTGCTGGTTGATTCCCTCACCCGCTATGCGATGGCGCAGCGCGAAATCGCGCTCTCGCTGGGGGAGCCGCCTGCGACGAAAGGCTATCCGCCCTCGGCATTCGGTTTGATCCCAAGGCTGGTTGAAAGCGCGGGAAATAGTGAAAGCAGCGGTTCAATGACCGCCATTTATACGGTGCTTGCAGAAGGTGATGACCAGCAGGATCCGATCGTGGACTGCGCGCGCGCGGTGCTGGACGGGCACATCGTGCTGTCGCGCCATCTGGCGGAAGCCGGACACTACCCGGCTATCGATATCGGGCAGTCTATCAGCCGCTGTATGAGCCAGGTAACGCAGCGCGATCATCAACGTTCCGCCCGTACACTTAAGCAGCTTTATGCTGAATATCAAAGTATTAAACCTCTTATCCCGCTGGGGGGCTATGTGGCGGGAGCCGACCCCATGGCGGATAAAGCGGTCAATCTCTCTCCGGCAATAACCCGTTTTCTGCAGCAGGAAGTGCAGGATGCGGCGCCGATCGACAAAACCATTGCCGACCTGAATGTACTGGCTCAGGCAGGATAATGAACGATGAAAAAAATCATTAACACGCTTGAACAGCTGCACCTGATGCGTAACCGCTCGGTGCAGGACCTCAGCGCGAAACTGGCGACCCAGCAGCAATTATGTCAGCGGCTGGACAAAAATATTCATGCGCTGACGACTCTGGTGACCAGCCAGGCGGAGGCATTATCCGGTGGGGCGACCATGCTCTGCAATCAGTCGGTGTACAAGCGCCATATTCAACGCGTGATCGACTGGCAAAAGCAGGAGCAAGCCCTGGCGAACGTGGAGGCTCAGAAACTGCAGAGCAACCTGCTGGCCGAATCTCGCAAGGAGAAAAGCCTGGAGTGGGTGCTGGCAGAGCGCCGCAGCGCGCAGCGCCTGGCGAATGAGCGTCGCGATCAAAAAACAACGGATGCGCTGTCGGCCCAGTGCTGGCTTCGGCGTCAGCAGGCGCAGCGGCAGCGATAACATGACAACCAACCTGATGCAGACGCTGCTCAAACGCCAGCAGCAAAAAAAAACGCACGCGACGCCGTTCGTCAGCGTGGTGTGCCCCACCTGGAATCGCCGGGCGTTTCTGCCTTATTTGCTCTACATCTTTCAGTATCAGGACTATCCGGCCGACAAACGCGAGCTGGTGATCCTCGATGACTCAGAACACAGTAACGAAGATCTGATCGCCATGATGGTCGACCCTGCGCTCTGCACGGTGCGCTATGTTCACAGTCCCGAGCGGCTCGATCTGGGTAAAAAGCGCAACATGCTTAACGAGATGGCGAAGGGCGATTACATCATTTGTTTCGATGACGATGATTACTATCCGCCGAATAAACTCAGCGCGCAGGTCGCGGCGATGCAGGAAAATAACGCCCTTTTTTCCGGTAGCGACACGATTTATATCTGGTACAGCCATCTGGATAAAATCTACCAGACGCATGCATTTGGTGAGCGTCATGCGCTCAACGGGACATTCGGCTATCACCGCAACTTCCTGAAAAATCATCGCTATGAAGACAACGCCGTGCTTGCGGAAGAACAGGCGTTTCTGAACAACTTTACGGCTCCCGTTCAGCAGATCGATCCGCGCCAGGCGATCCTTTGCATTTCACACAGCGCAAATACCTACGATAAAGATTTCGTTCTGGGCTCTTCAAAGCCTGTTGACCTGACGCTGGAAGATTTCGTTAGCGACCGGAACTTGCTGAACCACTATCGGCGGTTAAGTCAGGCTCCGCTGAGTGCGTCCGTTGAGTGGCGGGCCTTTGACAAGGTGGCGGTGATGTACGATCCGCAACATACCGAGGTGCTTGCCGCTCAGATGCAGGCGCTGGTCGCGCTGGGGCTGAAGGGCGACCAGCTGGTGCCCTGTGCGACTGACCCGCAACATGGCGAGCTTGAAACACACTGCAAGGTGCTTGAGCAGGCGCAGCGCGAGCAGTGGCGTAGCGTGCTTCTGCTGGATGCGTCGGTGAAGTTTGTACGTAAAGAGATGTCCCTGAAAACGGTCAACCAGCTGTTGACCCGCTTGCCGCACATCGACTGGCAGGTGGTCTTGCTGGGCGCTCGCTATCATCGCATTTCGCCGCTCAAGGCGCTGCCCGGCGTCGTGCGCGTGCTGGAGGGCGGTTGTGGCTGCGCCTATGCGGTAAACGGAAATTATATCCCCACGCTTCTAGACCACTATCGGCAGTCGAACAGCCTTGATGACTGCTGGCCTGCGCAAATGCAGTCGCACTGCTGGCTGGGGGTGCAGCCGAGTTTCGCATTTTTACCTGAGATAAACGATCCCGCGGGTGGGGGCGTTATCGACTGCACTCACTGGTTTTTCCGTAAGAATTTTCAATGACAAACGCCGCCATTGCCGCGGCTGGAGCTGTCCAAATGGAATTAATTGAACATTATCAACCTGAATTTGTTGTCCGTTTCCGGACTCGTGAAGAAGCTTGTCAGTGCCCTGCCTGCCGGACTGCAGCAGGAAACTGGCCGTACGTGAGCATGACGGTGGGCAAACAGCAGCGCGACAGCCTTAACGCGGCATGCGAAAGCGCCGCGCGCGCGATATTGCTCAATCCGGACGCCTTTATGCTCCACAGCGGCGAGATCGAGTCCGCAGATGAAAGCGATCTTAACCTGTGGGAAGAAACCTTAAACCAGCAGTGTATTAACATGGCGGTGCAACCGGCGCTGACGCTGGAAAGCAGTCTGTATGCCATAGGCGTGCTGCTGAGCAAAGCGCAACGCTATGTGGATGAAAAGCAATGTGATCCACAGCAGCTGGTGACGATGGGCGAACAGCTTTCCCAACTGGCTGAAGGCGGCATCCTTAACGATCAGCTTGCAATGCTGCCGCCCATTGAGGTGAACCGCATTGAGGCGCTGGGTGAAATGGGGGCGATGCGCCTCAACCTGAATCTCCCGCCGATGCAAAAAATGATGATGATGCTGAAGCTCAGCGAGCTTGCGGTGATGGAGCCTGCAAGACTGCAGGATCGTCTGCGTGAGCTGGACGCGACGCCAGTCACGCTGCTGGAGGAAAAATCATACATCCTGCGTAACCTGCTGATTTATAAGCTGTATGGTGAGTTCTTCCCGGGTCCGGACGCCACCAATTACGGTGAGTCCCTGATGTCGCTTACGCGTCAGTTCTTCCAGATTAAGATGCTGTGCGCGATGTGGATGGAAGATAATGACCAGATGACAGAGGATGAGTTTATTGCGCTTTTCAGCGCATGGTATGCCTGGCAAAAGCAGGCGATGCAGGGGGAGGATGTGGTGAATACGGCCGATTATACCTTGCTGTGTGGATTATCGTTGATATAACTCAAGGCGGCCTGTGCCGCCTTAATTCTGCTTGATCGTTTCGATAATTGACGTTGTGGATATCGTGGGGGTTCGCGTCAGATAAACAACGTCACATAGCGGGGAAAAGTGATCAAATCTCCCTCTCCAGTCATCTCCCATCACCAGCGCTTGTGCGTTGAAGCGCCTGATATAATCTGCTTTTAACTCAAGTGACTCCTCAAGGAAAACCTCATCGACACACTTTAACTCCTCAATAATGCGTATTCGCTGATCCTGAAGATAGACCGGAAGGCGTGCCTTTTTATGCAGATTAAGCGCGTCTGAGGACACGCCGACAACCAGCCGGTCTCCCAGCGCTCTGGCACGTCGCAAGATGTTGAGATGGCCGATATGGAAGACATCAAAAGTACCGAATGTAATAATCGTTTTCATGATTGTTTTCCGTAATCAGGATCGACAGGATTACGCTGAAGTCGCCTCATCAATAATTTCCGCCGCGCGTAAACCTGCGTTTCCATCATTAAAGGCATCGCAGTATTCCGTTCTGATGAAATTCAGGTCGGAGGCATTTTCATGCCAAGGATAGTCTTCAGAGAGGAAGTTTCGGAGATCGGCCATGTCACGAGCGTCAGGAAGGAGTTTTCGAATCTGTTGCTCGGGGCTTTCGCTCGTGCTGAAAGATTTATTTTTTGTCAGCAAGTCGCCCATTTTATCCCAGCTCAACAAAATCACCCGCTTTTCCGCATTTATAGCATCAAAAATAAAACCACTGTTGTCGCTGATGACATAGTCTGCGCAGTCAAGTAGTGCAAAAGTCGACGTATTATCCGTGACAATATTCTTTAAGAAGCGTCTGGCGGCTTTAAGGTTTTGTTGTTCTTCTTTTCTGTACAGCGTACCGTGGTGTAGCTTGCAGATAATGGTGTATTCGCTGCTCAGTCGACCTAATTTTTCTACCCAATGAGGTAAAGAACTTAATTCTCCATAAGTTGGGGCATAAAGCAATGTAGGTTTTTTGGGCGTTAACGAGATGTGAGAAGGTAACTCCTGCGAATATTTTTTGTTATGCCAGGCATCAAAGCGAGGGTTTCCAACTACTTTAACTTGAGCTGCAAGGTTCAGCGCTCTTGCCGTGTAGTGGCTGTAACATAAAATATAATCATATTTTGCATTCCACGCCGCATGATTCCATTCATTTTTAGCCAAGCCATAAACCGTACGGACATGTATCCGGGAAATTTTCTCAGCATAGGGAAGGTAATAAGGCGTAACAAGGCAACTGTAGACTTTTTGATGTTTTAATACTGAAGACAAAAGCATGAAGCGAAGACCCGGAACATTAACTGTTCCCAGGAAATTCACCATATTATTAACATATTCAGCTTCTATGATGTCGTTAATAATAATGTCACATAAAACACCTTTATTTATAAGGGCAGTGATAATATTGATATAGACGTCGTAGTGAAAAGAGGTCTCCATTAAAAAACCGACGCAGCGCGTTTTATTGCTAATTTTTAAAGGCATATTTCTTATTTCCCTCAATAGCACACCTACTCAACTTTGCTCGTAAAGCCAGTTTTCCGGCTCGCTAATATTCAGCAAGTTTTGCAGGATCTCCTGCTGCATCGACAGCACGGCAATATTACTGTCGTTGAGCGCGTTGCACTCCGCTGCCACCTTTTCAAGTGAATCCCAGAGCGTGTTGAGCTGCTTCTGATGATGGGCAGGAAGGCGGGAGAAAAGCGTGCGCAGGCCGGGCGTGCCGACAGGGATACCGAGCTGGGTGAGCAGCTGATAGCGCTGCTTGCTGTTGCGCGACAACGTCTCATAGTGTGAGATGAGCTGCGGGTTTAGCTCGTCCAGCTTTGCTGCATCGCGTGCGATTAGCCACTGACGCTGGTCGGCAAGGAGCGTCTTAAGGCTAGTGTAGGTTTCACGATCCTCTACCATACCCTGAACCAGCTGTTTTACGCACTGTGCGGCGTTACTCATTGTTACCTCTGATAATATTTCTCAATCGCGATGGCCAGCGAGTCGACATCAACGCTGATTTTGCCGTTCGCAATCGCTTCTTTCATACTGGCAACGCGCGCCATATCAACCTCTGGCAACGCTGCCAGCTGGGTCTGGGCATCGCCAAGAACGGGGTCGATGGCTGCGGTTCGTGTGGTTTTCATCTCTTCAGTGCCTGCGGTGCGCGTCGGGGTCGTGGAGCTGGCCTGATTGACTGCGCTTGTCATTGCGTACTGGGTAGAGGTCACTTTCATCGCGGTACTCCATCTTCGGAATTTTTATTGGTCGTTTTCGCCTGGGGATGTCAAACGGAAAAAAGCTTTCCTGGCGCCTTGTCAGGATAAAGCGACGCATCAGCGCAAAAACTTAAACAGGGCGTCATTTTTTTATCGACCGGATGTAAAGCCGGTTCTGACGATGCCCATATCCACCACCATGGCGGTGACTTCACGCTCGCTGCTTTCATTTTTCACTTTAATCATCTCGCCTTTTCGCCCCTTTTTACTGGCGATCCCCATCGTGCGGGCTTCGACGCCATCCTGGATGGCGACCATCATCACCCGCTGGCCGCGCTCCACCATTACCGGTGAATCAAGCTGGCTCTGACTTATGGGTTGCAGCTCTCGGACCCGGCGCTTCAGGGTCAAGCCCACCGCGTCGTCCGGGCGAGTGAGGTAGCCGCTACGCAGGTTGCTGATATTGAATTTTCGGCGTGTGAGATCGGAAGCGGAAAGCACATGGCCGCGCTCCAGCGTCTCTTTTGCCATCAATACCTTGAGATAAATATCCGGCTTAACCGTCACCGCTACTTCCCAGCCGTTTCCGGCCTCGCAGCGCACCTCAAAACGCAGTCGGCGTAAATCAAGATGTTCACCGCCCGGCATGCTCAGGCTCAGCGGCGCGGGACATGGGGCGTACTGCGAAATCTCAGAAGGAATAAACAGGTTCAGTTTTGCCTGGTAGTCCTCCCAGCGATGTCGTTCCGCTTCCTGTCGGATGGCGTCAGCAGCCTGCTGCTGAACGCGGACATAAACCTGTTTGCGCGCGGTAGAAGGCTCTGGCTGGGCGTGTGCCGGTAGAGCAAGCACAGCGATGAATATCGCTGAAACCTTCAGGCGGAAAAGCCCTTTCCTTTTCAGGATGGGTTTTGATGAAAATCTTATTAAATTCATGGTGTTGTAAACCTGGCACGATAGTTGCTTTGAATGCTGTAGCAACACGGACTATCGCAGGTGTCCATCATCAGAAAGGAGTGAGTGGTGAGTATTACTTTTGATAAGGCATTGGGCGTTCATCCGCAGGCTGTAGCACTTCGACTTTCCAGGGCGGAACTGCTTTCAGCAAATCTGGCTAACGTCGATACCCCCAATTTCCAGGCTAAAGATATTGATTTTGCCGCGGAGATGCAACGTTCGCAGCGGGATTTCTTTCCCGGGTCTACGCCGCAGGAGATGTATCGCGTGCCTTACCAACCCTCCTCGGACGGCAACACCGTTGCGCTGGATGTGGAGCAGGCTGAGTTCTCAAAAAACGTGCAGGACTACCAGATGAGCCTGGCGTTTTTGAATATGAAATTCACCGGGCTGAAAAAAGCAATTGAAGGTAAGTAATTGAATCAGGTGATTAAAAATGGCATTTAGCGATATTTACCGCGTCTCGGGTTCGGCAATGACGGCGCAAACTGTCCGGCTGAATACCATCGCCAGTAACCTCGCCAACGCCGAAACCCCGGCGGTGGATGAGGGAAATGTGTACAAAGCACGCCGCCCGGTTTTTGCCGCCGTTTATCAAAACGACTCGCTGATGAGCGACAAAGCGCTGACCGGCGCGCGCGTACAGGTGCTGGATGTGGTCTCGTCGGGCAATGCAGTGCAGCGCTATGAACCCCATCACCCAATGGCAAATGCGGACGGTTACGTCTGGTATCCGGACGTCAACGTGGTGGAAGAGATGGCAGACATGATGTCAGCGTCGCGTAACTTCGAAACCAACGTCGACGTTCTTAACAATGTAAAAAGCATGCAGCAGAGCCTGCTGCGTCTTGGCGAGGCGTAATTGATGAGCGTGCAGGGAGTATCCACTCAATCCGGTAACACCACCTACGACAGCGGTGTGACGGCGAATGACAACACCGCGGCGGGCATGAACAACCTGTTTATGCAGCTGCTGGTGGCGCAGATCCAAAACCAGGATCCCTTAAATCCAACAGACGGTACGGAGTATGTCGGCCAGCTCGCACAGCTGACCCAGGTGCAGTCCATGGAGACGATGTCGAAGCTGATGGCGAATAACGCGGTGTTGATGGACAACCTCCAGACCCTTTCAACAGGCAATCTGGTGGGGCAAAAAGTGATGGTTCAGACCGACACGGTTGAAACGGATGGCAGCACCAACATTGATGGCCGCCTGACGCTGGAGCACGCCGCCAACACCGTGACCGTGATTGTGAAAGATGAAAGCGGCAACGAAACCAAAATCGAGCTGGGCAAGCAGGAAAAAGGGACGGTGGATTTCACTATTGACCCTGAGAAGCTGGGCTTGAAAGAGGGGAAATACACTCTGTCCGTGGTAACGGACACCGAGGAAACCACGGTACCGGTTGAGGTCGGCGGGGTGGTGAATAACGTGCGCATTCCGCTCGACGGCAGCCCGACGGTGCTGAATATCACCGGCGTTGGTGAAGTGGCTTACAACAATATTACGCAATTTGGGCAGTCGAGTGACAAAAACCCAAAAGGATTAATGAGTTAATCAGGAATAACTATGAGCTTTGATATTGCAATCTCGGGCTTGAATGCCATTAACCAACAGCTGGGGGCGATCTCCAACAACATCGCCAACTCTGGCACCGTAGGCTTTAAGTCAGGTCGCGCGGAATTTGCCTCGCTGTATGCGGAAGGTCAGCCATTGGGCGTCGGCGTGACCGGTGTTGCCCAGAGCATTTCCAAAAGCGGAAGCATTTTTTCCTCTGCCAGCAGCCTCGATCTGGCGATCAATGGCGATGGTTTTTTCGTGATGCGCGACAGTGCGGGCACCACGGCGTATTCCCGTGCGGGCTATATGCAGACCGACAGCCTCGGCAATCTGATCAACAACCAGGGCATGTACCTGCAAGGGTATCCTGTTGACGCTAACGGTACGATCCAGACCGGTACGGTAGGCAATCTGACCATCAGCAGCGGCTCGATTCCCGCAAAAGCCACCAGCACGCTCGACTTCACGGCTAACCTCAACGCTAACGAAAAGCTGCCGGAAACCACCACCTTTGATCCGACCGACGAAACCTCTTATAACCACACCTACGCCACCCAGGTGTACGACTCGCTGGGGCGTGAACATACCCTCAAGCAGTACTTCGTCAAAACCAGCGATAACGAATGGGAAGTGCACTACTACATGGATGACCAGGATATGGGCACCACGCAGAAGATGACCTTCACCGAGCAGGGCGTGCTGGAAACACCGAACGGTGCGGTCAACATTACGGCGGACATTCCGGGAGCAGAAGGTATCGAGCTGGCGCTCAGCTACAACGGCACCACGCAGTTTGGCTCTGATTTCTCCGTCAGCAAAAACAACGGGAATGGCTATGCTTCCGGCGAACGTACCGGGCAAACCATTGATAAAGATGGCAGCGTCTACGCCACCTTCTCGAACGGTGAGCGTCTGCTGCAGGGACAGGTGATCCTGGCGACCTTCTCAAACCCGAACGGTTTGTCGTCGCAAAATGGTACGACCTGGACGCAAACCGCCAGCTCCGGGGCGCCGCTGACCGGCACGCCGGGTACTGGTCTGCTGGGCGCGCTGACCTCCAACACGCTGGAAGGATCGAACGTCGATTTGACGGCGGAACTGGTTGGTCTGATGACCGCCCAGCGTAACTACCAGGCCAACACCAAGGTGATCAGCACCAACGACAGCATGATGACGGCGCTGTTCCAGGCGGTGTAATGGACCATTTAATTTATACCGCGGTCAGCGGCGCCACCCGCAGCCTTACGCAGCAGCAGATCCACGCCAATAACCTGGCGAACGTGAACACGCAGGGGTTCCGCCACGATCTGGAAAGCGCAATATCGCAGCAGATCCCGGGGGAGGGTTACGCCTCCCGTTTTCTGGTGCAGCAGCAGCAGGGCGGTGTGGACTTAACGCCGGGCGCAACGCGTGATACCGGACGTGAGCTGGATGTGGCGATCAAAGGCAGCGGTTTGATCGCGCTGGTGAGCGGCAACCGTGAGGTTTACACCCGTAACGGGCAGATCCAGGTCGGGCCGGAAGGCGATCTGACCATCGACGGTTTACCGGTGTCCGGCGATAACGGCCCGATTGTGCTACCGCCGTTTTCGTCCATCAGCATTGCCGACGACGGGGTGATTTCCATCGTGCCGGACGACGGCAATGTGGCTGCACCAATGGACGTCGATCGGATCAAGCTGGTGGATATCCCCGCCGCGCAGCTGAGCAAGAACAGTGCCGGTTTTATGATCACCAACGTTAACGTCAACCCGCGCACGGAAGAGGTCGAGCTGGTTTCAGGTCATCTTGAAAGCTCCAACGTTTCGGCCATCAACGAGATGGTGTCGAGCATTGCGCTTAACCGCCAGTTTGAGGCGCAGATCAAAATGATGAAGGCTGCCGAAGACCTGGCCACGGCGGGTAATCGCCTGCTGCGTAATACCTGATTGAGTAAGGAATAACGATGAATCCCGCTTTATGGATCAGTAAAACCGGCCTTGCCGCGCAAGACGCGAAGATGAGCGCCATTTCTAACAACCTGGCCAACGTCAATACCACCGGGTTTAAGCGCGATCGCGTGATGTTTGCCGATCTGTTTTATCAGAATCAGCGCACGCCAGGCGGTCAGTTGGATCAGAACAACATCTCGCCGACCGGCATTCAGTTTGGGACCGGGGTCAAAATCGTCGGCACCCAGAAAGAGTTCTCCACCGGCAATATTCAGAACACCGGGCAGAAGCTGGATGTGGCGATTACTGGTCAGGGCTTTTTCCAGGTGGAAACCAGCGATGGCGATATTGCTTATACCCGCGCAGGTAATTTCCAGAAGAACCCAGATGGCCTGTTGACCAACGCTCAGGGGCTACCGCTGATACCACAAATCGAGCTGCCGGATAACGTGAAGGATATCCAGATCGGCAAAGATGGCACCGTCACCGCGACGGTGGCGGGCGAAACTGAGCCGGTCGAGCTGGGGCAGATCACGCTGGTGAACTTTGTGAATCCGGCCGGGCTTGAAGCCATTGGCGGTAACCTGTACCGCGAAACGGCAGCCAGTGGTGAAGCGGTGGAAGGCGTCGCGGGGGAAGATGCTTTCGGTCAACTTGAGCAAGGGTCGCTTGAGGGTTCCAACGTTCAGGTGGTTGAAGAGATGGTCGATATGATCACCGTCCAACGCGCCTATGAAATGAACGCCAAAATGGTGTCTGCCGCTGACGACATGATGAAGTTTGTCACGCAGTCGATGTAATGCGTGAAGTGAAGTGAATAAAAAATGAAAAAGCAGTGTGTTATCGGCTTTTTTGTACTTCTGCTGGCCGGGTGTGAAAGCCCGGCGCTGCTGGTACATAAAGACGACGCGGCCTATGCGCCACCGGAAGATTTTGCCATGCCGCCTGCGCAGGTTCAGGGCGGGGGTCTCTACAACGCCAATTACAACTGGTCTCTTACGCAAGATCGCCGCGCCTATCGCGTGGGCGACATTCTCACCGTGAAGCTGGATGAGTCTACCCAGGCCAGCAAACAGGCGCGGACCAATTTCGGCAAGAAAAACGATGTTTCCATCGGTATCCCCGAGGCGTTTGGCCATTCGGTCGACAAACTTGCCGGTTCGATAGACGGCAATCGTAATTTCAATGGTAATGCCACCTCACAGCAGCAAAACAGCCTGCGCGGTGCCATCACCGTTGCGGTCTATAAAGTGCTGCCTAACGGCGTGCTGGCGGTGCGCGGTGAAAAATGGCTGACCCTCAACCAGGGCGATGAGTACATGCGCGTGACCGGGCTGGTCCGGGCAGAGGACATTGAGCGTGACAACTCGGTCTCGTCCCAGCGAATTGCCAACGCGCGTATCTCTTACGCGGGTCGCGGTGCGCTGAGCGACGCCAACTCCGCCGGATGGCTGACCCGCTTCTTTAACCATCCTCTGTTCCCGATTTAATGGAGTCTGCCATGCAAAAAGCCATGCTATTTCTGCTGCTGATGTGGACCACCTGCGCGACCGCGGAGCGTCTGGGTAACGTTGTCGATATCCAGGGCGTAAGGGGTAACCAGCTGGTGGGCTACAGCCTGGTGGTGGGTCTTGACGGGACGGGCGATAAGAATCAGGTGAAATTCACCAGCCAGTCGGTGACCAATATGCTGCGCCAGTTTGGCGTTCAGCTGCCGACAAAAATCGATCCCAAAGTGAAAAACGTCGCTGCCGTGGCGATCAGCGCGACGCTGCCGCCGGGGTACGCGCGCGGTCAGGCCATTGACGTCACCGTCTCGTCTATTGGCGATGCCAAAAGCCTGCGCGGCGGAACCTTACTGCTGACGCAGCTGCGTGGGGCGGATGGCGAAGTCTATGCCCTGGCGCAGGGAAACGTGGTGGTGGGCGGTGTTAAAGCGGAAGGTAACAGCGGTTCCAGCGTCACCATTAATACGCCAACCGTAGGACGTGTGCCCAATGGCGGGTCTGTTGAACGTGAAATCCCGTCTGATTTTCAGCAGAACAGTCAGGTGATTTTGAACCTCAAGCGCCCCAGCTTTAAAACGGCAAACAGCGTCGCCGTTGCCCTGAACAGCGCGTTTGGTTCGGGAACCGCCACCGCGCAAAGCGCCACCAATGTGGTGGTCAACGCCCCGCAGTCTGCGGGTGAGCGCGTGGCGTTTATGTCGATGCTGGAAGATGTACAGATCAGCGCGGGCAAACAGCCGCCACGCGTGGTCTTTAATGCGCGAACCGGCACGGTGGTGATTGGTGATGGCGTTGTCGTGCGCGCGGCGGCGGTGTCCCACGGAAACCTCACCGTCACCATTCGTGAGTCATCTAACGTCAGCCAACCGGGTGCATTCAGCCAGGGGCAAACGGTGGTTACGCCAGAGAGCGACGTGTCGGTCGATCGCGGTCGTGGGCAGATGGTGACGGTTGCCGCCGGTACCAGCTTGCGCAGCATCGTTAATACGCTCAACAGCCTCGGCGCATCGCCGGATGACACCATGGCCATTTTGCAGGCCCTGCACGAGGCGGGTGCGCTGGATGCTGAGCTGGTGGTGATCTAAGGAGTCGCGATGTTAAACGCTATTACCCCGCACGTTACCACCCTGCCCGGCGACATGACCGGGCAGGTCAAACCGCAAAATCTGGAGCAGGCCGCCGAGCAGTTTGAAGCCCTGTTCTTGCGGTCGCTGATGAAAGAGATGCGTAAAGCGTCGCAGGCGCTGGTGGACGACAATCCGTTCGACAGCAAGCAGCAGCGCATGATGCAAGAATTCTACGACGACAAGCTCACCTCTCAACTGGCGTCGCAGCGCAGCACCGGTATTGCACAAATGATCGTGGCCCAGCTTGGCCCTCAGGAGAGTGCACCGCTTAAGAACGCGCAGCGTTCGGTCGCTTTACAAGAACATCCTCAGCAATTAACGCCCCCCGTCATACCGGTGATGCACCGTGGGCAGGAGTAACCGATGAACATGATCAACATCGCCTGGAGTGGCCTGCAGGCGGCCCAGTTTGGAATGAGCGTGACCTCCATGAACATTTCGAATGTCCTGACGCCAGGCTACAGCCGTCAGGGAATTATTCAGAGTTCGGTGGTCACGATGGGCCAGGGCGGGATGTCTGCCGGCGCTGGCGTTCAGGTCGACAGCATTCGTCGTGTATCCGATCAATACCTGACGAATCAGGTCTGGCAGAGCAACAGCAAAGCCAATTACTACGGCATCAATAATCAATACCTCGGTTCGCTGGAAAAAGTGATCGGCACGGATTCAACCAGCCTCGGGACAGGGCTGGATGATTTCTTTTCGGCGCTGAGCGCCATGACCGAAAAGCCGGAAAGCGAGGCGAACCGTCAGCAGCTGCTGAATCAGGCCGATTCGCTGGCGACGCGGTTCAACAACATGAACGACTTCATCACTAGTCAGAAAAGCGCGATCACCAGCCAGCGCGACACTATGGTTGGGCAAATCAACAGCCTGACCACGGGTATTGCTGATTACAATAAAAAAATCATGGAGATGGACTCCACGGGGGGCAACAGTAACGTGCTTCGCGACCAGCGTGATGAGCTGGTGAAGCAGCTGAGCACCTACGCCGACGTCAAGGTGACGGAGGACAGCAGCGGCAGCTTCTCTGTTTCAATGAAAAACGGTCAGCCGCTGGTGAGCGGCAAAGTGGCCGGCGAGCTTAGCAGCAGCCTGGACAGCAGCGGTAATCCGGTGCTGAGCCTGAGCTTTTCCAATACAACGTTCTCATTAAATCCCTCAACGGGCGGGCAGCTGGGCGCGCTCTACGACTATGAAACGGGCGATTTGGCGCAGATGCAGGCCTCCGTGCAGGGAATGGCAGAAGCCGTCGCCACGCTGTTTAACGATCAGCTGGCACAGGGGTTTGATAAGAACGGTAACCCGGGCAAGCCCCTGTTTACCTTCGATCTGACGAATCCTACGGGGATCTTGCAGGTCAACGACCTCAAGCCGGACGAACTCGCGCTCTCAGGCTCTCCCGATGAGCAGGGCAACGGCGACAACCTGAAGCTGCTGATTGAGCTGAAAAATAAAAAGGTCGATATCGGCGGCATGGGCAACATGAGCCTCAACGAAGGGGCGGCGGCAATCATCTCCAACGTAGGTATTGCCAGCAAAAAATCCCAGAGCGAGCTGGAAGCCGCGCAGGGGGTATACGACCAGGCTCAGCTTCAGCGCAATAACCTCAGCGCGGTAAACCAGGATGAAGAGGCGATTAACCTGCAGGTTTACATGCAGGCATACCAGTCAAACGTCAAGGTGATCGCCACCGGCAACCAGATTTTCAACGACCTGTTAGGCCTGTTTTAACCGGCGTTAAGGAACACACTTATGCGAATCAGCAGTCTTTATAATTCCGATGCCATGATGGCGCAGCTTGGCGTGAACGGCACGCGCATCAGCAAGCTGATGGAGCAGATGGCCACCCAGAAGCGAATCAACGTCCCGTCTGACGATCCGGTTGCGGCAACGCGTCTGGTGCAGTTGAACCGCGAACAATCCGCCATCAAGCAATACCAAAGCAATATCACCGGGCTGAGCGGCGCGCTTTCCGGTCAGGAAGCGCATGTAACGGCGATGAGCAATCAGCTGCTGGCCCTGAACGACAAACTGCTGTCTGCGGCAAACGGCGGTTCGCTGAGCAATGAAGATATGGCCAGCTACGGGGCCGAGCTATCATCGATGCTCGATTCGCTGGTTGCTTCGCTGAATGCCCAGAACGAGAGCGGCGGCTATCTCTTCTCGGGGACCAAAACCGACACCAAGCCTGTTGTCTGGGACGAAGCACAGGGAAAATATGTCTTTCAGGGCAACAACGGCACGCGTGAAACCACGGTAGCAAACGGTGTCAATGTGACCGAAAATACGAACGTCGTTGGGGCATTTTCCGGCAGCGGTGACGATCTGGAGATGCTGAACAAGCTGAAGGCGCTGAGCGATAAAATGCAGGACCCGGCGCTTTCGATGAATGATTATCAGGGCGATATTGACGAGATGCTGACGCTTTCTGGTCAGTCCCGCGATAAAGTTGCAGGCCTGCTGACCGATTTGGGGGGGCGCCAGAATCGCCTGACGATGCTGGGTGATGCCCATACGGATGTCAGCATGGCGAACGATCAGGTTGTTCGCGACCTGTCCGATACGGACTGGGCGACGACCAGTATTAACCTGCAGCTGTACACCAACTCGGTGCAAATCACCAACAAGGCGTACAGCATGATCAGCCAGCTTTCGCTCTTCAGCATGTTGTAATCGTATGCAAGTCGGTTTAAAAGCGTCATCGCTAACCACGACGCCCTCCCCGGTCAAAACCACGCCGGGGGCGGCTTCGCCCATCATCCGCACGGAGCGGGTGGACACAGCTCGTCGCGGCACCCCGGCATTTCCGGAATCGGCGCTGCTCTCTCGACGTCCGTTGCGTTACAACGTTCAATTGAACCAGCAGCTGACGGCGGTGCAGAAAGCCGAGAATTTTCTGTCAGAAACAGAAAACCAGCTTCTGGTATTGCGTCATCAGGCCATGCGCGGCAACGGTGAAGAACAGACCGCTACGGTGAAAAGCCTGCTGCAACAGCGCAGCAGGCTGTCTGGCGGCACGGTCGACCGTAACTTCAACGTGACGCTACAGCAAAAGAGTAAGGTGAGTTTTTCGCTGCCGGGCATGGAAAAGCTGCTCGAACAGGCGCCGGGCGAAACCCTGGTATTTGCGCTTGGCGGCAGCAAGCGGGAGCTGACGGCCGTCGCGATACCGGCACAATCCACCCCGCGGCAGGCGCTGGTACATCTTAACGTAGGGTTGGGGCGTCTGGGCATTCACGCATCGATAGGCGGTGACGGAAGCGCCGTTTTTCAGGTTGATGAATCCCGCTGGGCGCGTGTCAGCCAGCATTTAAGCGTGCGTGGAGAAGGGCAGCAGTTTCCGTCCGAGGCTTTTACGCTGCTCGCGCCGCGCGCGCTGGACAGCCGCGAGGATGATATCCGCCAGATCGGCAGCCAGTGGGATCGCGGGGCAAGCGGTAAACTTCAGCAGACGCTGGAACAAATCACCCGTGAACGTGGGAAATTGCATCAGCACCAGGAGCGGGTCTCTGCACGTATTCAGGATATGGCAACGACCTACGGTTCACGTGACGCGCTTGAAACCGCGCGCGCGCTCGGGGACGTGCTGGCAAACAGCGGTAAGCAGTACGGCGTGCTTTCGCAGGCCCTTGCGGCGCAAGGGAATATTTCGCTGTCGACGGTAAAAAACCTGCTGGAATGACGTTTTGCCCGCGTTATCAGCGCGGGCGAGACGCGCGTTATTTGCGCAGCGGATAGAGAAAAATGGCGCCGCTTTGTCCGACTACCAGCGATTTTTGGCCCACGTAAACCGGCTGCATCCAGAAGTCGACATGCATCAGCATATCCACCAGACCGTCGATCATCAGCCCTTTTTGCGCGGTGCTGTAGTAGATCGGCGTATAGGAGTAAAAGCGTTTGCCGTTTTGCTCGTTAATCTCCGAAAATTTTCCTTTAAGCACAAACCGGTTATCGTTCGGGTTGGTGATTGTCGTCAAAATGACGTCATTCGCGCTCTTCATGTGCGAGTCGTAAATCTCTTTCCGCCTGGACATCAGATCGTAAAAGCCCAGCTGGAGAAAGCCTTCTACGTTAGCCTGCGCTGAGACCTTGGGCGTAAGCAGGCGAACACCCGTAAACGTGGCAGCAGCGATAAGCAGGTATGACAGCAGCCATTTCCAGTTAAGAACAGACGTCCATCTCATTGATTTTCCTCCTCGTCTCTCGCAGCAGCAGGTTGTTTAATTGTGTCGGGTCAATTCGCCAGTGATAGATCGCCATAACCAGCTGTTTGCTGTCGCATCGGCTTTGCAGCGCAAACGTATAGTTAAGCGTCTGGTCGACGCTCTGGTAGTAGACCGTCATGGTGACGGACTGGGATTTTATCTGCTGATTGATGACATACAGCGTATCTTTGATTTTGCTGTAAAAGTCCTCTTTGTTCATCGCCAGGCGGCTTGCTTCCGAGATTTCATAGATGCGTATATTGCTGTAAACCCCCGCTTCCTGCTCGGTCGCAATCAGCCGGGCGCCTTTCGAATTCGCGTAATGCCACCCTGCTGCCGCGCTGCCCAGGACCAGGACAATCAGAGCCAGAAACGCCGCCAGTCGCTGATGAAAACGCCCGCCAGCCTTTAGCGGAGGCGATGGTATCTCTTCTCGCTGAGCGTCAGAATCGGACTCGGGCTCCGGGTCGGGTTGACCGGTCGGTGCCAGTTCCGCAGGAAGCGTCTCGTCTTCAGGCTCCTCATCCGTGACGGGTGCGGCGGGGCGAACGGCTTTATCGATTTCGTCGCTTTCCTGCTCAACCGAACGGCACCAGGCGTGCTCCAGTAAATACCCCTTTTTAGGGATCGTTTTTATAATTTTTTGTGTTTTACCGTCGTCTTCCAACGCGGTTCGCAATGCATGTATCGCATTGGGAAGACTATTATTTCCTATCACCCTGCGTTCCCAGACGAGCGTGGTCAATTCCTCACGGGTCAGTATTTTACCCGCGTTCGTTGCCAGCACATCGAGCAGCTTTAATTGATACTCACCGAGTCGTTTACGTTCACCAGAAATCAGGCTGACGATCGAGCCTGAGGGTAAATCAATTAACCAGTTATTTACCGCGTAATACGTTTTATTCATGGCAAGTGATGGTGGCTTTCCACTCCTGAAGAATTTGATTTTCCCGGGATCGAGCATTTATCACGCCAAATGCTTAATGTAAATTAATGATTAAATCCGTTTAAAATTCATTGTGAATTGCCGCTTGCCTGCGGAAAGGGTGCAAAGAAAAGGTTAAGTCAGGGGATGAAACACGAAAACCTGCTGAGTGCAGCGGAAGTATTACCCGGCTGATTAGGCCTTTTCTTAGGCGTGCTTAGGAAGTTTCGCTTCCGAGGCACATTTTTACGCGATAAAAGTGTGATGCGCAACCAATTATTAATCGAATAATTTGCCAGCATATTAATGGGCCTGATTAAACGTTAACTGGCATGGTGTATTGATCTTTTTGTTACTGCCCAATGCTGTCATGTAAATAAAATGTTTTTTGGCATAAGCGTGAGAATGCGTTTCTTTCACGAGTAAAAGAAAAACGTAAGAAAATGTAATGTGCGCTTAAGTCTCGCGTTGGGTGTGTCGCTTTATATCCCTTCTTTTTTTATTGTTATTTCAGCTGCCGCTTTGTTTATTGCCAAATACGCCATTAACCCTGCCGGGTAAAAAAATAGATTTTTTTTCATCTGCGATTTAATTCTCCATTGAGGTGTGTCGTTTTACTTGAGTACCAGAGAGAAGAACCTGACAGACAGGTTCAAAAGGAGAATTCTAAAATGGCACTTTCTATTTTTACTAACGCATCTTCAATGGCTTCCGTTAACGCCCTGAATAAATCTAATAGCATGCTGTCTACTGCAATGGAGCGTCTGGGTACGGGTAAACGCATTAACTCTGCAGCGGATGATGCTGCTGGCCTGCAGATTGCAACCCGCCTGCAGGGGCAGACCAACGGTATGGCCGTGGCGCAGCGCAACATCTCTGACGCGACTGCACTGCTGCAGACCGCGGAAGGCGCGTTCGATGAAGTGAGCAACATCATGTACCGCATGAAAGACCTCGCCACACAGGCCGCGAACGACACGAACGGCCCGGAAGATCGTCAGGCGCTGCAGTCTGAAATGGACGAGCTGAACAGCGAACTGAACAACATCATGGGTAACACCAAATATGCGGGTGAGAGCCTGTTCGCAAGCGGCGGTAAGTTTACTCAGGCGATGAACTTCCAGATCGGTGCATCTGAAGGTGAAAGCCTGACCGTTAACGTGAGTGCGGATCTGACCGCAGTAAAAGGCGCAAGCGGCCTGGGTGCCCTGACTGCATCAGGCGGTATCACGACCGTGTCTGGCGCACAGAGCATGATCACCAACATCGAAGGCGCAATTTCCCAGGTGGGTACCCTGCGTTCCAAGCTCGGTGCGAACATCAACCGTCTGGGCCACACCGCGGCTAACCTGGCGAACATGAAAGACAATACCGACCTGGCGCTGGGCAACATCCGTGATGCGGACTTTGCCTCTGAGGCCTCCAGCATGGCCCGTAACCAGATGCTGGCGCAAACCAGTATGTCGATGCTGAAACAGTCCAACAGCATGTCCGGTATGGTGATGTCCCTGCTGGGCTAATCAACAATATCGTTAAAAAAAACACCGCTGTAAGGCGGTGTTTTTGTATCCGGCGCTTCCCTTCCGGATATTTCCTCGCTGGGGAAGATCACTTTCCCCTAAAGATATAACTTATTGAAAATTAATCAGTTAAAAACTGGCACGATGTTTGCTTAATACAGTTATGGTTTAGCAACAGGTGTGAATGGAGAAAACAACATGGCAGATTTCAGCAGCATTGATCCTTCGACGCTTGCCAAACAGCTGGCGACGTACGACATCGCATCGTTGCAAAACCAGATCACGAACAAAACCTCAACGATGAATGCGCAGAAAAAGGCGCTTGATGCGTTAAAAACTGCGCTGACCGACTTCCGCACGGCAATGAGTGGGTTGAATAAAACCGGCGAGGGGATGCTGAAAAACGCCGTCAGCATGAACCGCGAAGGTATCGCCAACGTAACCGCAGGCTCTGGTGCCCTGAAAGGGACCTACAACATCGAAGTGGATGCGCTGGCGTCTGCCCACCAGATCGGCTTCGACAAAATGAGCGACCAGTCCATTAAAGACGCCTCCGGCACGATGGATATCACGCTCGGAGAGGGGTCTGCGGCCAAAACCATTACCGTTGATCTGACGGACATGGAGAGCCTGAGCGATCTGACAAAAGCCATTAACGGTCATGAAGATAATCCGGGCGTCACCGCCTCGCTCATTCGTACCGATGGCGAAGTCACCCTGATGCTGAGCAGCGATGAGAGTGGCGCCAAAAACAAGATTGCGGTGACCAGCCCAACGGGACTGGATTTGTCGCAGCCGAAAGAGATTTCTAAAGCCGCCGATTCTGTCATCAGAATGGGGGAGATGACCTTTACCAACAGCTCGAACACGCTGGATAAGCTGATCGATGGCGTCACCATTGAGCTGACCTCGGTGACCGAGAAAGACAAGCCGCTGACCCTTTCCGTGAGCACCGACAGCACCGGGACAAAAGAGCAGCTCCAGACGTTCGTTGATGCATACAACACGCTTCAGGACACCCTGACCAAGCTGACGAAAAGCGGAAACGGGGATGATGAAACCCGCGGTGCGTTTGCCGGTGACTCCACCATGTCGTCGCTCGACCGTGAGTTGAACGACGTTATGCGTCAGGTTTTTGGCGATAAACGAATGTCTGATTTTGGCATTACCGCCGATCGCGAAGGCAAGCTGCAGATCGACAGCAAAAAACTCGATGAGGCCATCAAGGCGGACCCGCAAAAGCTGAACGATCTGTTTAACGGTAAAGAGGGCATGCTGACGGCGATGGATAAGTCACTCGATCGGTATCTCAACTCCACCACGGGCTTACTGAAAGGCCGTCAGGAGGTGTTGGATCGTCAGCAGAAGGATATTGATACCAAAACGGAGGCCATGAACGCCCGCTTTGACTCTTCTCAGGCGCGTTATCTGAAGCAGTTTACCCAGCTGCAAAAAGCGATGGCGCAGATGAACAACACCATGGGCATGTTTGGTTTAGCGTAAGGAAATTATCGCGTTTATGTACGGGAATGAACCGCAGGGCTACGGCAACTATCAACAATCCGATCTGGCTATCCAGGCCGCCGCCGCCAATCCGCACCAGCTGGTGTTGATGTTGTTTAACGGCCTGATGGACGAACTGGTGCGCGCAAAAAGTCATATTGCCGCGCGTCGTTACGATCGCAAGGTGCAGAGCATTAATAAATGTATCGACATTCTGAACGCGTTGACCAGCTCGCTGAACTTTGAAAAGGGCGGGGAACTGGCGCTGAGTCTGGCGAATCTTTACGACTACTGCGTTTATCGTCTCTACGATGCCAGCCACAAGCTCTCCGTCACCAGCGTGGAAGAGGTCGAGGCGATCCTCCGCAATCTGCAGGACGGCTGGGAAAAAATGGGGCAGCAGAATGGATGATATTCAGGTTATGCGTTTTCTGGCGCGTTCCCTGGAGCATGCGGCCAGTCAACACGACTGGCCGAAAATGCAAGACGTGGATGCTCAGATTGCTGCGCTGCTGTCCTCGTTGAAAGAGCAGCCGCTGAACCCAGAAAAACGTGAAGCGTTGGCGGCGCTGCAGCAGGCGCATTTAGCGGTAAGCCGCTACTGCCAGCTGCAACATGATGACCTGGAAAAGCAGATCGCGCGCATGCGGCGTAATCGGGAAGGGGCCACGGCCTACGCGCAGTTCTCCGCGACAGAGGATATGGGCCTATGAACCTGATGCTTTCTCAGCTGACGCAACTCCCTGTGGCTGCCGAGCAGACCGAGACATCTGCCCCCCTCCCCGCGGCGAACTCTCCAGACGAGACGCCAGCGGAGATCGACGTGTCAGCGCAGACTCCGCCGGCGTTCAATGATGCTCTGCTTAACATCATCAACTCGCTGATGGGCGGCGAGCAGCAGCGCGACACGGCCATGGTGTTGGCGGATGTGCAAGCCACGGACGATGACGCCCGGGAAGAGAATCAGACCCACGTCAGCCCGCGCGTTGAGGATCTGATTGGTTCTCCACAGCAGCTGTTGGACGCGCTGCTGATGGCGAGCCAGATGCCGGTGAAAACGCTCAATGCCACGACAACCCGCATGCCGCTGACGGGCGATGCCCTAAAGATGCAGAACATGACGCTTGGACAACCGGCAAAAGCGCCGGTGCTTATCGGGCAGCCGCAGCCAACGCTGGCCGCTGTAACCCCTGAGCCAGCAGCGGCAGACGCGGTAAAGCCAGCCGCGACGGATACCGCTAAGCCGCTGATGACGTTAGTGCCGACACCCGGGCAACCGGCTGTTACGCAGACGTTCACCAGCATGATGGATAAACAGACGGTCAATTTGCCGCCTGTCAAGATGGACGCCGACGAGGCGAAGTGGGCGCAGCAGCTTCATAGCGCGCTCAACGATCGCCTGCAGCTACAGGTCAGAAATCAGGTTCAGCATGCCACTATCCGCCTTGATCCGCCGGAGATGGGAAAAGTGGATATCTCCCTGCAGATCGAAAATGGACGCATGCAGGTGCATATCAGCGCCAGTAACGGCGAAACCTATCGCGCGCTTCAGCAAATAAGCGCTGAGCTGCGCCAGAGCCTGACGGAACAGAATACCGTTCAGGTGAATGTGCACGTCTCTTCGCAGTCCGGGCAATCGCATCAGGGACGCGGACAGCAGCATACGTCTGCACCGCAAGAGAGCCCTGTCGCGGGAGCCGTCATTGTTGAAGATGACGCGCGTGCGGCAGTCAATAAAGACGATTCAGTACTACTTACGGTGTAAACAGACCCACTATGACCATTAAGACATTTTCATTAGGGCTGGTGATTGCACTTATCGCCGCCATTTTTGCTGCCATTTTTACCATTCTTGGCACCCACTTGCTGAGCCAGGACGAGAGCAAGCACTCCATTATCTCCAGTCTGTTCTCTTCTTCTGAAGAGAGCACGGTGGAGTTCGTGGAGATCAAGAACGTTGTTATCACGCTGAAAAGCCACAGTGAGTCAGAACGATACCTGCTTCTGGAGCTGGCATTGACGACGCATTCATCAGCAGATGCTCGCCGTGCGGAAGAGCTATCGCCTGCTATTCGCGGAGCGACGGTCAATTTGCTTTCTTCCCTGGATTACGACGCGGTGCGCGGAATGAATGTGGAACTGCTGCGCGACAAGCTCATGCAAGCATACACCGAACGCTTCATGAGCCTCAAAACGCGGATGCCGTTTAAAGACGTCATCATCAGCAAAATGGTTTTCCAGTAATCCACGGCTATTGACGGAAATGATGGATTTTATTGCTGATGACGCGCTGACCCCTGCGGATGAAGCGCGCTACGTTAACGCCTATTTACCGCTGGTGCATCGGGTGGTGAAACAGCTTGCCTGGCAGACAAGCAGCGTGATGGATAAAGAGGACATGGAGCAAATTGCTTTGATGGGGCTTTTGACATCGCTGCGGCGTTACGGCCATCCCGATGAGCAGTTTGGTGCCTATGCGGCACAGCGCATTCGTGGCGCCGTGCTCGACGAACTGCGTGAGCTTGACTGGCGTCCACGCCGTTTGCGCCAGAAAAGCCACAAAATCAATGATGCCATTCGGGAAATGACCCGCGTGCTTGGCAGAACGCCGAGCTTTGACGATCTGCGTGAGCCTCTTTCCATTACCGCAGAGGAGTACCACGAGTATCTCCTGCTGGACTGTGCCAAAACGCTGGAAAGCCTGGATGATTTATTGGGTGAAGATGCCCTGAACGGCACGCTGAATACACGTTCGCTGGAAGATCAAATGGTCACCAGCGGTACGTTACGGGCTGCGCTGGCAAGCCTTGATGAGCGGGAGCAGTTAATTCTCACCCTCTATTACCAGCAGGAAATGAGCTTAAAGGAGATTGCGTTAGTCCTCGATCTTACCGAGGCGCGCGTCTGTCAGCTCAACAAAAAGATCGCTCATAAGATCCAGTGTTTTTTCATGAAGTGAAAGGTATATGCAAAAGTTGCTCGGTATTTTCATTATTTTCGCCTGTGTGGTAGGCGGTTTTCTTATGTCTGGCGGGCGTCTGGCTTCATTCTGGCAGCCCGGCGAAATTATTATTATTCTCGGGGCGGGTATGGGGGCGATGGTACTCGCGAACCCCAAGCCGGTTCTGGCAGAAATGTACCGTCAGTTTCGCGGCATTATGCGTAAAAATGAATACACCGATGAGTATCAGCGTCAGCTGCTGATGCTGTTGTTTGAACTGCTCGAACTCGTTCAGGACGGTGGCCTGAAGGTGCTGGATGAGCACATTGAAGTGCCAGAGAGTAGTCCACTCTTCCAGAAGTACCCGCTCATTTTGCAGAACAAAGCGATCATCACCTTTATTGCGGATAACTTCCGCCTGATGGCGATGGGCAAAATTAACGAGCACGAGCTGGAAGGGATCCTGGAGCAGGAGCTGGTGGCTATGGAAGAGAACCTCCTTCAGCCGTCCCGATCGCTACAGCGTACGGCGGAGGCGATGCCGGGCTTTGGGATCTGTGCGGCGGTACTCGGTATCATCATTACCATGCAGTCCATCGACGGATCGATTGCCGTGATTGGCGTGAAAGTTGCCGCTGCGCTGGTGGGAACGTTCCTCGGCGTCTTCTTCTGTTACTGCCTGATGGACCCGGTGGCGAATGCGATGGAACAGCGCACCAAAAAGCTGATGGCGGTTATCGAATGTGTCCGTACCGTACTGGTTAACCATGTCGCCGGTAAACCGACGCTGCTGGCCGTAGACGCCGGGCGCAAAATGCTGCCGCTGGATTCGAAGCCAACCTTTGCGACGCTCGATGGCTGGGTTAACCAGATGACGGGTGGATCCTGATGCGGGGCAGTCGCGGAAAAGAACACACCACGATCATCAAACGCTCCTCACGCAAAAGTCACGATACGTTTCATGGGGGCGCGTGGAAAGTGGCATTTGCTGACTTCACGCTGGCGATGATGGCGCTGTTTATGGTGTTGTGGATCATGGGCTCCGTCACCGAAGAAGAACGCAAAGAGATTGTCTCCCAGCTCAACGGGCAGTCAATTTTTGACGGGAATTCGCTGTCACCGATTACCCAACCGCACGGGGCAGGCGGCAAGGTTGCCGTCACGGAAAAACGCGATCCGGGCAAACAACCTCAGAAAACGGCGTCGGCTTCGGCGATGGCTAAAAGTGAAAGCCTGGATGACGTGACGTCACGATCGCAGAACGAAATCGAAGATCTTGCCCGCATCATCATGAAGATCACCTCAGCCTATGATGCCCAGTCAAACCTGAAAATTGAGATTGTGCCGCAAGGGTTGCGCATTTTGATCACTGACGATCGGAAACGTGAAATGTTCCAGCGCAGCAGTGCAATCCTGACTCCCTTCTTCAAAAGGCTATTAACCGAGTTCGCTCCCGAGCTGAATAAGATCGACAACAAGATCATCATTACTGGCCACACGGATGCGACGCGTTTTCGCGATCAGGATCTGTATAACAACTGGAACCTGTCGGGGGAGCGTGCCATGCAGGCCCGCAAGGTGTTAACCCGCGCCGGGCTGGACCAGAACAAAGTGCTGCAAGTCAGCGGAATGGCCGACCAGATGCTGATCGATCCCGATAACCCGCTTAGCTCATCGAATCGACGCATCGAGATCATGGTTCTCACCCAGTCAGCCAGCGAGTCGCTGTATCAATTCTTTGGTCAGCACGGTGAAAAGGTCATTAAGCCGATCGTCGACAGACTCTCGCAGCAGCAGTAAACGGTTTTACGATGTTCACCTTACTTCATATCCAGAAACTGACGTGTCTGTCCCTGCTGATGGGGCTGACGGTGGCCTTTAGCGCATCCGTTGAGGCTGCGCCTCAGCGGCCGATAAAGACCGCGGCAGAAAAGGAGAGCGCCGCAAAGGCCAGAATGCGTAATAAGGCGTTGCTGCTCAAAAAAACGCAGTTGCGCGTGAGCGTGGTGCCTTTGACGCCAGAGCAGAAGCGCCGTGAACGTGAAAAACGTCGTCTGGAACGGGCGGAAAACCGTGAATGGCTGACCCTGCACAAACGCTGGCAGCCGGGAAGATTGTCCACCGATATGATCTGGGAACCGTTGCCGGGAGAGAAGATGAGTCCTCGGCTTCAGGCCTCTTTGAAGCAGGTAATTGTCGAGCTACAAAACCAGATTGGCAAACCTTATGTGTGGGGAGGACAAACCCCTGAGCAAGGGTTTGACTGCAGTGGACTGGTCTTTTATGCGTTTAATCCGGTGCTAAGCCGCAGCCTGCCGCGCACTGCGAACGGCATGTTCCAGGACAGAACGTTGCGCCCGATACGTCAGGAAAAATTACGCCGTGGCGATTTGGTCTTTTTCAATATTAACCAGCGTCCTGGTGCCGATCATGTCGGCGTATATCTCGGCGATGGGCAGTTTATCGAAGCCCCCCGAACCGGGCTGAGCATCCGCGTTAGCCAGCTTTCTGACGTCTTCTGGCAGGACCACTATCTGGGGGCCCGCCGAATACTCACTGAAGAGGCCGTACTGTAACGGCCTGACGCCAACTATCCTCTCAAGGTATGCGCCGCCAGGGATGGCCCCCTTATTTAACGTTTGACTGAGATAATTTTCATGAATCAGATGCGTAAAAAATTTGCTATTGATGATGGCTCTACCAATGTAAAAATCAGCTGGATCGACAACGGAACCCTGAAAACCGTCGTTTCCCCGAACTCTTTTCGCAAAGACTGGAAGAGTGCGGCGCTGCTGCGTGGACAGTCGGTGCATAACTACACCATCGGAACCACCAAGTACACCTACGATGCCACGTCTGATAAGGCGCTCTCTACGACCCATATTGACTACCAGTATGATGATTTAAACCTGCTGGCGGTACACCACGCGCTGCTGCAAACGGGCGTAGCGCCCTGTGATGTGGACATCATCGTAACGCTACCCATTACGCAGTTTTATAACCCGGATGACTGTCAGCGCAACGAAGCGCGTATTGAAGCTAAACGTAAGAATTTGATGAGGGATATCTCGCTGAACAAAGGCGAGTTGTTCCGTATTGTGGACGTTCAGGTGATGCCAGAAAGCCTTCCGGCGGCGCTTTCGCACCTGCTTAATTCTCACGTCAACGAGTTTACCAAATCGTTGGTGATTGACTGCGGCGGCACGACGCTGGACATGGGCGTGATTGTTGGGGAATTTGACGACGTTTCCGCGATTTACGGTAATAACGAAATCGGCGTGGCGATCGTCACCGACGCGACGCGTAAGCTGCTGGCCGCGGCAGACAGTGATTCGAGCTACCTGGTGGCGAATGAGCTGATTAAGCGTCGACACGATATGGAATTTGTGAAGAGCGTCATCAACGATGAATCCCGCATTGATGAGATCCTCGAAAAGATTGAAATCAAAATCCAGGAGCTGGGTGACCAGGTGGCATATGAAGCGAAAAAATTCGCTAAAAATCCAAACCGTGTTTATCTGGCGGGTGGCGGTGCGCATCTGATTGAGAATGCCATTCGTGAGGCTTACGCGACGCTGGGTGAACGCGTCATCAGCATCGATAACCCGCAGATCGCGCTATCCCGTGAAATCTGCCTTTATCATTCCGAGACGGGTGCCCAGAGCGTTGAAGCGCCGTTAATGGCTGAGGTGGGCGAGGATGCGTAACGGGCAGATCCGTCGCGTTAATCTGTCTTTGCACCTGACGCCGGAGCAATCGCGCGCGGATTTGCGTGCGATGCAGCAGCTACAGCTTTGGCATCAGTCAGTGAACCAGTCGGACAGCATTGACGACGCCAATATGGAAATCCGCGCCTTTCATCGCGATGTCTATCTGGCAGGGCTACAGCTATTTCTGATGGATCCCGCGTTTTGCCATCATGTTGCAGAGTCGCTGGGGCGCGATAACCTCACGCTTAGGGGGCTGTTAGCTGAGATTCAGCCCCAGGCGCAGCAGGATGAACTGTCGGTTGAACGGGTAGAGCTGCAGAAAATTCGCCAGGAGCTGGCAGCGCTCAAGCCGCTGATGGAACAGCAAACGCTCGCACTGCAACAGCTACGCTTAAGCGCGAAAAGTGCCAGCGCGGCAGCGCCGGAGCACGATAATATTGACGTGAGCAAGGTGGATGCGCCGGTCGAAAAAATGCAAAAAATCCGCCAGAAAGGGATCTTTTGACGGCGTTTTTGTGGACTAACGCAACGCTTACCCGACCAATGCTTACGGCTAATCGCTGGTCGGGTAAGACGGAGCCACTGCCTGACCGTCAGGTAATGACCATTGGCCAGTCTGGTGGGGTGTGGCTCATCGCTTCTACCATGACGACTTTGACATTTTCCCAGATGGTGGCGATATCTAACAGCGTGATGCCAAGCAGGCCTGTTGCGAACCAGCACGCCGCGCCCACGCCCAGCAGGGTGCTGATCACCGCAAGGCCAGCGTAGTCGGATTTACGAAATTGTATGTTTAGCGTGCTGGCTAAGAACATCAAGACCGCACTCAGTAGTGGCCAGCGCAGGAGAACCATGCTGGTGGTAATGGTTGCCATAAAACCCATCCTCAACAGAACAGACGAATCGAAATGAAACAGCATTTCTCGTTACATAATTTATGTGAACTATATCACACATGCTGTTTTATTCGCCAGTGTCTGCGAGGGGTTTCATCCGTCATTTTGTTTGGCGGGGCAGATTTTCTTGCCAACGTCAGGCTGTCGCAACACTCGCGCGCCTGGCCGGTAACTCAACTGCACATCGATAAAGCATTATAAGATGTCGGTCGAGTGGTGAGGGGGAAAACAGTCGTGGCTTCTGATTATTAATAAATCAGCGCTGAAAATAGCCGCGAGTAAATAGCCGCAAAATTCATGTTCATGTTGTACTTTTTTCATGCTGTCAGAAGTATGACGTAATCAATCATCCTCTATGGTGTTATCTTAAAAGCACCTGTCCATGCTGGATAATTATTTTCCTTAATTGAAATGGAACGGATACTTTTAGTTTGGCTTACGGAAAAATATTATCGTCATAACCAAATTTAAGATTTTTAATACTAAAAGTCAGTTGCTAACTTCGCATGATTCATGCAACGTAATCACCTGTTTATCAAAGCATCCGGCCTTCATTACTACAGGCGTATAAAATGCAGGGATATAGGGCGGGAAATGAATCGTAGCGCGCGGCGCAACATGCTCAGAGTGGTAGGGGTCATCATGGTAGTTTCACTGCCGGTGATGCTTGCGCTATGGTTTGCCCAGCTAAGAGCCGTGACGGAAACAAGCGCCCAGTTAAGTACTTTTGCTGAACTGGCGTTAGACAAAACTGAACTGGTTATTCAACAGGTTGATCTCGCTCGGGACGATGCCAGAAAATATCAAGGCCAACGCTGTACGCCTGAGCATCGTCAATATATGTTGAACGTTGTTCGTGGTCGCCTTTTCGTCGCCGATTTAATTTACGCAGAAGGTCAGAATTTTCTCTGCTCGACTGTTTTTACACCTGACCAGCCTTACCTAATCCCTATCCCAAATTACACACGTAAACCTGACATCGCAATCTATTATTACCGTGATACGCCATTTTTTACCGGTTATAAAATGACATATATGCAACGCGGGAATTATGTAGCGGTCGTCAATCCACTTTCGTACAGCGAAGTGATGTCGGCGGATCATTCTCTTTCATGGGGAGTGTATGACACCGTCACTAACGCTTTTTTTTCCGCCAGTGCGAAGGCTAACGTTTCGTTATTAAATGCGATGATTCGACATAAGGAATCGACATTTCAACAGGATGACCGTTTCTACACGATCCTTAAATCGGATAAGCGTCCTATTGCCGCTATTGTCTCGACGTCGAATAAACGATTTTATGAAATGCTCTATCATCAGGCCACTCTGACGCTCCCACTGGGGATGATTTGTAGCATCATTATTTTGCTGGTCTGGTCGCGCACGCACCGTGAACTCAACTCTCCCGGCCGCATGCTGCATCGGGCGCTGAACAAGCGTCAGCTGCGCGTCCATTATCAGCCTATTATCGATATCAAGAATAACCAGTGCGTGGGGGCTGAAGCCTTGCTGCGCTGGCCTGGCTTCAACGGACAGGTGATGAGCCCGGCAGATTTTATCCCGCTGGCGGAAAAAGAGGGCATGATTGAGCGCATTACGGATTATGTGGTCGAGGAAGTGTTCAGCGATCTGGGCCATTTCCTGGCGACCCATCCGCATCTCTATATCTCTATTAACCTGTCGGCATCGGATTTCCACTCTTCGCGCCTGATCGCCATGATATCCGACAAGGCCCGCTATTATTCTGTTCGCGCGCAGCAGATTAAAATCGAAGTAACGGAACGTGGATTTATTGATGTGCCGAAAACGACACCCGTTATTCAGGCGTTCCGCCAGGCAGGCTATGAGGTGGCTATCGACGATTTTGGAACAGGGTACTCTAACCTGCACAACCTCTACTCGCTGAACGTCGATATTCTGAAAATCGATAAATCCTTCATCGATACGCTGACGACCAACAGTACCAGCCATCTGATCGCCGAGCATATCATTGAGATGGCGCAGAGCCTGCGGCTCAAAACCATTGCGGAAGGGGTAGAAACGGCAGAGCAGGTCAGCTGGTTGCTGAAGCGTGGGGTACAATACTGTCAGGGATGGCATTTCGCGAAAGCGATGCCGCCGCAGGAATTTATGACCTGGCAGCAGCAACCTTTGCACTGATTCACGTTAGTTCAGCTGATGGCGGTAATCGCTGGGCGTACGGTCAAACTCGCGGCGAAACACGCGGGAAAAGGTTTGTTGCGACACATACCCCAGATCCATCGCAATATCAAAAATAGGCCGCTGCGTCGATCGTAACGCCTGTGCCGCCAGCAGAAGTCTGCGCTGGCGGATATACTCACCCAGCGTCTGGTGCATGACGGTGCGGAACATTCTCTGTAAATACCATTTCGAATATCCCGACTTTTTAGCGACCACATCAATATTTAACGGTTGGTCGATATGTTCATCAATCCATTCAATAAGTGTCTGAATAATCTGCTGATGTGACATAAGGTTACCCCTCTGTGGTTACAACTGTCTCGGTTGATTCGTCGTTTTCTCTGCGGGGGAGTATAATTCCTCAAGTTAACTTGAGGTAAAGAGGTTTTATGGAAAAGAGATTGCCGCGAATAAAAGCGTTGTTAACCCCTGGCGAAGTGGCAAAGCGAAGCGGCGTGGCGGTATCCGCGCTCCACTTCTATGAAAGCAAAGGGCTAATTAAGAGTATTCGTAACGGCGGAAACCAGCGGCGCTACACGCGCGATGTCCTGCGCTACGTGGCGATTATCAAAATTGCGCAACGAATCGGCATTCCCCTGGCCACCATCGGCGATGCGTTCGGCGTTCTGCCGGAAGGGCATACGCTCAGCCCGAAAGAGTGGAAGGAACTTTCGTCACAGTGGCGAGAAGAACTCGACCGGCGCATTCATACCCTTGTTGCGCTACGTGATGAGCTGGACGGGTGTATCGGCTGCGGCTGTTTATCACGCAGCGATTGCCCGTTGCGTAACCCGGGTGACAAGCTGGGCGAGCAGGGGACAGGCGCGCGTTTGCTGGAAGAGGATTAAAAAACTAAAGCGCCACAAGAGGGCGCTTTAGTTTATTCCCGGTCTTTGTCTTTCTCTCTATCCCGCTGTCTCACGGGAGGGTTTCCCCCGACATCAGCATCCCTCGTGTCGAGCTAGTGGATGAGGTTCCGGTTTGTGCTGACACTTTAATTGTATGCAGAGCCGCGTATTTCGCCAGTCAAAGAGGCCGCTATTTCAGCAAATTTTTTTCGTGGTGTTGTTCAATTTTCTATAGTTAATAAGTATGAATCACAGGAGAAAACCATGCTAACGGTCCACCACCTTAACCAGTCCCGATCGCACCGTGTGATCTGGGCGCTGGAAGAACTTTCTCTGCCCTATGAGATCGTTCGCTATCAGCGAGAAAAAAACATGCTCGCGCCGGAGTCCCTCAAAAGAGTCCACCCTCTGGGGAAATCTCCGGTGGTTGAAGATAACGGGCTGATCCTGGCCGAGTCGGGGGCCATTCTGGAATACCTGCAAGAAACTTACGATCCTGAATCTGCGCTTAAGCCACTGGATTCTGCTCATAAAGTGCAGTATCGCTTCTGGCTGCACTATGCAGAAGGTTCGCTTATGCCGCTGCTGCTCATGAAGCTGGTGTTTAACAGCCTGGGCAAGCCTCCCGTACCCTTCGGCATGAGAACGCTGGGTAAAGCCCTCGGTCAAGGGGTGCAAAAAGCGTATATCAACCGCCAGCTGGAAACCCACGCGCGTTTTATCGAATCACATCTTGCACAAAACAGCTGGTTTGCCGGTGAGACGCTCAGCATGGCGGATATCCAGATGAGCTTTCCGATCTTTGCGCTGCTGGCACGTGGAGGTATCGACAATCTGCCGCATACCGAGGCATGGAAGACGAAAGTGGAAAAACGACCAGGTTGGCAGAGAACTCTTGAGCAAGGTGGCCCCTTAAGTATTCCTGGCGAAGGGTGAATTGTTACTAAATTGCGCACAGACGATAACGTTTGCGCATCCTCTGCTTATTTCTTCAGCGTCATAAGGGAATTTTAGCGAAAAACGAGAAAGTTCAGTTGAAAAGGGCGGGTATTAGGCTAGATAATCGTTTGCCTACATTTCGTAACCCGTTTTGTAAGCGCGGAGCTAAACGTTTGCTTTTTTTTGTGACGCCCCTATTCGTTACAAACGCAGCACAGGGATTTGACGTTTTGCTGGCAGTGGAGTCTCCACCACGCTTACGGACTTTCTATAAAAACTCTCAGGGGATGTTTTCTATGTCTACGCCATCTGCGCGTACTGGCGGTTCACTTGACGCCATGTTTAAAATTTCTGCTCGCGGCAGCACCGTGCGTCAGGAAGTCGTTGCCGGTCTGACAACGTTTCTGGCTATGGTTTATTCGGTCATCGTTGTACCGGGTATGCTGGGGAAAGCGGGCTTCCCGCCGGCTGCCGTCTTTGTTGCCACCTGCCTCGTGGCGGGTGTGGGGTCAATCGTGATGGGCCTGTGGGCGAACCTGCCGCTGGCCATCGGTTGTGCTATCTCTCTGACGGCTTTTACCGCGTTCAGCCTCGTGCTGGGTCAGCACATCAGCGTACCGGTTGCCCTCGGCGCCGTGTTCCTGATGGGCGTGCTGTTTACCATCATTTCCGCGACCGGCATCCGTAGCTGGATTTTGCGCAACCTGCCGCAGGGCGTGGCGCACGGTACCGGCATTGGTATCGGTCTGTTCCTGCTATTGATTGCGGCGAACGGCGTGGGTCTGGTGATCAAGAACCCGCTGGACGGGCTGCCGGTGGCGCTGGGTCACTTTGCCAGCTTCCCGGTGATCATGTCCCTGATTGGTCTGGCAGTGATTATCGGTCTGGAAAAGCTGAAAGTCCCTGGCGGTATTCTGCTGACCATTATCGGCGTTTCCATTGTCGGCCTGATTTTCGATCCCACCGTCCACTTCTCCGGTATCTTCGCGATGCCGTCGCTGAGCGATGATAAAGGTAACTCCCTGATTGGCAGCCTGGATATCGTCGGCGCGCTGAATCCGGTGATCCTGCCAAGCGTTTTGGCGCTGGTGATGACCGCCGTGTTTGATGCGACCGGCACCATTCGTGCGGTGGCGGGTCAGGCAAACCTGCTGGATAAAGACGGCCAGATTATCGATGGCGGCAAAGCCCTGACCACCGACTCCCTGAGCAGCGTCTTCTCTGGCCTGGTGGGCGCGGCACCTGCAGCGGTATATATCGAGTCCGCAGCGGGCACGGCGGCAGGCGGCAAAACCGGCCTGACGGCGATCACCGTTGGCGTGTTGTTCCTGCTGATCCTGTTCCTCTCTCCGCTTTCCTATCTGGTGCCTGCATACGCAACCGCGCCTGCGCTGATGTACGTCGGCCTGCTCATGCTGAGCAACGTAGCAAAAATCGACTTTGCTGACTTTGTGGATGCGATGTCTGGCCTCATCACGGCGGTATTTATCGTGCTGACCTGTAACATCGTGACCGGCATCATGATCGGCTTCGCGTCGCTGGTGATTGGCCGCCTGGTTTCCGGGGAGTGGCGCAAGCTGAACATCGGTACCGTTGTTATCGCCGTTGCGCTGGTGGCGTTCTACGCTGGCGGCTGGGCGATTTAAATTATCCATTGATGCGAAAACGGGTGGCTCAGGCCGCCCGTTTTTATTTTCAGGACTCATCCCCTTGCCTTTTGCGTTACTCTGGAGAAGATAGAATAAAAGGCACGACGCCTTCCGTAGTACCGTAGTACATAAGCAACACAGCAAACAGGGAACGCATGGAAATCTTCTTCACAATACTCATCATGACCCTTGTGGTCTCGCTATCCGGGGTAGTCACGCGCGTACTGCCCTTTCAATTACCCCTTCCATTAATGCAAATCGCCATCGGCGCGCTTCTCGCGTGGCCGACGTTTGGCCTGCACGTTGAGTTCGACCCCGAACTGTTCCTCGTGCTGTTTATTCCGCCGCTGCTGTTTGCCGATGGCTGGAAAACGCCCACGCGTGAATTTCTGGAGCACGGGCGAGAGATCTTCGGCCTGGCGCTGGCGCTAGTGGTCGTGACGGTGGTCGGGATTGGCTTCCTGATCTACTGGGCGGTACCGGGTATTCCGCTGATACCTGCCTTTGCGCTGGCCGCGGTGCTGTCGCCAACCGATGCCGTGGCGCTTTCCGGTATTGTGGGTGAAGGCCGAATTCCGAAAAAAATCATGGGGATCTTGCAGGGTGAGGCGCTAATGAATGACGCCTCTGGCCTGGTTGCCCTGAAGTTTGCCGTCGCGGTTGCGATGGGAACGATGGTCTTTACCGTCGGTGGCGCGACCCTGGAGTTCTTCAAGGTGGCGATTGGCGGTATCCTGGCAGGCTTCGTCGTGAGCTGGCTGTATGGCCGTTCTCTCGGTTTCTTGAGCCGCTGGGGCGGAGATGAACCGGCGACGCAGATTGTCCTGCTGTTCCTGCTGCCGTTTGCCTCTTACCTGATCGCCGAACACATCGGCGTGTCGGGTATTTTGGCAGCGGTCGCCGCCGGGATGACCATCACCCGCGCGGGCGTGATGCGCCGTGCACCGCTGGCGATGCGTCTGCGTGCGAACAGTACCTGGGCGATGCTCGAATTCGTGTTTAACGGCATGGTCTTCCTGCTGCTGGGTCTGCAGCTGCCGGGTATTCTCGAATCTTCTCTGGTGGCGGCTGAAGCCGATCCGAACGTTGAAACCTGGATGCTGTTCACCGACATCGTGTTGATCTACGTGGCGCTGATGCTGGTGCGTTTCGGCTGGCTGTGGACCATGAAAAGGTTCAGCGTGCGCTTCCTGACCAAAAAGCCCATGGAATTTGGCTCGTGGACCACGCGCGAACTGCTTATTGCCTCATTTGCCGGGGTTCGCGGGGCGATCACCCTTGCCGGGGTGCTCTCTATCCCCCTGCTGCTGCCGACGGGGGATGTCTTCCCCGCGCGTTACGAGCTGGTGTTCCTGGCGGCGGGCGTGATTCTGTTCTCACTGTTTGTGGGCGTGATTATGCTGCCGATTTTGCTGCAGCATATTGATGCGGGGGATTCGACCCAACAGCATAAAGAAGAGCGTATTGCGCGAGCGGCCACCGCCGAAGTGGCGATTGTCGCTATCCAAAAAATGGAGGAGCGCCTTGCCGCAGACGCAGAAGAGAACATCGATAATCAGCTGCTGACCGAAGTCAGTTCGCGTGTGATTGGTAACCTGCGTCGCCGCGCCGATGGGCGTAACGATGTGGAAAGCTCGCTGCAGGAGGAGAACCTGGAACGCCGGTTCCGCCTGGCGGCGCTGCGCTCCGAGCGTGCCGAACTGTATCACCTGCGCGCCACGCGCCAAATCAGCAATGAGACGCTGCAAAAGCTGCTGCACGATTTGGATCTGCTGGAAGCGTTGTTGATCGAGAATCAATAGTCTCTCGGGCTGATGCCCTCAGACCAGCCCTTATGTCTTGATCTTCTCCGCTCAGGCGGAGAAGATCCCCGACTGATCATCGGGAGGTTACCGGTGAGCATCAC
>NZ_JBAKHK010000139.1:0-277 GCF_036903355.1 Enterobacter sp. UNJFSC 003
TGCATCCGTGAAGATCTCAACGAAAATGCGCCGCGCGCAATGGCGGTTATCGATCCGGTGAAACTGGTTATCGAAAACTATCAGGGCGAAGGCGAAATGGTTACCATGCCGAACCATCCGAACACACCGGAAATGGGCAGCCGTCAGGTGCCGTTTAGCGGTGAGATTTGGATTGATCGCGCCGATTTCCGCGAAGAAGCTAACAAGCAGTACAAACGTCTGGTGCTGGGTAAAGAAGTGCGTCTGCGTAATGCTTATGTGATTAAGGCAGAACGCG
>NZ_JBAKHK010000140.1:0-276 GCF_036903355.1 Enterobacter sp. UNJFSC 003
GGACAGATAGCGCTCGGAGAACGACGGCACGATCGCCAGCACGGTCTTGCCGGCGGCCTCCGGCCGCTTGCCGATCTCCAGCGCCGCCGCGATCGCCGCGCCCGAGGAAATGCCGCCGGGAATACCCTCGTGGCGCGCCAGCGCCCGCGAGGTCTCGATGGCGGTCGCGCTGTTGACCTTGACGATCTCGTCGATCACGGCGCGATCGAGGATGTCGGGCACGAAGCCGGCGCCGATGCCCTGGATCTTGTGCGGCGTGTGGGTGCCGCCCGACAG
>NZ_JBAKHK010000141.1:0-276 GCF_036903355.1 Enterobacter sp. UNJFSC 003
TAAACTGGCGGGATAGCCATTTATCTACCAGCTTCATCAGCAGCGGCGTGGTCATCATGGAAAGCGTCACCGTCACCAGCAACAGCGCCATCTGGTCGCCCTGGAATAAACGTTGTGAAGAAGCGGTAGAAAAGAGGACAAAGGCAAACTCACCGCCCTGACTCAACACGCCAGCAAACTGCATCCGCTCTGAGCTACGCACGCCATACAATCGCGCCAGCAGATACAGCCCGAGAATTTTCACCGCCACCAGCACACCCACGCTTATCACTACCC
>NZ_JBAKHK010000142.1:0-276 GCF_036903355.1 Enterobacter sp. UNJFSC 003
GAATACAGATTTACCGCATGTTTAAAAGCGCTATGCAGACGTAAATCTTGCGTTTCATTCTGCGGGAAAAGATATCCCAACGACGATGCGCAAAGCGTAACCTGTACCATCGGCGTTAGCCTTCCAGACCTGCAATAATGGCTTTGGAATCAGTAACCCAACCGAAAATGGCACCTTGTGCTTTGATCATCTCGAGGGCGTATTTCTGGAATTCCGGGAAATAGGAGCCGACACAATCTTCCGGGATAATGCATTCATAGCCACGATCATTTGCTT
>NZ_JBAKHK010000143.1:0-275 GCF_036903355.1 Enterobacter sp. UNJFSC 003
GCTGGAAGGTAATCAACAGATCATTCTCACCTCGGATCGCTATCCGAAAGAGATCAACGGCGTTGAGGATCGTTTGAAATCCCGCTTCGGTTGGGGACTGACTGTGGCGATCGAACCGCCAGAGCTGGAAACCCGTGTGGCGATCCTGATGAAAAAGGCCGACGAAAACGACATTCGTTTGCCGGGCGAAGTGGCGTTCTTTATCGCCAAGCGTCTACGATCTAACGTACGTGAGCTGGAAGGGGCGCTGAACCGCGTCATTGCCAATGCCAACT
>NZ_JBAKHK010000144.1:0-275 GCF_036903355.1 Enterobacter sp. UNJFSC 003
CCACGGATTAGCGCAAATGACATGGCGCTATCAAACATGGCTGCACCGGGTAAAACACCGCACGGTTGCCCGCCAGCGTTCACCAGATCTGGATGCGCTGTCGTGACCGGGCCTAAACCGAGGAAGCCGTTTTCCGATTGCAGAGTGATATGAATACCCTCCGGTAAATAATTGGCGACCATTGTGGGTAAACCGATCCCTAAGTTAACGATGTCACCATCACGAAGCTCTTGCGCCACACGGCGCGCAATACGTTGTTTCGCATCCATTATTTG
>NZ_JBAKHK010000145.1:0-275 GCF_036903355.1 Enterobacter sp. UNJFSC 003
GGTTAGTGACATCACTGGCTGACAGCCAAAATCGGCACCGGTGGAGCGATCTTCCAGCGGCGAGACGCCATAAAGAATGATGCCCGGGCGCACCCAGTCAAAATGCGACTGTGGCCACAGCAGAATGCCACCCGATGCGGCAATGGAACGTTGACCAGGTTTGCCTTCGCAAAAGGTATTAAAGATAGCGAGTTGTTTCTCGGTTGCGCCACATTTTGGTTCATCCGCGCGCGCAAAATGGCTGACGATATTCACCGGCTGACGAACGTTTTTGC
>NZ_JBAKHK010000146.1:0-275 GCF_036903355.1 Enterobacter sp. UNJFSC 003
ATTTTCTGGTTTCCAGTCGCGCAAAAGATAACGACTATTTTTCTCATTTTGCAGTGCCATATTGTTCCTCACATGCACACATTGGTAATGAAAAAAAGACAAAACACGAGGTAAGGCGCAATAGCCAGTTATTAGAATTAAGGATGAATTGGGTGAAGTGCTGATTGAAAGAATAGATAAGAAAGCGTAACCGCGGGGGCAGAATGGGGATTAAGTAGCCAGATATGTGTTACTAAATGTAACTAACAAGCTAACCTTCAAACGGGGTTAATCTT
>NZ_JBAKHK010000147.1:0-275 GCF_036903355.1 Enterobacter sp. UNJFSC 003
GGTCAAGATGGTGATCACCGGGGCCGATCCGGTGGGGCGCGTTGTTACCGAGATCAACGCCGAACCGGCGGCGGAGGAATATGCCCGGCTGACCGGGACGACCGTCAACCAGCTCGGCCCCGCAGTCTTTGCCTCGCACCCGCCGATGGTGCGCGCCGGCGGCGAATATTATGTCCGATCGATCCAGTCGGCCAATCCCGACGGCAGTCTGACCTTCTATTGCGCGATCGACGAAGGTGTTGTGCTGACGCTGGGCGAGGCACGCAACATTCTCG
>NZ_JBAKHK010000148.1:0-275 GCF_036903355.1 Enterobacter sp. UNJFSC 003
CCCCAGATCAACGGAATGATTTCGTTTAATTGACATACGCATTTCCTCCGGCACGGTCAAAATTCCATCCACGTTCAAACGGTGAAAACAGGGTGTAGCGGCCGTCGAAGTTCACCCGTATCGTTCCGGTTGGTCCCTGCCGCTGTTTGCTCACAATGATTTCAGCAACGCCCTTATCCAGCGTGCCGGAGTTATAAACCTCGTCACGGTAAATAAACATAATGAGGTCAGCATCCTGCTCCAGCGCCCCGGAATCACGCAGGTCACCGTTATTG
>NZ_JBAKHK010000014.1:0-102440 GCF_036903355.1 Enterobacter sp. UNJFSC 003
TCCGTAGCTCAGCTGGATAGAGTACTCGGCTACGAACCGAGCGGTCGGAGGTTCGAATCCTCCCGGATGCACCATCTCTCCTTGTCATTCCCTTCGATGTTTAGTTCTTAATCACTCTCATTGTTATCACTTCGCAATCAGCGACAAAAATCCCCATTTACGATAAAGTAATGCTTTGTTAATCGGTTAGCGAGAGCTCGATGTACGCACAGTATGACGGTTTGATCTTCGATATGGATGGCACCCTTCTGGATACCGAACCCACGCACCGTAAAGCCTGGACTGATGTCCTGGGGCGTTACGGCATGCGCTTCGATCTTCAGGCGATGATTGCCCTCAACGGATCCCCAACCTGGCGTATTGCACAGGCCGTGATTGAACTGAATCAGGCCGATCTCGACCCTCACCAGCTCGCGCGCGAAAAAACCGACGCAGTAAAAGCTATGCTGTTGGACACCGTGCGTCCTTTGCCGTTAATCGATGTGGTAAAAGAGTGGCACGGACGTCGCCCTATGTCGGTCGGGACGGGCAGTGAAAGCGCTATTGCGGAAGCATTGCTCAGCCATCTTGGCCTGCGTCATTATTTTTCTGCCGTTGTTGCCGCCGATCATGTTAAAAACCACAAGCCTGCACCGGATACCTTCCTGCGATGCGCAGAATTAATGGGTGTGCCTGCGGCAAAATGCGTGGTATTTGAAGATGCTGATTTCGGTATTCAGGCGGCGCATGATGCCGGAATGGCGGCGGTGGATGTTCGTTTACTGTGAGTGACGCGCTGTCACTTGCCTCATTATTCGCCAGCAGTTTTTTAAGCGCCACGCTGTTACCGGGCAATTCGGAAGTGGTGCTGGTGGCGATGCTGTTGTCCGACGTGAGTCAACCCTGGTTGCTGGTGTTAATAGCAACAATGGGTAATAGCCTTGGGGGGCTGACTAACGTTATTCTTGGGCGTTTCTTTCCGCTGCGTGAAAAATCGCGCTGGCAGGAAAAGGCAGTCGGCTGGCTAAAACGCTATGGCGCTGCCACGCTGTTATTAAGCTGGATGCCTGTAATAGGTGATTTACTGTGTATGCTGGCGGGATGGATGCGCATCTCCTGGGGACCGGTGCTCTTTTTTTTGTGCCTTGGCAAGGCGTTGCGCTATGTTCTCGTGGCATGGGTAACGCTGCAGGGTATGACGTGGTGGCACTAATTGGTGGAATGAATACGCGACCTTCAATCGTCAACCATTACAATTATGCTGAGTGACAATTTTTTGACAGGCGGGAGGTCAAATTGATCCCGGACGTATCACAGGCGCTGGCCTGGCTGGAAAACCACCCTCAGGCACTGAAGGGTATTCAGCGTGGCCTTGAGCGTGAAACGCTGCGCGTAAACGCGGATGGCAGCTTAGCGACAACGGGTCACCCCGAGGCGTTAGGCTCGGCGCTGACACATAAATGGATCACAACCGATTTCGCCGAAGCGCTGCTGGAGTTTATCACTCCGGTAGAAGGTGATATTGATCGTATGCTGACAATTTTACGCGACGTTCATCGCTTTACCGCCCGTAATCTGGGCGATGAGCGTATGTGGCCGCTCAGCATGCCGTGCTATATCGAGCAAGGACAGGATATTGAACTTGCGCAATACGGCACCTCGAATATTGGTCGTCTGAAAACGTTGTACCGTGAGGGGCTGAAAAACCGCTACGGCGCACTGATGCAGACGATCTCAGGCGTTCACTACAATTTCTCTTTGCCAATGGCGTTCTGGCAGGCGAAGTGCGGTGAAACGGATAAAGAAGCGATCTCTGCGGGCTATTTCCGCCTGATCCGCAATTATTACCGTTTCGGCTGGGTCATTCCTTATCTGTTTGGTGCGTCTCCTGCGATCTGCTCATCGTTCCTGCAGGGGAAACCCACCACGCTGCCGTTCGAGAAGACCGACTGCGGAATGTATTACCTGCCGTACGCGACTTCTTTGCGCCTGAGCGATCTTGGCTATACCAATAAATCGCAAAGCAATCTCGGTATTACGTTTAACGATTTGCATGAATATGTGGCAGGATTGAAGCGAGCGATCAAAACCCCGTCGGAAGAGTACGAGAAAATCGGCCTCGAAAAAGACGGTAAGCGCCTGCAAATCAACAGCAATGTATTGCAGATTGAGAACGAACTGTACGCGCCAATTCGACCGAAACGCGTCACCCGCAGCGGTGAAACGCCTTCAGATGCGCTGCAGCGCGGCGGCATTGAGTACATTGAGGTGCGCTCTCTGGACATCAACCCGTTCTCACCGATTGGTGTTGATGAACAGCAGGTTCGCTTCCTGGACCTGTTTATGGTCTGGTGCGTACTGGCCGACGCGCCGGAAATGAGTTCTGACGAACTGCTCTGCACCCGCACCAACTGGAATCGCGTGATTCTGGAAGGGCGCAAGCCGGGTCTGACGCTGGGTATCGGCTGTGAAACGGCGCAATTCCCGCTGGCAAAAGTGGGTAAAGATCTATTCCGCGACCTGAAGCGCGTTGCCCAGACAATGGACGGCGTTTACGGCGGTGAAGCCTATCAAAACGTGTGCGACCAGCTGGTTGAGTCTTTTGATAATCCGGAGCTGACGTTCTCTGCCCGTATTTTGCGTTCTATGATTGATCAAGGGATTGGCGGCACAGGGCGATCGCTTGCTGCGGAATACCGTGACATGCTGAAGGAAGAGCCATTAGACGTGCTGAGCGAAGCGGATTTTGTGGCGGAACGTGAGGCGTCCGTTGTGCGTCAGAAAGAGATCGAAGCGGCGGATACTGAGTCGTTTGAGATGTTTCTGGCGAAGCAGGGTTAAGCAGAAAAGAAAAAGGCCACATCGCTGTGGCCAAAATATACATCTCTGAATTCAGGGATGATGATAACAAATGCGCGTCTTTCATATACTCAGACGCGCATTCTGTAGAAGAGTTCAGTTTATTTTAAAAAAAATCACTATCGGAGGTGACGTATGCCGTTATTAGATAGCTTTACTGTCGACCATACCCGTATGGAAGCACCTGCAGTCCGCGTGGCGAAGACCATGCACACCCCGCACGGCGACACGATCACCGTATTCGATCTGCGCTTCTGCGTGCCGAACAAAGAAGTGATGCCGGAAAAAGGTATTCACACCCTTGAACACCTGTTTGCCGGTTTCATGCGTGACCACCTGAACGGCAACGGCGTTGAAATCATCGACATCTCCCCGATGGGCTGCCGTACCGGTTTCTACATGAGCCTGATTGGCGTGCCTGACGAGAAACGCGTCGCGGATGCGTGGAAAGCGGCGATGGAAGACGTGCTGAAGGTGAAAGAGCAGAACCAGATCCCTGAGCTGAACGTTTACCAGTGCGGGACGTACCAGATGCACTCTTTGGAAGAAGCGCAGGACATCGCGCGTCACATCATCGAACGTGACGTTCGCGTGAACAGCAACGAAGAGCTGGCCCTGCCAAAAGAAAAACTGCAGGAATTGCACATCTAGTGCACCTTTTCCCTCTCCCACAAGGAGAGGGTTATCTCACCCCATGACCACAACCGCAACGTTCTCCTTTACCCACCGCCCACTCGTTCCGTTTGCGCATGACTAGCGTCATGTCATGGTGAAGGCGAGCCGCGGCACCAGCACGACTGCGCGCAGCTGTTGCACAGCCTAAGCGGGGTGGTGAGGGTGGATAGCGCGTTTGGCTGTTGCGTCGTGCCGCCCGTGCAGGTCTTCCCGCGCCTGGGTAAACACCTGAATGGTGACATCCTCCGGAATGCGGTTCTCTTCAATCAGCTGGCGAACAAAGTTGAAGTCAGTCTGCGAGGCGGACGGGAAGGCGACCTCGATCTCTTTAAACCCACAGCTCAGCATCAGCACCCAGAACCGCAGCTTGCGCGTGCTGTCCATCGGCTCGGCCAGCGCCTGATTGCCGTCGCGCAGATCGGTAGAGAGCTAACGTGGCGCGTGCGTGATACGTTGCTCCGGCCAGCAACGGTCGGGCAAAGAGAGGGGGATAGGGCTGGTATTTGTCGGCGGGTGTGTTCAGCATGATGCGCTCCTGTTATCTTTTCACTATCGTGAAGAGATTTCAGGAGCGCTGCTGTATCGGAACTGACAATCGCTGTCGCGTTTTGGACAACGTGGGCTAGTGCGCGCCGCCGCCGCCGCTACCGGCGCCAAACGGTGGTTTGGCAAACCACACCAGCCCCAGCAGAACAATAAAGATCCCCGCCGATATCCAGAAAATCTCGTTTGCCGAGATAATCAGGCCCTGATTGGTGATCTGCTGGGCGATCCAGCCTGACGCCTGCTGCTCCGTCATCCCCATGCCCTCAAGCTGGCTATACATCTGTTGAGCATTAGGGTTGAACGGGGTAACCGCTTCGGTCAATTGCGCGTGGTGCAACGACTCGCGGTTGGTCCACAGCGTCGTGGTAATGGACGTCCCAATCGAGCCCGCCAGCGTTCGGGTGAAGTTCGACAGGCTCGATGCCGCCGCCATTCGCTCAGGCGGCAAGCCGGAAAGCGTGATGGTGGTCAGTGGCATAAAGAAGCACGCCACGGCAAAGCCCTGAATAAACTGCGGCCATGCGGAAGCGCCAAAGTCCATTCCCGGTTCGAACGTATACGCACGCCAGTAGAAGCAGACCGCGTACATAATGAAGCTGAACGTCACCAGCCTGCGCATGTCGAGCTTGTGGGCGAACCGGCCGATGATCGGCGACAGCAGGACGGGTATCAACCCCACCGGTGCGGAGGCAAGGCCTGCCCAGGTTGCGGTATAGCCGTATACCTCCTGCAATAGCTGCGGCAGCAGAACGATCGCGCCGAAGTAGAGCATGTAGGCGAGGCTGATACACAAGCAGCCGATGGTGAAGTTTCGCGACTTAAACAGCGACAGGTCGACTATCGGGTTGTCGTCCGTCAGCTCCCAGACGATCAGGAAGCTAATGGCGACCACGGCGACTACCGTCAGGACGATGATTTCCGTAGAGGCAAACCAGTCGAGCTCTTTACCACGGTCGAGCATGATCTGCAGGCTACCAATGCCGACAACCAGTAACGCCAGCCCGATGCCGTCAATGCGCCGCTGTTCGGTACGCGTTTCGCGACCGCGCAGGGACTGCAGCGTCATCAGTACCACCAGCGCACCAATGGGAACGTTGATAAAGAAGATCCAGCCCCAGTGGTAGTTATCGCTGATATACCCGCCCAGAATCGGCCCACAAATCGGCGCAACAATCACTGTCATCGACCACAGCGCCAGCGCGATGGAGCGTTTTGCCGGCGGGTAGTTGTTCAGCAGTAAGCTCTGCGATAGCGGAATCAGCGGCCCGGCCACAATCCCCTGAATGACGCGGAAGAAAATCAGCATCGTCAGGCTGTTGGACATGCCGCACGCCCAGGAGGCGAGAACGAACAAGACCGTTGACCACAGGAACAGCTTCACTTCACCAACGCGCTTCGCCAGCCAGCCGGTGATCGGAATGGAGATGGCGTTCGCCACCCCGAACGAGGTAATGACCCAGGTCCCCTGGCTCAGCGATGAGCCAAGGTTCCCGGCGATCGTGGGGATCGCCACGTTTGCGATGGTGGAGTCCAGCACCTGCATGAATGTCGCCAGAGAGAGCGCAATGGTCATAATGACCAGCTGCGCGCCTTCCAGCGGTTTTTGCGGCTTTTGCTGTTGCATAACGCTCACCTTCGGATTAACCAGCGTTTGCCTTCACGATGTCATCGATCAGCTTGTTGACCGGATCGAGGCTAATTTCACGGGCGTTACTTTCATAAGCCGGGGTGCTTCGTACCTGGCTTGCCAGGATCTGGCCATCGCGGTTGGCGGTATCCACCGTCACCAGCGTCGACAGACCAATACGCAGCGGATGATCCGCCAGCTGTTTGGCATCCAGCTCGATACGTACCGGCAGGCGCTGAACCACTTTAATCCAGTTACCGGTGGCATTCTGGGCTGGCAGCAGCGAGAAGGCGCTGCCGGTCCCCATATCCAGACCGACGACTTTACCGGTGTATTTCACGTCGTCACCGTAGATGTCGCTGACAATTGTCGCGGACTGGCCGATACGCATATGGGCAAGCTGCGTCTCTTTGAAGTTCGCGTCCACCCACAGGTTGTTGGCCGGAACCACCGCCATCAGCGGCGTGGTGGTACCAATCTGCGCGCCTGGCTGCACGGAGCGACGAGAGACATAGCCGGTCATTGGGCTGACAATTTTGGTACGCTGCAGGGCAAGCCATGCGTTACGCACTTCGGTTGCCGCCTGTTTCACCGCAGGCTGATTTTCCAGACTGGTGCCGAGCACCATTGCCTGGTTGGCGTTGTACTGTTGAATCGCCACATCCAGCTGCGCCTGTGCGCTGGCAACGGCATCGCGAGCATGCTGCAGCTCTTCGCGGCCAATCAGGTTAGCGGTGCCGAGAGGAACGCGACGATTCAAGTCGCTCTGCGCCTGCGCCAGTGCGGTTTTTTGCACATCGATGCTGGCCTGGAGCTGTTTGCTGTTAATCATCAGCTGGCGTGTTTGACGGACGCTGGAGGCCAGCTCCGTCTGTGCTTTTTCAAACGCCTGCTGGGCGTCGGTCGGATCGAGTGTGACCAGCACATCCCCTTTTTGCACAAAGTCGGTATTGTCAGCCCAGACTTTCGTCACGCTGCCCGACACCTGCGCCATAATCTGTACCTGGTTCCCTGCCACGTATGCATCGTCTGTCTCTTCAACATGACGCAATACTAAAAACCAATAGATCCCATATGCCACGGCAATAATAATAAAGAGCAAGGTCAGCACAAGAAGGGCACTCTTACGTTTACCTTTCTTGTTAGCCGGTTGCTGCGGGTTGGTGTTCTCCGCATTTGCGCTCATTGTTGTTCTCCACGATCTTCTTATTTTCACATCGGCTGAGCCGACCTGTTGTCAGAAAGGCCAGCAGTGTGACGTGCTGGCCTGTCGGTTTTCTTTTTTAAATCTGGATTATCGAGCGTGTCGTCGCGTTAGCGCAGCGCCTCAAGAATGACGCCGTCTTCATCCATCTGATCCAGACGGGTGAGTAGCTTGCGAGTGATGTGCTCAAGCTGGTCGCGTTCGGCGGTACTCAGAACAGACCAGAGTTGGTGCAGGCAGTTGTGCTGAGGCGGTAGCACTTCGCGCAGGAATTCGTGACCTTTTTCGGTCAGTTGCAGATGCAGACAACGGCGATCGTTGTCGCTTTCACGGCGCTCAATCCAGCCGCGTTTTTCGAGCTCATCCGCAATACGGGTCGCATTTGTACGGGACGATCCCAGTGCGCAGCTCAGTTCAGATGGCTGAATGCTGTGGTTTTCCTGAGACTCCAGCGTAATTAACGCCATAAACAACGTCTCGTTAATCCCTTGAGCTTTCAGCATCTTATTACGGTTATCCAGCAGTTTACCCTGCATGTGCATGCACAGGCGGGTCAGCAGGATTTCCTGATACGGGAACTCCTCATGACGACTGGCGCGGAATTTAAGCATTTGTTCAATGGGCGTAAACGAACTATCCATTTTGGGCATAACCTCATTAATTACAGCCGATATAGTAACGATAGTGACAAATGATGTAAATGAATTATTTGTGCGGTTATATTCGCCAAATGAATGTCACCATCAGAAAGCGCCGGGTAAGTCCGTGACCCGGTGAGCACATTAAAGGTTGGGGTGATACCCCGGAAGCGAGGATGTGAGGACGGGGGTCTGAACTATTCATGCCGGTAGTAAATATGTCACCCACATTAAAATTTCTGGGATAAATGATTACGTTTACATTAACAGACTGCAGGGCCCCTTAATACCCTAAGAGGCCCAAAGCAATGTAAAACTTAGTGAATCGCCTCCTGGCGATGATAACCGCGCCACCATACAACCAGGTTCAGTACAGCGACGATTGCCCCAATCGTACACACGCCTGACCAGCCCGCATGCTGCCATGCCGAGGCTGAAATTAAAGACCCTGCCGCGCCGCCGATGAAGTAGCTGGTCATGTACCCGGCCGTGAGGCGATTACGCGCCTCTGGCGCGACGCGGTAGATGACGGTCTGATTGGTGATATGCACGCCCTGTACGGTGAGGTCGAGGACCAAAATCCCCACGATCAGCGCCAGTACCGAGACGTGTCCATACCAGATGGCGGCCCAGGAGAGCAGAAGTAAAATCAATCCGGCGGAGGTGGTCAGGTGAGACTTGCCTTTATCGGCCAGCCCGCCTACCGGACGCGCGCCCAGAGCACCTGCCGCACCGGCGAGACCAAACAGACCAATCACCCCTTCGGAATAGTTAAAGGGCGGTGACGCCAGCAGAAAGGCCATCGACGTCCATAAAATGCTGAAGTTGGCGAAGGTGAAACATCCCAGCAGCGCGCGGGTGCGCAGCAGTTTATCCTGAGTAAAGAGGCTGAAGACGGAGGCCAGCAGCTGCGGGTAGTTCAGGTGGTTCTCCTGCTTCACTTTCGGCAGGCCCCGCCACAGCGCCAGCGCCATGATTACCATCAGCACGCTCGCCACCCAGTAAACGGTACGCCAGCCGCCCAGGCTTGCCAGCAGACCCGCAACGGTTCGCGCCAGCAAAATCCCCAGCAGCAGGCCGCTCATGATCGTGCCGACCACTTTCCCACGTTTTTCCGGCGAGGCCAGCGTCGCGGCCAGCGGTACCAAAATTTGCGCCACGACGGAGAACAGTCCCGTCAGCGCGGTGCCGATAATCATCATTGTCAGCGACTGGCTGCTGGCGGTGATCAGCATCCCGCCTGCCGCCAACAGCGTCATGGAGACAATCAGCATCCGCCGCTCAAACATATCGCCTAGCGGAACCAGGAACAGCAGGCCCGCGGCATAGCCAAGCTGTGCCGCAGTAACAATAAAGCCAGCCGAGCTGGCGGAAAGGTTGAACGCGCGGGCGATGGTTTCGAGCAGAGGTTGCGCGTAATAGTTGCTGGCGACAGCCAGACCCGTTGCCACGGACATTAAAAGGATAAGTGCGGGGCTAAGCGCTTGAGTTGTTTTAGTCATTAGATTCAGGAATCGTGAGTTAAGTGATTATTTTTCCAGAAACCATAATAACCAATGATTGTGAACGTGGGGGGATTGTTGGGTGATGGATTGTGCGGTTTAGATTCCCTCTCCCCGTGGGAGAGGGAAGGATCGTTTTACTTCTGCGCGTCCAGCGCGGCTTTCACCCAGCCATCGAACTGCTGCTGGTGGGCTTTAATCCAGCCGTCGACGTGGCCTTTCACGTCAGCTTCAGAGGATTTGCCCTCGTGCATCATGGCGTTCTGCGCATTGATATCCGCCAGCGGCAGCTTCATGACCGAGAACAGCTTCGCGGCTGCCGGGTTTTTCTCCGCCCAGGCTTTGTTCGCAACGATATGCATGGTGTTCACCGGGAAGCCGTAGTTCATGCCGTTCGGCAGTTTGGTGTCGATATCTTTCTGCTCGCCCGGCAGGGAGGAGAACGGTACCTGCAGCCATACCACGTCTTTACCCGCCTTCAGCACGTCGCTGACCCAGTACGGCGTCCAGGTGTAGTAAATAACCGGTTTGCCTTCTTTAAAGCGGGCAATGGTATCGGCCATCATGGCGGAATAGTTACCGTGACTCACGTCGACCGTTTTCGCCAGATCGAAGGCTTTGTTCTGGTGGTTAATTACCGCTTCACAGCCCCAGCCCGGCGAACAGCCCATCATGTCGGCTTTGCCGTCACCGTTGGTGTCGAACAGTTTGGCGATCTTCGGATCTTTCAGCTGTTCAATATTGGTGATGTGATACTTATCGGCGGTTTTCTTGTCGATCAGATAACCCTGGGCCGCACCGGTCACGAAGGTGCCCTGACGGTAGAATTTCTTATCACCGCCCGCGGCGGCATACATATCGTCATGCAGCGGCTGCCAGTTAACCGCGGTAAAGGTGGCATCGCCGGAGGCAATCGAGGTGTAGCCAACGTTGTAATCCACTTCGCTGGCGGTATTGACCGTATAGCCCAGTTTTTCCAGCGCACGGCTGACAATCTGCGTCTGGAAAGACTCTTCTGAAATGGTGCTCTGAACCGGTTGCACGGTAATGCCTTTGCCCGGCAGGTCGGCCGCATAGGTGCCGGTGGAGACAAGGGTGGCAAACGCTGTGGCAAAAAGTACGCGATGTCGCATCGTTGTTCCTTATTTTACAAATGGGCGGGTAATTAACCCGACAGGGCCGGTGGTATACCAGCGACGGTTGCCGCGACTGCGTGAATCACGACCGACAGCCTGCGTCAGGCGGTCAAGAATAATGGCGAGGATCACAATGCCGACGCCTCCGACGGTTGCCAGTCCCATATCGAGACGGCCAATACCGCGCAGGACCATCTGCCCAAGACCGCCCACGGCAATCATTGAGGCGATGACCACCATCGAGAGGGCCAGCATCAGCGTCTGGTTAACGCCAGCCATGATGGTTGGCATCGCCAGCGGAAGCTGAACTTTAAACAACATCTGACGCGGGCTGGCGCCGAACGAGCGTGATGCTTCAATAAGATCCGCTGGCACCTGGTTAATACCGAGGATGGTCAGACGAATAATAGGCGGCAGGGCGAAGATAATGGTCACCACTACGCCCGGCACGTTGCCGATGCCGAACAGCATCACGATAGGCACCAGATACACGAACGCCGGCGTGGTCTGCATTGCATCCAGCAGCGGACGAATAATCTTCGCCGCCCGCGGGCTGCGCGCCAGCCAAATCCCCATTGGTAAGCCAATCACCACGCAGAAGAGCAGGGCGGTGAGCACCAGCGCCAGCGTGATCATCGCCTGCGACCAGGCGCCAATCGCACCGATGATAATCAGCGAAATCAGGGTAGCGATCCCCATGCCTGCGCTACCAAATTGCCAGGCAATCAGGGAAAACAGAATGATGGCGACGGGCGCTGGCATGCCCAGCATCAGCTGCTGGAAGCCGTTCAGGATGTAATCCACCGGCACGCGGATGCCCTGGAAGAGTGGACGGAAGTGCGTGACCACCCAGTCGATCCCTTCCGTAACCCAGCGGTCCAGCGGGATCAGCGTTTTGTGGAACGGATCCATGATATTGAAATGCTCGGGTGCAGGTGCTGGCGCGCTGTTCAGCCAGTCTGCGGTTCCACCGCCATCGGCTGGCGCGGCGGATGTTCCCCACGCATCGGCGGATTGTGCAGCGCTATCCGCTGCGTCAGTGGGCGTACCCCACGGGTTAGATTGATCAGCCATTGTGTGCCCCCTCGCGATCTAAAGCCTGCAGCAACATGCGTTTTGAAATGATGCCGACGTACTGTTGTTCTTCACCGACGACGGGTACGGCACAGGGTGCCTGCCCCACGTGGGAGAGCAATTCGCTGAGCGGCGTTTCGGCGTCCACGGCAAGCGGTGCGTCGATTAACGCCGCATCGATTCCCTGATTTTCGCTTAGCGCGGTTTTTAGGGAGTCGATGGAGACAATGCCAACAAATTTATTACCGCGTTCGACCAGATAACCGTATTCACGGTCTTCATCCTGAAGCAGCTTAAGCGCGGAGCGCGGGCCGAAACCTGGCGTTTTACGAATAATACCGTTGGGAGATCGGCGGGCAATATCTTTGGCGCTAAAGACCTGGCTAATATCCACGCCGCGGAAAAACGTACGGACATAATCATTTGCCGGGTTATTCAGAATTTCATCCGGCGTGCCGACCTGCACGACTTCACCGTTTTGCATAATGGCAATACGGTCGCCAATACGCATGGCTTCATCCAGATCGTGGGAAATAAAGACCACGGTACGCTGATGTTTTGCCTGTAATTTTACCAGTTCATCCTGCATCTCGGTGCGAATTAAGGGATCGAGCGCAGAGAAGGCTTCATCCATTAATAATATGTCTGGATTAATGGCTAATGCGCGGGCTAATCCCACACGCTGACGCATACCGCCGGAAAGTTCATCCGGATAACCGTGAGCGTAATTCTCCAGGCCGACCTGACGCAGTGCATCCAGCGCTTTTTCCTTGCGCTCATCGGCACCCACGCCCGCTAACTCCATACCAAAAGCGGTATTATCGAGTACCGTCATATGCGGCATGAGCGCGAATGACTGAAACACCATCGCAATCTTCTTTCTGCGCACCTCGCGAAGCTCTGCGTCTGATATTCTGGCGATATCGACGCCATCAATCAGGACCTGCCCGCGGGTGGGTTCAATCAGGCGATTGAGAAGGCGAACCATAGTGGATTTACCCGAGCCGGATAACCCCATGATGACAAAAATCTCGCCTTCTTCAATGGCCAGACTGGCGTCTTTAACGCCAAGCGATAGCCCAGTTTTTTCCAGAATTTGCTCTTTCGAAAGGCCTTTCTCAATATATTTGAATGCGCGCTGTGGATGCTCGCCAAATACTTTATAAAGATTCTTCACTTCTAATTTAATTGCCATGCAATAGAGAGTGTCCTGTTATTTGTTTATGTCGATATCATTACCATGGTAAATAGTTAACTGGCATTACCCTAACATACTGAGAATCTGAGACAACCCTGCCGCCGCGGGTTACAGGCGTTTTGCCATAAGCGAAACGGCTGAATTTCCCATGAATAAAGGGCTGAGCACGATTTGAATTTTTGTGATTTTTTTGCTGCTGCATCGGAGAATTTCGCCTGAATCGGAGTTATTCAGGCGAATATGACGTGGAAATTACAGTGTAGTTGTCCTGACAATATTATGGAGGAATTAATGGAATTTATATTAAATTAATGAACGTTAATATGTTCATTAAAAGTTCCAATCTTCATCCTCAGTCTCCACTGCTTTGCCCATCACATAGGACGAGCCAGACCCGGAGAAGAAATCATGGTTTTCGTCTGCGTTGGGCGACAGCGCCGCCAGGATCGCCGGGTTCACTTCCGCCATTTCTGGTGGAAACAGCGCCTCGTAGCCCAGGTTCATCAGCGCTTTGTTGGCGTTATAGCAGAGGAAGGCTTTCACGTCCTCCTCCCAGCCGGTTCCGGCGTAAAGCTCTTCGGTATAGCTCAGCTCGTTGTCGTACAGATCCATTAACACATCGAGAGCAAACCCTTTTAGCTCCGCACGCTTGGCGTCGCTCACGGTCTCCAGCCCTTTCTGGTATTTATAGCCAATGTAATACCCGTGAACCGCTTCATCACGAATGATCAGGCGAATCAAATCCGCGGTGTTGGTGAGCTTGCCGCGGCTTGACCAGTACATTGGCAGCCAGAAGCCGGAATAGAAGAGGAAGGATTCCAGGAACACGCTGGCGATTTTTTTCTTTAGCGGTTCATCGGCCCGGTAATACGCCAACACCAGGTTTGCCTTACGCTGCAATGACGCGCTCTCTTCACTCCAGGCGTAAGCCGCGTCCACGTCTTTGGTCTGACAAAGCGTAGAGAAAATCGAGCTATAGGAGCGGGCATGAACCGCCTCCATAAAGCTGATGTTCGACATCACCGCCTCTTCATGCGGCGTCAGCGAATCGGCCATCAGCGCAGGCGCGCCGACGCTATTTTGAATAGTGTCCAGCAGCGTCAGGCCGGTAAACACGCGGATAGTCAGCTGCTGTTCGGCCTGGCTGAGCGTTTGCCATGCCGGAATATCGTTAGAAAGCGGCACCTTTTCTGGCAGCCAGAAGTTGCTGGTGAGGCGGTTCCACACCTCCAGATCTTTATCGTCCTGAATCTTGTTCCAGTTAACGGCACTCACGCGTGACAGTTTCATCCTTTCTCCTTACAGCGCGCAGGACACGCAGCCTTCAATTTCGGTGCCTTCCAGCGCAAGCTGGCGCAGGCGAATGTAGTACAGCGTCTTGATGCCTTTCTTCCAGGCGTAGATTTGCGCCTTGTTAATATCCCGCGTGGTCGCGGTGTCCGGGAAGAACAGCGTCAGCGACAGCCCCTGATCCACGTGCCGGGTCGCCTCGGCATAGGTATCTATTATTTTTTCCGGGCCGATCTCGTACGCGTCCTGATACAACGCCAGATTTTCATTGGTCATAAACGGGGCAGGGTAGTAAACGCGCCCGGTTTTACCTTCCTTGCGGATCTCTATTTTCGACACAATCGGATGAATGCTCGACGTGGCGTGGTTGATGTAGGAGATGGATCCGGTCGGCGGCACCGCCTGCAGGTTCTGGTTATAGATGCCGTGTTGCATCACGTCGTCGCGCAGATGACGCCACATTTCGCGCGTAGGCAGGACGATCCCGGCCCGGGCAAACAGCTGGCGCACTTTCTGCGTTTTTGGCTGCCAGTCGTCTTCCAGATACTGCCGGAAATACTCCCCGCTGGCGTAGCGCGATTGTTCAAAGCCGGCGAAGCGCTGGCTGCGCTCGCGCGCCAGCATCATCGACGTATGCACGGCATGCCAGGTGATGGTGTAGAAATAGAGATTGGTAAAATCCAGCCCTTCCGGGCTGCCATAAGCGATGCCTTCTCGCGCCAGATAGCCGTGCAGGTTCATCTGCCCGAGGCCGATGGCGTGCGACGCGGCATTACCCGCCTCAATGGACGGCACGCTGCGGATGTGACTCATGTCCGAGACCGCCGTCAGCCCGCGAATGGCGGTGTCGACCGTGCGGCCAAAATCCGGCGAGTCCATGGTATGGGCAATATTCAGCGAGCCGAGGTTGCAGGAGATATCTTTGCCGATATCCGCATAGTCGAGGTTTTCGTCAAAGGTGGAGGCGCTGTTGACCTGCAGGATCTCCGAGCACAGGTTGCTCATATTAATCCGCCCAGCAATGGGGTTGGCGCGATTCACCGTGTCTTCGTACATGATGTACGGGTAGCCGGACTCAAACTGAATTTCAGCCAGCGTCTGGAAGAAGTCGCGGGCGTTAATGTACGTCTTGCGAATACGATCGTCGGCCACCAGGTCGTCATACAGCTCGCTGATAGCCACATCTCCGAATGCTTTGCCGTAGATACGCTCAATATCGTAAGGCGAGAATAGCGCCATGTCGGCATTCTGTTTGGCGAGGGCAAAGGTGATGTCCGGGATAACCACCCCTAAAGACAGGGTTTTGATGCGGATTTTTTCATCGGCATTTTCGCGTTTGGTGTCCAGAAAACGCAGAATATCCGGATGATGCGCGTGCAGATAAACGGCGCCAGCGCCCTGGCGCGCGCCAAGCTGATTCGCATAAGAGAAGGCATCTTCCAGCATTTTCATTACCGGAATCACCCCGGAGGACTGGTTCTCAATGCGTTTAATCGGCGCACCCGCTTCGCGCAGGTTGGAGAGCAGAAACGCCACGCCCCCGCCGCGCTTAGACAGCTGCAGCGCCGAGTTTACCGCGCGGCCAATCGACTCCATGTTGTCTTCAATACGCAGCAGGAAGCAGGAGACCAGCTCCCCGCGCTGGGCTTTTCCGCAGTTGAGGAAGGTCGGCGTGGCGGGCTGAAAGCGTCCTGACAGGATCTCATCGGCTAGCCGTTCGGCCAGCGCCTCATCGCCTTGTGCAAGCGTAAGTGCCACCATTACGGTGCGATCTTCAAAGCTCTCCAGATAGCGTTTGCCGTCGAAAGTTTTGAGGGTGTAGCTGGTATAATACTTCCACGCCCCGAGGAAGGTTTGAAAACGAAAGCCGCGCGCGTGGGCCTGCTCAAACAGCTTCACCACGAAGGCGCGATCGTAGCGGCTCAATACGCGCTCTTCGTAGTAGCCTTCCTTGACGAGATAGTCGAGACGCGCGTTTTGGCTGGCAAACGTCACGCTGTTCGGACGAACGTGTGCCGCAAAAAAGGCGTCCACCGCATCATGATCTTTGCCAAACTGGATGCGTCCCTCGCGGTCATAGAGGTTGAGCATTGCATTTAATGCGTGGTAATCAGGCGTCGCCTGAATCACACGTTCTGCGGTTGTCGTTGCCAAAATTTGTTTACTCCTTTACGCACGTTCTCTACGTCCTGCTGTGTCCCCATCAGCTCAAACCGATAGAGATAGGGCACGCCGCATTTTTGAGAGATAACATCCCCGGCGCGGCCAAAGGCATCGCCAAAGTTACGATTGCCTGCGGCAATAACGCCACGGATAAGCTGTCGGTTGTGGGGATCGTTAAGAAAGCGGATAACCTGACGAGGTACCGCGCCGGCCGTTCCACCCCCGCCATAGCTGGGCACCACCAGAATGTAAGGGGCGTCTACCTGAATACGCTCTCGCTCGTTAAGCGGGATGCGCACCGCAGGCAGCCCGACGCGCTCGATAAATCGATGCGTGTTTTCCGAGCTGCTGGAGAAGTAGACCAGCCCACTCATGCACTGGCGGCCTGAGCGGCAATGCGGTTAATCATGTCCGGACGAAAGCCAGACCAGCTGGTTTCCCCAGCGACCACCACCGGCAGCTGGCGGAAACCTTGCGCACGCAGGGTGTTGGCAGCGTCAGGAACCAGATCGATATTGACCATTTCAAACGCCACGCCGCGGCTCTCCATCGCCCGTTTAGTCGCGTGGCACTGAACACAATCGTTACGAGTGTAAATAATAATGCTCATGATTCGTATTTCCATTTAGAATGAGGGAGCGGCGCGAGTTATCGCGTCAGGTTGTGTGTCTCTTGCTAAAGGGAATACTAGATGTAGTTGAGATAAGTTTCAACCATACAAGATATGGGAATTTCAGATAAATATTGCCCTGGTGATGAGCTTAGCAGGGCAGGGCAAGCTATACGGGTTTCTCAGGCGTTCGGACAAAAAAAGCCCCGGTGCCAGAGGCTCCCGGGGCCGCTATGCGGAACTTACTTACGCAGGCTCAGCAGTGCGCCAACAAAAATACCGACGGCGGCTACTGTCCCGAGCGCGCAGAGCGGTTTCTCGCGGACGAAGGTATTCGCACAGCTGACCGCGTCGCAGGCCGCTTGCGTCGCACGTGACCGTCCGTGCATCCGGGCACGCGTTTCACGCAGCAGAGACTGAGCCTTACGTTTTGCGGCATCTGCTTCGTCCTTGGCATCTGAACCCCAGGACTTCAGCACTTCCTCCAGCGTGTCCGCTAATTGGCTGACATCATTACGAATATCCTGAGCGTCGTCGTTAATTTCGTTTCGGTTCGGTCTGTTAAACATACGATCCTCCATAATTTGTGTTCCCGTTTAGTTTAGTTCAGAAATTTAATATCTGAAGCGAGTCACGCCTTATCGGGCAGTTTATGGAATATTCTGAAAGCCCTGCTAATGCTGAATACTGTAAGGTTGCCGGGCAGTAATGATAATGAGGAAGAGATATGTATTTACGACCCGATGAGGTGGCGCGCGTTCTTGAAAAAGCGGGATTCACCATGGATGAGGTAACATCAAAAGCTTACGGATATCGCCGTGGCGAGAATTATGTTTACGTTAACCGTGAAGCAAGAATGGGGCGCACAGCTCTCATTATTCACCCGACGCTCAAAGACAGAAGCCAGTCATTTGCTGAGCCTGCCTCGGATATTAAAACCTGCGATCATTATCAGCAATTTCCGCTCTATTTAGGCGGCGAGAGGCATGAGCATTATGGTATTCCGCACGGTTTCAGTTCGCGCATGGCGCTGGAGCGGTTTCTGACGGGACTGTTTGGCGACGTTCAGTAAGTCTGCGACTGGCATTGGCCAGTCGCCTCACATCACGCCTTAGCCTGGCTGTACTGGCTAACTTTGAACAGGCGACGACAGTAGTCGAGAAAATAGCCGTACGCCGCGCCCATCAACATAGAAATCACGATATTTGAGCTTACCGCTGCGGCGATTTGATGCCAGTCCGCGCCCACGACCAGCAAAATGGCAACGTATACCGGAGACTGGAACGTTACATACGCCAGAACGTCTGCCAGGTTTTTCGCCCAGCCTGACGGGCTAATGCGGCGAGCACTTCGCATGACGGCATCACGGTATAATCCGTAAGGCCACGCAATAATAATGTTAACCGGGATCGCCACAAGACGAGAAGAAAGTGACTGCTCGAAGGACATTCCGGAGAGGAATATTTCAATCAGCATGTTCACGACGGAACAGTAGACAACCATCGCGAAAGTATCCGCTACCGCATGGCGCAAGCGAGATTGCGGTGAGAACATGTCTGAACTCCTTAAGAAGAACACAATAGTATCGTTTTGACCCGTGGCAATTAGTGCTTTAGGTTGGTTTATTTTACGCGTATAGCGTATATCTCTACCTTTGAAGTGACAACTAGTGATTAATTTTTATTTGTTGCCATTTTATCCACAAAGTGCTCTAAAGTTGCCTGTTTTTTGTTCGGTGCGTTATTTTCTGTCTCGGTTGGTTATTTGTTTATAAAAATCAAAGGATTACATTTAATGTGGTGACGAGTGAATGGCCCAGCATCCCGCAGCAGGGCGTTCTTTGATTTGGATTAAAATTGACCATTTATATTGGTGTGATGATTTGGTCGAGAGAAATTAGGCGTTCATAATTAAATTAAATATTTTAAAACATTTGCGATATTGGTAAGTCGACCCGATGGGTGGATATTGCGGAAGAAATGAATTACTCTGTAAGTTGATTTTCTATTTTTCCATAAAAAAGGTTTTCAATTAAATGTCTTTAACCTTACAGAATCTGAATAATATCCGTACTCTGCGTGCCATGTCGCGTGAATTATCCCTGGACGTTCTGGAAGAAATGCTGGAAAAAGTCAGGATCGTTGCCGAAGAAAAACGAAGCGAACAGGCTGAAGTCGAGCAACAGCGTGCAGAACAGCAGGATAAAATTAATGCGCTGCTGGAACGGATGAAGGCTGATGGTATTTCCCCAAGCGATCTGCTGGGTGCCGATTTGGTCCAGGCGGGTCAACCAGCGAAAAAACGTAAAGCGCGTGAAGCGAAATATCGTTTTATTGACGTGAATGGCGAAGAGAAAACATGGACCGGTCAGGGGCGTACGCCAAAAGCGATCGCTGCTGCGCTGGCAAGCGGTAAATCACTGGATGATTTTCTGATCTAATCCGTAAGCCGGGCGGAAGTTCCGCCCGGTTGCTCCCTTAGCAGACGCCAAAGTCACCGTCTTCAGTGTACAGCGTCACGTCTGCGGCATTCAGCGTAAATTTCTCACCCTTTTCATTGCTGGCCTGCACAGCCACAATGCTGTCATCTTTTACTTCAAGCACCTTCAGTTTCGGGCCGCCCTGACGCGGTTGCACAAAATCGCCGACAGAAAACATAGTACCTCCTCATCGTTTTAATGATCTTCAACATAGCCCACGTATGGCGAAGCGTACAGGGTATTCAAGCGATTACTGCTTATGAAGTACGTCGATTCCACGGCATCATGTTGAGCAGGCGTGCCATTCCGCAAAAGCCCGTCACACCGGCGAACACCAGCCCGGCACCCACGAAACCGCTAAGCAGGAAAAAGCCGCTGGAGACCGCATAGCCCAGTACAACACCGAGCAGAATCAACAGTCCGGCAGTGATTTGCACCTGGCGCATCAGCGGGAGCGGCTGGGATGTATCTTCAACGGTCGGCAATCCTGCCTGTTTCCAGCCCTGAATGCCCCCTTCGACAACGTACGCCTGCGCTGGAGAGGCTGCCAGCGCCAGACGGTCAGCATTGCCCGATGTGCGTGCGCCAGACTGGCAGTGAAAAATCACCGTTTCACCCGGCCCCGCGTTAAGCCCTGCGGGTAACGTATTCAGCGGCACGCACTGCGCCACAGCAATATGCTCGCGGGCATATTCGTCGACATCTCGGATATCGATCAGTTTTGCGCCTTCAGCGACGAGCGCATGTGCTTTTTGTGGGGAAATAAGCGGGAGAGACATGGTGTTTCCTTACCGGCATATGAAAAGGATCGGCATCGTGCAAGAAGTAGAACATTTATTGACGGTCTTAAGCCAGTGTAAAGAGGGTAAAGGCAGGTAAAAGAAGAAGAGGAAGGCGTCAGTCGCCGATAAACTGACTATGCTTAGAGATGTTCTCTTTTTTTGTTTTCAATTGGTTAGCTTGCACGGAGTTCTTATGGGTTTTTGGCGTATCGTTATTACTATCCTTCTACCGCCGCTGGGCGTGCTGCTCGGCAAAGGGTTGGGCTGGGCATTTATTCTGAATATCCTTCTCACATTACTGGGCTACATTCCTGGACTCATTCACGCGTTCTGGGTTCAATCCAAAAATTAAGCTCGCCAGAGTAAATCACTGTAGATCCCGGTCAGTACGCCCTCTGGGCCAAACTGTTGTTTGATCCAGCGCGTGACCTGGCCGGTCGCCGCATGCTGTGTGGCCAGCAGCATGCGCGAGTCCTGTCGCGGATTATTAATACGCCGCGTGACCAGAAGACCGTCTTCCACCGCGTCCCTCGCCATATATTCCGGTAAAAAACCAATTCCATCGCCCAGAATCTGACACTGGCATTTGGTGTTGAAATCCGGAACAAGAATCGCCTCTTGCCCGTGCAGCAGCCAGCCGACCTTTTTATTAATGGTATGGGCAGTATCTTCCACCATGATATTGGGATACAGACGGAGCTGACTTTCGGCTATCGGCTCCGGCGTGAACGCCAGCGGGTGCTCGGGGGCGATGGCGAAAACCCATCGAATGGCGCCAATCTCGGTGTAATCAATACCGCCGCCGTCGAGCAGCGTATCCGGCGCGCCAATCGCGATATTGGCCTGGTTATTGATGATCGAATCCCAGACGCCGTTATACACCTCGGTAGTGACGGTGATCTGGCAGGTAGGAAACTGTTTTTTCAGCACCTGCAGCAGCCGCGCTGTATGGCGCGGGGTATACAGCAGCTGGTTAATGCAGATGCGCACCCGCGCCTCAATCCCCTGGGAGATGGTGTCAATCCCGCGCTTGATGGCGTAAAAGTCGTTCAGCAGGTCCGTGGCTTTACGGTAAAAGTAAAAGCCGGATTCGGTCAGCTCAATGCTTCGCGTGTTACGCACAAACAGCACCACGTCCAGCCCGGTCTCCATGCGCTTAATGGTGTAACTGATGGCTGACGTCGTGACGCCCAGCTCCGCGGCGGCTTTGCTAAAACTGCCAAAGCGCGCTGCCGTGGTGAAAGCCAGCAGGTTCTCTTCGGTAAAGATGGAATTCATATCACAGCCTCTGGGTATCATCAGTTTTGAACATATTTTAACAAACACTCTACAACGCATTTGAAGCAGGTCACACTTCTGACTATTTGCTAAGACCCTTGTCGCGCAAGGCTTTATCAGACATAAGCATAATGCAGCGTTGCGCGCTAAAAAGCGGATAAACATAAGAAAAAGATTGCACGGCCGCACATTTTGACTGGACTGTTGAATTTAACTCAATAATGAATTGACTGTCGATGAATCATTTTTAAGCGGATTCTTTTCTGCAGGGGCTGTTGCTATTCTCAGGTCATCAGCAATGAAATTCATCGGGAGTCCGAATATGTCTGCAACTGAACTGGTTACTGAATTTCACCTGGCGGCAGAGGAGGGGAATATCGACGCGCTAAAAGCCTGCCTGGATAAAGGTGTCGATATCAACGCCACGAACCGTCAGAAAAGAACCGCCATTATTATTGCCAGTCTGAAAAAGCATTATCCCTGTGTGGAATTATTAATTGCCGCCGGAGCGGATATTGATAAACAAGACCAGACCTGTTTTAACCCTTTCCTGATTAGCTGCCTGACCAACGACCTTACCCTGCTGCGCATCGTATTGCCTGCCAATCCCGATCTTGACCGCCTGACGCGGTTTGGCGGCGTGGGCATTACGCCTGCCAGCGAAAAAGGACACGTCGACATTGTGCGTGAGCTGCTGGCAAAAACCGACATTAACGTTAACCACACCAACTTCGTAGGCTGGACGCCGCTGCTGGAAGCCATCGTGCTAAACGACGGCGGCGCAAAGCAGCAAGAGATTGTGAAGCTGCTGCTGGATAACGGTGCTAACCCGCACATGACCGATAAATACGGTAAGTCTCCGCTCGAACTGGCGCGGGAAAAAGGTTTCAACGAGATCGCAGATCTGCTGCTGGCAGTCGGCGCGTAAATTCACGGCCAGCCAGACCCGGCTGGTCGCTCATAAATAAGCATTTTACCGTCGTGCACGTTTGCACGATGGCGGCCCCCTTTTATCCGCATTCAGGAGAAAATAATGCCAACCAAAATTGTGATTAAAAAGAATACCTATTTTGATTCCGTCTCGTTAATGTCGGTTTCCACCAAAGCCAATAAATTGCCGGGCGTGGAGCAGGCGTTTGTCGCAATGGCGACAGAGATGAATAAAGGGGTATTAAAAAACCTCGGGCTGTTAACGCCGGAATTAGCCGAGGCCAAAAATGGCGATCTGATGATCGTTATTAAAGGCGAGGCGGCAAATGATGACACGCTGGCGGCCATCGAAGCCTTGTTCACCCGTAAAGCGCGCGCGGGCTCACACGAATCCCGCTTCGCCACCCTCGCCAGCGCGAAAACGCACCGCCCGGACAGTAACCTCGCCGTCATTTCGGTAAACGGTACCTTTGCTGCCCGCGAAGCGCGTCAGGCGCTGGAGAACGACCTCAACGTAATGCTTTTCTCCGACAACGTCAGCCTCGACGACGAACTGGCCCTGAAACAGCTGGCACACCAGAAAGGGCTGCTGCTGATGGGCCCGGACTGCGGCACCGCCATCATTAACGGAGCAGGGCTTTGCTTTGCCAATGCGGTTCGCCGCGGGCCTATCGGCATTGTCGGCGCATCCGGCACCGGCAGCCAGGAGTTGAGCGTGCGCATTCACGAATTCGGCGGCGGCGTGTCGCAGCTGATCGGCACCGGCGGGCGCGATCTCAGCGAGAAGATTGGCGGCCTGATGATGCTGGACGCCATCGAGATGCTGGAAGCCGACGACGCCACCCAGGTGATTGCGCTGATTTCCAAACCCCCTGCGCCAGCGGTGGCTGAGAAAGTGCTGGCCCGCGCGCGCGCCTGCCGCAAGCCGGTTGTGGTCTGCTTCCTGGGCCGTAATGCACCGCCTGCCGATGAAGACGGGCTGCAGTTTGCCCGCGGCACCAAAGACGCGGCGCTGAAGGCGGTTCTGCTTACCGGCATCAAAAAAGCGTCCCTGGATCTGCATCCGCTTAACTGGCCGCTGATCGACGAGGTGCGCGCCCGCCTGACGCCGAAGCAGAAGTACATTCGCGGTCTGTTCTGCGGCGGCACCCTGTGTGACGAAGCGATGTTCGCGGCGCTGGAAACGTTCGACGACGTCTACAGCAATATCCAGCCGGATCCTGCGAAACGGCTGAGCGACATCAGCGTCAGTCAGGCGCATACCTTCCTCGATTTTGGCGATGACGATTTCACCAACGGCAAGCCGCATCCGATGATCGACCCGACCAACCGCATCAGCCGCCTGCTGCAGGAGGCCCGCGACCCGGAAGTCGGGGTAATTGTGATGGACTTCGTGCTGGGCTTTGGCGCGCACGAGGACCCTGTAGGGGTGATGCTCGACGCCATCAAAGAGGCGCAGGCGATTGCGAAAGCCGATAACCGTCCGTTGGAGATCCTCGGCTATGTGCTCGGCACCGACCAGGATCCGCAGCCGCTGGCGCAGCAGTGTCAGTTGCTCACCGATGCCGGCGTAATTTGGGCCAGCAGCAGCACCAACACCGGCTTACTGGCACGTGAATTTGTCTGCAAAGGGGAGAAAGCATAATGACGACTGTATTTAACCAGCCGCTAAACGTGATTAACGTCGGCATTGCAATGTTCAGTGACGATCTCAAAAAACAGCACGTCCCCGTGACCCAACTCGACTGGACGCCACCGGGGCAGGGCAATATGCAGCTGGTCGAGGCACTCGACCAGCTGGCAGAGAAACCGCTGGCGGAGAAAATCGCCGCCGCCAACAAGCTCGCGCTTGAGCGCATTATCCAGTCCCATCCGGTGCTGGTGGGTTACGACCAGGCCATTAACGTGGTGCCGGGCATGACCCGTACTACCATCCTGCACGCGGGCCCGCCCGTCTCGTGGGAAAACATGTGCGGGGCGATGAAAGGGGCGGTCACCGGCGCGCTGGTCTTCGAAGGGCTAGCGAAAGACCTGGAGGATGCGGCCAGGCTGGCGGCATCCGGCGACATTACCTTCTCGCCGTGCCATGAGCACGACTGCGTAGGATCGATGGCGGGCGTCACCTCCGCGTCGATGTTTATGCACATCGTGGAGAATAAAACCTACGGTAACCGCGCGTTTACCAACCTCAGCGAGCAGATGGCGAAGATCCTGCGCATGGGCGCCAACGACCAGAGCGTCATCGACCGCCTTAACTGGATGCGCGACGTGCTTGGCCCGATGCTGCGCGACGCGATGAACATCATCGGCGAAATCGACCTGCGCCTGATGCTGGCGCAGGCGCTGCACATGGGCGACGAGTGCCACAACCGCAACAACGCGGGCACCACGCTGCTGATCCAGGCGCTGACGCCGGGGCTGATTCAGGCGGGCTATCCGGTGGAACAGCAGCGCGCGGTCTTTGAGTTTGTTGCCAGCAGCGACTACTTCTCCGGCCCAACGTGGATGGCGATGTGTAAGGCCGCGCTGGATGCCGCTCACGGTATCGAGTACAGCACTGTCGTCACCACCATGGCGCGTAACGGCTTCGAGTTCGGCCTGCGCATTTCTGGCCTGCCGGGGCAGTGGTTCACCGGTCCGGCGCAGCAGGTAATCGGCCCGATGTTCGCGGGCTACCGGCCGGAAGATTCCGGGCTGGATATCGGCGACAGCGCGATTACGGAAACCTACGGTATCGGCGGCTTTGCTATGGCGACCGCTCCGGCGATTGTGGCGCTGGTGGGCGGCACGGTGGATGAAGCCATCGACTTTTCGCGCCAGATGCGTGAAATCACGCTCGGCGAAAACCCCAACGTCACCATTCCGCTGCTCTCCTTTATGGGCATCCCAACCGCGATTGATATCACCAAAGTAGCGGGCAGCGGCATTCTGCCGGTGATCAACACCGCCATTGCGCATAAAGACGCCGGTATCGGCATGATTGGGGCGGGCATCGTTCACCCGCCGTTTAGCTGTTTTGAAAAGGCGCTGTTGACCTTCCGCGATCGCTACTTTTTATAAGGCATGCATTCATGAAAAACATGAAACTGGAGTGGAAAAGAGGTGACTGGGCAGCCTATTTCGGGTTGATGACCAACAACCTGACCAATTTGCTGACCATGATGGGGCTGCTCATTTTTGTCGTCGGCATCCCGAAGGAGATTGTTTATGGACGCATCGCGCCGGCCTTCGGGCTGGCGGTGCTGGCGGCGAGTATTTGCTACGCATGGTTCGGCATGCAGATGGCGCGTCAGACCGGGCGCACGGATGTGACCGCGCTGCCGTCTGGCCCCAGCGCACCGTCCATTTTTACCGTGACCTTTCTGGTATTAATGCCGGTGTATCAGCAGACCGGCGATGCGGAGTTTGCCATCCAGATCGGTCTGGTGTGGTGCTTCGTGGAAGCGATGATCCTGGCGGGCGGGTCGTTTTTAGGCGAAACCATCCGCAAGATGATTCCGCGCACCGTGCTGCTGTCGTGCCTGTCCGGTTTGGGCCTGCTGCTGCTGGCGATGAACCCCATGCTGCAGGCGTTCGAAGCGCCAACCGTATCGTTCATCGTGCTGCTGCTGATCTTTATTAACTGGTTTGGCAAAAAGCCGATTTTCGCCCGTATCCCGACCGGTTTGCTGCTGTTGATTGCAGGTACCGCTCTGGCGTGGATCTCCGGCCTGCAAAGCCCGGAGGCCATCAAAGCCTCGATGTCGTCGTTCGGCTTTAACCCGCCGCAGGTACACATTGACAGCTTTATGCAGGGTTTACCGCACGCGCTGCCTTACCTGGCCTCTGCGGTCCCGCTGGGACTGGCGAACTATATCTTCGATCTGGAAAACATTGAGAGTGCCCACGCTGCAGGAGACGAATATCCGACGCGTAAAGTCATGCTGGCAAACGGCCTGGCCTCAATGCTTGGCTGCCTGATGGGGAATCCGTTCCCGGTGACGGTCTATGTCGGTCACCCGGGCTGGAAAGCGATGGGCGCGAGCATCGGCTACACGCTGGCATCCGGCGTGACCATGTTCATCGTACCGCTGTTCGGGCTGGGGGCGTTTATGCTCGCCATCATTCCGATGACCGCCATCGTGCCGATACTGGTGTTTATTGGCGTGGTCACCGCCAACCAGGTGGTGAGGGAAACGCCCAAAATGGAGGTGCCCGTTATCTTCATCTGTCTGTTCCCGTGGATCGCAAACTGGGCGCTGACCATGATGAACAGCGTGATGGGCGCGGCGGGCACCAGCGCGGCGAAAATCGGCACCGACGTGCTGCACAGCAAAGGCATTTACTACGAAGGGCTGGTGCATCTGGGCAACGGGGCACCGCTCGCCAGCATGCTCTGGGGGTGTATTGCCATCTTCGCCATCATCAACAAACCGCTGCGTGGCGCCGTTGCCGCCGCCGGTGGGGCATTGCTGGCGCTGTTTGGCGTGATTCACGCGCCGGTAGTGGGCTTTGCCGAAGGCAGTTCGCTGATGTTCGTCACGGCCTACCTGATGTTGGGCGGCATGTTTGTGGTGAAGCATTTCCTGGATAGCCGCGAAGCAGCAAGCGCTGAATCTGGCACCGTTGCGAAGGAAAACGTATGAAAGAGCTCATGGTCGTTGCCATTGGCGGCAACAGCATTATCAAAGATAACGCCAGCCAGTCGATTGAACATCAGGCGCAGGCGGTAAAAGCGGTGGCGCAGTCCGTGCTGGAGATGCTGGCCTCTGACTATGACATTGTGTTGACGCACGGTAACGGCCCCCAGGTGGGTCTGGATCTGCGCCGTGCGGAAATTGCGCATGAGCAAGAAGGGCTGCCGCTGACGCCGCTGGCGAACTGCGTGGCGGATACCCAGGGCGGTATTGGCTACCTGATCCAGCAGGCGCTGAACAACCGCCTTGCCGCGCGCGGCGAGCAAAAGGCGGTCACCGTGGTGACCCAGGTGGAGGTGGATAAAAGCGATCCTGGCTTTACCCATCCCACGAAACCCATCGGTGCGTTCTTCAGCGAGGCGCAGCGCGATGAACTGCAGCATGTCCATCCGGACTGGCATTTTGTCGAAGACGCGGGGCGGGGCTATCGCCGCGTGGTGGCCTCGCCGCAGCCGCTGCGCATTGTTGAAGCCGACGCCATCAAGACGCTGACGCAAAAAGGGTTTGTGGTGATCGGCGCGGGTGGCGGGGGGATCCCCGTGGTTCGCAGCGCACAGGGGGACTACCAGAGCGTGGACGCGGTGATTGATAAAGACCTCTCAACCGCGCTGCTGGCACGTGAGATCCGTGCCGACGTGCTGGTCATCACCACCGGGGTTGAGAAAGTGTGCATCAACTTCGGCAAGCCGAACCAGCAGGCGCTGGACACCGTTAACGTGACGCAGATGACGCGCTACATGGCAGAAGGGCATTTCCCGGCGGGCAGTATGTTGCCCAAAATAGTTGCCTCACTGGAATTTCTGCACCACGGCGGCAAGCGCGTGATTATCACCTCGCCGGACTGCCTGCCAGCAGCCCTGCGTGGGGAAACCGGAACCCATATTATTTGTGAAGGAAGATAAGATGACTGAGAACAAAAGCCGCCGTGAATTCATCAGCCAGAGCGGCAAAATGGTGACCGCCTGCGCCCTGTTTGGTGCCACCGGCTCCGTCGCGTATGCTGCCGAATCTGCAAAGACAACCTGCGAGACGGGCAAACCGATGAACATCACCGCAAAGCATTATTATCTGGACAACGTGCTGCTGGAGGCCGGGTTCAACGTTGACGGCGGCGTGGCGACGAGCACCGTCACCGAGCTAAAAACGCTGGAGATCAAGGACGGCAAAATCGTCGCCTTGCGCGACAACAAAAGCCACGCTGATGCTGCGCTGCCGCATTTTGATGCAGGCAACAAGCTGATGCTCCCGGCGATGCGCGACATGCACATTCACCTGGATAAAACCTTTTACGGCGGCCCGTGGCGTTCCCTGAATCGCCCGGCGGGCACCACTATTCAGGATATGATTCGCCTCGAACAGACGCTGCTGCCGGAACTGCAGCCGTATACCCAGGAGCGGGCGGAAAAACTGATCGACCTGATCCAGTCGAAAGGCTCCACCATTGCCCGCAGCCACTGCAATATCGAGCCGACCTCCGGCCTGAAGAATCTCGAAAATCTGCAGGCGGTTTTGTCGCGCCGTCAGCCCGGCTTTGACTGTGAAATCGTCGCGTTCCCGCAGCACGGGCTGCTGCTGTCAAAATCAGAAAAACTGATGCGCGAGGCGATGCAGGCCGGGGCGCACTACGTGGGCGGGCTGGACCCTACCAGCGTCGACGGGGCAATGGAGAAATCCCTCGACACTCTGTTCCAGATTGCGCTGGACTACGACAAAGGGGTCGATATCCATCTGCACGAAACCAGCCACGCGGGCGTGGCGGCGGTGAACTATATGGTGGAAACCGTGGAGAAAACCCCCGCGCTTAAGGGCAAGCTGACCATCAGCCACGCCTTCGCGCTGGCGACGCTTAATGAACAGCAGGTGGATGAGATCGCGACCCGAATGGCGGCACAGCAGGTGACCATTGCCTCCACCGTGCCGATTGGTACCCTGCATATGCCGCTGAAGCAACTGCGTGATAAAGGCGTGTTTGTGGTGACGGGCACCGACAGCGTGATCGACCACTGGTCGCCGTACGGTCTGGGGGACATGCTGGAGAAAGCTAATCTTTATGCCCAGCTCTACATCCGCCCGAACGAGCAAACCCTTTCTCGCGCATTAGGTATTGCTACCGGTGACGTGCTGCCGCTGAACGACAACGGCGAACGCGCGTGGCCGAAAGCGCAGGATGACGCCAGCTTTGTGCTGGTAGACGCCTCCTGTTCCGCCGAGGCCGTGGCGCGCATTTCTCCGCGCACCGCGACCTTCCATAAAGGGAATCTCGTCTGGGGCACGGTGGGCTGATGTGCATTTCGCCCTCTCCCTCTGGGGAGAGGGCCAGGGTGAGGGGTATACTGCGAGGCACATTCTTAAAGAGGGATCTGCCATGGCACAAAACATCTACGACAATCCGGCATTTTTCGAAGGCTACGCGCAGCTTCCGCGCTCGGTGCAGGGTCTGGACGGCGCGCCGGAGTGGCCCGCGCTGAAAAACATGCTGCCCGATCTCACCGACAAATCGGTTGTCGATCTTGGTTGCGGCTACGGCTGGTTCTGCCGCGCCGCGCGTGAGCTGGGCGCCGCTGAGGTAACCGGGGTTGATATCTCAGAAAAGATGCTGACCCGTGCGGCGGAACTGACGGATGACGCGCATATTCACTACCAGCGCAGCGATCTTGAATCGCTAACGCTTCATGAGAACAGTCTCGATCTGCTCTACAGCTCGCTGGCGTTGCACTACCTGCCAGAACTGGACACGCTGTTTACTCAGGTTCAGCGTGCGCTCAAACCCGGCGGCAGTTTGGTCTTCTCCATAGAGCACCCGATTTACACCTGCGCCACCCGTCAGGGCTGGCTGACCGACGATAACGGCGAGCGGTTCTGGGGGGTGAATCACTATCAGGACGAAGGCAAGCGCGTCAGCAACTGGCTGGCGGACGGGGTGATCAAATACCACCGTACGCTGGGGTCTACCCTCAACGCGTTAATCAAAGCAGGGCTGACGATAGCTGAGGTAAATGAGTGGGGACCAACGCAGGCGCAGATTGACGCCTGGCCCGCGCTGTCCGAAGAGGCTGAACGCCCGATGCTGGTGCTGATTTCAGCCCGTAAGGCTTAATAACCCACCTTATACACCCGCCCACTTTGCACCCCTTCCACGCTGCGGCGATAGGCCAGGGCAACGGTTGCGGCGGGTACGCTTTCAAACCCGGGGAAGAAGCCGTCGTAGGCCTCGGCGGATTCGGTGAGCACGGTTGGGCTGATCAGGTTGATGCGGATCCCGCGAGGCAGTTCACAGGCCGCGGCGCGAACGAATCCTTCCAGTGCGGCGTTTACCGTGGTGGCGTTGACGCCCTGCGAAATCGGCTCATGCGCCACAATTCCGCTTATCAGGGTAATGGAGCCGCCCTCGTTCAGATAATGCTGGCCGGTCAGCGCCAGACGCACCTGCCCCAGCAGCTTATCCTGCAAGCCCTGGTTGAAGTCGCTGTCCTTCATGGTCGCCAGCGGCCCAAAGTGTAATCCCCCGCTGGCAGAGACGATCGCATCCACCGGACCGATTTTTTCGAACAGCGCCTGCACGCTCGCCTGGGACGTGATATCAACCTGATAATCACCCTGCGTGCGACCCACGCGAATGACCTCATGACGACGACTCAGCTCTTCCGTCACTGCACGACCGACCGTACCGCTGGCACCGATAATAACGATTTTCATAGCAGACTCCTTATGTTGTGAGCCTCTATTCTTTAATAAATAAAATGTCGGATAAACTGGGCTAAAGTTAGATGATTACTAATCAGAGGTTTGTAATATGGATAAGCTTCGCAGCATGGAGACGTTCATCGCCGTTGTAGAACGCGGAAGCTTCACCGCTGCGGCGGCGCAGCTTGAGATGTCGGCGGTGATGGTGGGCAAATACGTCGCGCTGCTGGAATCGCAGCTGGGGACGCGTCTGCTTGAGCGTAACACGCGTCGCCAAAGCCTGACGGATGCCGGGCGCGTTTACGTCGACGAGGCAAAGCGCGTGCTGGAGCAGATCGCTATCGCCGAGAGCGCGGTAGAGCGTCTGCGCGCGGCACCGGCCGGAACCCTGCGCGTGACGGCACCCACGTCGTTTGGCGGCTGCGCGATCGCGCCGCTCACCGCCACATTTTTGCAGACCTACCCGGACGTGCGCGTGGAGCTGGATCTGACCAACCGGAGGGTAGATTTAGTGGATGAAGGGGTCGATCTGGCGATTCGTATCGGTGACATTCATCACGACGATCTTGTCGCAAAATACCTTTGTCCCTATCGGATGGTGATTTGCGCCGCGCCGGATTATTTAGCGCGACACGGCACGCCGCAAACGCCGAACGATCTGGTCGATCATTTGTGTCTGTCGCACACGGTGTGGACGGCGCGCAACGAGTGGCGGCTGCCCGGCATGGAAGGTGAGGTGCGCTGGAAGCGCGATGCGATATTAAGATGTAACGATGGCTACGGGTTGCGGATGGCGGCGAGGGCGGGGGCGGGGCTATTGCTGCAACCGGAGGTGCTGGTGGCGGAAGAGCTGGCGAGCGGCAGGCTGGTAAGGGTGCTGGAAGATTTCACCCCAGAACCGAGGCCGGTACATTTATTATGGCGTCAGGATTTAAGACCGCTGCCTAAGCTTACGGAATTTATCGCCCATCTTCTGCTAAGATTGGGCACAATATAAAAAAGAAGGTAATCAAAGAATGTCTGTGAATAAACTCGCTAGCAGCGCGCAGGGCCTGCAATCATCTGCCATCCGTGAATTATTAAAACATAGCAAAATGGCGGGTGTGATTTCACTCGGCGGCGGTATTCCTAACCCGGATCTTTTTGATCGCGAGGGCCTGAAAATGGCCGCGGATGCCGTATTATCACAACATTTTGGCGAGGCGTTTCAGTACGGCCTGACCGAAGGCGTACCGGGGCTGCGCGAAGAGATTCAACGCATCTGTGAAGGACGTGGCATTGCCTGTAAGGCCGATGACGTGGTGGTGACGTCCGGTTCACAGCAGTCTCTGGACGTGCTGGCGCGTGCCTTAATTAATCCTGGCGATACGGTCGTCGTGGAACGTCCCACCTATCTGGCCGCGTTGCAGGTGTTCGGCCTGGCGCAGGCGAATTTCGAATCCGTGGGTACCGACGGCGACGGCATGATCGTTGATGAACTCGAAACGCTGGTGGCAAATAAAGCCATTAAAGCCGTTTATATTGTGCCGACCTTTGGTAACCCGGGTGGGGTAACACTTTCTGAGGCACGTCGTAAACAGCTGGTGGAATTATCGAAGCGTTATGATTTCGTGATTATTGAAGACGACCCGTACAGCGAAATTAATTACACTGATGAAGTCTTCCGCCCGTTAATTGCGCATGCCAAAGATATCGGCAATGAAGAGAATGTGGTCTATACCTCAACCTTCTCTAAAATTCTGGCGCCGGGCACCCGCGTGGGCTGGGTGCTGGTACCTGAATGGCTGAAACGTGCGGTGGTGAACCTTAAGCAAACCACCGATCTGCATACCAGCACGTTGTCGCAGCTGATGACCTATGAGTACCTGAAAACTGGGCGTCTGGCCGATCAGATCAAAACCATCCGCGAAGCCTATCGCCAAAAGTATCAGACCTTTGCGAGTGAGCTGGAAGCCGAACTGGGCGACGTCATGACGTTCCACAAGCCTAAGGGCGGTATGTTCCTGTGGGCGAAAATGAACAATGGCATGAATACCACGCGCTGGCTGGAAAAAACGTTAAGCAACGGCGTCGTCTTTGTGCCGGGTGAATTCTTCTACTGCAACGAGCCAGACCACACGACGCTGCGTATGTCGTTTGTCACCCCGACGGATGAACAGCTGAAAGAAGCGGTTCGACGTTTGAAAAAATCGCTGTAACTGGCCTGCGCATAATGGCGGCGACGCCGTTATGCGCGATACGTCATTTACAGCAAGCCTTTCGTTCGTTGATGCAGGGTTTCTTCCTGAAAAATGAGTGGAGAGCAGTCGTAGTGTGCCGGTTCAGGCAACACCCGGTTGGCCAGATTTTCACTTCGCCATAATTTCCGCAGCGGTCTTTATACGGCTTAACTCTTCCTGTGTCCGTGAGTGAGTTTGTGCTTTCTTGCACTGTGAGCAAGTGCGTTTTATTGTCTGCCTGCCGATCATGTTATCTGGATGATGGCTGAAGGGAAGGGGAAAGCATGACTAAAGGTCATTTCTTCGAGGCGGGTTCCAGAGCACGGGGGGGGCTAATCCCAGACGGCGCTGCGCTTGCACGGGCCTACGGAAATGTAGGCCCGGCCTGGCGCTAAATATACGGAGCATGATTTTTCGGACGGGATCATCACCGCTCCCTCAGCGCCTCCTTCGCCCGGTTAAACGGCTTAATCATATAATCCAGCACCGTTTTCTCGCCGGTTTTAATATCCACGGTCGCAATCATGCCCGGCACAATCGAAAAATGCCTGCCCGCTTTATTGGCCAGATAGTCCTGGCTGGTGCGGATAAACACCCGGTAATAGAATACTTCTGGCTTGGCTTCGTCCTGAATGGTGTCCGGCGATATGGTTTCAACCACCCCGTGCAGGCCGCCGTAAATGGCGTAATCGTAGGCGGTGATTTTCACCAGCGCCTCCTGATTAGGGTGAATAAATGCGATATCGCGCGGCGAAAGGCGCGTTTCAATCAGCAGGTGATCGTCCACTGGCACAATTTCCATCAGCTCGCCGTTGGGCGGGATAACGCCGCCGATGGTAGTGACTTTGATGTTTTTGACGATCCCGCGCACCGGCGATTTCACCGTCAGACGATTGACCGAATCCTCGCGCCCTTTGAGGATCGCAGAGACCATATCCACTTCCGCATTGGCCTTGGATAAGGCTTCGCGCGCCTGAACGTAGTATTGCGAGCGCACGTCGGTGAGCTTGAGCTCCAGGTCGCTTTTTTGCCGCTGCAGACGCAATACTTCGACATGGCTGGCGGCGCCGGTTTTGACCAGACGCTGGGTGATCGCCAGCTCTTTGTTGGCGAGATCCAGCGCGGAGCGCAGCTCTCTTTGCGTATCCTCCAGCTGCGCGCGACGCGAGTTATAAAGACGGGTTTCTGCGGCGGTAAGATCCGTCCATTTCGCCAGCGACGGCGGGAACGTCAGCGGCAGATCGTTGACTTCCGCGTACAAACGCACGCTGGAAGCCAGCGATGCCCGATAGCGCGCCGCGCTTTCACCGACGTTTGATTCCGATCGCGTCGGATCGAGCCGCGCCAGAATTTGCCCGGCCTGCACCTGATCGCCCTCATGAACGTTTAATTCGGTCAGGATCCCGCCGTCCAGCGACTGTAAAACCTGCTCGCGCGAGCTGGGGATCACCTTCCCGGTTCCCGTTGAAACCTCATCCAGCACGCCAAACCACGCCCAGATCCCAACGGCAATAAAGAGCAGCAGCGACAGGAAAACAATGCGTCGTGCCCCGGTGTAGCCGCTTTCGGAGTCGAGCGCGTTGTCCAGGTCTTCCATTGCGGCAACATCACGCTGACTGATTTTCATTTTTCCACTCCCGTCCGGTTGCCTGCTGCTGTTGCTGCATACGGCTGTTGCTCAGCGCCTGCGCTTTCGGCGCATCCATCACCAGCATGCCTTCTTTCAATACCACCACGCGTTCCACCAGCTCCAGTACCGGCACGCGGTGGGTGGCGACAACCAGCGTGCGGTTGCCGAGCCAGGCGCTCAGACGCTGAATAAATTCCCGCTCGGTGTGTTCATCAAGCGATGCGGTGGGTTCATCCATTAGCACGATATTCGGGTCGCGCAGGAGCATGCGCGCCAGCAAAATTGACTGCCGCTGCCCGCCGGATAATCCAACACCGTTCTCCATGATCGGGTAGTCGAGCCCTTTGGGAAGCTTCTGCACAAAGCCTGCCGCACCGCACATATCCAGCACCTCAAAAATCTCTTCATCGGTGGCGCGCGGCATGCCGAGCGTAATGTTTTCCCGCAGGGTGCCGTAAAACAGCCGCGCGTTCTGCGTCATAAACCCGACGTTACGCCGCACGTCCGCCACGTCCAGATGGGGCAGGCTAAAGTTGTCGAGCCGCAGCTCGCCGCCGGCCAGATCCATACCGCCCGCCATCGCCTGCAGCAGGGTCGATTTGCCCGCGCCGTTGCGCCCGAGGATCGCCACCTTCTCGCCCGGCTTGATCTCCAGGCGGTTAATGCGCAGCGCCATGCGCGGATCGTCCGGGTGATAGCGGAACTGGGCCTGCTCGAACAGGTAATGCCCGCGCAGCACGTCCTGGCGGATCGGTGTTTCTTCGCGCTGGTTTTCCGTGGGCAGTTGCATAATGCTGTCCAGACCTTCTTTTGCGGCCTTCACCTGCTGCCAGCGCGCCAGCACACCGCAGAGGGTTGCCATCGGGGCGATCATGCGCGAGGCCAGCATTGAGGCGGCGACGACCGAACCGGTGGTTAAAGTGCCGTCGATCACCATCGGCGCACCCACGACGATCACGCCGGCATAGACCAGGCTTTGAATGGTCATCCCCCAGTTGATCAGGTTCTGCGTCAGCTCGCGGGTGCGTAAACCGGATTCCGCGGTGATTTGGATATAGCTGTTCCACTGCTGCAAAAAGCGGTTTTCCGCCTGCATTAGCTTGATGTCTTCCAGCCCCTGCACGCTCTCCACCAGCACCGCGTTACGCAGGGTGGATTCATGCGCCGACTGCTTTGCCAGCTCCGCCAGCCGCTTTTGCAGCAGCAGGCCTGGCAGCACCATGATCACCGCCGCGACCGGCGCGATCCACGCCAGCTGCGGGGCGATGATCGCCAGCACCACCACAAAGAGGAGAAAGAACGGCAGATCGACGATCGTGGAGATGGTGGACGAGGTGACCATCTCGCGGATCTGCTCCAGCTCGCGCAGCTGCGAAATGAAGCTGCCGGTGGATCGCGGAATAGCGCTGTTGCGCAGGCGCAGGGCATGCCCGAATACGCGATCCGACACGCGCAGATCCGAACGTTTGCCCAGCAGATCCATGATGTGCCCGCGCGCCACGCGCAGCACAAAGCCAAACAGCGTGGCGATCAGCACCCCAATGGTCAGCACGTAGAGCGTGGGGTAGGACTGGGCGGGGATCACCCGGTCATAGACCTGCATCGAAAAAACAATCCCCGACAGCGACAGCACGTTAATGAACAGCGCGGCGAGCATGACCCAGCTGTAGGGGCGCAGGTCGCGCATCACGAGACGGTAGAGCCAGTCCGGACGGTATTTTGAGATATAGGCATCCACGCGGCTGTCTTTCAGCGCGGCTAAAGGACGTAGGGCGATCACGTGGCGGATTGCGGGCAACATCGCGCTCATCGACAGACGGTTAGCGTGTGTGTTGTCGTCAAAAAAACTGACCTCCAGCGTATCCTCACCGTCGAAGTGTTCGATGACCCCAATTTTGCCCTCGTCCAGCGCCACCACCACCGGCAGACGCCAGCTGTTAATGGAATGCCGATCCGGGGTCAGCAGCTGAAAGGAGAGCCCGGCTTCGCGTGCAAGCTGGGTGAGGGCGGGCACCATCGGTTTACCTTTGAGCCACGGCGCGCCCGCCATCAGCGCGCCGGGCGAGCAGGCGACGCGGTAGCGGGTGGCAACATAGCCAAATGCCTGCGCCCATTGCGCCAGCTCTTCATCCGTTACGATCTCGCCCTGCGGAATGTCACGTTGCTTCATGGCTGGATCTCCACGGTCTGGATAGTGCGGTTTTCAAGATCGAAGGAATGACGCAGGCGTCCGGTGTTGTACAGGCAGTTCAGCTGGAGTTGATGCAGTTGCCCGGCGGTTTGCTGCTGGGTGAAACGCGCCTGGTAGACCTCTTGCTCGGCGTTGAGCACGTCGAGCAGCGGGCGTGAGCCGAGATCGAGATACTGCTGCTGGTACAGCTCGCGGGTGCGGGCGCTGAGGGCTTCCTGACGTCCCTGAATTTGCAGGGTGCTCATCAGGCTCATGACCTGGCTGCGGGCTTCAAGCAGCTTTTGCCGCACGTCGAGACGCGTGCGCTGGATGGTGGACTGCGCGGCGTCCACCGCGTGTCCGGCAGCGTTACGCCGGGCGGTGAGGCCGCCGCCCTGATAGAGTGGCATCTGGACTTTTACCCACGCGGAGTACTGGGTGCGATCCCGCGTTTCGTTGCCCGCAAAGCGATCGTTAAGGTAGTGGCGAACTTCAGGCTCAAGGGAGACGGTGGGGGTCATCTGCGCGTTGGCGTAATCGAGATTGGCCTGCGCGACGTTAGCCTGCGCCCAGGCAGCTAAGACCGCAGGCACCAGACGATCGTCTGGCTCGGCGATATCGCAGCTACGATCCAGGCTTTTCGGGAAATCGTTACTCACCGCGTTGAGATTGTTCCAGCCGAGGAAGCTCATCAGCGTGGCGCGGGCGCTGTCGAGGCTGGCCTGGTATTGCATCAACTGCGCGCGTGCGCCTTCGATTCGGGCATCGGTCTGCACTACGTCGGAGAGCGACGTGGCCCCTTCATCATTGCGCAGCTTGGTCAGTTTTCCGATCGAGGAGAGGGCGTCGAGCTGCTCTTTGGCGGTCTCGACCATTTGCTGCAGGGTTTGAACCTGTACCATGGCGATGGCGGTATCGTGGGCGATGGTGTCAATGCTGACCAGCACGTTCGCCTGCTGCTGGGCAACTCCGGCACTTTCGGCGCGCACCTGGCTTGAGACTTTGCCAAAGTCGTACAGCATCTGCGAAAGGGAAAGCACCAGCGACGGGGTAAAACCATTGTCGCTGCCGTCATGCGTGTAGCCGTTGTCCATCCCGGCATTTATTTGCGGATAGTATTTTGACTTGGCGACGTCCACGTTTTCGCTTTGCTGGTAGAGTTTGCCGACGGCTTCGCTGATGGCGGGATGCCAGGTGACGGCGCGGTTGACCGCCTCACTCAGCTGCAGCGTACCGGGCGCGGCATTACCGGCCACCGGCGCGACGCGGCCATTTAAAGAGGGGAGTTCCTGCGTTTCGCTGAGCAGTCCGGTATTGATCGTCCCCGCCGGATTGGCAGCGATGGCGGGCACAGATATCAGGCAGCACGAGAGCCACCAGTAAGGCATCTTCTTTCCCATGTCTTGTCCCTAATAAAATGGTACAGCTTTATTGTTTGTGCCCGGGCGCTGCGCGCCCGGGTCATTTGGTGCTGGTGCTATCAGGTAATGATGTGCTGCTGGTTCACGAGCTCGTCGTAAGTGGTCTGCACATTATCCAACGTGACGAGTGCAGATTTAGTGTAGGCGGCCCCCGTACCGTCACGGTCGATGGAGATCACAGTATTGCTACCGCTTTGAGAAACAGTGAGATAGTTACCCAGCGTTGACGCGCTGCCGTTCCAGCCCACCAGCAGATCGCCGATATCGATCTTGTCTCCCTGCGCCAGCGAGAAGTTGGTCCAGTGGTCGCCCGCGCTGTTCCCGGCCGTGGCGTTGCCCGCGGCGCTGTTCAGCACCTGGTAAATCAGCGTATCGCCATAGGCCGTACCGGTAACGACGTCGTTATGTTCAGAGCTGATGAACTGCGGCGCCATGTTGATGGTCAGCGAGGCGGTATCCGTTTTACCGGCTGCATCGGTCAGGGTGTAGTTGAAGACCTCCTTCGAGGTGATGGTTGAGAGCGATACCCCAGTGTTGAGGCTGTAGGTGTAATGGCCGTCCGCGGCAATCGCCAGCGTGCCGTAATGGCCCACGATATTCACCGTGGTGCTGCCGGTGTACGGATCCAGCGTGGTGGTCACGCCGTTGTAGCCGGTGATGCTCAGGCGGGTGTCCACCGAGTGCAGTTGATCCATTGCCCCGGCGGAGTCCGTGCCGTCGAAGATATTACCGTTGACGGTGTGGCCGCTGGTGGCGTCGAACTGGGTCAGGGAGTAGGTGGTCCCGCTGACGCTTGGGGTGATGGTGATATTGCCCGCAGCCAGTGGCCCCATTTTGCCGGTATAGCTCAAGGTATAGGTACCGGCATCCAGGTCCAGCCCCGTCAGGTTGATAGTGGCGTTGCCGCCCAGCAGCAGTCCGCCGTTGAAAGAACCACTTCTGACGGTGGTGGCGCCATTGGTTATCGTCCAGTCAACCGTTAACCCGCCCAGTGAGAGGAGCGATGCGACGTTAAAGTTCAGTACCACGTTGTGCAGAGCCGTATTCGGATCCACCACGAAGGTACCGTTTCCGCTACCCTGGGTTGATGCCAGCAGCGCGGCGTTCCAGCTCGCCGTACCCACGGTGGTATCCGAGTACACCGTTGTATGGTGTACCGAGGTCACGTCCATCGCGGTGCTGACATCGTTCACCGCATCCATCGCTCGCGCGGTTGGGGTGATGTTCAGCGAAGCCGTGTCTTTCGTACCGTTTGGCGCCGTGATGGTATAGACGAAGGTGTCCGGCGTGCTGATATGGTCTGCGCCTACGCCGCTCTTCAGGGTGTAAGTGTATTGTCCGGACGCATTGATGGAGAGCGTGCCGTATTCACCCACAATGGTGGTCAGCCCGCTGCCGTTCACCGCCACGCCGTTCACTTCCGTCACCAGCGTGCCGGTTGGTGCGACATCATCCGCCAGCACATCCCCGGTGGTGCTCGCGCCCACGCTTGCCACGCTGTAAACGTGATCCTGTAGCACGTTCAGGGTGTAGGCCGTCAGCGCGGTGATCCCCGCCGCCGTATTCAGCAGGAACAGGTATTCACCCGATGGCAGATTAAGCGTGAGCTGGGACGAGGTACCGCCCAGCAGCGGCGCGCGCAGCCAGCCCGGCTGAACGCGCATCTGCTCGAAGGTCTGGGTCGCGTCGTTGAACTTATAGATGTACAGGTCGAACACCGATGCTAGCGCCACGCCCCCCACGGAGGCCTGAATGGTCATGGTGCGGGTGGTGCCTTCCTCCACGCTGTAGATGATCGGATTGCTCAAGTCATCCAGCAGATTCAGCCCCAGCGTGTTACCGAGGTTAATCCCCACCACGGTAAAACCGCCCTGCGACGAGGTGCCGTTGTCAATGGCGCTCACCGTGGTATCGAAGGTGAGCGATGCGGTGTCATCCACGGCCACTATGCTGTTGGCGGTGGTGCCTGCGCCCAGCGACAGCACCAGGTTCGCCGAGGCGCTGGTTCCGTTGTGGGTGATGGTGTAAGTGAAGCTCTCCGTGCGGCCAATCACCGAGGCGCTGGTGTTGGTCAGGGTATAGCTGTAGCTGCCGTCGCGGTTGATGGTCAGCGTCCCGTACTGCCCCTGAATCGCCGTGCCGTCGGCGGTGACGTTAGTCGTTATCCCCAGGGCGTTGGTGACGGCGGTCACCGTGGTGCCCGCCGGCGCGTTATCGCTGCCGGCGGTCGGATCAACGTCCAGGATCACGTTGCCGCCAAGCGTCGTATCGCCGGTAACGGTGCCTGCGCTGGTCTCTTTCACACCCACATCAATGCTGGTGTAAGAGCCCGTCGCCAGCAGGTTGGTGTTATAGCTCAGGACGCGATACTGGCCGTTGGCAAGACCGTTAAGGTTTAACGAAACGCCGGTTGCCCCAAGCGTGAGCAGGTCGGCAAACTGCGGCTGACCGGTATCCACGACCGTCGTCCAGGTGTTGTTGACGGTATCAAACCGCTGCACTACCAGCTCAAGCGTGTTGAGCAGCGACAGCACCGCGCCGGTGGCATTGGCATTGACGGAGATATCCGCGCTACCGCCGCTGCCCACCGTAAAGCCGACCTGCGCCGTATCGTTGCCGAGCAGCGTCAGCGCATTGCCCAGCGCCCCCACCAGCAGGAAGCCGTAATCGCTGTACTGCGAGTTGGTGACCGTTGCGGTCGTCGTGAGATCCAGCTCCTCGACGTTGCTGCTGGCCGACAGCGGCACCACCGGCGCGAGGGCTGATCCCGGCTGCGAAATGTTGCCTGCGGCATCAGTCGCGGTGACCTGCAGCGTCTGACCTTCGGTTTGTTTATTGAGGAAGGTATAGCTGTAGGTGCCGTTGCTGCCCGCCGTGGTGGTCACCGTTGTACCGTCCGCCAGACGAATGGTGACGGTACTGCCCGCTTCGGCGTTACCCGTCAGGACGCTGCCATCGGCGTTAAAGTTGCCGGTAGGCGTGTTTGGCGCCGTCAGGTCAACAATCACCGTGGTGGCGGAAGAGAACGGACCGGTGCCCGAGCCGTTGCTCGCGGTGGCGGTAAAGGCGTGAGAACCCTCGCCCATGACTGGGGTCGTGAAGGTCCAGTTGCCCGAACCGTCGGCCACGACGGTACCCATCGCCACGCCGTTGTTGTACAGGGTGACGGTGGCGTTAGGCTGTGCCGTCCCGCTCAGGGTTGGCGTGGTGTCATCGGTGGTTTTGCCGTTGGTCAGATTACCGGTGATCGTACCGACGTTATCGTTAATGGTGGCGATAACCGGCGCGTTCGGCAGCGTGGTGAACGGCGCGGTGACGGATGCATTCAACCCGGCGTTTCCTGCCTTGTCTGTGGCATAGACCACCAGCGACTCTCCCCCCGTCTGCGCTGGGGTGATAGTGGCGTTAAAGTTACCGCTACCGTCTGCTATCGCGGTACCCAGTACCGTACCGGTGCTGGTGGTGATGGTGACGGTGCTACCCGCTTCGGCGGTACCGGTGACGTGCGTACCGTTGGTGATGACAGCCAGACCCGTTGGAACCCCCGGCGGCGTCAGATCCACGTTAATGGTGGTGACAGGCGATGGCGCGCTGGTGTTGCCCGCCGCATCGGTTGCGGTGGCGGTGAAGTTATGTTGCCCTTCCGTCAGCGTGGTGCTGGTTTGCGGCAGCGTCCAGCTGCCGTTGGCATCGGCGGTCACGGTACCGACCAGCGTGCTGCCGTCATAAATGCGAACGGTAGCGTTGGCTTCCGCGGTGCCGTTGAGCGTAGGGCGCGTGTCGTTGGTTGGGTTGCTGCCCGTAATCGGACCGGTGACGGTGCCCACGTCATCGACAACCGAACCGATCGCCGGCGCGTTAGGTGCGGTTGCGTCAACGTTAATCACATAGCCTGGGGTTTGCGCGCTGGCGTTACCCACCGGATCGGTTGCCGAGAAGGTGAGGCTGTGCGAGCCGTCGGCGAGCGCCGGGGAAGGGGTGAAGCTCCAGTTACCGCCGGTCGCAACAACGCTGCCAATTTGCACGCCGTTATCAAAGATTTTTACCGTTGCACCGGCTTCTGCCGTACCCGTGAGCGTCGGCTGGGCGTCATTGGTCAAGCCACCGTTGGTAATTGGCGTGGCGGCGTTACCGACGTCATCGGTGATGCTGATGAGCACCGGCAGCGCAGGCGGCGTGATGTCGATGGTCAGCGTGAAGGTCGGCGACGCGGCGCTGGTATTGCCTGCCGCATCGGTGGCTTGTGCCGTGAAGCTGTGCGGGCCGGTCGCCAGCGTCGTATTGAGCAAAATACTCCAGCTACCGCTGGCATCCGCAGTACCCGTGCCGACAAGCGTAGTGCCTTCATAGATGTTCACGGTAGCAAACGGCTCGCTGGTGCCCACAAGGCGCGGAACGGTGTCGTCGGTGGTTTGTCCGGAACCGAGTGCGCCCGTCACCGTACCGACATCATCGATGGCCTGCGAAATAACCGGCGCGTTTGGCGGCGTGGTATCCACCACCAGGGTAAAGGCTGGCGAAGCGGGACTCACGTTGCCTGCCGCATCGGTTGCCGTGGCGGTCCAGGTATGGCTGCCGCTGCTGAGCGGGTTAGCGGGCGTAAAGCTCCATACCCCGATGCCGTTTGCCTGAGTGATACCGACCTGTTGACCATTTTCATAAATGATAATGGTGGCGTTGGCCTCGGCGCTACCGTTCAGGGTTGGCGTGGTGTCGTCGGTGATTTGGGTGCTGGCGAGCGGCGTTTGTACGCTGCCCACATCATCGCTGGCAAATATAATGGTGGGGGCCGCTGGCGCAGCCGTATCCACCGTCAGGTTAAACGCTGGCGAGGTGGCGCCGGTATTACCTGCCGCGTCGGTGGCGTTAAAGGTGATGGCGTGCGGGCCTTCCGCGAGCGCGGTGCCCGGGGTAAAGGTCCAGCTCCCTTGGGCATTCACCACCGCGGTGCCGATTTCTGTGCCATCAACAATCACGTGAACGGTGGAACCCACTTCGCCCGTGCCGTTGAAGGTTGGGCGCGCGTCGTTGGTGGCGTCGTTGCTGGCAACCGTCCCAATGACCGGCCCGACATCGTCAATCACGGCCGTCACAACCGGCACGTCAGGGCCCGTGGTATCCACGGTGAAGGCAAATACCGGAGAGTTCGCGGAGACGTTACCCGCCGCGTCGCTGGCGTTAACGCGAATGTTATAGCTGCCATCGCCCAGCGCAGTGCCCGGCGTAAAGGTCCAGTTACCGTTGCTGTCGACCGGAGCGGTACCTATCTCCACGCCATTATTCAGAATGTGGATCGTACTGCCCTGCGCGCCCGTTCCGCTGAGGGTTGGCGTATTGTCGTTGGTGACCTGCCCGGTGGTGAGATTGCCGGTGACGCCGCCCGCCACGTTATCGTTAACCGCATCGAGCGTTGGCACCGTTGGCGCCGTCAGGTCAATTTGCACGCTCCAGGCGTTGGAGGTTTGGCTAACGTTGCCCTGCGGATCGGTGGCTTTCACGGTGAACGAATGCGTGCCTTCTACCAGCGCGGTTTCTGGCGTGAAGGTCCAGGCGCCGGTGACGTTGTCTGCCGCTACGGTGCCGATCTGCGTTGTGCCATCAAAAATAACGACGATACTGCCCGCTTCTGCCGTACCGGTCAGGGTTGGCGTAGTGTCGTTGGTTGGACTGCCGTTCGGGACAAGGGTAGCGGCATTTCCGACGTCATCGGTGATGCTGGTGATAACCGGCGTCGTGGAGACGGTATCAACGGTGATGGTGATATCCGCAGAGAGTCCGCTTGAGTTGCCCGCCGGATCGGTTGCCCGGATCGTCAGGGTATGATCGCCATCAGACAGCGCTGGTGGCGTATAGGTCCAGGTGCCTGTAGCCCCCACGACTACGGTGCCTAACAGGGCTCCGTTATTGTAAATGGTGATCGTATCGCCAGCGGTGCCTACCCCGCTCAGCGTTGGGCGGTTGTCGTTAGTGATCTGGCCGTCGCTCAATGGCCCAATGCCCGGACCGACGTCGTCGATGATGGCACCGATAGCCGGTGTGTCTGGCGCGGTCAGGTCAAGGGTGACGGTTGCGACAGGGGAACGTCCGCTGGTCTGCAAATTCAGGGTGGCGGTCACTTCAAAGGTGTGTTGCCCTTCAGTGAGTAAGAGTGGCGTATAGCTCCAGTTACCGTTCGCGTCCGCAATCACGTTAATCAGTGGGATCTGTACCCCGTCCTGATAGATGGTGATGACGCTGCCCGCTTCGGCCGTGCCGACGAGGGTCGGCGTGGTGTCGTTGGTGGTTTTGTCTTTCACATCGCCCGTGACCGGGGCTAAATCATCAACGATGGCGGTGATGATCGGCACCTCAGGGAGATTAGGCAAGGTACCGGTGACGGTATAGGTCGCGTCAGGACTGAGGTTGCCGGCGGGATCGGTCGCCGTCACGGTCAGCAGTGCGCCATCCGGCTGAGCCGGGCTGAGCGCAACGGAGAAGTTGCCGCCGGTAGCAACGCCGGTACCAATCACGTTACCGTCAGCATCCTTCACGGTGATGGTGACGCCCGCCTCGGCGCTGCCGGTCATCGGTGTACCCTGAGCGGCCACGCTTATCCCGGTCGGGGCTGCTGGATCGACGGTATCGACCGTGACGTTCAGGTTTGGAGAACTGCCTGAGCTGAGACCCGCAGGATCGCGCGCGGTGACCGAGAAGGTATGCTGGGTATCCGTTAAGGTCACAGGAGAGGTCCACTCCCATGTGCCGTTCGCTTGCACCGTGGCCGTCGTCGTCGAAGCGGTACCGTCCACGGTGACGGTGATAATCGTCCCCGGTTCACCTGTCCCGGAGAGCGTTGGCGCGCCGTCGCGTGAGTACAGCGTGCCGTTGGCGAGCTGGCTATCCGACACCGTGTCGATTGCCGGTGTAGCAGGCGGCTGGGTATCGATCGTCACGGTAAAGACCGGGCTTGGCGCACTGACGTTACCCGCGCTATCTACCGCCGCAACGGTGATATTCAGCGGGCCGTCGGCCTGCGTCGTAGGAAGCGTATATGACCATTCGCCATTGACGATATCAAACCGCGTCACTTCAACACCGTTGTTGTAAATGATCACGGTTTCACCGTCTGGGCCGGTGCCGCCGATAGTCGGGGTGTTATCGGTTGTAAATCCACCGTTTTGCGCACCACCGATGGCACTAATCAGCGGAGTGTCAGGGGCGAGCGTGTCCACCGTAATGCTAATGCCGACTGATGGATCCGATTCATTGCCCGCCTCATCGGTGGCCGTGGCGGTATATTCGTGCGTGCCCTCACCGATATTGCTCTCAGGGCGCCAGCTCCAGTTACCGGTGCCGTCTACCGTGACGGTGCCGACGGCCGTCGTCGTGACGCCGCCATCGACGCTGTCATAGATCGTGATCACATCGTTTGGCGTACCTGTTCCGCTCAATACCGGACGCGGATCGTTGGTGGTTTCGCCATCACCCACAGGGCCGGTGATCTGGCTGACGCTGTCGGTCACCACCGGTGCCGCTGGGGCCAGCGGCGCGTCGGTATCAATGGTGATGGTTATCGGGGTAGACGGGGCACTTTCGTTACCCGCGCCGTCCTGATTGGTCACCGTCAGGGAAAGATCGTAGGTGCCGTTGCCAAGCGGTGGGTTTGGCGTCCATGTCCAGTTACCGTTCTCATCAACCTGAGTTTGGCCGATCGGGTTAGTGCCATCGTAAATATTAACGATGTCACCCGGGGTGCCGGTGCCGCTCAGGGTTGGGGTGGTATCGCGGGTCGTTTCACCCGGGTTCAGGGCGGTGCCCGGCGTACTGCCGTCCGGGTTAACGGTGATATCCGGGATCGCTGGCGTATCCGGCGCGAGGGTATCGATGGTCAGATCAAACGCAGGCGAGAGGGTCGTGTTACCGGCGGCATCCGTGGTGTGCACCGTCAGGGAGTGAGGTCCGTCCGTCAGCGGCGTGGTTGGGGTGAAGGTCCACGTGCCACCGATAACCGTGGCTGTGCCAAGCAGGGTGTTGCCGTCGTAAACGGTGATGATGGTGTCCGCCGGGGCGGTACCCTGCAGAAGTGGCTGGGTGTCGTCCGTGGTATCGCCGCTCACAAGAGGATCCTGCACGGCACCCACGTTGTCTGTGACCGTTTCAATGGTGGCCGCAGGCGGCGGCGTGACGTCGACGGTCAGCGTAAATCCGCCCGACTCCAGGCTGGTGTTGCCCGCCGGATCGGTGGTTACGGTGGTAAAGGTATGTTGACCCTCCGCTAACGGCGTGGTTGGGGTGTAGGTCCAGGCGCCTCCGCTGCCCACAACGGCGGTACCAATGTCCACGCCATCCAGACGAATGGTGACCGTCGAACCAGGCTCGGCGGTACCGTTCAGCGTTGGGGTTGGGTCGTTGGTGGTTTCATTGGTGTCGAGCGGACCCGTGCGGCCAGGGACATCATCTACCACCTGGGTGATGATCGGCGCGTCCGGCACTCCGCTGTCCACGGTGATGGTCCATGAATTCGATTGTCCGCTCTGGTTACCTGCGCCATCAACCGCCGTGGCCGTCAGGACGTGGCCGCCATCGGGCAGCGGTGAGGTTGGCGTAATGCTCCACTGGCCGGATGCCGGAACGGTCACGGTACCGATAACGGTGCTGCCGCTGGTGACGGTAATTATTGTGCCAGGTTCGCCCGTCCCGTTGATGGTGGGCGTCCTGTCATTGGTGAGGCCATTCTGGGCGACAGGCCCGGTGGCCGTCTCCACATCATCCACCACGGAAAGAATAACCGGGGTTTGCGCTGGCGTGATGTCCGGCGCAACAGCAGGGGTTGTTGGCCCCGTGTTGCCTGCTGCGTCGGTGGCATCTGCAGTCAACGTTTCGCCGTTGGCTTTTGGCGGGGTCAGAGGGATGCTGAAGGTTCCGTCGTCATTGGCTTTGCCCTGGCCCACCGTGACGCCGCCTTCGCGAACGGTCACCGTACTGCCCGGTTCAGCGGTGCCGGTGACCGCGGTGCCATCTCCGGACACGACAACGTTATCCGGCGCAAGCGGAGGGGTGGAATCCGGTGCGGTAGCCGTACCCGGCAGGCTGACGTTACCGCTGCCGTCGGTGGCGGTAACGGTCAGAACTTCGCCATTGGTCTGGGCAGGGCTGATTGGGGTACTAAAGGTGCCGTCGCCATTGGCGGTCGTTTCACCGATGACCGTGCCATCCGGACCTTTAATGGTGACAGTACTGCCAGGCTCTGCCGTACCGCTGACGCTTTGACCATCGTCGGCGACGACAAGATTTCCAGGCAGGCCAGGCGGGGTTGTGTCTGCCGCGGTGACGATGGCTGGCGTGCTCTGGTTACCGGCGGCATCAGACGCCACCACGGAGATCAGCTGGCCGTTGGTTTGTGCAGGCGTTAGCGTGGCGACAAAATTACCGTTGCCGTCGGTTGTCGTACGGCCAATCACGTCCCCGTCGCTGTTGGTAATCACAATACTGCTGTTTGGCTCTGCGGTCCCGGTGATCTGAGTGCCTGCCGGATTCAGAGAAATGACAGGCTGTGGAGGCGGCGTGGTGTCCACGATGAAATTGATCGGCTGAGACTGGCCGCTCTGGTTGCCTGCCGCATCGGTTTCGCGCACCGTAATCGAGTGCGCGCCTTCTGCAAGCGGCGAGGTAGGGGTCAGGCTCCAGGTGCCGTTAGGCTGCACCGTGGTTGTACCTACGACAACGCCGTTATCGTAAACGGTAATGGTGCTGCCAGGTTCGCCTCTGCCGGTCAGGCGTGGCTCGGAGGCGTCCGTAAACTGCCCGGCGCTGATGGCCCCTTTAAGGCCTCCGGTATCATCGTTAACCACAAAGGCTGTTGGCGTTTCAGGCGCAGTGAGATCCACATTGACGGTAAATGCCGGGGATGCCGGACCCGTGTTGCCCGCGACGTCGGTGGCACGCACGGTCAGCTGGTGGCTGCCTTCGCTGAGATTCACTGACGGCGTAAACGTCCAGCTGCCGTTGGCCGCGACCAGCGCGGTACCAATGGCAATCCCATTGTCATAGATGGTCACGGTTGAACCCGCTTCGGCGGTACCGCTCAGCTGTGGCCGCGCATCGTTGGTACTGGCACCATTGCTGAGCGTGCCGGTATTTGCCGGGACATCATCAGTAATGGTAACGATCGTCGGTGCGGCAGGGGCAACGGTATCGACGATAAAGGTGGCGGCAGTGGAAGGGGCGCTGGTATTGCCCGCAGCATCGGTCGCGGTGGTGGTGATGGCGTGGTTTCCATTGGACAAGTTGGCCGATGGGGTAAAGCTCCAGCTGCCGTTGGCGTCCACTTTGGTGGTGCCAATCTGGGTGCCGTTGTCGTAAAGGGTGATGGTGGTTCCGGCTTCGCCAATGCCGCTGAAGGTCGGGCGGGCATCGTCCGTGCGCTGGCCATTATCCAGCGGGCCCGTTTCCGTGCCGACATTATCGTTTACGATGAGGAGGGTTGGCGCATCCGGCGCGGTGGAGTCCGGAGCGGTAACCTGCCCGGGCTGGCTGATATTGCCCGTGGTGTCCGTCGCGGTGGCGGTAATCTGCTCGCCGTTGGTCAGCGGTTTACCCAGTTCGATGGTGAACGTGCCATCGCTGCCCGCTTTCCCGGTGCCCACTACGTTACCGTCGGCATCTTTTAGCGTGACGGTGCTACCCGGTTCAGCGTTACCCGTGACGGTGGTGCCATCATCCGACACGTGCAGATTGGTTGGCGCGTCCGGCGCGGTGGTGTCCGGTGCGGTGACATGCCCGGCCTGGCTGGTATTACCGGATGAATCCGTCGCGGTGGCGGTAATAACCTCGCCGTTGGTCAGGGGCTTATCCAGTACGATGGTAAATTTTCCGTCATTGCCTGTTTTCCCGGTGCCGACCACGTTACCGTCGGCATCTTTTAGCGTGACGGTGCTGCCCGGCTCCGCGGTACCCGTGACGGTTTTGCCATCGCCAGAGAACTGCAGGTTGGTGGGGGCAGTTGGCGGTGTAGTATCGGGATCCGTAGGTGTTCCGGGATTGCCCGGATTGCCGGGATTGCTGTTGTTGTCGTCATCACCGCCGCCTCCGCCGCCCGTGCCTGCCGCGATGGCAATCCCGCCTGCGACAGCAAGACCGCCTAATACCCATGGCCAGACGGCTGCGCCGCCAGCATCACTGCCTGAGGACGCCAGCAATACGTCCGTTGAGGCGATAGATTCGTATGTTGCTGCGCCGGTAGGATCGTCAATCCACCATAGCGCACCGTCACTCTCTTGCAGCACCAGCTGGCTTACGCCCTGGGCGTCAGTGACGTAGAAATTTTTAAGGGTAATCACTTCGCCGGAGTGCAGGGTCACGACCAGATCGTTACCGCTGCGGGCGAAGTGAGAGATTTCGGTTCGCTCTACATGTAGCTCAACGATAGAGGAATGGCTCAGCGTAATCTGAGTGCCCTCGGTGGTGGTTTCCACGCCAGTAAGTTTTGATATAACAGAGATTTGGCTCATTTGGTCATTACTCCAGAAGCGTTGTCGTGAACGGCGTGCGAGACGAGCCATCTCGTTATGAAGGGAAAAGTGCGCCCCGGCAGAGTTGCTGTTAATTAAGCAGCACTCACCGTGATATTTTTAGAGCGAACGATGCCCGCCAACATTTAGAGTGGCAACATCAGAGCGAATCTATTTATTTGAGAGAAAATATTGCGTATTCTTTTTTTTGTGCTCTATATAACCCTGTAATTAATAGAGGAATTAATCCGAAATGGTATAAAAATGATATAGTCAGAAAAAAGGCTTTATGCAAATTAAGCTTCCGTAAATACATATCGGAAAGGTGAAGCTGGCATTAACTTATAGACGGTTGTTATTAGTTTTAAATATTAACATATTGTTTTTGTTAATTTTATTTTTTAAGTGACAGTGCAATATTTTACATTTCATGACGTGAATAATAATTAGTAGGGCTGCGCTGATTAGGTAATTAAAAAACGGTTGTTTATGGTGGCTTAATGCGTGTTTAAGTTAGGGTAACATTCTTGATGTAAGATATATTATGTTTGTGAATGGGTGAAATATATTCTGGCGTACCTAAAAAAATCTGCTATTTAACGTTAGATAATTATCGAAGGGGATGAGAATGAATTAATTCGCTTATATATCAGCGCAGATATGTCGTAATCCTGCTCCGGGTCAGTAAAAAAAGTCAGCGAAAGAATGAATAACACGCGCGGCTCGCGCGTTAACTGACGTATACCCACTTTTTCCCAGGAGCTCTGTATGAACACCACCTCGCTTCGTGTGATCCCGATAATTATCTTTTTCCTGCACTCCCCGTTGGCATCTGCCATGGGCGATAATAGTACCGAGAGCAAAACACCTGACTGCCCGTCCGGGCAGGTCTATGACAGCGCCACTCAGAAATGTGTGCCAGACAAAAGCAGCAGCCTCAGCGATGGAGACAAAACCCACTACGCCTACCATCTTGCTAAAAAAGGAGAGTACCAGGCGGCGCTGAACCTGCTTGATTCCCTCAAAAACGCTAACACGGCTGAAGCATGGAACTATCGCGGTTATGCCACCCGCAAACTTGGGCGTACGGATGAAGGGATTGGCTATTACCAGCGCTCGCTGGCCATCGACCCCAACTATGCCAAAGCCCGGGAGTATCTGGGCGAAGCGTGGATGGTTAAGGGGCGGCCAGACCTGGCTAAAGAACAGCTGAAGGTGATTGCCGGTATTTGCGGCCAGAGCTGCGAGGAGTATCGTGACTTGCAGGCCGCCATTAACGGACATCCTGAATCCTGAATGCCCTCTGGAGGGAAAGCAAATCGCTACCAGTGATGTTCGTCAACAGCTAGCCGCACACCTGGCGCGCCTCTGGCGCTATGGGCTGGTGTTGTCGCGAAACCGGGATATCGCCGAAGATCTGGTGCAGTCCACCTGCGTGCGTGCGCTTGAAAAAAGCAGCCAGTACGCGCCTGGCACACGTATCGACAGGTGGCTGTTCGCGATTCTGCACTCTATCTGGATCTCAGAACTGCGGGCGCGACACGTCCGACAGGGGCAGGGATTTGTCGCCAGTGACGAGCTAATGGCGCCGGACACACGCGACCAGGATGAGACGTGCCTGCATTATCTGAAGGTGATGCAGCGCGTCAATGCCCTGCCCGAAGCCCAGCGCAATACGGTTTTTTTAGTCTATGTCGAAGGTTTTACCTATCAGGAGGCGGCGGACACGCTGGCGGTGCCAATTGGCACCATCATGAGTCGGCTGGCAACGGCAAGGGCGACGCTGGCGAAATCGGTTGATGCCTCGCCCCCGGTAAAGGAGAAACGCTCTTGAACGCGCACCGTTTTACCCCACCTTACGGCGACGATGCTATCGTGGCATGGATGGATGGCGAAATGTCGCCTGCCGAGGCGCAACAGTTTGAAGCGCAGTTAAGAACGGATGAACTGCTCTCCGGGCGGACGGCGCAGCTGATGAAAAGCAATCAGAACTATCAGCATGCCTTTGCCGACATGCTGGATGAGGCGCCGGTGGAGAGAATGCAGGCCCGACTGGATCGGCTTCCGGAACAAGGTTTTTCCTCATCTGATGGCGTAAGCAGGCGCGCGCTGATTGCCGCATCGCTCAGTTTTTTGACTCTTGGCTCAGGGTTAGGCTATTGGCTAAGACCGGCTTCTGCGCCCTTTGATGAGAATGCCCATATCCGCGACCTTGAAGCTCAATATATGTCGCTTTACAGCGCCGAGACGCTGCTGGACATGGACGCTGCATCGCCCGTCCTGCAGCGCGGACTGGCGCGGGCGGCACAGGATATCGGTCTGCAGCTTGCGGCTTCACAGCTTACCCTGCGCGGCGCAGAGCTCAAAATGGTGCGCATGCTGCGCTACGACACCACCTCGATCGCGCAAATCGCGTGGATAAATGCCGACTACGGTCCGATGGCGCTGTGCATCTCCCCGACAGAGCGGAAGATGAAAACCGCATTCCAGCAGGAGCAGCGGCACGATATGAACCTGGTGTGGTGGCAGGATGCGGGGTATCAGTTCGTTCTGATTGGCCGTAATCCGCTCAACGCCTTACAGGGCAACGCGCAGCAGCTTTATGATGCGTTAGCCTGAATCGCAATGGCGATAGCAATGCGGTCATCCACGACCAGCGCAAATTTATCCATTCCGTAGGCCGAGCGTGAGATGGCCGTGGTGGCATCAAGAACCAGGGTGTGCGAGCGGGGATCTTTCACTACGGCTTCCAGAATGACCGGACGGGCAATGTCCCGCACGGTCAGCGTGCCGAACACTCTGAATTGTCCGTTACCCCTGGCGACGACGCGGGAGCTGGTGAACGCAATCGTGGGGTAGCGTTCTGCTTCAAAAAACATGTCGCTTTTCAACTGCCAGGTCAGCAGGCTATTGGAGGCAACCAGCGTTGCCACCGGGATAATGACGTGGATATGGTCATCAACGTCGCTGTCCGGGTTAAGCGTGACATCACCCGTGACGCCAGTGAGCCGGGCCCAGGAGAGGATGCCACCGAAGGCATGCCATGACAGGCGGATTGCCGTGTTGTTGGTGTCGATGGTGTAGTGCTGCGGCGCTGCATAAAGAGATGAGCAGAACAGCAGGGGAATAAAAGCCAGCAGGCGATACATGTTGATTCTCCGTTAAGCGCGCACAGTGTTAACGCATGACCCGCGCTATTTATTCGGAGAAACAAAAAAAGGCCGCTAACGCGGCCTGATAGGGATTATTCAGTGATTTTCTTTTCTAGCTCACTGGCGCCCTGTTTGGTTTTATTCCAGCCTTTTTCGGTCCCTTCTTTGGTGGCATCCCACCCTTTCTCGGTCCCTTCTTTGGTTTTATGCCAGGCTCTCTGCGAGTCCTCGCTTACCTTGCTGCCAAAGCTTTCGCTTTTACCTTCGGCGGCATGTTTTTGCTTCAGCTTCAGCTCTTCGCCTTTGTTTTGCTCTTCGTGCAGCTTCTGTTCAGCGTTATTCGCGTTAGCTTTCGCCGCGGCGACGGTATCATCGGTTGCGTGTGTGGTCGCAGCAAAAACGGGAGATGCCAGCAGAACAGCGGATAATGCGATAATTGTTTTTTTCATAATGTCCTCATTTAACGTTATCGGTTATGAGCGTGATTCAGCATGGCACAGACGAAGCGGGAAGGCTTTAGGAAAAAACTGTAATGAGATCAATGCGCCCTGATGAGGGATATTTAGCCTGAGGATTATCCAAAGGATAAAATGCCTGTTTCAGCGAGGGCGGCAAGGGTCAGGAGAATGAAGAAAATAACGACGAAGGGTCTGTACATGTTGGGGTTCCTTCCGGGTTGGAGTGACTAATCCGTAGCGCTGGGTGGTGTTGGTAAGTTTGCACAGGGGAACGGAGAGGGTGTTGATGTTTGTCAATGTCAGGGGGCGACAACATAAACTACCGTCAGGTTGGTCGGCTTTTGCAGAGATAACGGTATGGGCGCTTTGATTGGAGGGCGGGGAATTGCATGGCGATAACGGCAGAAGCGTTGCTTAGCTCTGGTGTTACAAAAGAAGAGGTGCAAATGCTTAAACGCTATGCGGATACTCAACGTTCTAAACTGGATATTTTGCTTCCTGACCTTTCTAATCGTTTTAATGGAATTGTCATTCTTTCAGTCATATTGATTGTACTGTTCGCCCTGGCTGTGTGTTTCGCTTTCCCGGAAAATATCATCTCATTCGGTATAGCTGTACTGTTTATTATTGGTATCTTCTGCTGGATAGCTCCCCTTAAATTAACTGATAAAGCCTGGCGGGGGGCATTATTACTGGTTTGTTTTTGATGAACTCAACTCTGACTTATAGCTGCGCTGCTTACGTATTGAGTCGATGAATTTTTTCAATTCATCGAGCTCAAAATAAAGTTTGTTTAGTTCGCTCAGGATGTGTTTGCGTCGATGTTTTAACAGGATGCGGGCTGGAATGACGCGCTCGATAATTGTCGGCTTCTTGTTCACATACTCTGTGACAAGCTGCTTAATATTTTCCTCAGACCAACCATCCATCACCGGCGTAGGGTTGTAGAGAAGGTTGGCCTGTAGGGCTGGGGCAACTTCCTCATCCAGAATCACAAAAATCTCTTCCCTGCTTAAACCAGACTCCTTTAGCCTCTGCGCCATCCATCGGTAGTCCTGGTCCTGGATTCGCGCTCGGTAAAAAAGCTCTGATAATGCATGCCAGACAGGAATGCGGTTCGCCAACTCGGCTCCTGTAAAGTTTGATATCCGTTTTGACAGTCGCATCAGTGCGCTTTTTCAGGGACTGGAGTGGCAGAAATTGTCATGTATTTTTTCAGCCCAGCCTCTCGTTTCACCCCCTTCGGATCTGAACCAAAAGGAAGCCTCAAACGTGGTGAGTCGGCGGTTTTGATTGTCCAGAGAGAATCACCAATGAATCTGAAATGGATGCTATCCGCTGTAACGGATAAGTTCTCAAAACTTCCCGTCGAGTACTCATTACCCAGACGGATCACCTCTTTAACACCGTCTTGAAGGTCGATGAGGACAATAGTCAGTGACTCCTCGAAAATAACGTCATCCGTCAGAAAAAGGATATAGCGCTGGTCATTGACCTGAACCGCAGCTTCCAGCACTTGTCCTGGTACAATAATGTCAGTGTTATTGCCATTGATTACAACGTCAGACTGAGCCTGAGAAAAATCAGTTGCTTCGCGAACCTTCGCCAAAGATATTGAATTAACCTTTTGCATAATCAATTCCACAAACGACCCATTTCCCATGCGGCAAGAGCGCCACCGACGAAGCCACCAATAAGCACGCAAACAGGTGCGCTTGGGCCACATATCAACCCTGCCATAGCACCACTTGCAGCAGCACCGGCAATACCTGCACCAGTAATGGCTATCTGCCTGCCTATTTCAGAAACCTTACCCTCAGCGGTATAAATTTCGTAAACAGAAATCGCAATCGACAGAACAATAAGCCCCCTTCCAATACGCGAGAGCTACATCATTTTCATGTTTACTTGTGCGTTAGACTTGCCTGCGGATTCAACAATGCTCGCGTATATCTGATTTTTTGTACTTCCGAAAGGCTGTTAAAATTTACCTGTGGGCCAAATAAAGATTTCGCCTTTTTAGCAATCAACTCATTAAGCGTCTTTCCTTCAGACTTTATCCGTTCAGCCATCGCTCGTCCGAGGGGGTGTTTATCGCTCTCACCATATCCATAATCAGATTTCGGGTTGTCTGGGCTTCTTGCGCCGCTTTTTCCCATGAAATTACACCGGCATTTGCCTTTGCCCGTTGGTCTGAGGCCATCTCTTTTATTCGTTTTGAGTATTCAAGCCGTAAGCGGGGATCGACTGATAATCTTGCCGCTGCGGCAGCAATATCACCTTGCAGGGCATTAATAGCACTTTCAAATTTATCGTGTCCATCGGTATCCAGTGCGCGAAGTAATGTTGTATTCATATTCTCATCGTTCCTGTTTTGGATTGTGAGAAGCATTCACTCAATATCTAGCATATTGTGAATAAAAGATCTTTTTTTATATTAACTGGTCACACTGTTTACTTTGTTTTTTTAAATGTAATTTTCAATAGCATAGTAATTGAATGGTCTGTGAAGACTGAACAGTTAACTCTTCACCGCAAGTGTTTGGCTGATAAAAAAAAGACCGGCGATTGCGGGTTAGGTCGGGTTATCAGCCCCGCCACATCGCGGGCAAAATCCGCCGGTGAAATCACTTTCACGCCCCGGCCCCATAGCGGGAGAGGAGCTGGCCGTTCGGGTCAACCGCCAGCGTCTCGTCGTAATGTTCATGGAAACGGACATAGCCGGAAGCCAGGCAGTCACAACGGATAAAAACCTGATCGAGAAAATTGGCCAGATACGTAAAAGCGTGGCGGCCGTGCAATAGCAGATGATTGCCCCGGTGGTGTGGATTGGCTCTGGCACAATCAATGTGGCACAGCTGATGCTTGACACGCTCGATGTGATAAACGAGCTGGCAGAGCAAACAGTAAGCCGCACCCACAGCAATATGGGAGCACCGACCAACGCGGGAGCCATCCGGAACACAGGAACGAACGCGGACACGCTAAGCGGCAAATACTCCCCGGTGATTGGCAAGTAAACCAGTGCAGAACATAACCCGCGAAAGCGGTTTTTTTATGCCGTCATTCCCAAGGCGGGATATCTCCTTTTTTACCTCACAAGCGGCTATCGCTACGCGCTGCCAACAGTGCTCTGTCGCGTTCAGCCTTTTAAGACACTCAAAGCCACCCTTAAAACAGGTCGTGCGCACAGCAGGGTGCTGGCGCGTCACAGCATGGCCAAAAAATTCTTTCGCAGACCAAAATCGCACTACACCACACTCGCCTGCGGTTTTTGCATCATAAAAATTTTTCAGTTTTATTTTCCTTCAAACAATACCGCCAGACCGCGCCATTGCTGGAGGCTTTGCAGAAAACCAGAACTGAAAAGAGTGAAAAGAATTTCAGTGTTTTTCACTTCTATGGATCTGCGGAGGATCTGACGAAATTAATAACTATCAGATAGTTAATGCTATTTTAGATTCTGTGTGAAAAAAGAAGATCAAATTGTCTGAGGCGAGAAGTTCCGGGAAAACCCGCAGGGTGAGAACTGGCGCGGGTTTGGTGGCAGGAAGTAACTTTAAAAAAACTGAAACATTTAGCAGTGCCTGTTTCATGCGGTATGTAATTTGTTAGGCATGACATGCAAAGTCTTTTCGCTATAGACAGTGGTGTTACTGGGAATGTCTTTGTTCACAAATGACATAGCGCCGATCACAACGTTGTCACCGATGCGAATCTTATCTGCGATGATGCAGGAACCCGCGCCAATGTTGACATTGTTGCCAATAGCAATGGATATCGGTTCTTTATGAACATTCGCACCGGTAATGCCAATTGTTGTGTTCTGCCTGATACGCAAAGAGTGTCCGATGACAGCGGAGCCGTTTACCACTATCCCGTGATGGTGGGAAATTACCATTCCGGGTCCGATGTGTGCCCCCAACTGAATCTCAGTTCCATATTTGAAAATGAGGTTTCTGTTTATCTTTGCCGCACGTTTTTTCAAGAAGTTACTGTCTGAATGATGCCAGTAAGATGCAATGCGCCACCAGAAATGGAAACGGCGATTGGGGCATTTAATAGCTTTATGCAGCACCCTGAACCACGAAAACTTCTTAGAACTCATCATTACTTCGTGGCGTAAGCATTGATGAAGATGTTCAGTCCTTGAGATTTTAATATTGGCCATGTTCATTTCCTTGTGGCTCGGTGGACGTGAAGTGGACATTGGACATTAAAAAGGGGCTACGCTTTCACGTAACCCCTTGCTTTATTTGCTGGCGTCCCTGTAACTAGATATCTATTTAATTGAATTTTCTAGATAACTGTTGTTTCTGACTTTACCTTTGGTTCTATAAAGGAACCATAAATCGTAACGGCATAATCCCCTGAAAATAGTCCGTTAGCAGACTGTATCAAAAAATAACAAACCTCTTGGTTCAACTTCCTGATGGCATCTGAACTCATTTCATTGGTCTTCCTTTAACATGTCGATTACGTTAGCTACATACATTAAGTCTAATGCATGTTGGAGATCGTTATGAAAAACTGGTCAGTTGAGCAGACGAGAGAGGTGAAGAAGTGGCTGGATATTGATACATATCGCGGATTCGAAGAGCTTCCGCTTATACACCTCTACCATGAATTACTGGCAAGGACATTGTTCTTCAAACCATATCATGAAGAATTTGAAGCAGAAGCCGTAAGGCTCTACATCGACAGGATCTTCACTGGAAAGCCCTTTCTCATCACAGAAAAGCATCTCGGCTATCTCACAAGAGAGGATACTCTTTACCAGCCACCACACTTCTTTCTGACAACAACTGAAAGACTGGCGCAACTCAGTATTGTGGGACTACGAAATTCACTTTTCTTCTGGGAGGGAGGGGATGAGTACTCGGTTAACCGTGAATTCCTCGAAAGCCCTGTATCAGAGTCCCTACCTCGCCTGTTCAGAGATACTGTCATGGTCGAAATCGACTTGGCGAATGGAACTGACGAGGAAATAGCTGAATCCCTGAAAGCCGCACTACCTCAGTGGCGTAAGGTCAGAGGCATTGAGGCTGACACTACTGACTCGATCCGCTTTGGTTATGGAACGATTAAGAAAATCATCAACTACAGACTCATTCCCATGATCGACATCCTTGTATGGTCAACGCTGCACAATGTTCGGATATCAGAAGACCGTCTTTCACGCCTCCTTTACACAGACGATGATGATGAAGAACAGACCCGCCTTAATCACCAAATTCGGGACACAGACAGACCCCTTGCTCTGAAGGCCGCGAGTATACCTTTCATCCGACAGTTTCATCTGTTCATCAACAAAAACAGCCATCTCAAAAACATCAGAGTTTCAGACGTGATGAAAATCGCTGATTCTGACTAAGGCCAACCTCCATTAGCTCTGGAATTCCCAGCTTCGGTCTCTTTCCCGCTGATTCATTCGTATAGTCGTTTCCATCAAAATGAAAGAAGAGGAAACGACTATGAATCAGCACAACACCCGTCTTATTCGCCTCCCTGAAGTTCTCAATCGAACCGGTTATGGTAAAGCCTGGATCTATCATCTAATCAGCAAAGGATGTTTCCCATCACCAGTAAAAATTGGATCTCGTGCAGTTGCTTTCGTTGAAAGTGAAGTGGAAGAGTGGATTCAATTAACTATCGAAAATTCAAGAAAGCATGTCTCCTGAAATAAAATTACAGCCTTCTTATTTTTTGAAGATTAATGCTCAAATTAGTAAAGTTTATATCTTAACAAAACCTATATTTAACGTAATTCTTTACGTTTTTTCAGGCAGAGCTTACGCCATAGGTATTCAAAGGTGGTTTCTTAATATCGGGTATGGATACTATCTACTAGCCGTACCTGTTTCTTTCACGTGAAAGAAATTTTTTTAAATATTTAAATTCATTATAAATAAAGCCATATATAACAAAAAAATTTGCAAAATTTAAATTGATAAAATAAAGATAAGCCGTAGTGATTACTAAATGTAAAGTTTTCGGAGGGTTATTATAATGTCATATCAAATAAAAAAATTTGTGATGAGCAATGGCGAACGAGGATGTTTGGTTCTCGATAAAGAAACACAGTTGCCTGTTTATTATCAAAATCTCTATCTTACAACCAATGTCAGGAATAGAAGTGCGACCGCATCAACGATGGAGATAGTTGCAACAAACTTACTAATACTAAGCAATTTCCTCAAAAGCAGGAAAATAAATATAATTGATAGGATTGAAATTAAGGAGTTCCTAAGTGTAGCAGAAGTGGATGACCTGATCCGTTATGCAAGGCAGAGATTTGATAAGCAAAAGATTACAAATGTAAGATTAATAAAAGGGTATCAGATTGCAAGAAGAACTTTCGGTTATAGAATTCATGTTTTTTCGAGCTATCTTAATTGGCTGTGCGGTTTACTTCATTCTATTAAGGGAATTCATGCTAGATATGAAGTCGAGAGTTTCATAGAAAGTATTAGAGCACATCTCCCGCTAAATAAATCTCTTAGCATGAATGACAGAAAAGATAAATCACTGAGCAAAGAAGAGATAAAAAAACTGTTTGAGTTATTAGAAATTGAAGGAAGCCAAAATCCTTTTCAGAAGGATGTTCAAGTGAGAAACAGACTCATTTTTACCTTACTATTGAATTGTGGTTTAAGAGCAGGAGAGCTATTAAATCTAAAAGTTAATGATTTAAATCCTAGGGATTACACACTAAGTATTTTCAGAAGACATGATTGCATTGAAGATCGAAGGCTGAATCAACCTTTAGTCAAAACTGGTGAAAGGGAAATTCCCTTGTCGGACGAGTTAGCATTGGAGATTTTGGATTACATAAATAACTATAGAAATAAATACACCAAAAAGAAGAAGCATGACTTCCTGTTTGTTACACACAGTTCATGTAAAACAGTTGGAGAACCTTTATCTGTTTCAGCATATGAAAAGATAATTTCGACTATTAAAAAATCAAGCCCGGAATTAAAGAATTTATCAGGTCATAAATTGAGACACTCCTGGAACTATTTCTATTCAAGTGAAATTGATGATTCGAATTTAGATATCAGCCGAAAATCAGGTTTGAGGTGCTATCTCATGGGGTGGTCAAAAGATTCAAAGATGTCAGAAAATTATAACTTCAAACACATATCAATGAAAGAAAAGGAAGTTATTGGAAGAGTTTATGACTCTTTGAGGAAAATAACTAAAGGGGAATGAAATGAAAACAAGCACTTTAAAAAAAGAGAATGTAGTTTTTGCAATGATGAAGGGGTATAGGTTCAGGATTTCAGATAATAAATGGCAATTAGATATAAATAATTGTGTTTGCCCACATAAGGTTGCCGATAAAATGCCAGGGTCGATGCGTGTTGGTTATCTTAATACCTTGGCATATTTTTCGTCTGAATATAGTGCAGGCTACATAAAGAATATAAATCACATCTTTAGCCAATGGCTAAGATTGATGGATCTTGAAATGATTAATTCCAAAGCGGTTTATCAATTTAATGTTAGCTTAGACCCTGAGAAAAACTATAAGCTAAATTCAATAAAGAACTTTCTTAGTAAATGGAAAAAACTCGGTTATGAAGGAGTAGATAACTCAGCTCTAAGAATGCTGGAAAAAATAACCATTAAACCTAATTTAACAGGGGAAGCCGTTAAACGAAGAGATCCGAATAGTGGACCACTAACGGAAGAAGAGCTGAAAATCATACTTGAAAGTATCAGGAAATTGTTGAAAGAAGATAAAATCCCTCTGTTTATGTATTGCTACGTTATTCTATTAGCAACAACGGGAAGGAGGCCATCACAGCTAACTTCGTTGAAAGCGAAAGATCTCATCAGAACGGAAGAGGGTTGTTTTCTAAATATACCGAAAGTAAAACAAAGGAAGAACTTCAGAAGTGAGTTCAGCATGATGAGAATCGACGATAGCCTGTATGAGGAACTTATAACCTTGATTGATCTGAACAAGAAACATATCGAAGATAGGGTCAAGAGGAAAATTAGTCATTTAAAAAATGAATTACCTATACTCATGGACATTAAACAATATGTATTAATTGATACTGGACAAAGTTTAGATACCATCATGACAACTGATTTTTTACATATGAAGAATTCTTTTATCTCAAACAGACTAAATAATTTGACTACTAAATTCAACATTGGGTCATCAAGTAATAACGGCCCTATACGGATTAATGCAAGACGATTTAGGTATACCCTGGGAACTCGTTTAGCAAAGGAAGGTGCATCAGTTGAAGTAATAGCTAAAGCATTAGACCATAAATCTATAAACTCATCAGGGATATACGTAAAAAATTGTCCAGACAATGTTCATGATATAGACAAGATGCTCAATCCTTTTTTTGAACCGCTATCAAAGATATTTCTTGGAGAAGAACAGTCAAAAAACAAGAAGCTCTTTACTGAATATATTTTAAATTCGTTCGGATTTTTTAATGATAAAAATGATCAAATTGAATGTTTCACTTGTAAAAACTTTAGAGCCTGGAGTTCCCAATGACCAATATCATACTATTCGAGCCAGCCAATGCTAATAATCCGAGTTTAAATGTTGATGAATTTATTGAATTTTGTAAGAGTAATATTTTCAACTCGAAGTTAGCGATTTCATGGAAAAGCAATGTATGGAAGAGATATTATAGATTCAATAAATTTGACATGAACAACAATCGAAATAGCAAAGATAGATTAGATGGTAGTTTCATTGATTTCGCTAAAGCTTATATGTTTCATATTCACTCGTTTAACAGGTCAAAGTCAAACCAAAATACTTTGTCAATGTTGAAAATCATTGAGTTTGTTTTATTGAAATTATACGGAGAAGCTAATATTATTAAGTGCAATAATATCATATTTGATGAATGTGCAAGGTTAGCATCTGCCAAATATTCAAAAGTACAAGCAGTTGGAATTGGTAAAGAACTTGAGAAACTATGTTTATTCTTAACAGGAAACAGAATGACGACTTCATCATACTTTTTCTGGGTAAATCCGTTAAGACATAAAATAACTCAGAGCTGGAAAGGTTATGAACCTTCACTCGAAGGACACTCAAAACTACCAGACATAAAATCTGTAATAGCTATTGCTGAGATTTTCTCTAAAGATGAAAGCCAATTGTCTACGAGGGACATTTTCACTACTTCTGTTCTTACACTACTCATGTGTGCTCCAGGAAGAATTTCAGAAATTTTAAGTCTTCCAGCAGATTGTGAGATTACTGAAAAAGATGACAAAGGCATTGAACGATATGGTTTAAGATTTTTTTCCGCAAAGGGTTATGCTGGGGATATTAAATGGATTCCTACAGTAATGGTCCCTATAGCTCAAAAGGCGATAGCTCGATTAAAAAAACTGTCCAACCATGCAAGGTTTGCCTCAAGAACAATGGAAGGCCAAGGCACTGAGTCATCCAAGTATGCACTCATTACCACAAAGCCTCAGAATTTTCCTTGGTATGATGAAGAAAAAAGAATTAAATATTCAAATGCTTTATGTCTTTTATTTGATAGGCAACTGTGTCAGAAGACAAGAAAAGATTTTACATCTTTTTTCAGACCCACGGCTGAGTTTTTTAGAATGGATATTAATGCTGTTGCAAGTATTAAAGGCACAACAAACCTGTTCAAAAGACACGGCTATATCAATGAGGATGGTATTCCCTATTCTATTAGAACTCATCAATTAAGGCATCTATTGAATACTTTTTCTCAAATTAATGGCATGGATGAGTTTAGTATCGCTCGATGGTCTGGAAGAAAGTTGGTCTCACAAAATGTTTCCTATGATCACCGATCACACTTACAAATGACTAAGCTCATAAGAGAAAAAACGACAATCGAGGCAAGTAATAGCCATAGGAAAAAAGAAATAGCTATCATGGACATAACTGATTTCGATTCATTGAATGATGGAGCTGTGCTCGTTACTAAGTATGGTTACTGCAAGCACTCATATGCTTTTGACGTATGCGGTTATTATCCAATACAAGACTCTGGAAAGGATGATGATCGACTATTGGTAATTCATAATAAAATTATTGAAAAAACGTATCATGATAAAAATGATGGGAATCTCAATGCTGAAAAATGGTATGAGTTTCAAACTAAAATTATAAAAGGAGAATAAATGGCTAAACATATTACTGGTTATGATGAAAAACGCATAACAAATGTTATAAATAACTGGAATAAAGATGAGAAGCTAACCTGGGATGCTTTATGCGACAAGTTAGTAAAGATTATTGGTAAGAGACCTTCAAGACAATCTCTAAGTAGCCATGTCAAGGTTTCGGATTGTTTTAATTCTAAAAAGAAGATTCTCAAGTTTGGTATTAAAGAAACATGTTCTATTAAGCCTGCTAATTTAGAAATCGCTTGTCAGAGAATAAAGAGGCTCGAAACTGAAAACGAAGCTTTGATAGCATTAAATAACAGATATTTAGAGCAGTTCAAGATATGGCTTTATAATTCTCATTTGAAGCAAATAACAGTTGAAGAGCTTAATAGACCCTTACCTGTAAAAGATATTTAAATATAATTTGATAGATTTTAACTATTGACATGATTAATAATTCTGATATTTCTTTAATTGTCTGGATGACAAAAATAAATTGCAAGGATGCATATTATGGAAAAAATAAAGATCAATATCATGGAAAGATATCTTCTTCTACTTGATCGATTCGTTGATAAACTAACGCAATCAGGCTTCGCAGAAAGAGAAACAATCGAGCAGTCCTATCTTTTTTGTGCTGGTTTTTACATTAAATACCAGTCCGAAATTGAAAGGTTAACGTTCTCAAACAGGGAAGTTGTATTAAACTTTTTGCTTCTTTCTTATTATTGCTATATCAATAAAATTGAAAATGACATGATCGATAAAGAACGAATGAAAAGTATATGTTCTTCATTGATTGATTTCATCATTAATAATGGCAGCAGAACTGAAAAAATCTATATGCATGAGAAAAAGAAATATAGTGCTAATATTCTAAAAAAAGAGTTATCCATCAAAGAGAAGAAAAGAAAATATGGACTGTGATTATTTAATAAGCCCGCAGTAGGAATCTACGGGCTAACTCTTTGTTGCTGATAATTTTTATCTTTTTACTAAATCGATAAGATTTCTGAGTTTATGATCAAATCTCTCGCTTCTTCTTTTAATCCATTTGATACAAACGAAGCTTCCGATCCTTGAGAAGAAATATGTGAGCCACATATACTTGTGCTCATCCCACACATATCCATCTTTGAATCCCACAAGCAATGAGCAAAATGCAATGAAAGAAGCCAAACAAAGCAAAGTGAAGAGAATATAAAACCACTTCGGAACTGGCATTACTCTGAAGAAAGATGCTGTCGAAGCATTATGAAATAGCATTGTCAGAAAAGCTGGAATAATGACGGTTTTCCTGTTTAAGTTTACTTTATATTCGCCTGTGTTTGAATTAATAATGAGCGCATCGGCATATACGACACAGGAGTTATCGTTGCTATACTTTCGAAGCTCGTATAGACGAATCCTGTGTGAGTTCCTTACCGCGATACCATAGGCTGAAATCTGCTTTTCATCACCATCATTTGTTTTTACCAAGATTTGAGCATTTGTTGGGTTGGAACTGATGACAGTCGCAGAGAAAATTTCCGCAAACTCGAAAGTTTCACCAAACAGTTCGAATTCATTAGTAATGATTTCTTGTTGCTGGCGCTCAGACAGACTAATGTTGTGGTGTTTCGTAGTGGAGATACTCATACAAGTTCCTATGTGTTCTGAATGAAGTCATATTCGTTTTATGGAGAAATCAAGGAATACACACGAGATGGTATCTGCCATTTCAAAACCTTCTTCTCATTGAAATAAAAAATAGACTAGTTAAATCAGTCTATTAGATGAATATTTGTAAATTGACATTTTGACTGAGTTTGCAGCAAAGGCAAATCACTTGTACCGATCGATTTAAAAACTTTGATAGTTTATGGCTATCGTGTTTGTTTTATCGATCGGTGCTATCGATCAATTTATTGGGCTGCACTTATCAAGAAGGCTTGCCACCGTGAGCCATGCTCACATTGAGTGTGTTGCTTTACGACGAAATGAAGGCGTCTCAATATAGTTTTTTGGTCTTGAGGGAAACGTCTCAACTACCTTAACGCAGGTGATAGTCTTGTGCTTTACTGGGGGTTTCAAAAATGGGATTTTTAGCTTTTTCAATATTCTCATAAAGATATCGAGATAGGGGATGGTTTCCAACCATCTGAAACCAGTCTGCACCATAGGCAGGGACTGATTGTTGCGAGCTTCTTTTACCGCTTCGGTTGCATACACTTCTTTAGTACCTCCACAAGCTTCTGAGAGAAGTGCTGCGGCAGCCTCTTCTGTTGCAATAGAACCAGATATTATTTCCACTCTCAGTAAACCTTGAGGGCTTTCGTCAGCTTCGTGTAAACACTCTTCGCCCAGACCAGTACTGTTAACGGGGATAATCACTTCGATGGCTTTATTCACGTCTTCTGTTATGGTTTCTGTAGGGATGACTATTTCAGAATCTTCATTGACAGATGCTTTCAGTTCGAACAGAAAAGCATTATCGCGTTCAGCTTGGTAATCGATCTTGTTTTGTAATTCAGCCCAAGAATACCCTTTTCCTAATTGAGATGCTTTGAACACAATCCCCTGGTATTCGAATGAGAAGCCGTTCATGCGGCCAGTAGAAGCGATGTTCGGGATTGCTCTGATGTTTTGTGCCACAAGCTGATGCACAAACTCAGTGGTTGATGGTTTATTGGCAAGGAATACTTCAAGAGCGTTCTGGATGATGGTTTTAGGGCATAACTCACCAATCCTTTCCTCCATCATCGCTTCATTACGTGATTTTTTGTGTTTTGGTTCAGGGGAGGGCGATGCCGGAGGTGCCTTAGCTTCCGGCCCTTTGGTTCTTGTCAGTGAATAGTCGAGTTCAAGCTGCTGGATGATGCGGGTGCTGATGAGATTTTCATTTTTTCCAAGGTAGAGCTTCCCCGAACTGAGTTCGATGCGACTGGCGATGATATGGATGTGCTGACCAGCCTTATCGTCATGAAGGACATAGCATCTTAGATGCGTCTCAGAGAAGCCCATTCGGGACATATAATCATCTGCTATTTCAGCCCACTGAGCATCAGTCAATGCCTCGTTTTTAGGCAAACGAAGCGAGTTGTGCCAAACAGCCTTTTGCACGTCAGGACGAAGCTGTTTGGTGCTATCAAATTCAGCGATCAGATCTTTAGCGGCATTGCCAACTATCGTTACATTTCCACCGATCACGATAGGGTCATTTTTATGATGAGAACCGGGCTTTAACGTATAGAGGACTACACCAGCAAAACTCTTTCCTCTGCGGATTTTTTGCATCCCTTTCATTATTTATCACTGACAGATCGATTTGCTGACAGAAGGGCATCTCTTAGTGCTTTTATTCTTTTTTGCACCGTATAAATTTCAGTGATAGTAAAAGGACTATCGTGTGATTTAGTGTTGAGATGCTGAACAAGGTAGTTCAGATCCTGAGATGCTTTGGCAAGGTCTTTCCAGACAGTTAGATTTATTTCTGGAATTTTGGGAGGGAGACGATTCAATGCTGACATACGTATCCAAACAGCACGGTTGAGATCCTCTCGTAGGCTATCAACGTAAGACAACTCGGCATCATTTAATCTGATACTAATACAATGAGAACGTGTCTGCTGAGAGGGTAATTCAGCAGAAGCGAAATTTTCATAGCTACAGATTCTGAATGGCTTGATATTATTAAAAGTATGATTTCTATCATTCATATGAACTCCTTTCATATTGTAAAGTAAAATAAGCATGTCCGTTATGCTTATTTTACTTATATGATAGATGCTGAAAATGTCAATGTATGCAGTTGATTTTGCTTTTAATTTTTTCAACCAAAGGGCGAAAAAACAAGGAGCAACTCAAAGTATCACCGAAGGAGATGCTGAGAGTTAGCCCTTGCTTATAGCTTGGTTCTTGTGGCTTGTTCAATTAACATGTTTTTCAATAATTGAAATTGTTTTTCTTCTAATTTTTTTGATTTAAATATTCGGTCGATCTCCGGTTTTGATTCACCATTTAAAATCATGCTTGATAATTTTATATTGAAGTCTAAAAATTGAGACCTTGAAAACAAACATTGATTAATCAAACCGTTATGTGGACATGGCTTGTTTGTTTCTCTAATTTTATTTAATAAAGAAATTGTCTTTTTGAATTCTTCTGGATGATTCTTTATCATAAGTGAGTAATATTTGTAATTCGTGTTAAATTGACGAGTGTATAATCTTTTGAATTCTTCTTGCGTATATTTTTCATTTATATTTTTCTCATCAATAAAAATATTCTTATCTTTATGTAAAGTAAGATATTCATAAGCAATCTGTGAATATTGAGAACCAAGCATTTCTTGCACGTCATCACTTGCATTATTTGATTCATTAGCAAAACTATTTGTTGAGAAAGCTATGCTTGTCAGAAGAAAAAGTAATTGAGTTATTTTCATGGTGTGAACCTCTGTAATTATTATTAATGTGATAAATAACTACAATGTTTTAACCATGTTGTCAATTTTAGTAAAAGGCCTGCTTATGAACAAGAAGGCCTTTTACTTCTCTTTATTTATGGATGTTATTATATTCTGTGTCAACATTCGAACAGTCAAAACCTGGTTGCGCAGCAGCAGGTATTGTATCTAATAGAGATACTACCCTTTCTGCTGTCTTTCTATTTATATGATATATAGCAACTAATTTATCAATTAATTGGTTGCTTGAAATATTTAAGTTTTCTTGCTTTTCGGAGCAGGCATGGAACAACGGCGCATGATCAATTGGAGAAACAATCTTTGGTGGTTCTGCGTAGACAGCTAAAGGTAATAATAAAAATATTGAAAAGAGTTTATTCATTTTTTCCTCGAATGTTTTAATTGAAATTTAAATGTCATAATGTTTATAATCGTACAAGCATAATAATCGTCTATATACTGTGCTATTTTTATCTTCGAAAGATAATAAATAACTCTTAATATCCTCAGATTGTATTCTATCTTGATAATAACTATGAAAGATGCAGTCATCTTTTTTTGAGATAGGTAATGCCCTATCATCAATAATTTCTGAAATAGTATTGTGAATATTGCTGCAATTGTTTGCAGTTGTCCGCTCAAAATGATCAGCAAGTTTCCTTCTTTGTTGTTCCTTATAAATTTCTACATTATCAAGTTCAGGGCAGATTTCACTGAATGCAAAGATTGGAAAGAACTGGGAACTTTGTATTTTCTGTTTATTTAACAATATAATTAATTGCTTATTTGCTTCCTCAACAATCTTGAAATAATCTTGCATCATCTCAGGCTTGGTTTGGAACTCATACTTGACTCGTTTATGAGATCCTACGGCTAAAACCATTTGTCCATTTTTTAACTGGTCTAAATCTTCTGTGATTTTTACTTCTATATCCCCACCACTTCTTATTTCATTCCAGACTTTTTGAACTTTTCTAATATCCATTGCTGAAACTGGTAAGATTAAATCTGACAAGCTTTCATATATAGAAGCGTAATCATCAGTCTTTATTTTATTTATTCTTATTGTGGTAGCATTTCCTATATATATATCGTGTTCAGATATGGTATTAGATCGTGAATCTTTTTCATATTCGACAAGTAAAAAATTACTTCTTATTTTATTAGCTATATCTGAGTTAGTAGGCACATAGGAAAAAATAGTCTTTAAAATTTGCTGTATATTTCTATCGCTTATGCTATAACCAATAAAGATAACCGGATTATGAATGAATAATGAGAGTAATTGTGCTCTAATTAGTTCATATTTGTTATCGAAATAGTCATAATCTTCTTCTGTAATCGTTAGTTCGGAAGGGGCAGAGACACAACCATGTATTTTATATACAGAACCATAAGGATTACTTAAAAGTATGCTATTACCTATTAGGGGTTCGAATTCAAAAAATTGTTCAATCAAAGTGTCATAATTAGTAGTAATAATTGAACCAATATTTTTTCTCATTTTTATCAGTTCAGCTATTTCGTCATTTTTTTCTTCTTTAACTAAAGTGGTTGATAATATTTTAGTTATATATATTTTAAATCTACTTAAATTAACACCTTTATCCATTTCAGTATAGAAAATATCATTTATTTCTTTGAATTTACCATTTCTGTCATTAGATAAAGTTTCGTTAAATAATCTTTCTATATTGCTTGCAATTTTTTCATATTTATACTCACCATTTATTTGACATTTTGATTTAATGTCAAGATAAGATTCTTTATCACCGGTAAGCTCAAAGCAGATATGAGATAGGAGACCATTCCAATCAAAGGAATTTGACAGATATCTCAAACTGAATCCAGTTCCAATGAACAGTACTGGATGATTTCGATAGTTCCCGATAAACTCTCTTATATCCATAATTTAAGTTAACTCTTTGTTTATAAAGGGAAAGTAGATGTTTTAGCAATCATAATAATATTATCGTTTGATTATCTAGCACTGTCCAGCTTTCTTGGGCAAAAAGTGCTTTTTTCTCATTGATTTTGCTTAGTAATACGATAAGGAATATACTTCGAGAGAAATTAATTTTGAGTATGATAGGAGTTATCTATGTCGATCATAATGGATATTATCTCTGTTATTGGTTCTGGTGTTTCGATATCTGGTATTACCCTGAAGGATTTAATCAAGAAAAACCCTAATAAAGTTGAAATTGAACGTTATATAAAATTTCTTGAACCAAAGAAAGTCTTAACGGCTCCTCTTGATGAGGAAATTATTTATGCAGTTATAAAAAGCCTGGAAGAAATAAAGAAAGAGACGGAAAATGTTAGGCTGAAATGCAATGATGAGTCGGTTTCATTAGTTTTATTAAATTTGGTTTTGACTATGAGTGAAGAACTTATGAGTCTTCATAAGATTTCTAATTCCGCTGATGCTAATGTGAAGATGTATAAAAATCTGCAAAAGATAAGAATAAAATTTGCTCAAGCACTTGCTATGTTATGCAGCGCATATGATATTGATATAACACGTTCAGAACTTTCAAAATTTATCCTGGATGTTGGTTATAAACCTCGTAGCTGATAAGCTGTGGCACTATGTATGCAATCATAGTGCCCTCATAATCTCTGTACGATTTTATTTGAAATGAATTAAACCATAATTGCCTCTTAATTCATTATCAACAAGAGTAAAGTTCGTCATTTCTCTGTCAAGCCAATAAGACTCTTCAATATGCTCTAACAGTATTATTTGGAAACCACCATGAGACCGCATTTTCTCAACAAAAGAATTAATTTCATTTAGGGCTGCATCAAGGCTTGCAAAGTCATCAGTTTTTTTACCAGCAGTACTAAAATATGGAGTGCTGGGCTGGTCAATTACTAAGAATCGTGGAACCCACGGTACGTTTCTATCTCTTACCAATTCGTGAAGTGCAAGGAAATAAGCTACATGTACATACATATAGTTAGAAGCACTTCCAATATCTATCATTTTTTCAACTTGATTTTTATTTATCAGATCAAGTGTTTTTTTTGCCTTGTTAAATATAGGAGTTGCATCCTCAAATCCTTTTAAAGGCATCCGTGTGAATATTTCCTTTATTTTTCCGTTCAGTAAACTCAATGTATATTCTTTAAAGGCATTATTATCTGTTATCTTGCTTTCTAACTCATCAATTTTCGTAGTTATCTTTTCTATAGTATCAGTGTAATCATATTTAGGGAGAACAACTATCCGTTTAATTTCAGAACTGAGTTCGCCCATGAACCGATAAAGTTCGATTGGTGTAATCTTTTCATCACTAACAGTTGTAAGTTTTTTACTCAAGGATGATATTTTAAGTTCTAACTCTTTTCTCTTAGCATTTGTTTTTGATATGAGTGAGTTTTGTCCTTTTTCGGCTATAGCCTTTTTTATCTCTGAGCTTTGGTTCAATAAGGATTTAATGATTGAATAGATGTTTTTTGTATATAATATTTCGCTATAATTATCATCTAAATATTTGGCTATTAAAAGAGAGTCTTGGTTGTCTTTTAAAAACTTCTTATATTCAGTGTTTGTTTCTATATATTCATTAATATCTGTCAGTTCTTTTTTTAAGAGAAAAAGTTCTTTTTCAATTTTTGTTCTTTCATTAATTGCTGGGATTTCGTTTATATCCTTGTAATTAACTATCGCTTTCAAATTTTCAAGTTTATCACTTACAGTTGGTTCATTCTTACGGTTTTCACTTATTAAACCAAAATAACACGCCCTGTCGTATAGTGATTCTATTTCACTTTCGAAATTGAAATAAGAGTCTTTGCTAGCCGACTGTTTATATTCGATACGAGCAAGATTCCTTTGTAATTCTTCTAACCGCGTTCTCATTATCATAGTTTCGGCGTTTTCACTGCCAAGAGCCATGTCAAAGGTTCGGTCAATACGCTCTCTTGTCTTTAAATCAGAGATTTTTGAATAAAGATGTTCTGAAGAGGTTAGTGTTGTTTGATCTATAAAGCAATGCGGGATAAAATATCTATAGGATACTTTTGACCCTTGTTGTATGAATCTACCACCATAAGGGATTTTTAGAGAACTATTAATACCAAACTCATAATTCAGATGTTCCTTTAAAACATCTTTTTTGATATTGTTAATAGGGATTTGTGGAATGTCTCCATTTTTGTCAAAGTAAACTAGATCATCTTCTTCAAAGTGTGTCGCTTTTCTACAAATAGTGAAATATTTACCGTTTATACTTAATCTAATCCCATACCAATTTACAAAATTATCGACATTTGTTTTTGATATGCCATCAGATGATGAGGATAAAAGGCAATAATCAATGATAGCCAGTATTGAGGATTTCCCTTTGCCAGAATCACCTGTTATTACATTTACCTTATTTTCCTTAAGTTCTAAATTCCTCAAGGTTGAATCAATTTGCCATATTAAAATATTAGTAATCTGCATTATAATCTAACTCCACAAATGTCATATATATTGTGTGGTTCTTCTAATAATAAACGTGCAACATTTATCGATGCTGCCTGTATTTTTACGGCTCTTTTGCCAATAAACGGGATCGCATTATCTAATATTAACTTTTTTTTAAATGCTAATTTACCGTGTTGTAATTCAGCTATTCCATTTTCAAGGCACAATGAAACACAATTAACTGAGGATGGAAGGAAATTATAGAATCTTTTATTTATGGATACTATTATTTCGGGCTTGGTTAATAGTAGATCTTGAAAAGATAGTGTATTGGTTCTCTTGTGGGCAAGGTAATCTAAGCTTTTTTTATGAAATATAATTGGTAAAATTAGCATTGCATTGCTTATTTCAATATTTGATGCTATTGATAACACCTCTTGCAAAGAGAATATACCCAAAAGCTCATTGTTATATATTTTCATTTATAGACTGACTCCCAGTTTTGAAGCCATCCTATTTTGGGCTTATCTGAAAGGAGCAAGAACGTTCCTGTAGTCATAGATTTAGGTAATTGATTTTTATCCAACACAATATTACAGTTTCCTGTCAATTCAGTATAGACAGAGAAGGCTTTATTGAGATGATCTTCATTTATTTCTGTAAAACGGCTTCGTATATACGTTGCTGAATGACGTGATTGCCATTCATCAAACGCTTTTTGATATATTAGTCTTTCTTCTTGAGTTGTTAAATCTCCAGAGCTTTGCAATTTTTGAATGAAAGCTTCTGTTTTGGCCATTTCATTTATATATTTTACGATTGAATCGCTATTTAAATCCAAATCTTTGAGTTGTTTGTAAGAGATCTTTGACTCAACGTTAGTTGGGTATGCAGATTCAAAATCGTAGTATTGGTCGAAATTATTTATACAATTTCTTGAAATTTGAATAATCCTATCTATTCCCAAATTATTTCGAAAATCATCATAACTTATATTTATTTTGGTATGGTTTTTAACCAAATCATATTTATGTTTAAAAAAAGCACCTGAAATATAATTAAAAGCATCATCTATTTTATCATCAGGGATTGCTAATGTTTTTAGTAATGTTTTTATTTGGCGGATGATCCCATCTTCGCTATGTTGAAAACTTATACTATTAAATAAACGTTTAGAAGAATTGCTTTCGAGTGAGTTTATGATAGAAATATACTTATAGAGGTCATCTGACTTATTTTTATGATCTTGTTCTATCTTTTCTATTTCATCTTTTATTTTTTCAATGTCCTTAGTGTCGTTAGTCAAAAGTTGCACGATACCAGGCTCTAAGGTAAGACCTTTGTTAGTGTAAAAAATAAGGCTAATGCTTTTGTCGCCTATGGTCTTAATCGCCTCTGACCAATTATATAATGTTTTCCATAAGTCTATGTCTTTATTAGTTATATTAGACTTGTTAATTGAATGTTTAACTTGGATAAAGGTTTTATGACCCTCGATGCTCTCAAGATGGAGATCGTCATAAACTTCAATCCCAATGTGTTCTTCTGGTTTAAGCTCTAAGGCATGTTTTAAAGCAACGTAATCTTGATAGGTAAAACCTATTGAATTTTTGTCAGCATTAGTTTTTTCAAAGAAATCCATATGGTAGTCCACTAAGGAAACAAGCAATGAAAGCATAAAAAAACATCAGTATCATTTTTTCACCATAGCAAACACTAAAAACATATGGAAGCACACGTATCAAAGTTTAGTTATATAACCTTATGTTTTTATACTGGTTTTATGTACATATGCGCTTTTAATTCGAGAGAATGTTTTAGCTACGGGGCATTCGTCAGCATATGGGCATTTCAGGCTATCCCTATCCTTCTTGCTAATCCCCTGTATCAGTCAAGCAGCGATAGCTTTAGCTCTTTGAGTTTGAACGTAATCACTCCACCATTGCATCAAACTCTGTCGCTCTATCAGATATTCTGCACGATTGTATGCTGCGATAATTTCATCTTTTTTTGAGTGGGCAAGCGCTGCCTCAAGAACTTCGGCTCTGAACTTACCAGACTCCTCTGCCGCTGTTCTTGCAATAGAACGCATACCGTGAGCTACAAGCTCGCCTCCGAACCCCATTCGGATGATAGCTGCGTTGGCTGTTTGTTCATGCATATGATTAAGAGGCGCTTTAATGCTGGGGAAAACCCATTCTCTATGCCCACTTATTGATTTCATTAATTCAAGGATGCGCAAAGCTTCTTTACTCAAAGGAACTTTGTGTGGCTTTTTCATTTTCATAAAATCAGCAGGAATGTTCCAAATGCTGTTAGTTGTATCAATATCAGACCACCTTGCGCGAACAGCTTCACCCGGACGAACCCATGTCAACAATTGCCATTCAATTAGCATACGTGTTTCCAACCGGATTGACGCATTCGTCAAAGATTCCATAAACCTTGGCAATTCGCTTGGTGGAAGGGCAGGCATATTTTGCTTTTTTGGTTTACTGAATCTTTGACCAAGGTTGTCAGCCGGGTTGAACTCAATAAGTTCTTCAGTGGCTGCCCACCGGAAGATTTCATTCAGACGAGAAATGATACGGCGTAGAGTTTCCAATACGCCTCGTTGCTCAATCGGATCAAGGTGTTGTTTTAAGAGCTTAGGTCGGATCTCATTGATAGGGACATTACCCAGACCAGGAAAGACATTTCTCTCTAAGCTGCGCCAGATGTCTGCTGCATGGTCTTGTGAGATACCTGATGTCTTTACCTTCTCATCTAACCATTTCCGCGCTACAGCTTGGAGAGTGTGCTCAGTAGCACTCTTTAATGCCTTCGCCTTATCGTTGTTATGGATTTGGGGATCAACACCATTTGCCAGAAAGGAGAGATATTCATCACGTAAGGCTCTGGCTCTTGCAAGGGTAAGGTGAGGATATGTCCCAAGGCTCATTTTGGTTCTTTTCTTGCTCACTGGTACTGCATACCTGAAATACCAATTTTTCTTGCCTCCTTTCGCCAAAGGAGCGATTCGTAGAATCAAACCATCACCGTCAAACAAGTTGATTTCTTTATCGGCTGGCTTGGTGCTTTTGATTTCAGTGTCAGTGAGCTTCTTAGCAATTTTTGCCATTTTGGGACCCTCGGTTTTTGGACCCTTCTTAGTGGGTCCCATTCAGGGTGCCATAACTCGTAGTTCTCAGCAATTCTCACTGGACGACAATAGACGTAAAAAAGCCCGCAGAGCTTGTGCTGTGCGGGCTTAGTAGACTTCATTGTACTTCGAACAACTAATAAAGTGGTGGAGCTGGCGGGAGTTGAACCCGCGTCCGAAATTTCTACATCCTCGGTACTACATGCTTAGTTTGTCTTTACATTCGCACGCCAGCTGCGGACAGACACGCCACTAACGAACTAGCCTGATTAGTTTTAGCACTTCAACCCCAGGCAGGGCATCCGCGCGATCTCTTTTGGGTTTGACCTCTCTTGATCCCCGTCTTAAGAGCGGAAGCTAGGGAGAGAGGGCTCTTAGCAGGTTATTAAGCTGCTAAAGCGTAGTTTTCGTCGTTTGCGACTATTTTTTTGCGGCTTTTTACGAGGCAAACCGCCCCTCGGCATGCACCTTGGGTTTCGCAAATCCCGTCGAATCCAGAATCAGCCCCAATAGTGTTGAACTGAGTATACCAGATTTCACTTCCTGGATACCAGCCCGAAACGCTAACTTATTGAATAGTACAATAAGCGCGCAGAATCAACGTCCTGCGTTTTTCATGATACGTGCTTTGTCGAGCTGCCACTCGCGCTCTTTAAGATCGGTACGCTTGTCGTGCTGTTTCTTACCTTTCGCGACGCCGATTTTCACTTTGCACCAGGCATTTTTCCAGTACATAGAGAGCGCAACGACGGTAAAACCTTCGCGGTTGATGCGTCCGTAAAGCGATTCCAGCTCACGCTTATTCAGCAGCAGCTTACGGGTGCGCGTTGGGTCGCAAACGTAATGCGAAGAGGCAAAGGTCAGCGGCGTAAAGTTAGCGCCGAACAGGAAAGCTTCGCCATCTTTCAGGATCACATAGCTATCGCCGATGTTTGCTTTCCCAGCGCGCAGCGATTTTACTTCCCAGCCCTGCAAGGCAAGGCCAGCTTCGAATTCTTCTTCAATGAAATACTCGTGGCGAGCACGCTTGTTTTGCGCAATGGTCGCCGAGCCTGGTTTATGTGCTTTTTTCTTCGTCATAAGTGTCGTAAAGCCGTCGGTAATCTGATTTCAAAAAGTCACCTCATTGCGTCCCGTGAGGTCTAACGCGCTATATTAGCACGAGATGAGGCTTAGCGTTTTTTTAACAGGTGATAAATGTTATTATTTGTCGGTTGTGTGACCATGGAAAATGCTATGCCTCAGATTAGCCGTACCGCGCTCGTCCCCTACAGCGTGGAACAAATGTATCAGTTAGTGAACGACGTTAAGTCTTATCCGCAATTTATTCCGGGATGCACCGGGAGTAGGGTGCTGGAGTCTGGCCCGACGCAGATGACGGCGGCGGTGGATGTCTCCAAGGCGGGGATCAGCAAGACGTTCACCACCCGCAATACGCTGACCGATAATCAGAGTATTTTGATGCATCTGGTGGATGGTCCGTTTAAAACCCTGATGGGCGGCTGGAAGTTTACGCCGCTGAGTGCTGACGCCTGCCGCATTGAATTCCATCTGGACTTTGAGTTTACCAATAAGCTGATTGAGCTGGCGTTTGGCCGCATCTTTAAAGAGCTGGCCTCAAATATGGTTCAGGCCTTCACGACCCGCGCCAAAGAGGTTTACAGTGTCGCATAAGATTGCCGTGGAGGTGGTCTATGCGCTGCCGGAGAAACAATATCTGCAGCGTGTTACCCTGGAAGAAGGGGCGACCGTTGAGGAGGCGATCCGTGCTTCTGGCTTACTCGACCTGCGCAGTGATATCGACCTGGCGAAGAATAAAGTCGGTATTTACAGCCGCCCGGTGAAGCTGGCGGATGTGCTGAAGGACGGCGACAGGGTGGAGATTTACCGGCCCCTAATTGCCGACCCGAAAGAGTTGCGCCGTCAGCGTGCGGAGAAATCGGGGAAATAATTATCCCCTCATCCCAACTGGGCGAGGGAATAAAAGAACAACAAAAAAGGTGCTCACTGAGCACCTTTTTGCATTTCAGACCGCGGATTACTTGGTCAGGGCTGGCTTGTTGTCGATGTTGGTCAGCACACCGGCGCTACTGAAGGTCAGCGTCAGGGTCTGCTGGGTCACGTCTTCATGACCTGGCTGCTGACGGAATACATAGAACCAGGTGTTTGTGCCGAACGGATCGGACATCATCGGGGTTCCCAGTGCATAAGCGACCTGCTGTTGTGTCATCCCCACACGGATTTTAGACACATCGTTAGGGGTTAGGTAGTTCCCCTGGTTGATGTCAGGACGGTAAACCACTTTCTCCAGAGTGGAACAGCCTGCGGTCAACATCAGAAGAACCGCTGCGGCAGCGGTCAGCATTTTACAACGCATAGTGATTTGATTCCTTTTCGGGCCCGAGCAGAACGCGGCTCATATGTTATATGCCGATGATAATAGACCTTGCCCCACTTTGAAACCGGTCTGGCGGCGTTTTTGTTGTTCTGTATGACCCTGAGATCCCGAAAAAGTTTATGCCGCCAGCAGTTCTTTCGCGTTCGCGAGCGTATTGCGGGTGACCTCGCTGCCGCCAAGCAAGCGTGCCAGCTCCTGCAAACGGGAACGTTTATCCAGCGGCTTCATGTGCGTTTCCGTCATTTCGCCGTCGGTTTCTTTACTGACGATGAAGTGATGATGACCGCAGCCAGCGACCTGCGGCAGGTGGGTAACGCACATCACCTGCGTTGATTCGCCCAGCTGGCGCAACAGTTTACCCACTACCGCAGCGGTCGGGCCGCTGATACCCACGTCCACTTCATCGAAAATCAGCGCCGGCGTTTCCATTTTACGGGCAGTAATCACCTGAATCGCCAGGGCAATACGCGACAGCTCACCGCCTGAGGCCACTTTAGAGATAGCCTGTAACGGCTGACCCGGGTTAGTGGTCACGCGGAATTCGATGCGGTCTGCACCTTCCGCCGTCAGGTGATTCTCTTCAAAGCGGACATCAATGGTGAACACGCCGTGCGGCATCGCCAGTGCGCGCATGCTGTCGGTGATGTGCTGACTTAATTCCACAGCATAGTGCTGACGGATATCGTGCAGTTGCTTCGCCGTTTCCAGCGCCTGCTGATGATGCATATTGACCGCCAGGGATAAGGTTTCCAGAGAGTCAGCCTGATCGTCGAGCTGCTGTTGTTCATCAAGCAGAGACTGATAGAACGCTGGCAGCTCTTCCGGCGTGACGTGATGCTTACGTGCCAGTGAGATCTGACGGGAGATGCGTTGCTCCAGTTCGAACAGGCGGTTCGGGTCGAGTTCCAGACGTTCACAGTAGTGGCGCAGCTCATCACCGGCTTCGGAGATTTGAATGGCAGCCTCTTCCAGCATGTCCAGCACGCCAGAAAGTTTACTGTCCATGCCTGCCAGCTCGGTCACTAACTGACGCACGTTATACAGCTGGCTTTGCAGGTTAATATCTTCACCATCAGCCAGCATGTTCAGCGCATTCTGGCTGGTCGACAGCAGATGGCCGCTGTTGGCCAGACGCTTGTACTCTTCGTCGATTTGCTCAAATTCACCCGCCTGCGGGTTGAATTCGTTTAGCTCTTTCAATTGGTACTCCAGCAGTTCAGCCCGCGCCGCGCGCTCGTGACTTTGCTGCTGGTGCTGTGCCAGTTCACGGCAGCTTTGATGCCACTGGCTGTAGTGCTCCGCCATCAACTGAGTAAGTGCATACTCACCCGCATAGCCATCGAGCAGGGCTTTCTGCTGCTCCGCTTTAATCAGTTGCTGGTGCGCGTGTTGGCCGTGGATCTGAATGAGGAGCTGGCCGAGTTCGCGAAGCTGTGAAAGGGGAACCGCCGTGCCGTTGATGAAGCCGCGAGAGCGGCCGTCGCTGCTAATGACGCGGCGAAGTAAACACTCACGCCCATCTTCAAGCTGGTTTGCTTCCAGCCAGCGCAGGGCGGCTGGCGTGTCTTTCAGGGAAAAGCGGGCGCAGAGATCTGCACGGGTGGCGCCTGTGCGCACCATATCTCCCTCTGCTCGACCGCCAAGGCACAAGCCGAGGGCATCTATGGCAATGGATTTACCTGCACCGGTTTCGCCGGTGATGGCTGTCATGCCGCTGTGAAAGTCGATTTCGAGCTCACGAACAATGGCAAAGTTGCTGATGGTCAGTTGTGCCAGCATAATTGTTTTCCTGTATGAAAAACCATGACTGTGTTTTCATACAGTATAAACTGGTTTTTTATACAGTAAAGCGCTGGATGAAAAATCAGAACAATTTTTTTGACCAGCCAAGCTTAGAGCTTAATGTATTGAAATAACTGTAATCTTTTGGGTGAATGAGATTCAGGTGGTAATCACAACGACGAATGAGCACATCTTCGCCTTCCTGAATCGGCAGGGCGATCTGGCTGTCACAGCTGATCTCCAGGTCGTTGCGGCGGTGTGAAAAGCGCAGGCGTATTGTGCTGCTGCTGTTAATGACCAGCGGACGAGCGGACAGCGTGTGCGGGAACATCGGCACCAGGGTGATGGCATCCAGCGATGGCGTCAGTATCGGTCCCCCCGCAGACAGCGAGTAGGCGGTCGAGCCTGTCGGTGTTGAGATAATGAGCCCGTCTGAACGCTGCGAGAAAGCAAAAATCTCGTCGATATAGACTTCAAACTCAATCATGTGCGCCACTTTACCGGGGTGGAGAACCACTTCGTTAATGGCGGTGCTGATGCGCTTAGGGCAGTCCTGCTGGCACACCTGAGCTTCCAGTAAAAAGCGTTTTTCGCTGATGTAGTGGCCTTCGAGCACGTCAGCCAGTTGCTGTTGCGCGTTGTCCGGGTCGAGATCGGTCAGAAAACCAAGGTTGCCACGGTTAATGCCGATAACCTTAATATCATAACGCGCCAGGGTACGTGCTGCCCCAAGCATATTGCCATCGCCGCCAACCACAACGGCGAGATCCGCCTGTTGGCCAATTTCCGCCAGCGTGCCGGTCTTGACGCCCTTAAGCTGCAGCTCCTGGGCGATCTGCTGTTCGACCATGACTTCATAGCCTTTGCCAGACAGCCAGCGATACAACATTTCATGTGTCGTCAATGCGGTAGGATGACGTGGATGCCCTACGATGCCAATACACCTGAAATGATTATTCATTTTCTGGAGGTCCTTGTGCCTGATGAATGATGACAATCTGTCTTGTTCCCTTGAATCCCGGAAACTGATCCCCATAATAAGCGAAGTTAGCGAGATGAATGCAGAAAAACGCGGAGAAATTCATGAGTAGTAAAGAACAGAAAACGCCTGAGGGGCAAGCCCCTGAAGAAATTATCACGGAACAGCACGATAACGTTGAGGCCGTAGAGTCAGACGCGTCTGCTGATCAGGTGGACCCGCGCGATGAAAAAATTGCCAATCTGGAAGCTCAGCTGGTAGAAGCGCAAAATCGCGAACGCGATGGCGTGCTGCGCATCAAAGCGGAAATGGAAAACCTGCGTCGCCGTACTGAACTGGACGTTGAAAAGGCGCATAAATTTGCGCTGGAGAAATTCGTCAACGAACTGCTGCCGGTGATTGATAGCCTGGATCGCGCACTGGAAGTGGCTGATAAAGCTAACCCGGACAACGCGGCAATGATTGAAGGTATCGAACTGACGCTGAAATCCATGCTGGACGTCGTGGGTAAATTTGGCGTGGAAGTGATTGCCGATACCAACGTACCGCTGGATCCTAACGTTCATCAGGCAATCGCCATGGTGGAATCAGAAGACGTTGAAGCCGGTAAAGTGCTGGGCGTGATGCAGAAAGGTTATACCCTGAACGGCCGTACTATTCGTGCCGCAATGGTGACCGTGGCGAAAGCAAAAGCGTAATTTGCCATTCGTAGTGCCGGGTGGTGGCTTCGCCTCACCCGGCCTATAAGCTACTCAGCGATACTTTCGCGTAAGGGTTTCACGGGCAGGACTTTCACCTGCTTAATCATATTGTCCTGCACGTCCAGGATATCAATATCGTATTGCTCAATACGTACCCGCGTACCCGCCGCAGGGATCTCTTCCAGCGCTTCCAAAATCATTCCGTTGATGGTGCGAGCCTCGTCTTCCGGCAGATGCCAGTTGAACGCTTTGTTGAGCTCACGAATATTCGCGCTACCGTCGATCAGCACCGAGCCGTCGTTTTGCGGCGTGACTTCTTCTGCAAGGGAAGGGGACATCGACGTTGTGAAGTCTCCGACAATTTCTTCCAGAATATCCTCCACCGTCACCAGTCCCTGAATATCACCGTACTCGTCCACCACCAGACCGACTTTCTTCTTATTACGCTGGAACTTCACCAGTTGTGTACTGAGCGGTGTGCCTTCCGGCACGTAGTAAATTTCGTCGGAAGCGCGCAGCAGAACCTCTTTGGTGAACTCTTTTTTCTCGGTCATCAGACGATAGGCTTCCCGCACGCGCAGCATGCTGATGGCATCATCCAGCGAGTCGCGATAAAGCACGATGCGCCCGTGCGGGGAGTGCGTCAGCTGGCGGACGATGGCTTTCCAGTCGTCATTGATGTCGATCCCGACGATTTCATTGCGCGGCACCATGATGTCGTCCACGCTGACCTTTTCCAGATCCAGTACAGACAGCAGCATGTCCTGGTTGCGGCGGGAGATCTGCGTGCGTGATTCATGCACAATCGTGCGCAGCTCCTCTTTACTGAGCGCGCTGCTGATGGTGACGTCTGCTTTAATGCCGACCATGCGCATCAGCAGGCGGGTAACCATGTTCAGCAGCCATACCAGCGGCATCATCAGGATCAGCAGCGGCGCCAGCAGGAAGCTACTGGGATAGGCGACCTTTTCCGGATAGAGCGCAGCGACGGTTTTTGGCAGCACCTCGGCAAACACCAGTACTACAAACGTCAGCACGCCGGTGGCAATTGCCACGCCGGCGTTGCCGTATAGCCGCATCCCGACGATGGTGCCCAGCGCGGAGGCGAGAATATTGACGAGGTTATTGCCAATAAGCACCAGGCTAATCAGTCGATCCGGTTTGCGGAGCAGTTTTTCAACGCGGCGCGCGGCACGGTTACCCTGCTTCGCACGATGACGCAACCGGTAGCGGTTCAGCGTCATCATGCCGGTTTCCGAGCCAGAGAAATAGGCGGAGATGACCACCATGACGATCAGCGTAACGATCAGCGTGGTGGTTGAGATGTGTTCCAGGGGGAACTCCTTTGTTACTTAGCCAGCAAATTGCTGTATGAAGCGGCTGCCGAAATAGGCAAGGGTGAGAATGCCCGCACCCGCGACGTTGAACCAGACCACGCGACGACCGCGCCAGCCTTCATGATAATGGCCCCATAGCAGGACAATATAGACAAACCACGCGATGATGGAGAGCACTGCTTTGTCGATATTCTCTACGCTGAACAGGTTTTTCATATAGAACAGGCCAGTACAGAGCGTTAATGTCAGCAGTACCACGCCGACCTGGGTGATATGGAACATCTTACGCTCAATGACCATCAGGGGCGGCATTTCATGGTTAAACGCCAGCTTTTTGTTTTTCAACTGGTAGTCAATCCAGGCGAGCTGCATGGCGTAGAGTGCGGCAATGATCAGCGTCGCGTAAGAGAACAGCGACAGGCCAATATGCACCAGCATCCCCGGGGTGGCTTCGAGATGGGTAATAAACTCATTGGGCATGAACGTCGCCAGCGCCAGATTGATCAGCGCGAACGCGTAGACAATCGGCAGCAGCAGCCAGCCCCGATTTTTGGATGCCACAATGGTCATCACCGTACAGATCATCAGGCTGACCAACGAACCGACGTTCAGCACGCTCAGGTTTTGCACGCTACCGTCGCCAGGAATGATGCGCGACTCCAGCGCAAAAGCATGGCTTATCAGTGCGATCACCGCTGAAAGAATAGCCATGCGCCGCCAGCCGCTGTTTTTTTGCAGCAGGCCAGGAATGATCAGCGCGAGGCTGATTGAATAGGCAACAAGGGCGATCAGTGCGAAAACAGGCATATAGGCATCGACAGTTGTCTTAATAAGAAAGAGAAGCAGTATAACGTTACGTGACGCCTGCTCCAACCGTTGCATAACAACAAAGGCGCCTTCATGTTATACTCCGGCAAAATTCTGTGTATGTGTCGCTACGGCGACCCAACGTTTCTACCTCAGGCGAGAGACAATGTTTGATAATTTAACCGATCGTTTGTCGCGCACGCTGCGCAACATCAGCGGCCGCGGACGCCTTACTGAAGAAAATGTTAAAGAAACGCTGCGCGAAGTCCGCATGGCGCTGCTCGAAGCCGACGTGGCGCTGCCCGTCGTGCGTGATTTTATCAGCCGCGTAAAAGAGAAAGCGGTTGGTCATGAAGTGAACAAAAGCCTGACCCCGGGTCAGGAGTTCGTTAAAATCGTTCGTAACGAACTGGTTGCGGCGATGGGCGAAGAGAACCAGGTGCTTAACCTGGCCGCGCAGCCACCGGCTGTTGTGCTGATGGCGGGCCTGCAGGGTGCGGGTAAAACCACCAGCGTCGGTAAGCTGGGTAAATTCCTGCGCGAGAAGCACAAGAAAAAAGTGCTGGTGGTTTCTGCCGACGTCTATCGCCCGGCGGCGATTAAACAGCTGGAAACCCTGGCGGAACAGGTTGGCGTAGATTTCTTCCCGTCTGACGTGGCTCAGAAGCCTGTCGACATCGTTAACGCGGCGCTGAAAGAAGCGAAGCTGAAATTCTACGACGTGCTGCTGGTGGATACTGCCGGTCGTCTGCACGTTGACGAAGCGATGATGGACGAGATCAAGCAGGTACATGCTTCTATCAACCCGGTAGAGACCCTGTTTGTTGTCGATGCCATGACCGGTCAGGATGCGGCGAACACCGCGAAAGCGTTCAACGAAGCCCTGCCGTTAACCGGTGTGGTGCTGACCAAAGTGGACGGTGACGCCCGCGGCGGTGCGGCGCTTTCTATTCGTCATATCACCGGTAAGCCGATTAAATTCCTCGGCGTAGGCGAGAAGACCGAAGCGCTGGAGCCTTTCCACCCGGATCGTATTGCCTCCCGTATTCTCGGTATGGGCGATGTGCTGTCGCTGATCGAAGATATCGAGAGCAAAGTTGACCGCGCGCAGGCCGAGAAGCTGGCCAGCAAGCTGAAAAAAGGCGACGGTTTCGATCTGACCGACTTCCTTGAGCAGCTGCGTCAGATGAAAAACATGGGCGGCATGGCGAGCCTGATGGGCAAACTGCCGGGCATGGGCCAGATCCCTGACAACGTTAAATCGCAAATGGATGACAAAGTGCTGGTGCGTATGGAAGCGATCATCAACTCGATGACGCTGAAGGAACGTGCGAAGCCAGAAATCATCAAAGGTTCCCGTAAACGCCGTATCGCTGCCGGTTGTGGCATGCAGGTACAGGACGTGAACCGCCTTCTCAAACAGTTCGACGACATGCAGCGCATGATGAAGAAAATGAAGAAAGGCGGCATGGCGAAGATGATGCGCGGCATGAAAGGCATGATGCCGCCAGGATTCCCTGGCCGATAAACCGTGTTTAATGCTCAGTATCCAAGATGCTGATTGCATTTTCCCCAGAAATCAGTAAAATTTTCGGGCTTTTAATATGACACCCGGGCTCCGTTCCTCGATGGGGCCCGGTTGTTTTATTCACACAAGAGGATGTTATGGTTACTATTCGTTTAGCTCGTCACGGCGCTAAAAAGCGTCCGTTCTATCAGGTTGTTGTTACTGACAGCCGTAATGCACGCAACGGTCGCTTCATCGAGCGCGTTGGTTTCTTCAACCCACTGGCCTCTGGCGCAGAAGAAGAAACTCGTCTGGATCTGGATCGTATCGCTCACTGGGTTGGCCAGGGCGCTACTGTTTCCGATCGCGTTGCTACGCTGATCAAAGCAGCAAACAAAGCAGCTTAATCTGTCACGGTGGTCATGATGAGCAATAAAGCACCTGTTGAACCGATCGTATTGGGAAAAATGGGTTCTTGCTACGGGATCCGTGGTTGGCTCAGAGTGTTTTCCTCCACTGAAGACGCTGAAAGCATTTTTAATTATCAGCCCTGGTTTATCCAGAAGGCCGGTAAGTGGGAAGAGGTCGAGCTGGAAAGCTGGCGTCACCACAATCAGGATATCGTCATCAAGCTGAAAGGCGTTGACGATCGCGATGCCGCGAATGCGCTGACGAATTGTGAAATTGTCGTGGATTCGTCGCAGTTGCCACAGCTGGAAGCGGGTGACTACTACTGGAAAGACCTTATGGGTTGCCAGGTGGTCACTACCGACGGCTACAGCCTGGGGAAAGTCATCGATATGATGGAAACCGGGTCAAATGACGTTCTCGTCATTAAGGCAAACCTGAAAGATGCATTTGGCATCAAGGAGCGGTTGGTTCCGTTCCTCGATGGACAGGTTATCAAGAATGTCGATCTCACTACTCAAACTATTGAAGTAGATTGGGATCCTGGTTTTTAAATTCTCCGGATAAACGGTAAAAGACGGCGCTATGTGGATTGGCATAATTAGCCTGTTTCCTGAAATGTTCCGCGCGATTACCGATTACGGGGTAACTGGCCGGGCAGTAAAAAATGGCCTGCTGAGCATCCAGAGCTGGAGTCCTCGTGACTTTGCTCATGACCGGCACCGTACCGTGGACGAACGTCCTTACGGCGGCGGGCCGGGGATGTTAATGATGGTGCAACCTTTACGGGACGCCATTCACACAGCAAAAGCCGCGGCAGGTGAAGGCGCAAAGGTGATTTATCTGTCACCTCAGGGACGCAAGCTTGATCAAGCGGGCGTGAGCGAACTGGCGACGAATCAAAAGCTGATTCTGGTCTGTGGTCGCTACGAAGGGATAGATGAGCGCGTAATTCAAACCGAGATTGACGAAGAATGGTCTATCGGCGATTACGTTCTCAGCGGTGGTGAGTTACCAGCGATGACGCTGATTGACTCCGTCTCCCGGTTCATTCCGGGTGTACTGGGCCATGAAGCTTCGGCAACAGAAGATTCTTTTGCCGATGGATTGCTGGACTGTCCACACTATACTCGTCCTGAAGTGTTAGAAGGGATGGAAGTACCGGCAGTGTTACTGTCTGGAAACCATGCCGAGATACGTCGCTGGCGTTTGAAGCAGTCGCTGGGCCGAACCTGGCTTAGAAGACCTGAACTTCTGGAAAACCTGGCTCTGACTGAAGAGCAAGCAAAGTTGCTGGCCGAGTTCAAAACTGAACACGCGCACCAGCAGCATGAACATGATGGGAATGCGTAATACGCTCCCGAATATCAGTTTACCCAGGATAAGAGATTAAATTATGAGCAACATCATTAAACAAATTGAACAAGAGCAGATGAAGCAGGACGTACCTTCCTTCCGTCCAGGTGACACCGTGGAAGTGAAAGTATGGGTTGTTGAAGGTTCCAAAAAACGTCTGCAGGCATTCGAGGGCGTGGTTATCGCTATTCGTAACCGCGGTCTGCACTCTGCATTCACTGTTCGTAAAATTTCCAACGGCGAAGGCGTTGAGCGTGTCTTCCAGACTCACTCTCCGGTAGTTGACAGCATTGCTGTTAAACGTCGTGGTGCTGTACGTAAAGCTAAACTGTACTACCTGCGTGAGCGTACTGGTAAGTCTGCTCGTATTAAAGAGCGTCTGAACTAAGATTCGCTTAAGCAACATCCTGTTAAAAAGGGCTGGCCGAAGGCTGGCCCTTTTTTTATCTCTTTAACTCCCCACGTTAACCCTTTCATCATAAATCATTTACAATACTTGCCTCTTTACTGGAGGGTAAGTGGATAACGTCCTGCATCAGCATAAACGGAAACGCACAGCGGCATTGACCGCGCTGTTTGCGATCCTGCTGATCGTGGTAGCGCCGCTTATCTCCGTCTCGCTGCAAAAAGATCCCATGAGTGGCATGACGGGGATGCATCATGACATGAGCATGATGTCGATGGATGAACACCACGGTGATATGCCACACTCCATGCCGGTCGATCATGCAGAAGCCTGCGGCTACTGCGTACTGTTAGCCCATGTGCCGGGCGTGATGCTGGCGTTGACCGTGCTGCTCTGCGTGGTGCTGCAAAGGCTGCGTTTTAAGCCACCGCGGCAGGCGGTCAGCCACTGGCACTTTTTCCCCTGGCTCTATCCTGATACGCGTGCGCCGCCACGCTGGTCTGCTTTTTCCCTTTAAAAACAAAATCGATAACTTTTTGCCTTAAAAAGGAAAAGTATGACTACCTGTACTCCGCGCGCGGCATGGGGAAACCTGCTGCGTCGACTCCATTTCTATGTCGGGCTGTTTATCGGTCCGTTTATCTTCTTTGCTGCGCTGACCGGGACGCTATACGTGGCGACCCCGCAGCTGGAAAATGCACTCTACCGGGATGCGCTGCACTCAGATACGGTAGGTGAACGCCAGCCGCTGGCAGAACAAATAGCCAAGGCGGAAACGATCGTTGGCTCAAATCTGCGTTTACATGCCGTTCGGCCGGGGCTGGAAGAGGGGAATACTACTCGCGTGATGTTTGCCGACCCGACGCTCGGGCCATCGGAGCACCGGGCTATTTTCATTGATCCGGTGAATCTGGGCGTGCGTGGTGATATGACGGTATATGGCACCAGCGGGATTTTGCCGCTGCGCCAGAAAATCGATTATTTACACAATTCGCTCATGATGGGCGATGTCGGACGGCTCTATAGCGAACTGGCTGCATCCTGGATGTGGGTGTCTGCGCTGGGCGGGATCGCCCTGTGGTTTTATACCCGACCGAAGCGCCGGATTAACAATCGCTTCCAGAATCGGCGACGCCTGCATGTCATCCTGGGCTGGACGCTGCTGGGTGGGATGTTGCTGTTCTCCGCGACCGGGCTGACATGGTCACAGTGGGCGGGGGGGAATGTGGATAAGCTGCGTGCAGACGTGAACTGGCTGACTCCACAGGTGAACACAAAACTTTCCGGTATACCGGAGATCGTGGATGAGCACGCCGAACATCATGGTCATCATGGCGAAATGTTGATGCCCGAAATGGCGATGGATCTGTCGCTGTTTGATGGTGTGTTAAGCGCAGCGCGTAAGGCGGGCATTGATGCCAACAAGCTTGAGATCCGGCCGGCGAAAAGGGCGGACCAGGCCTGGACCGTGACGGAAATCGATCGCAGTTGGCCGACGCAGGTCGATGCCGTTGCGGTAGATCCTCACTCTCTGCAGGTACTGGATAGAACCCGCTTTGACGATTTTCCGTTAATGGCCAAACTTACCCGCTGGGGCGTCGATTTCCATATGGGGATCTTATTCGGCATAGCGAATCAACTCCTACTCATCGCATTTGGTATTGGCCTGTGCGTACTGATTATTTGGGGGTACAGAATGTGGTGGATGCGTCGTCCGACTCAGTCAGCGGCGAGTCCGGCGCAAACGTTGTGTCAGAGTTGGCTGGCCTTGTCGCACTCGGCGAGGGGGAGCACCGTGGTGGCTAGCGTGCTGCTGGGGCTGGCATTGCCGGTGATGGGCGTGAGCCTGGTGGTCTTCATCGTGATTGACTGGTTGCGCTGGCGAGCGGCAACAAGCGTGTCGCTCGCCGAATCATCTGCGAAATAAATCCTACGGCGTGCTGACGACCACCGCCACCCGGCGGTTTTCAGCGCGCCCCTGGGCTGTACCGTTGCTGGAGACGGGATATTTTTTACCTAAACCCTGCGTAGTAAAGTTACTGCGCGGGACATTCGCACCTTTCGCCCAGGCATCGGCCACGACATTTGCGCGTTTCAGCGACAGCGCTTCGTTGTAGCGCTCTTCCCCGTAGTTATCCGTATGACCGTCCATCCGTGCGTGATTCAACCCGGTTGCAGCCAGGCGCGATGCCATGGTCTGGATCTGTTTTTCACTCTCCGGGCGGAGTCTGGCATCGTTTTTATCAAACAGGATCTTGTCCGACAGCCCCAGAGACCAGTTGCCATTCAGTTCGTTAAAGCCATAGGACTTCATTGCCGCGATTTGCTCAGGACTGAATTTGCCTTTTGGTGGCGTCTGACAGCCAGCCAGGGCCAAGGAGGCCAATAACAACGGCGCGAGGTATCGCTTCAACATATCGTCTTCCTTTTTAGGATATTGTTTTTGTACGCTGGTTTTTGACCTGGTACATTTTGCTGTCTGCTTGCTCAAGCAACGCTTCCACGGAAGCATTTTCCCACGCCAGAGCAAAGCCAATACTTAATGACAGTGATGCTGTGTGCCCGTTATGCAGAGCAAACGGGCGGATAAAGTGCTGCGACAGTGCAGCACAAATGTGTTGAACCTCATGCTCTGAATGGACGCCATACAGCACCATGGCGAATTCGTCGCCGCCAAGACGATATGACTGATGACGTTTATCACCAAACTCGACCATCCTGCTGGCGACTTCAATCAGCACGCTATCGCCTGCCGCATGACCCCATGTGTCGTTGATAAGCTTGAAATTATCGCCATCGAGGAAAAGCAGGGCTGAGTTTGTTTTTGCGGAAGTATCGTTCATGAGCGCCGCGATGTTGTTACGAAATGCTGCGCGGTTCGCAAGGCCGGTCAGCGGATCGTGCATGGCAGTACGCATCAGCTGGGCATTCTTCGCCTGCAGCTTAAGCTGCCACTCTTCCATTTCATCCAGCAGGCTGTTGAAGTCTTCACCAAACTGATGAAATTCTTCGATGCGGCCTTCCTTGACCCGCCGGGAGAAATTACGGTTGGTGCGTACGTCATGGACGACGTCGGTAATGTTCTGCATCTCTGTGACCATACCATCATGAAGGGAGCGGGTAATGGTAAGCGCGACGGCAGAAGCAAAGAGAATACAGCCCGTGAGAACAGCAAAAGACATCCAGATAAAATGACCGATCAGGCTGTCACGCGCGGTAAGACGAATTTCACCGATGGCATTGCCGTTGTGCATTATCGGCTGCGCAATGGGGACTGGAAATAGCCAGTTACTGACTAAGGCACCAAGCGTGTCGGTATTTTCTTTGGGATCCCATGTCCACCAGGCAAACCGTTCGTTATGGAGGTTGAGAACCTCAGCCGTAGCGAATTGCCCCTGCTTGCCAAGGGTGGCAAGCGTTTCATTAGCTGCCAGCGAATCATTGAAAACCAAAGAGGCTTCAAGACTGTGGCTCATGGTTGCCCCGGTTAATTCGAGATTTTTTTGTGCGTATTGCTTTAATGTCACCACGGAAGCAAAACACAGCAACAGCCATATAAACGTCATTGTAATGATGACGCTAATCATGCTGATACGCCGCAACGTTCTTTTAAACGTTGGGCGTGGTGTTAAAGTGAAATCCTTATTCATGCTTCTTATTCCGTGCAAGCATTAATACATCCGGATTGACCCTTACGCCACTGCGAGAAAGTGCATCCAGATTGACGGAAAACCTGACCCGGTCGTTATCTATTATTAAACAAAATGCGCTGCCAATAACACATTCGGGGTTCTGCTCTGAGATTAATAGCAACGCTCTGCCCTGATGCTGACTTATTATATCAAGTTGTTTCGCAGGGGATTCTGTCCCGAAATAAAGCGCATCGCACATTGCCGCCAGTGCTTCCCGATCGTTATGCACAATGGCTGGAGTATAAGGTAACTCGCTATCTACACTGCTGAGTGTTTGCACATAGTGAGATGAAGCAAAAATACAGAGTGTGGGCTGTCCGGAAAGTGACGGCCATCGTGTGTAACTCACAATACCAGAAACAATCGACCGCACTGCTTTATCGGTTTCTGCTAGCGGACTTGCAGCCGTTGAGCCAGCGACAAGAGACAGGACGAGCACCAGAGTGAGTCGGAAAAAAGAGATCAAGAATGAATTTCTCACCAGAATCTGCCATACCGCTCTGGAAATAGATGTCCTTAAGAGTTGTGGGCAGAATACCATTGTTTATCAAAGCCGTCATTATGTCAGGAATGCAACTGGGTTGACTTAGGTTAAATCTTACAGTTGTATTTATTTTTTGAAGGATAAAGATAAAATCAATTAAGTCTGCTGGCCTTCATGCTCTCATCTGAACCCCGTTCCCACGCCGCGCGCAATTTATCTGCATTTTCGGTAGCATTGCAGCTCGCTGGAAATGATTTTCCTGCTAATCCCCATGCATGAATAAAATCTTCTACACACACTTTCTTCTGTCCTTCAGCGTAGCCGCGGAGATATTCACTACGATCCACATTTGGGTCGTTGTAATTATCGGCCAGTGCCGAATTATCTTTAACGGGAATACCATTCATGGCGTCTTCTTTTCCTGCGCCAAACCAGTCAGGGCTTGTCCAGCCCGGATGGAAGGTGTAAGGGTTAATCTGACAGCCAGATAAATACAGTGACAACAGCGCAATCGCGAAAGAACGCATAGCCAGTCTCCTTTTTCTTCAGCATAGCCTGGCATAAGAAAATGCGACTGTAATTTTATATTTACGGTTTAACCGCGATTATTTTGCAATAAAATGGCTTGTGTAAATTAAAGTGTACGGATTTTGGATTGAAATCTTTACTTGTTGTGGTATCGTTGTTTCACCTCTTAGAGGAAATCAACTATCGCAAACGAGCAAGACAGGATCACCATCATGCAAAAAGACGCGCTGAACAACGTACATATCACTGACGAACTGGTTTTGATTACCCCGGATCAACTGAAAGCGGAGTTCCCGCTGAGCGTTGCGCAGGAGGCTCAAATTGAGCACTCTCGCCAAACCATCTCCGACATCATCGCGGGCCGTGACCCGCGCCTGCTGGTGGTATGTGGTCCTTGCTCGATTCACGATCCTGAAACCGCCATTGAGTACGCTCGTCGATTTAAAACATTAGCGGAGGAGGTCAGCGATAGCCTCTATCTGGTGATGCGCGTCTATTTTGAAAAGCCACGTACCACCGTTGGCTGGAAAGGGTTGATTAACGATCCGCACATGGATGGCTCGTTTGATGTAGAAGCAGGCCTGAAGATTGCGCGTCGCCTGCTGGTGGAGCTGGTTAGCATGGGGCTGCCGCTGGCAACCGAGGCTCTGGATCCGAACAGCCCGCAGTACCTGGGCGATCTGTTTAGCTGGTCTGCGATTGGTGCACGCACCACCGAATCACAAACTCACCGTGAGATGGCGTCAGGTCTGTCTATGCCGGTTGGCTTCAAAAACGGTACCGACGGTAGCCTCGCCACGGCGATTAACGCGATGCGCGCCGCAGCAATGCCGCACCGTTTCGTGGGGATTAACCAGGCGGGCCAGGTTTGCCTGCTACAAACCCAGGGCAACCCGGATGGTCATGTGATCCTGCGTGGCGGTAAAGCGCCGAACTACAGCCCAGCAGATGTTGCGCAGTGCGAAAAAGAGATGGAACAGGCGGGACTGCGCCCGGCTCTGATGGTAGATTGCAGCCATGGTAACTCAAATAAAGATTACCGCCGTCAGCCCGCAGTGGCGGAATCTGTGGTTGCACAGATAAAAGACGGAAACCGTTCCATTATCGGTCTGATGATTGAGAGCAACATTCATGAAGGTAATCAATCATCAGAACAACCACGCAGCGCGATGAAGCACGGTGTATCGGTAACAGACGCCTGCATCAGCTGGGAAACCACCGATGCGCTGCTGCGTGAGATTCATAAAGATTTACGTGGCCAGCTGACGACGCGTCTGGCTTAAGAGGTTAGTTATGGTTGCTGAATTGACCGCACTGCGCGATCAAATTGATGAAGTGGATAAGGCGCTGCTGGATCTGCTGGCACGCCGTATGGCGCTGGTTGCCGAAGTTGGTGAGGTTAAAAGCAAGTACGGCCTGCCTATTTATGTTCCGGAACGCGAAGCCTCAATGTTGGCATCCCGTCGTAAAGAAGCGCAGGTGCTGGGCGTTTCGCCCGATTTGATAGAAGACGTTCTGCGTCGCGTGATGCGGGAATCTTATTCCAGCGAGAACGACAAAGGCTTCAAAACCCTTTGTCCGTCGCTGCGCCCGGTAGTTATTGTGGGCGGCGGCGGGCAAATGGGGCGTCTCTTTGAGAAAATGCTGACGCTTTCTGGCTATCAGGTACGCATCCTGGAAAAAGATGACTGGGCACATGCGCCAGACATCATGAAAGATGCGGGCATGGTGATCGTCAGCGTACCTATCCACGTCACGGAGCAGATTATTGGAAAGCTTCCTGCTCTGCCGGAAGATTGTATTCTGGTGGATCTGGCATCCGTAAAAAATGGCCCGTTGCAGGCGATGCTGGCAGCCCATACCGGCCCGGTGCTGGGGTTACACCCGATGTTTGGCCCGGACAGCGGCAGCCTGGCTAAGCAAGTTGTGGTTTACTGTGATGGGCGTCAGCCGGACGCGTACCAATGGTTCCTGGAACAGATTCAGGTATGGGGCGCGCGTTTGCACCGCATCAGCGCGGTTGAACACGATCAGAACATGGCGTTCATTCAGGCGTTGCGCCACTTTGCGACCTTTGCATATGGCCTGCATCTGGCGGAAGAAAATGTCCAGCTCGAACAATTGCTGGCACTTTCTTCGCCGATCTACCGCCTGGAGCTGGCAATGGTAGGGCGTTTATTTGCGCAGGATCCGCAGCTTTACGCCGACATTATTATGTCATCCGAGAATAACCTCGCGCTCATCAAACGCTACTATCAGCGGTTTGGTGAAGCCATTACTCTGCTGGAGCACGGTGATAAACAGGCGTTTATCGATAGCTTCCGCAAAGTCGAGCACTGGTTCGGCGATTACGCGACCCGTTTTCAGAGTGAGAGCCGCACGCTGTTGCGTCAGGCAAATGACAGTCGCCAGTAATGCGATGATGTATATACTAAAAGCCAGCATTGCTGGCTTTTTTCATTTTGGGGAACTGTTATGGCTGAACCACAGCTGCTGTTGAATTACACCGGGCATTTGCCGGAATGCCCGACCTGGAGCGCTGAAGAGAACGCGCTCTACTGGGCGGACATTCTGGAAGGCGAAATCCACCGTTACCATCTGCCCAGCGCACAACACTCGGTACTCTCCTTCCACGAAGAGGTGGGCTGTTTCGCGCTGCGTGAGCACGGTGGTTTTATCGTCGCGATGCGTCATGGCATCTGGCTTACCGATAAGCACGGTTTGCTTCGACGCAAGGTGTGTGATAACCCGTCTAATCCGCAGCTTGCGCGTTTCAACGATGGGGGAACCGATTCCCTGGGCCGCTTCTATGCTGGCACCTTCTGGGGGCCTGGGGATTACAATGGCGCCCTGCTGATGCGCATCGACAATGACCTGACGCCTCACGTCATCCAGTGCGATATCCACGGGCATAACGGTTTAGCCTTTAGCCCGGATCGGCAGTGGATGTTTACCTCTGACACGCCTAACGGTGTCATTTACCGTACACCGCTTGATGAACAGGGCGAACCCGGAAAACGCGAGGTATTTCGCCAATTCAAAGACGGCGAGGGGATACCTGACGGCGCCGCAATGGATGTGGAAGGCTGTTACTGGAGTGCTCTGTTTGATGGCTGGCGCATTGCGCGGTTCTCACCTCAAGGGGAACAGCTGGAGGAGTATCGCCTGCCGGTTCGTTGCCCGACGATGGTTTGTTTTGGCGGCGATGATATGAAGACGCTGTTTATCACCACCACGCGAGAAAATATGGACGCGGAGGAGGTAGCGGCATACCCGCTTTCCGGCGCCATCTTCACCCTGCCCGTGAGCGTGGCAGGGATGAAGAAAAGCCGTTTTATCGAGCGTTAGATCGGATCGACAGGCACGACGTTCTCGCTCGGATAGCAGCCCAGCACTTTCATTGAGCGGGTGATTTTACCGAGCTCACGCAGGGCCTTCTGCATGGAAGCAGACTCCAGGTTGGCCTGGATATCGAGGTAGAACATCTCTTCCCACGGGTTGCCGTGAATGGGGCGGGATTCCAGCCGGGTCATGATCAGGTTGTGGTTACGCAGCACCAGCAGTGCCTCAACCAGCGCGCCAGCCTGTTGGCCGGTGGCCATCAGCAGGGTCGTTTTAGCCGGCACCTGGTCTGAAACATCTATGGCCTTGCGAGCCAACACCACGAAACGGGTGATGTTTTGCGTCTGGTTAGCCAGGTTACGTTCCAGTACCTGTAAGCTATACAGCGCGCCGCCCGCTTCGCTGCCGAGTGCGGCAACGGTTGGGGAATTTGCCTGTGCCACTTTCTCCATCGCGGCGGAGGTGCTCTCGGTGTACTCAATTTTCCAGTTTGGATAACGGTTCAGGAACTGACTGCACTGCTGGAAAGGTTGCGGGTGGCTGTAGACCGTCACGATCTTGTTCAAATCGGTTGAGCCTGAGACCAGCACGCAGTGATCGATAGGGATCGTCAACTCGCCAACCAGCGACAGGCTAGTGTGCTGCAGCAGATCGTACACGTCGTTGATGGCACCAGAGCTGGTGTTTTCAATCGGTACAACGGCATAATCAGCCTGGCCGGTCTCCACCTGATTAAAAATATCCGCAAATTTTGCGCAGCCGCTCTCAATGAACTCTTCGAAATGACGGGCAGCGTACTGGCGCGCCGCCAGGTGGGAATATGAGCCTTTAGGACCAAGAAACGCGATGCGGGCAGAGTGCGGGTTGGTTTTATTCAGATGTTGCTGCAGCAGTGCTTGTTGGGTCAGGACGGAGTCTTCGATGATGAGTTGGAACAGACGAGTGATGTAATGGGCATCAAGGTGATGTGCCTTACCCAGCTGAATCAGACGTTCCAGCAGATCGCGCTCACGGTCAATGTCACGTACCGGACGATGGGAATCCAGCTTGGCTTTACCCACTTCAACGGCAAGCGTGCGGCGTTCTGCCAGCAGTGCCAGTAATTTTTCATCCAGCGCGCTGATTTTTACTCGCAGATCCAGTAACGGGTTTTCCGGTGTCATAGTGTTGTCTGTCTCGTTTATTGTTATCAATAAAAAAGGCCTCCCGGTTTGGGAGGCCTTATTGTTCGTCTTCGCATTCTTTATCACACGACGAAACGCCTCCCATTCAGGGGAAGGTAAAAAAGAATGCGAAGAAAAACGGCGTCGGTTTCATGAAGTCATCCTGTGATTGTTATGGTTAAAGTACCCGTACTGTTTTCATTCTGTCAATAAAAAACGCGCCCGAGGGCGCGTTGGCGGTACACTCAATTTAAAGGATTACTCATCTTCAACTTCTTCCGCGAAGCTGGCGTCTTTCACCGATGTTGCGGCGCGACGGGCTTCACCTTTGTGTTGCACTTTATTGAGCTGCCGTTCCAGCTTGTTGATCAAATCGTTAATGGCGGTGTACATATCTTCATGTTTTGCGCTGGCGACCAGATGGCCGTTTGGAGTATTGATAGTTGCATCAGCGGTGAAACCCTGCGGCTCCTTAGACAGAATGATATGCGGGTTAATCAAATGAGTTTGCCATTTATCCAGTTTGGCGAGACGGTCTGCGACGTGCTGGCGGATTGCCGGAGTAATTTCCATTTGTTTACTGGTAATGTTCATTGTCATAAATTTTACCTCTTGTCTTTCCGTCTTGGTGATTCCAGCATACCCGACCTAATGTCAAAATGTGTGATTTAGATCACGTTATTTTGTCGGTTTTTGTCAGGGAATCTTTTTTGTGAGGCAGGGCAGGAAGAGGCGATATTTACCTTGTCGTCGTCTATAATTAGGGTCATAGTTGATAGGATGTATTAAAGCTAAACCGCTTCAGCCAATGACAACATTGAATAAAAAACGGCAGCCCTTGGGCTGCCGTTTTGCATATTGAGATCTATCAGGTGTTGCTGCTGTTTGCGGCGATGATTTTCGCCACCTTTTCAGCCTGCGTTGTCATCTGCATCTGACGATACGCATTTTCCATCAGCTTAAGGCCATCGCGCGTTGCCTGAGTATCCGGGTAATCGCGCAGCATACCTTCTACACGGTTAACCACGGCAACCCATGCGCCACGGCGCGTATAGTATTCAGCAACCGAGTATTCATATTTCGCCAGACGATCTTTCAGGAACACCAGACGTTTGGTGGCATCGGTCACGTACTGACTGTTCGGATAACCGCGAACCAGCTTCGAGAAGTCGTTAAAGGCATCACGCGCGTGTTGCGGGTCACGGTCGGAACGATCCACCCCGAAGAAGCCCTGCAGGGCACTGTCATCCAGCGCCATGTTGGTCAAACCACGCATATACATCACGTAATCGATGTTAGGATGAGTCGGGTTCAGACGCATGAAGCGATCGATCGCTGCCTGAGCCAGCGGCAGATCGGCATTTTTGTAGTAGGCGTAAATGAGATCTAACTGTACCTGCTGAGAATACGGGCCAAATGGATAGCGATTATCCAACGCTTCCAGTTGCGTTATCGCCTGTTTCCAGTTACCGTCCTGCAACTTTTGTTGTGCGGTCGCATAGATTTCATTCGGCGGATTGTCAGGGACCTGTTCATTTGAACCGGAGCAGCCCACCAAAGCCAGGCTCAACGTGGCCGCTGCCACCAGATATTTCATGCGCGTCATGACGTTTTGACTTTCCTCAAATGTTTGTCCGGGAGAAACTCTGTTCCTGCTCCCGATTAAGACCAGCTACAATAGCACACTATATTAAACGGCAAAGCCGTAAAACCCAACGTTAAACGAAGAAGCAGTTTATGGCACAACGAGTAGAACTCACCGCAACAGTCTCCGAAAATCAGCTCGGTCAACGCTTAGATCAGGCTTTGGCCGAATTGTTCCCTGATTATTCGCGTTCACGTATAAAAGAATGGATTCTTGACCAGCGCGTGCTGGTTAATGGCAAACTCTGGGACAAACCTAAAGAGAAAGTGTTAGGTGGGGAAGCTGTCGCCATCAATGCTGAAATCGATGAGGAAATCCGATTCGAGCCGCAGGATATTCCCCTTAACATCGTCTATGAAGATGATGACATCCTGGTGATCAACAAGCCGCGTGATTTTGTCGTTCACCCAGGTGCGGGGAATCCTGATGGTACTGTTCTTAACGCACTTCTCCATTATTATCCGCCAATTGCTGACGTACCGCGTGCCGGTATTGTGCACCGTCTGGATAAAGACACGACCGGTTTGATGGTTGTGGCTAAGACCGTTCCTGCTCAGACTCGTCTGGTGGAATCGCTGCAGCTGCGCGAAATCACCCGCGAATATGAAGCGGTAGCCATTGGTCATATGACATCGGGTGGTACGGTTGAAGAACCGATTAGCCGTCACCCGACGAAGCGTACACATATGTCGGTGCATCCGATGGGTAAACCGGCGGTAACGCATTACCGCATCATGGAGCATTTCCGCATTCATACGCGCTTACGTCTGCGTCTGGAAACCGGGCGTACTCACCAGATCCGCGTTCATATGGCGCACATTACCCATCCGCTGGTGGGCGATCAGGTGTACGGGGGGCGTCCTCGTCCGCCAAAAGGGGCGTCGGATGACTTCATCAGCGTACTGCGCAAATTTGATCGTCAGGCACTGCACGCCATCATGCTGCGCCTTTACCACCCAATCACCGGTATTCAGATGGAGTGGCATGCTCCGCTCCCGCAGGATATGGTGGAACTTATAGAAGCCCTGCGTGCTGACTTTGAAGAACATAAGGACCAAGTGAACTGGTTATGACCAAGCTGATTGTCCCGGAGTGGCCACTGCCTGAACGCGTGGCTGCCTGTAGTTCGACCCGTATCGGCGGTGTGAGCCAGGGCGCGTGGGAGTCGTTAAACCTCGGCGCGCATTGTGGCGACAACCTGGAACACGTGGAAGAAAACCGCAAGCGGCTGTTTGCTGCGGGTAATTTACCATCGAAACCGATCTGGCTGGAACAGGTGCACGGTAACGATGTGCTGAAGCTAACGGGAGAACCCTATGCTTCAAAACGTGCCGATGGCTCTTACAGCAATACTCCAGGGACAGTGTGTGCGGTGATGACAGCCGATTGTTTGCCCGTGTTGTTCTGCAACCAGGCAGGAACAGAAGTGGCTGCCGCCCATGCGGGCTGGCGTGGTCTGTGTGAAGGCGTGCTGGAAGAGACCGTCGCTTGCTTCAATGACTCCCCTGCCAATATTATGGCCTGGCTTGGCCCGGCGATTGGTCCTGATGCGTTTGAGGTGGGGGCAGAGGTCCGCGAAGCCTTTATGGCTAAAGATCCGCAAGCCGTGAAGGCTTTTGTTAGTGCGGATGAGAAGTATCTGGCCGATATGTACCAGCTTGCCCGCCAGCGGCTGAATAATGTTGGCGTGACGCATATCTTCGGCGGCGATCGCTGTACCTTCACCGAAGAGGGTGATTTTTTCTCTTATCGCCGGGACAAAACAACAGGCCGTATGGCAAGTTTCATTTGGCTGATATAACCTAAAGAATCAAGACGATCTGGCACGTGCCGTTTTCTTTTCACATAATTCGGGTCATTAACCTTGAATAATTGAGGGATGACCTCATTTAATCTCCAGTAGCAAAATTGACCTGTTATGGGAGGAGTTATGCGTCTGGATCGTCTTACTAATAAATTCCAGCTTGCTCTCGCCGATGCCCAGTCTCTCGCACTGGGGCACGACAACCAATTCATCGAACCTCTTCATTTAATGAGCGCCTTGCTGAATCAGGAAGGGGGTTCGGTATGTCCGTTATTAACGTCTGCCGGCATTAATGCTGGCCAGCTACGCACAGCCATCGATCAGGCACTGAGCCGTTTACCGCAGGTGGAAGGTACCGGCGGTGACGTACAGCCGTCCCAGGATCTGGTGCGCGTTCTGAACCTTTGCGACAAGCTGGCGCAAAAACGTGGGGACAACTTTATTTCGTCGGAGCTGTTTGTTCTGGCGGCGCTTGAATCACGCGGTACCTTGACCGACCTGCTGAAAACTGCCGGCGCAACCACCGCCAATGTGACTCAGGCGATTGAGAAAATGCGTGGAGGTGAAAGCGTGAACGATCAGGGAGCCGAAGACCAACGTCAGGCTTTGAAGAAATTTACGGTCGATCTGACCGAGCGTGCTGAGCAGGGCAAACTTGACCCGGTGATCGGCCGTGACGAAGAAATTCGTCGTACTATCCAGGTCTTGCAGCGTCGTACCAAAAACAACCCTGTACTGATTGGTGAACCTGGTGTGGGCAAGACCGCTATCGTTGAAGGGTTGGCACAGCGCATCGTAAACGGTGAAGTCCCGGAGGGGCTGAAAGGTCGTCGCGTACTGGCTCTGGATATGGGCGCGCTGGTGGCCGGGGCGAAATACCGCGGTGAGTTTGAAGAACGTCTGAAAGGTGTGCTTAACGATCTGGCGAAACAGGAAGGCAACGTCATTCTGTTTATCGACGAACTGCATACCATGGTGGGGGCCGGTAAAGGTGATGGCGCGATGGATGCCGGGAACATGCTTAAACCTGCACTGGCCCGTGGTGAACTTCACTGCGTGGGGGCGACAACGCTGGATGAGTATCGTCAGTACATAGAAAAAGATGCTGCTCTTGAGCGTCGTTTCCAGAAAGTGTTTGTTGCTGAGCCAAGCGTTGAAGATACCATTGCGATACTCCGCGGCTTGAAAGAACGTTATGAACTGCACCACCATGTGCAGATAACCGACCCGGCTATCGTTGCGGCAGCCACGCTTTCGCATCGTTATATTGCCGATCGTCAGTTGCCGGATAAAGCCATCGACCTGATTGACGAAGCGGCATCGAGTATTCGTATGCAGATTGACTCGAAACCGGAAGAACTGGATAGGCTCGATCGCCGCATAATTCAGCTCAAGCTGGAACAACAGGCATTGAAGAAAGAGTCTGATGAAGCCAGTAAAAAACGACTGGATATGCTTAACGAAGAGTTGGACGATAAAGAGCGCCAATACTCTGCGTTAGAAGAAGAGTGGAAAGCAGAGAAAGCGTCACTTTCTGGTACACAGACAATCAAAGCGGAACTGGAACAGGCAAAAATTGCCATTGAGCAGGCGCGTCGCGTCGGCGATTTGGCGCGAATGTCTGAGTTGCAGTACGGCAAGATCCCAGAGTTGGAAAAACAGCTTGAGATCGCGACGCAGTCAGAAGGTAAAACGATGCGTCTGTTACGTAATAAAGTGACGGATGCAGAGATTGCTGAGGTGCTGGCCCGCTGGACGGGTATTCCGGTGGCGCGCATGCTGGAAGGCGAGCGCGAAAAACTGTTGCGTATGGAGCAGGATCTGCACAACCGTGTTATTGGTCAGAATGAGGCGGTTGAAGCTGTCTCCAATGCTATTCGCCGTAGCCGTGCTGGATTATCCGATCCGAATCGTCCGATTGGTTCTTTCCTGTTCCTGGGGCCGACCGGTGTTGGTAAAACCGAACTGTGTAAAGCGCTGGCCAACTTTATGTTCGACAGCGATGACGCCATGGTACGTATCGATATGTCCGAGTTTATGGAGAAACATTCCGTCTCTCGTCTGGTCGGTGCGCCTCCGGGATATGTCGGTTATGAAGAAGGTGGTTACCTGACGGAAGCGGTTCGTCGTCGTCCTTATTCCGTCATCCTATTGGATGAAGTGGAAAAAGCGCATCCGGATGTGTTCAATATTCTGCTACAGGTCCTGGATGATGGCCGACTGACAGATGGGCAGGGGAGAACGGTCGACTTCCGTAATACGGTAGTGATCATGACGTCGAACCTGGGTTCTGATTTGATTCAGGAACGTTTCGGTGAACTGGACTATAGCCATATGAAAGATCTGGTTCTCGGCGTTGTCAGCCAGAACTTCCGTCCGGAGTTCATTAACCGTATTGATGAAGTGGTGGTGTTCCATCCTCTGGGTGAGAAACACATTGCATCAATTGCTCAGATTCAGTTGCAGCGTCTGTATAAACGTCTGGAAGAGCGTGGATATGAAATTCACATCTCAGATGATGCGCTGAAGCTGCTGAGCGAGAATGGTTACGATCCTGTGTACGGGGCGCGTCCATTGAAACGTGCTATCCAGCAGCAAATCGAAAACCCGCTGGCCCAGCAGATCCTCTCCGGGGAGCTGATTCCGGGCAAAGTGATACGCCTGGAAGTGAACGACGATCGCATTGTGGCAGTGCAGTAAGTCACGAAACACAAAAACGGGCCGCTCGCGGCTCGTTTTTGTTTAAAGACCAGGCGAAAATGGAGTTTTGGGATGCGGTTTGCCTGGAAAATGAGCAGTTAGTAAATTATTTTCACTTTATCCTTGCAGCTACAAAGTTATCCCCTATAATGCGCCTCCACTGACACGGAGCAACGGCTTACAGGCCGCCGGGTTAGCGGGGTTCAGAGATGAACACCAACAGAGAAAAGCAAATTAAAAGCTTGACTCTGAGGCGGGGAAGTGTAATATGCACACCCCGCGCCGCTGAGAAAAAGCGAAGCGGCACTGCTCTTTAACAATTTATCAGACAATCTGTGTGGGCACTCAAAGTGACATGGATTCTTAATGTCTTCGGACAA
>NZ_JBAKHK010000149.1:0-275 GCF_036903355.1 Enterobacter sp. UNJFSC 003
GAGTTGAAGTTGACCGGAGAGACCACCTGGCCTTGCGCCGCTTTCTCGCAGTTGGCGGCGATGGAGTCGTTGTCCAGACCGATTAAGGCGGCCATGGCAACTGTGCCTTCCGGCACGGCTTCCTGCATTGCCAGACCACGCAGTTCAACCAGCTTGACCGCATCGGCAAACGCCAGGGCACCGCTGCACACCAGGGCGGAATATTCGCCCAGGCTGTGACCGGCCATGACGGCGGGGGTTGCCCCGCCCTGCTGTTGCCACAGGCGCCACAGGGC
>NZ_JBAKHK010000150.1:0-274 GCF_036903355.1 Enterobacter sp. UNJFSC 003
CCTCTGCACCAATCAACAAACCAGAGAGAAATTCGCTGACCTGTTCGCGGGGAAGTGTTCCCAGCACATGCGAGGCGCGAACTTCAAAAAGCTGCGGCAATATGGCGGGCGTATTAAGACCACGCTCAAGACCAGCCGCGAAGGCATCGGCAGAGTTTTCCTGCGGCGGCAAACCTGCGCCAATCAATGAGTGATTTAACAGTAAATGATGTAATTCACCGGTCATCACGGTGCGAAAATCGTTGATTTGCTGGCTATCGGCCTGCACCCATTT
>NZ_JBAKHK010000151.1:0-274 GCF_036903355.1 Enterobacter sp. UNJFSC 003
GCTGACAAATCACTGGCAGCACGGCGGGCATTTTCGCTTGATGGGTTGAAGGAACTGGATGCGCTCTATGAGCAATTGCTCAGTAATTTAAAGCTGGCAATGTCGGTGTTCTTCTCTGGCGATGTCACCAGCGCTCGTCGTTTGCGTCGCAGCAAACATCGTTTTCGCATTCTTAATCGCCGCTATTCCCACGCCCACGTCGATCGCCTGCATCAGCAAAACGTGCAGAGCATTGAAACCAGTTCGCTACATTTAGGCTTACTGGGAGATATGC
>NZ_JBAKHK010000152.1:0-274 GCF_036903355.1 Enterobacter sp. UNJFSC 003
GGCGCTGATTATCGCCACGCTCGGTGTGTATCAACATGCCAGTAACGAATATATCTATCTGGCTTCTCTCTTTGCGTTGGGTTTCCTGGTCTTTGGCCCGCAATTGTTGATTGGTGTGGCTGCTGTTGGCTTTGTACCTAAAAAAGCGATTGGCGCTGCCGATGGTATTAAAGGCACCTTTGCTTACCTGATTGGTGACAGCTTTGCCAAGTTAGGTCTGGGAATGATTGCCGATGGGACGCCGGTATTCGGCCTTACCGGCTGGGCAGGCACC
>NZ_JBAKHK010000153.1:0-274 GCF_036903355.1 Enterobacter sp. UNJFSC 003
GGTCGCCGCTTTTGCCGCTATTTCTACATTTGGCAACTGGCGTAGCGAAGGGCGTTATTACCGCCCAATCCCGGAGTGGATTGCCGGATTTGGCTCGTTAAGCGCCAGAACAGAGAACTGAATATGCAGGAGAAGATGATGAGTTATCAGCCACAAACCGAAGCCGCCACCAGCCGTTTTCTGAATGTAGAAGAAGCGGGTAAAACGCTGCGCATCCATTTTAATGACTGCGGACAAGGCGACGAAACCGTTGTCCTGCTGCATGGTTCCGGCC
>NZ_JBAKHK010000154.1:0-274 GCF_036903355.1 Enterobacter sp. UNJFSC 003
CCCTGTTGTGGATCCGGAAGGCCCATCAGTTTATCGCCCGGAGGCCGGAAGCTATATCAGCAACATTGCCGCAGCCAACTCGCTGTTTAGCCATCGTTTACACGACCGTCTAGGTGAGCCGCAGTATACAGATTCACTGCATTCTCAGGGGTCGGCAAGCAGTATGTGGATGCGTCATGTCGGAGGGCACGAACGTTCAAGGGCCGGTGACGGTCAGCTAAATACTCAGGCTAACCGCTATGTATTGCAGCTAGGCGGCGATTTGGCGCAGTGG
>NZ_JBAKHK010000155.1:0-274 GCF_036903355.1 Enterobacter sp. UNJFSC 003
TCTGAGTGCCCGTTTCGCCGCGCAGCGCCGCAGGCAGGCATTCCGGCGTGGTGATAATCACTTCTTTGCCGCCTTGTTCTAAAAATGTCAGGCTGGCGATGATTTTTGGCAACATGCTGCCGGGCGGGAAATGCCCTTCCTGCATATAGCGGGTCATGGTGGCAATATCCACCCGATCGAGCGCCTGCTGCTGCGGTTTGCCAAAGTGAATACACACTTTTTCGACGCCAGTGGTGATCACAAGAATGTCGGCGTGAATTTCACGGGCCAGCAG
>NZ_JBAKHK010000156.1:0-273 GCF_036903355.1 Enterobacter sp. UNJFSC 003
CGTCTTGCGTTTCTTCGAAGAAGAACTGGATGATCCCTTCGCTGGCAAAGCCATCCACCACCGCCGGTAATTTGACGTGATTGGTTTCAACCTGCACTGACAGGCCGTGCAGTTTGTTATGCGAAATAGCGCCATAAAACTCGATGGCGTTTTCCAGTTTCTGTACCGATACATTCAGCCGTTCGAAGAACAAGCCCCAGGTTTGACCGGAGACGCGCAGCGCCTTGAAGCGCCCGGTTTCCTGGCGGGTGCTGGAAAGACGCAGTTCAATAC
>NZ_JBAKHK010000157.1:0-273 GCF_036903355.1 Enterobacter sp. UNJFSC 003
GGGCAAGGCTGTCTGGGATCTCGAGCTCCAGCGCGGATGCGACCGCGCGGGGAACCGCGCCGGGGTCCGCCAAGGATGCGAGCTCGGCGATCCAGACTCCATCCGGGAAGTGCGGAATCTGCCGGCGGGCTGCTTCGACCCCAAGACAGGTCTTGCCCATGCCACCCGCGCCGGTCAGCGTGACAATGCGATTGACGGAGACAAGGCGGGTCACCTCGGCTAGCACCCCCTCCCGCCCGATCAATTCCGACGTGGCGGCCGGAAGATTTGTCC
>NZ_JBAKHK010000158.1:0-273 GCF_036903355.1 Enterobacter sp. UNJFSC 003
CGGTAGCAATTACCCTGCGCGAACTGGCACCGTTCGACAAACGTCTCGGCACCACTCAGCAAGTGTATGAAAAAGCCTTTGCCGGGGTGGTCAATCGCATTCTCGATGAAGGGTATCAGGTCATTGCGCTCTCCACCTGTACGGGCATCGACAGCTATAACAAAGACGACCGCATGGTGGCGCTCAATCTTCGCCAGCACATCAGCGATCCTGCCCGTTACCACGTAGTGATGGATGAACTCAACGATCTGGAAATGGGCAAAATTCTCGGTG
>NZ_JBAKHK010000015.1:0-81345 GCF_036903355.1 Enterobacter sp. UNJFSC 003
AGCGGTAGTTCAGTCGGTTAGAATACCTGCCTGTCACGCAGGGGGTCGCGGGTTCGAGTCCCGTCCGTTCCGCCACTTATTAAGACATTAAGCCTGCCCTCCTGGCAGGCTTAATGGTAAGAAGATTTAGGGGCGTAGCTCAGTTGGTAGAGCACCGGTCTCCAAAACCGGGTGTCGCGAGTTCGAGTCTCTCCGCCCCTGCCATATAGAATCCTTTGCTTCGGCAAAGGATTTTTTTTGCCCGTAAGATAGTGCAAAACCTTCAGAACAAGAAGCCTGCATCCCTGCAGGCTTATCGCATTAGTCCATGACGTTGATTTTTAACAGATCTTTTATCTGGGATTGCTTGTCACTATTTTGCAGCCAAATCGCATATAGCGGTCTTGAAAGGGTGGTGGAGTCCGTCACGGTGTGCAAGCCAGGCTTATTATCTGCCCAACGAACAGGTAACCAAGTGCAACCCTTCAACAAGGCGAGTTGCTGACAGGCGATCTCAGCAGAACTTGTTGTAAGCTGCGGAACATCATCGGTGGAAATCAATCCAGCTTCATGCTGCTGAAAATCCGGGCCCCACTCCAGGCGCAGATAACTCAGGTCAGCTTTCATCATTGCAGGTTCAGAAGCGTAGAGTGCAAGACCAAACTGCCCAACAATTTGGCTGCTAAATTCGTCCATCTTGGGGGCTTCGGTTGTGATCAGGAGATCCAGCTGACGTTCATGCAATTGCTTAACAAGCGACTGACGTTGCGCAATCCTGGCTTCAAACTGGAGATGACTGTGTGAATGATAAAGTCGCGTAAGCCACTGACTTAGCATACATTCCCATAGTGATGCGCTGGCACCAATAGAGAACTCATTGTGCCTTGAGGTATGCGCCACCTCTTTACGCGCTGCCTGCCACGTGTTCATCAACGTTTCGGCGTACGGGAGAAGTTTCTCACCGGCTGGCGTCAAGCGGATATTGTTACGATGCCGTGTAAAAAGGTTCACACCCAATTGATTTTCCAGCTGTCGAATACGAAAACTGACCGCTGACTGCGTCAGGTAGAGGGCTTCCGCTGCTCGCCCAAAGTGGCGCGTTCTGCTCACTTCAAGGAAAGTTTTTAGCAATTCCGTATCCACATCTTTCTCCACAAAATTATTTGTCGTTATGATTTAAATGTTTTGTTTTACACTCTGTCAAGCGTAACTAATACTCCGCGCCATAAATAGCTCGGCCAAAGAATTAGGAGCGTGCAGGATGGCGGAAAGCTTTACGACGACTAATCGTTTTTTCGACAATAAACATTATCCGCGCGGGTTCTCTCGTCACGGCGATTTCACCATCAAAGAAGCTCAATTGCTTGAGCGCCATGGTTATGCCTTTAACGAGCTGGATCTGGGTAAGCGTGAACCAACCACCGAAGACGAAAAACAGTTTGTGTCTGTTTGCCGTGGTGAGCGTGAGCCGCAGTCTGAAGCTGAACGTGTATGGATCAAGTATATGGCTCGCATTAAGCGTCCTAAGCGTTTCCATACGCTGTCTGGCGGTAAGCCGCAGGTTGAAGGTGCTGAAGACTACACAGAGTCTGACGACTAAGATGATGGGAAAAGGGGCTACGGCCCCTTTTTTTACGCCAGTAATTTTTGCAAGTGCAGCAGTAAGCGATCGATCGCGCGATAGCTCAATGCCTCCTGAAGATGTTGCCTCTGAACGTCCGGGCATCCCTCCACATCGGCTATGGTTCTGGCCACCTTCAACAATCGTTGCCACGCGCGGATAGAAAGGCCAAAGCGTGATAGCGTCTCTTCAAGCCAAACCGCATCCTCCGTCTTGAGAAAACAAAACTGGCGTATCCCCGCGTTATCCAGCCGTGCATTCAGACAGTTTTGGCGGGCAAACTGCCGCGCCTGTGCACTCATGACGCGCTCCCGCACTTCCAGTGACCTTTCTCCCTTTATGCCTGTTTGCCTGAGAAGACCCGGCGGGGGCAGAGGGATTTCCAGAGATAAATCGAAACGGTCAAGAAAGGGGCCAGAAAGTTTCCCCAGATAACGCAGTGTTTGTTCAGGGGTACAGCGGTTATGGCTACCCTGATAGTGCCCTGTTGGGCTGGGGTTCATCGCCGCGATGAGCTGAAACTGTGCGGGATAGCTTATTTTGGCGCGCGTACGTGAGATATGGATCTCGCCGGACTCAATAGGCTCTCTTAAAGCATCCAGCACGCGGCGCTCAAACTCAGGCAGTTCATCGAGAAAAAGAGTGCCATTGTGCGCCAGAGAAATCTCTCCCGGACCGGGTATGGATCCACCGCCCACCATTGCTGTGAGTGAGGCACTGTGGTGTGGAGAACGAAAAGGGCGACGGCGCCACTGCTTTTGCAGTGATGTTGAGCTGACCAGGCTATAAATAGCAGCGCTCTCCAACGCTTCGAGATTATTGAGTGGAGGAAGCAAACCGCTAAGCCTACTCGCCAGCATGGTTTTACCCGTACCCGGTGGACCAATCAGCAACAGATTATGGCCGCCCGCGGCAGTGATCTCTAACGCTCGTTTCCCCTGCTCCTGTCCCATAATATCGCTAAGATCTTCCGTGTTATCCGGCAGGGTCTCATCGCTCTCTTCCGGCTCCGCCAGCTCATGCCGACCTTCAAGATACGCACAGACCTCCTGTAAGTGCCCGGCTATCAGGCACCCTTTCTCTGCAATAAGGCTCACTTCTGAGGCATTTTCATTGGCCACAATAATTTGTCGACCCGCATGAATTGCTTCCAGCGCGCCAGAGATAGCGCCAGGAACGCCTCTTAACACGCCTGTCAGCGCCAGTTCACCGATAAACTCGTACGAGCCTAGCCTGGGTGCCTTAAGCTGCTCAGAGGCGGCGAGAAGCGCGATAGCGATAGGTAAATCATATCGTCCTCCCTCTTTCGGTAAATCTGCAGGTGCAAGATTGATGGTGATCTTCTTCGCAGGGAAAATATAACCGCTATTGATAATCGCACTGCGTACGCGGTCCCTCGCTTCTTTGACCGTCGTTTCGGGTAAGCCAACAAGGGTAAGTCCGGGAAGTCCATTACTCAGATGAACCTCCACAGAGATAAGCGGCGCTTTCACCCCAAAAGCCGCACGCGTGTAAACAACTGATAGTGACATTGGCACCACCTCCTGTCGCGACTATGCCAGCGTCAAAGTCTTATGTTTAGCCTCTGTTCCTCAACTTACGATACCTGTTCATGATTTTTAGAAGCAAAATGCAATGTTTACGTGAGCGTGGAAACCGCCTCGCAAAAATGGATAGCGTTTCGTTTTGTCGCGAAAAGCGGGTAGAAAAAATGAAAAATATTCATTTTCTAATTTCCTCATATAAAACAACACTTTTTAGAAATATAATTTGCGTGCTATGCAAGTGTGCCATAAATAAATCTTGTGTTAGATTTGAAAACTGTGGTAACTCTTTAGGTATTCCTTCGAACAAGATGCAGAAAGAACTGAAAATGACAGCCCTTCTACGAGTGATTAGCCTGGTCGTGATTAGCGTGGTGGTGATTATTATCCCACCGTGCGGGGCTGCACTTGGACGAGGAAAGGCATAGAAATCAAGCCTTAACGAACTAAGACCCCCGCACCGAAAGGTCCGGGGGTTTTTTTATGACTAAAAAACTTAAATGAGGAGCAGAGAATGACAACTAGCATAAAATTCTGTTTCTCCAGATTTATGACGGGGAACTAACTATGAATGGGGCACAGTGGGTTGTACATGCGTTGCGCGTGCAGGGAGTCGAGACAGTCTTCGGTTATCCGGGTGGCGCGATCATGCCAATTTACGATGCGCTGTATGACGGCGGCGTAGAACACCTGTTGTGCAGACATGAGCAGGGGGCAGCAATGGCAGCTATTGGCTATGCGCGTGCCACGGGTAAAACCGGTGTCTGTATGGCAACGTCTGGCCCAGGCGCCACCAACCTGATCACCGGCCTGGCCGATGCATTGCTCGATTCTGTTCCCGTTGTCGCTATTACCGGCCAGGTGGCTTCTCCCTTCATCGGTACCGATGCCTTCCAGGAAGTGGATGTGCTCGGCTTGTCGCTGGCGTGCACCAAACACAGCTTCCTCGTTCAGTCTCTGGAAGAGCTGCCGCGCGTGATGGCCGAAGCTTTTGACGTGGCGAATTCTGGCCGTCCTGGCCCGGTTCTGGTTGATATCCCAAAAGATATTCAGGTTGCCCTGGGCGATCTGGAGCCGCATTTTTCCACTGTCGAAAACGACGACATCTTCCCACATGCCGAAGTGGAAGAGGCTCGCCAGATGCTGGCACAAGCGCAGAAGCCAATGCTTTACGTTGGCGGTGGCGTGGGTATGGCACAGGCGGTTCCAGCCCTGCGCGAATTTATCGCGGTAACGCAGATGCCAGCCACCTGCACGCTGAAAGGCCTGGGTGCGGTAGCGGCTGATTACCCTTACTATCTGGGCATGTTGGGTATGCACGGGACTAAAGCGGCCAACCTGGCGGTGCAGGAGTGTGATTTGTTGATTGCCGTCGGCGCCCGTTTTGACGATCGCGTTACCGGCAAATTAAACACCTTCGCACCGAACGCCAGGGTGATCCATATGGATATCGACCCGGCAGAGATGAACAAACTGCGTCAGGCGCATGTCGCGCTGCAGGGCGATCTCAACGCGTTATTACCGGCTTTACAGCAGCCTCTGGCGATAAACGAATGGCGTCAGCATACCGCCGATATGCGCACTGAACACGCATGGCGTTACGATCATCCGGGTGAAGCCATCTATGCGCCGCTGCTGTTGAAACAGTTGTCCGATCGTAAACCGGCCGACAGCGTGGTGACGACTGATGTGGGACAGCATCAGATGTGGTCAGCGCAGCACATGACTTACACCCGCCCGGAAAACTTCATCACCTCAAGCGGATTAGGGACGATGGGCTTCGGTTTGCCTGCGGCCGTAGGCGCTCAGGTTGCCCGACCGAACGATACGGTTATCTGTATCTCCGGTGACGGCTCCTTCATGATGAACGTTCAGGAGTTGGGCACCGTTAAGCGTAAGCAGTTACCGCTGAAAATCGTGTTGCTCGATAACCAGCGTTTAGGGATGGTTCGCCAGTGGCAACAGCTGTTCTTCCAGGAGCGTTACAGCGAAACAACCCTTACAGATAACCCCGATTTCCTCACCCTAGCCAGCGCCTTTGGCATCCCTGGCCAACATATTACCCGCAAAGACCAGGTTGAAGCTGCACTCGACACCATGCTGTCAAGCGAAGGCCCTTACCTGCTTCATGTCTCAATCGACGAGCTTGAGAACGTCTGGCCGTTGGTACCGCCTGGTGCCAGCAACTCACAAATGATGGAGAAATTATCATGATGCAACATCAGGTCGCCGTGCAGGCTCGCTTCAACCCGGAAACGTTAGAGCGCGTTTTGCGTGTGGTGCGTCATCGTGGTTTTCAGATTTGCTCTATGAATATGGAGACAGCCACTGACGCCCAAAACATCAGTATCGAATTAACCGTTGCCAGCGCGCGGTCGGTCGACTTACTGTTTAGTCAATTAACAAAACTGGTAGACGTTGCCCATGTTGCCATCTGCCAGAGCACAACCACATCACAACAAATCCGCGCTTAAGCGTGACAGGAAAAATAAATGACGACGAAAAAAGCTGATTACATTTGGTTCAATGGTGAGATGGTTCGTTGGGAGGACGCGAAAGTCCACGTGATGTCCCACGCGCTGCACTACGGTACGTCCGTATTTGAAGGCATCCGTTGCTACGATTCTCACAAAGGGCCAGTGGTGTTCCGTCATCGTGAACACATGCAGCGTCTGCATGATTCAGCCAAAATTTATCGTTTCCCGGTTTCTCAAAGCGTTGATGAGCTGATGGAAGCCTGCCGTGAAGTCATTCGTAAGAATAACCTGACCAGCGCCTACATTCGTCCGCTGGTGTTCGTGGGGGACGTGGGTATGGGGGTGAATCCGCCAGCCGGATATAACACCGACGTGATCATTGCCGCGTTCCCGTGGGGTGCCTACCTGGGTGCTGAAGCGCTGGAGCAGGGGATCGACGCAATGGTTTCTTCCTGGAATCGCGTAGCGCCGAACACCATACCAACGGCCGCAAAAGCGGGGGGTAACTACCTCTCCTCACTGTTGGTTGGCAGCGAAGCGCGCCGCCACGGCTATCAGGAAGGCATCGCGCTTGACGTGAATGGCTATATCTCTGAAGGTGCGGGTGAAAACCTGTTTGAAGTGAAAGATGGCATCCTGTTCACCCCGCCATTCACCTCTTCAGCACTGCCGGGCATTACCCGTGATGCCATCATCAAGCTGGCGAAAGATCTGGGTATCGAAGTGCGCGAGCAGGTTCTGTCCCGCGAGTCACTGTACCTGGCCGATGAAGTCTTCATGTCCGGTACGGCGGCTGAAATCACGCCAGTTCGTAGTGTAGATGGTATCCAGGTAGGTGAAGGGCGCTGTGGTCCGGTCACTAAGCGCATCCAGCAGGCATTCTTTGGCCTCTTTACCGGTGAAACGGAAGATAAATACGGCTGGTTGGATCAGGTAAATCACTAAGTATAAATTTGGGACGGCACGCACCGTCCCATTTAAATAGTCAGACGGGAGTAAATAAAGCATGCCTAAGTATCGTTCCGCCACCACCACCCACGGCCGTAACATGGCAGGTGCCCGCGCGCTGTGGCGCGCCACCGGGATGACCGACGCCGATTTCGGTAAGCCAATTATCGCCGTGGTGAACTCCTTCACTCAGTTTGTACCCGGCCACGTGCATCTGCGCGATCTCGGTAAGCTGGTTGCCGAGCAAATCGAAGCGTCCGGCGGTGTGGCGAAAGAGTTCAACACCATTGCAGTGGATGACGGTATCGCGATGGGTCACGGGGGCATGCTCTATTCACTGCCGTCGCGTGAGCTGATTGCCGACTCGGTGGAGTATATGGTGAATGCCCACTGCGCTGATGCAATGGTCTGTATCTCCAACTGTGACAAAATTACCCCGGGGATGCTGATGGCTTCCCTGCGCCTGAACATTCCGGTGATCTTCGTTTCGGGTGGCCCAATGGAAGCGGGTAAAACCAAGCTTTCCGACAAAATCATCAAGCTCGACCTGGTCGATGCGATGATCCAGGGTGCGGATCCGAAAGTCTCTGATGAGCAGAGCGATCAGGTTGAACGTTCCGCATGCCCGACCTGCGGATCCTGTTCAGGGATGTTCACCGCAAACTCGATGAACTGTCTGACCGAAGCGCTGGGCCTGTCTCAGCCGGGCAACGGCTCGCTGCTGGCAACCCATGCTGACCGTAAACAGCTGTTCCTCAATGCCGGTAAACGCATCGTTGAGCTGACTAAACGCTACTACGAGCAGGACGATGCAAGCGCACTGCCGCGCAATATCGCCTGCAAAGCCGCGTTTGAAAATGCCATGACTCTGGATATCGCCATGGGCGGCTCCACCAATACCGTTCTGCACCTGTTGGCCGCCGCGCAGGAAGCCGAAATCGACTTCACCATGAGCGATATCGACAAGCTGTCCCGCAAAGTGCCGCAGCTGTGTAAAGTCGCGCCGAGTACCCAGAAATATCATATGGAAGACGTACACCGTGCGGGTGGCGTGTTAGGTATTCTGGGCGAGCTGGATCGTGCCGGGTTGCTGAATCGTGACGTGAAAAACGTGCTCGGCCTGACGCTGCCGCAGTCGCTGGATCAGTATGATGTCATGCTGACCAAAGACGAGGCGGTGAAAAAAATGTTCCGCGCGGGTCCTGCGGGCATTCGTACTACCCAGGCATTCTCACAGGATTGTCGCTGGGATACCCTGGATGACGATCGCGCCGAAGGCTGTATCCGCTCTCTGGAAAACGCTTACAGCAAAGACGGTGGTCTGGCCGTGCTGTACGGTAACTTCGCGGAAAATGGCTGCATTGTGAAAACCGCAGGCGTCGATGACAGCATTCTCAAATTCACGGGGCCGGCAAAAGTGTACGAAAGCCAGGACGACGCCGTTGAAGCCATCCTCGGTGGCAAAGTGGTTGCCGGGGATGTGGTCGTGATCCGCTACGAGGGGCCGAAAGGCGGTCCGGGCATGCAGGAGATGCTCTACCCAACGACCTTCCTGAAATCGATGGGCCTCGGTAAAGCCTGTGCGCTGATCACCGACGGTCGTTTCTCTGGCGGAACCTCGGGTCTGTCTATCGGCCACGTGTCACCAGAAGCGGCAAGCGGCGGCAACATCGCGATCATCGAAGATGGCGATCTGATTGAAATCGATATTCCAAACCGCGGCATTCAGCTGAAGCTGAGCGACCAGGACATTGCGGCCCGTCGTGAAGCACAAGAAGCGCGCGGTGATAAAGCCTGGACGCCGAAAGACCGTCAGCGTGAAGTCTCCTTCGCCCTGCGCGCTTACGCGAGTCTTGCCACCAGTGCAGATAAAGGCGCGGTGCGCGATAAATCTAAACTTGGGGGCTAATGATGGCCGAGTCACAACCCTTATCTGCCGCCCCTGAGGGGGCGGAATATCTCAGGGCGGTGCTACGTGCGCCGGTTTATGAAGCCGTGCAGGTCACTCCCCTGCAGAAAATGGAAAAGCTCTCTTCGCGCCTGGATAACGTGATTCTGGTGAAGCGTGAAGACAGGCAGCCGGTGCATAGCTTCAAGCTTCGCGGTGCTTACGCGATGATGGCCGGGTTGACCGATGAGCAAAAGGCACGCGGCGTGATTACCGCTTCTGCGGGTAACCATGCTCAGGGCGTGGCGTTCTCATCAGCGCGTCTGGGGCTAAAAGCGTTGATCGTCATGCCGGTCGCCACGGCAGATATTAAAGTCGATGCAGTGCGCGGCTTTGGCGGTGAAGTTCTCCTCCACGGTGCCAATTTTGACGAAGCGAAAGCCAAAGCGATTGAGCTGGCGCAGCAGCAAGGGTTCACCTGGGTGCCGCCGTTCGATCACCCGATGGTGATTGCCGGCCAGGGCACGCTGGCGCTGGAACTGCTGCAACAGGATGCCCATCTCGACCGCGTATTTGTGCCGGTCGGCGGTGGCGGCCTCGCGGCGGGCGTCGCGGTGCTGATCAAACAGCTGATGCCACAAATCAAAGTCATCGCCGTTGAAGCGGAAGATTCTGCCTGCCTGAAAGCGGCGCTGGACGCGGGTCATCCGGTTGACTTACCGCGCGTCGGGCTGTTTGCCGAAGGCGTGGCGGTGAAACGCATTGGCGATGAAACCTTCCGTCTTTGTCAGGAATATCTCGACGACATTATCACCGTCGACAGCGACGCCATCTGCGCGGCGATGAAAGATCTGTTTGAAGATGTTCGTGCGGTAGCGGAACCCTCCGGCGCGCTAGCGCTGGCGGGAATGAAGAAATACATCGCGCAGCACAACATTCGCGGCGAACGTCTGGCGCATGTGTTGTCCGGGGCTAACGTCAACTTCCACGGTTTGCGCTACGTTTCCGAGCGATGCGAGCTGGGTGAGCAGCGCGAAGCGTTGCTAGCGGTGACGATTCCGGAAGAGAAGGGCAGCTTCCTCAAGTTCTGCCAGCTGCTGGGCGGTCGTTCGGTGACGGAGTTCAACTACCGTTTTGCCGATGCCAAAGACGCCTGCATATTTGTCGGCGTACGCCTAAGCCGGGGGCTAGACGAGCGCAAGGAGATCCTGAGCTTGCTGCACGACGGTGGCTATAGCGTCGTGGATCTTTCCGACGATGAAATGGCAAAGCTGCACGTACGTTACATGGTGGGCGGACGACCGTCGAAGCCGCTTCAGGAACGCCTGTTCAGCTTCGAATTTCCGGAATCACCCGGCGCATTGCTGAAGTTTCTGCATACGCTGGGCACGCACTGGAACATTTCCCTGTTCCATTACCGCAGTCATGGTACCGACTACGGACGCGTGTTGGCGGCATTCGAGCTAGGGGAACATGAACCGGATTTCGAAACGCGGCTGAACGAGCTGGGCTATGACTGTCACGACGAAACCCATAACCCGGCGTTCAGGTTCTTCCTGGCGGGCTAGTGGTTCGGCAATATTTTCCAGAACGCATCAATAAGCGGCTCATGCAGCCGCTTTTTTTGTGCGCAGACGCCAAGCTCAAACGGGGTTTTCTCGTCGCTGCGTTCCAGAATCATCACGCGGTTACGCACCGGTTCGGGGCTGTTTTCCAGAACCACCTCCGGCAGCAGCGCGATACCACAGCCCAGTGCCACCATTGAGACCATCGCTTCATGGCCGCCAACCGTCGCGTAAATCGACGGGTTGCTGATTTTCTGACGGCGGAACCACAGTTCGATGCGGCGGCGAACCGGCCCCTGATCGGCCATGATAAACGGCACCGTCGACCAGTCGGGTTTTTCCACAGAGACTTGGTTACGCACCGGACAAGGCAGCGCCGGCGCAATCAATACCACCGCCAGGTTTTCGAGCATCGAGAACGCCACGGCGCCCGGCAGGGTCTCGGGCTTACCGGCAATCGCGAGATCGGCTTCGCCTGTCACCACTTTATTCATCGCATCAGCAGCATCGCCGGTGGTGAGTTTAATCTCGACCGAGGGATGCTCAGCACGGAAGCGATCGAGGATCGGCGGCAGATGGCTGTAGGCAGCGGTGACAGAGCAAAAAATATGAAGTTCACCGGAGAGCGACGGCCCTTGCTGATCGATGGTGTGACGCAGTTGCTGATACTGCAACAGGGTTTGCTGTGCAAAGACGCGGAGCTCTTCGCCCGCTTCCGTCAGGGTGACGGTGCGGTTGTCGCGCACAAACAGGGGCTGGCCGAGGTCTTCTTCAAGGCGCTGAATCTGGCGTGAAAGGGTGGAGGGGCTGACGTGCATTGCCCGGGCGCTGCGGCCAAAGTGACGGCTTTCGGCGAGATGCAGGAACAATTTCAGATCGCGTAAATCCACGGATTCCACTCTCCTTTTTTACATTGCAGATATTGCAACGTGACGTTGTGAATATATCAATTTCCGCAATAAATTTCCTGTTGTAATGTGGGTACATTCTCGCTGAAACGCGAACCGAACAATAAGACACACAACATCACGAGGTATCACCCATGGCTAACTACTTTAATACACTGAACTTGCGCCAGCAGCTGGCGCAGCTGGGCAAATGCCGCTTCATGGCGCGCGATGAATTTGCCGATGGCGCGAGCTACCTTCAGGGTAAAAAAGTGGTCATCATCGGCTGTGGCGCACAGGGTCTGAACCAGGGCCTGAACATGCGTGACTCCGGTCTGGATATCTCCTACGCGCTGCGTAAAGAAGCGATTGCCGAGAAGCGCGCTTCCTGGCGTAAAGCGACCGAAAACGGCTTCAAAGTAGGTACCTACGAAGAACTGATCCCGCAGGCGGATCTGGTTGTTAACCTGACGCCAGACAAACAGCACTCTGATGTTGTGCGTTCAGTACAGCCGCTGATGAAAGACGGCGCGGCGCTGGGTTACTCTCATGGCTTCAACATCGTTGAAGTGGGCGAGCAGATCCGTAAAGACATCACCGTTGTGATGGTGGCACCGAAGTGCCCAGGTACAGAAGTGCGTGAAGAGTACAAGCGTGGTTTTGGCGTACCGACCCTGATCGCCGTTCACCCGGAAAACGATCCGAAAGGCGAAGGGATGGCAATTGCCAAAGCATGGGCAGCGGCGACCGGCGGCCACCGTGCGGGTGTACTTGAATCTTCCTTCGTCGCTGAAGTGAAATCTGACCTGATGGGTGAGCAGACCATTCTGTGCGGCATGTTGCAGGCGGGCTCTCTGCTGTGCTTCGACAAACTGGTGGAAGAGGGGACTGACCCTGCATATGCAGAAAAACTGATTCAGTTCGGTTGGGAAACCATCACCGAAGCGCTGAAGCAGGGGGGGATTACGCTGATGATGGACCGCCTGTCCAACCCGGCTAAACTGCGTGCTTTCGCGCTGTCTGAACAGCTGAAAACTATCATGGCACCTCTGTTCCAGAAACACATGGACGACATCATTTCCGGTGAATTCTCCTCCGGTATGATGGCAGACTGGGCGAATGACGATAAAAACCTGCTGACCTGGCGTGAAGAGACCGGTAAAACCGCGTTCGAAACGGCGGCACAGTTTGACGGCAAAATCAGCGAGCAAGAGTACTTCGATAAAGGCGTGTTGATGATCGCAATGGTGAAAGCCGGTGTTGAGCTGGCATTCGAAACCATGGTGGATTCCGGCATCATCGAAGAATCGGCGTACTACGAATCACTGCATGAGCTGCCGCTGATCGCAAACACCATCGCGCGTAAGCGTCTGTACGAAATGAACGTGGTTATCTCTGATACCGCTGAGTACGGCAACTACCTGTTCTCTTACGCTTGCGTACCGCTGCTGAAAGAGTTCATGACGACCCTGCAGGCGGGCGACTTGGGCAAAGCAATTGCTGAAGGTGCAGTAGACAATGCACAGCTGCGTGATGTGAACGACGCCATCCGCAGTCACGAAATCGAGAAAATTGGCCAGAAACTGCGTGGCTACATGACCGATATGAAACGTATTGCTGTAGCGGGTTAATACCAACCGGCGTGAATATTCAAGGCCTTCTCTTCGAGAAGGCCTTGCTGTTTATTTCCGATACAGAACCTTGATGACGTGATAACCGAACTGCGTGTGCAATGGGCCGGTTGGCTCCAGCACCGGGCAAGAGAACACCAGTTTATCGAATGCTGGTACCATCTGACCCTGGCGGAATTCACCTAAGTCACCGCCACGTTTGCCTGACGGGCAAATGGAGTGCTTCTTCGCCAGCTTGCCGAAGTCGGCGCCGTTTTTAATCTGCTCCAGAAGATCCAGAGCCAGTTTCTCTTCTTTCACCAGAATATGCAGTGCTGCTGCTGTTTTTGCCATGATCGTGCCTTGAATGGGTTGAAAATTTATCGGGGCGCAATATACCACGCGTCAGCGGCGATATAGCACCTTAATGATATGGTAGCCAAACTTGGTTTTCACTGGGCCAAAAGGCTTGAGAAGCGGGCAGCTAAACACCGCCTGATCGAATGGCCCCACCATCGCACCCTGCTTAAACTCCCCTAAATCACCGCCATTACGTCCAGACGGGCACCTGGAGTAACGCTTAGCCAGATGGTCGAAGCTGATGCCGCGCTCAAGCTTGGTGAGGATCTCCTGGGCCAGTTTCTCTTCTTTTACCAGAATGTGCAGGGCTGCTGCGGTCTTTACCATGATTCGGTTCTCGGGATTAATCGCGTTTTCTTCACTTTATCATTAGCCGGTAAATCTGCGCCCGGCTTTCTGCTACAATCCATCCCCCGTTCGAAGATTGAGCAATATTCCCATGCGTTTAAACCCTGGACAACAACAAGCGGTCGAATTCGTTACTGGACCATGCCTGGTGCTGGCAGGGGCCGGTTCCGGTAAAACCCGCGTGATCACTAACAAAATCGCCCACCTGATCCGTGAATGTGGCTATCAGGCACGTCACATTGCGGCGGTCACCTTTACCAATAAAGCGGCGCGCGAGATGAAAGAGCGTGTCGGCCAGACGCTGGGACGCAAAGAGGCGCGTGGACTGATGATCTCCACTTTCCACACGTTGGGGCTGGATGTCATCAAACGTGAGTATGCCGCACTGGGGATGAAGTCTAACTTCTCGCTCTTCGATGACACAGACCAGGTGGCGTTGCTTAAAGAGCTCACCGAAGGGCTGATCGAAGATGACAAGGTGCTGCAGCAGCAGTTGATCTCGACGATCTCCAACTGGAAAAACGATCTGATGACGCCTTCCCAGGCGGCGGCGAGTGCCAAAGGCGAACGGGATCGGATCTTCGCCCACTGCTACGGTCTGTACGATGCGCATATGAAAGCCTGTAACGTGCTGGACTTCGACGATCTGATCCTGCTGCCCACGCTGCTGCTGCAACGAAACGAAGAGGTGCGCGAGCGCTGGCAGAATAAAATCCGCTACCTGCTGGTGGATGAATATCAGGACACTAACACCAGCCAGTACGAACTGGTGAAGCTGCTGGTGGGTAAACGGGCGCGTTTTACCGTGGTTGGCGATGACGACCAGTCCATCTACTCCTGGCGCGGCGCACGTCCGCAAAACCTGGTGCTGCTGAGTAAAGATTTTCCTGCACTGCAGGTGATTAAGCTGGAGCAGAACTATCGTTCATCGGGGCGTATTCTGAAAGCGGCGAACATCCTGATTGCCAATAACCCGCACGTGTTCGAAAAACGCCTGTTCTCTGAGCTCGGCTACGGTGCAGAGCTGAAAGTGCTCAGCGCCAACAATGAAGAACACGAAGCTGAGCGGGTCACCGGTGAACTTATCGCTCATCACTTCGTCAACAAAACCGAATACAAGGATTATGCGATCCTCTATCGCGGTAACCACCAGTCGCGCGTTTTTGAAAAGATGCTGATGCAGAACCGCATCCCGTATAAAATTTCTGGCGGCACCTCATTCTTCTCACGTCCTGAAATCAAAGACCTGCTGGCTTATCTGCGCGTGCTCACGAACCCGGATGACGACAGCGCGTTTCTGCGTATCGTGAATACACCGAAACGTGAAATAGGCCCGGCCACGCTACAAAAGCTGGGTGAATGGGCGATGACCCGCAATAAGAGCATGTTTACCGCCAGCTTCGACATGGGGCTGAGTCAGACGCTGAGCGGTCGGGGCTATGATGCGTTAACCCGTTTTACCCACTGGCTTGGCGAAGTGCAGCGCCTGGCAGAGCGTGAGCCGGTGGCGGCGGTGCGCGATCTGATACACGGCATCGATTATGAATCCTGGCTTTACGAAACCTCCGCCAGCCCGAAAGCGGCCGAGATGCGCATGAAAAACGTTAACCAGCTGTTCAGCTGGATGACCGAAATGCTGGAAGGTTCTGAAATTGACGAGCCGATGACCCTGACGCAGGTGGTCACACGCTTTACCCTGCGCGATATGATGGAGCGCGGAGAGAGCGAGGAAGAGGCCGATCAGGTCCAGCTGATGACGCTGCATGCCTCGAAAGGGCTGGAGTTCCCCTATGTCTATCTGGTGGGCATGGAAGAGGGGTTGCTACCGCACCAGAGCAGTATCGATGAAGATAACGTCGATGAAGAGCGTCGTCTGGCCTATGTGGGGATCACGCGCGCGCAGAAAGAGCTGATTTTTACGCTGTGCAAAGAGCGCAGGCAATACGGTGAACTGGTTCGCCCTGAGCCGAGCCGCTTCCTGCTGGAGCTACCGCAGGACGATCTGGTCTGGGAGCAGGAGCGCAAAGTGATTACCGCTGAAGAACGGATGCACAAAGGACAGGCTAACGTGGCGAATATTCGCGCGATGCTGGCAAAAGCCAAAGAAAAGGGATAAGACGTGTTGGCCCGGTAAGCGCAGCGCCACCGGGCAGTGTTCAAGGCGCTATTTTACTTCCAGAACCCAGTGCACATAGCTCTGCCACTGGCACTCCTGTTCGACCAGCTCTGCGCCGAGCGGATGGTTATCAAGCCATTTCTCCGGCAACGTCAGTGACAATTTCTCATCATTTGCAACCAGCGTAATCGCGGGTAGCAAATCATCCCGACGACGGCTGGCAAACAAAATGGCCAGGCGCAGCAGACGGCAAAGATGCTCGGCCACGCGGGGTGGTACGGCGTTTTGCTGATGTAAGGAAGAGAGGTCGACGGCGTTAGTCTGGTTCAGCAGCAGGGTGGCCAGCAGCTTTTTCTGCGCCGGGGTGAAGCCCGGCAAATCAAGATTGCGTACCAGCCAGGCCGCATGAAGCGGGGCCTGCTTATACTCCACGCTCAAACCAATTTCATGCAGTGCACACGCGCTTAACAGCAGATCGCGGCTTAACGGCTCAATATCCCAGCTGTTCTTCACCTGATCGGCAAACAGCGATGCCAGCTGCGCCACACGTCCTGCCTGATCGGTATCGACGATAAAGCGGCGCTGTACGTTACGCAGAGTACGGCTGCGGATATCCTGATCGACCGACAGATGCAGCATACCGTAGACAAGACCTTCGCGCAGCGCGCCGCCAGCGAGGGTCATACACTGGATGTTCAGTTCGGTGAAGATGGCAATCAGAATGGCAAGACCGCTCGGGAAAACCAGCGCCCGTTCGAGCGTCAGGCCTTCGATTTCAAGTTCTTCGAGACGGCCGCACTGAATAGCGCGTTGCTTAAGCTGCTGGAGCTTGGCAAGCGTAATTCGCTCGTCCATGCCTTGCGCCATCATGATTTCCTGCAGCGCCTGGACGGTTCCGGACGCGCCAACGCAGACTTTCCAGCCGTGATAACGCAGTTCGTCCATAACCGGGTGCAATACCTCACGGGCAGCTTTTTCTGCCTCGTCGAAGTTTTCTTGTGCCAGATTGCGGTCGGTAAAATAGCGCTCAAGCCAGGTAACGCAGCCCATCGACAGGCTAAATAATGAGGTTGCCTGCGCGCCTGTCCCGGTAACAAGTTCGGTACTGGCTCCGCCAATGTCGACTACAAGGCGACGATCGTCACCGCCAGTGGTATGCGCGACGCCCTGATAAATCAGACGGGCTTCTTCTTCACCGCTGATCACCTGAACCGGACAACCGAGAATTTCCTGCGCTTTGGCAATAAAATCCACGGCGTTTACTGCCAGGCGTAGGGTCGCTGTGGCAACAACGCGAATTTGCGTATGGGGGATATCCTGAAGACGTTCAGCAAAGAGGCGCAGACACTGCCAGCCCCGTTCCATCGCTTCAGGAGAGAGATGATTATCGCTGCTTAGGCCCGCCGCGAGGCGGACCTTGCGCTTAATGCGCGTCAGCGTTTGTATGCTTCCCGCCACCTCGCGCACAACCAGCATATGAAAACTATTCGAACCGAGATCAATTGCCGCATATAGCGAGGTGGAACTGAGCATATCTTCTTAACCTGAACGACGACGATTACGCGGCGCGCCGGAACGACGCGGGCCATTGCCGGAGCGAGGGCGTGTGAGGCGCTTAGGCGGCGGCAGTTCGCTTAATAGTGCTTCCGGGTTGTATTTGCTCTGCGGGATGGAGTGACCGATGTAGGTCTCAATGGCTGGAAGATTCAGCGCATACTCTTCACACGCAAGGCTAATAGAGTGACCGCTTGCACCTGCACGACCGGTACGACCGATACGGTGGACGTAGTCTTCGCAGTCATCCGGCAGATCGTAGTTGAACACGTGGGTAACGGCTGGAATATGCAGACCACGTGCTGCCACGTCGGTTGCAACCAGGATGTCCAGGTCGCCACGGGTAAATTCTTCAAGAATACGCAGGCGTTTTTTCTGTGCCACATCGCCGGTTAACAGGCCAACGCGATGTCCGTCTGCAGCCAGATGGCCCCAGATATCTTCACAGCGGTGCTTGGTGTTAGCGAAGATAATGGCGCGGTCTGGCCACTCTTCTTCGATCAGCGTTTGCAGCAGACGCATTTTCTCTTCATTGGATGGGTAGAAGAGTTCTTCTTTAATGCGGTGGCCCGTTTTCTGTTCCGGTTCCACTTCTACATATTCGGCGTTGTTCATCTGCTCGAACGCCAGCTCACGTACGCGGTAAGAAAGGGTTGCGGAGAACAGCATGTTCAGGCGCTGGTTAGTCGCAGGCATGCGACGGAACAGCCAACGAATGTCTTTGATGAAGCCGAGATCGTACATGCGGTCAGCTTCATCCAGCACCACAACCTGGATTGCGCCGAGGTTGATGTGATTCTGTTTTGCGTAGTCGATAAGACGGCCAGTGGTACCGATCAGGATATCCACACCGCTTTCCAGCACTTTCAGCTGTTTATCGTAGCCGTCGCCGCCGTAGGCCAGACCGAGCTTCAGTCCGGTCGTTTGCGCCAGAGGTTCAGCATCTGCGTGGATCTGTACCGCCAGTTCTCGCGTCGGGGCCATAATTAGCGCGCGCGGCTGGTTAACTTTGCGGTCTGCAATTGCTGGGTGAGAAAGTAAATAATGAAACGTTGACGTCAGAAACGCCATCGTTTTGCCAGTACCGGTTTGCGCCTGCCCTGCAACATCGCGACCAGCCAGCGTTAGCGGCAGGGCGAGGGCCTGAATGGGCGTGCAGTTATGAAACCCTTTATTTTCAAGGGCTTCGATCACTTGCGGATGCAGGGCGAAGTCGGAAAACTTCTGTTCTGTTAAATGTGTTTTGCTCATAGTGTGGTAGAATATCAGCTTACTATTGCTTTACGAAAGCGTATCCGGTGAAATAAAGTCAACCTTTAGTTGGTTAATGCGACATCAGCACGTCGTTGATGAAGGCGAAACCAACGTACCAGGCTTATTCCTGTGGAGTTATATATGAGCGATAAAATTATTCACCTGACTGACGACAGTTTTGACACGGACGTACTTAAAGCTGACGGGCTGATCCTCGTCGATTTCTGGGCTGAATGGTGTGGTCCTTGCAAAATGATCGCCCCGATTCTGGATGAGATCGCTGACGAATATCAGGGCAAACTGACCGTTGCCAAGCTGAACATCGACCAGAACCCGGGCACCGCGCCAAAATACGGCATCCGTGGCATTCCGACCCTGCTGCTGTTCAAAAACGGCGAAGTGGCAGCGACCAAAGTGGGCGCACTGTCCAAAGGTCAGCTGAAAGAGTTCCTGGACGCTAATCTGGCGTAAGGTTTCTCCGCTGAGCGTCCAGAGCGCCTATTTTATGTGGATCTCTGGACGCCCGGCTTTAGTCGTGCTAAGTTAGCTATGACTTCGTTTTAAACAAATCTTGTTGTTTGAATCTTGTTTTACCCGATACTTCCCGTTGTTGACATAAACAGTGCGTGAAGTTGCTAGATTCCGGGCTTGTCACTCAATCCGTCTTGTCGTTTCAGTTCTGCGTTCTTTCCCTGTGACCAGACAGCGAACAGACATGAGGTGATGGCCGCTAAACAGGCATGGATGACCCTGCCATACCATTCACAACATTAAGTTCGAGTATCACCCCGAGTTTAAGAACCCACACCATTATGAATCTTACCGAATTAAAGAACACGCCGGTTTCTGAGCTGATCACTCTCGGCGAAAATATGGGGCTGGAAAACCAGGCTCGTATGCGCAAGCAGGACATCATTTTCGCCATCCTGAAGCAGCACGCTAAGAGTGGCGAAGATATCTTTGGCGACGGTGTGCTGGAGATATTGCAAGACGGATTTGGTTTCCTCCGCTCTGCAGACAGCTCCTACCTCGCCGGCCCTGACGACATCTACGTATCCCCTAGCCAAATCCGCCGTTTCAACCTCCGCACTGGTGACACCATTTCAGGTAAGATTCGTCCTCCAAAAGAGGGTGAACGCTACTTTGCGCTGTTGAAAGTTAATGAAGTTAACTACGACAAACCAGAAAACTCGCGTAATAAGATCCTGTTCGAGAACTTAACGCCGCTGCACGCGAACTCTCGTCTGCGCATGGAGCGTGGCAACGGTTCTACCGAAGACTTAACGGCGCGTGTTCTGGATCTGGCGTCACCTATTGGCCGTGGTCAACGTGGTCTGATTGTGGCACCGCCAAAAGCGGGTAAAACCATGCTGCTGCAGAACATTGCGCAGAGCATTGCCTACAACCACCCTGACTGTGTGCTGATGGTACTGCTGATTGACGAACGTCCGGAAGAAGTAACCGAGATGCAGCGTCTGGTTAAAGGTGAAGTGGTTGCGTCTACCTTTGACGAACCCGCATCTCGTCACGTTCAGGTCGCGGAAATGGTTATCGAGAAGGCGAAACGCCTGGTTGAGCACAAGAAAGACGTGATCATCCTGCTCGACTCCATCACCCGTCTGGCGCGTGCCTACAACACCGTGGTACCGGCTTCCGGTAAAGTCCTGACCGGTGGTGTAGATGCTAACGCCCTGCATCGTCCTAAGCGTTTCTTCGGTGCTGCCCGTAACGTGGAAGAGGGCGGTAGCCTGACCATCATTGCAACCGCGTTGATTGACACCGGTTCTAAGATGGATGAAGTGATCTACGAAGAGTTTAAAGGTACAGGTAACATGGAACTGCACCTTTCTCGTAAGATTGCTGAAAAGCGCGTCTTCCCGGCTATCGATTACAACCGTTCCGGTACCCGTAAAGAAGAGCTGCTCACCACTCAGGAAGAGCTGCAGAAAATGTGGATCCTGCGCAAAATTATCCATCCAATGGGTGAAATCGACGCAATGGAGTTCCTCATCAATAAACTGGCGATGACGAAAACCAACGACGATTTCTTCGACATGATGAAGCGCTCGTAACGCAAATAATCCCAGCAAACGCCACGTTTTTACGTGGCGTTTTTCTTTTATGGCTTATACGCTATTAACACATACTCCCAATTCAGACCAGTCGGTGCGACAATAGGACCGTTTATACAACTAAAGAAATAATTGGTTGAAAAATATACAAAGGGAGTTGTAAGAGGCCACCTTTAATACTTCTGAGGCAGGGGCTTCATGGTTATACTTCCGGGACTAACTTTTGTTGAGAGCAATCCATTGTGAATCTACTCACTGCAGTTACTGAGCTGATCAGTATTTTTTTATTCACGACCTGTTTTTTGTTCATCGCGCGCAAGGTGGCAAAAAGAGTCGGGTTAGTGGACAAACCTAATTTTCGTAAACGCCATCAGGGGCTGATTCCTCTGGTTGGCGGCATTTCTGTTTACGCGGGTATCTGTTTCACGTTTGGCATTGCGGATTACTATATTCCGCATGCGGTGCTCTATCTGGCCTGCGCCGGTGTGCTGGTATTTATCGGCGCACTTGATGACCGCTTCGACATTGCTGTGAAAATTCGCGCCACTGTCCAGGCCGCCATTGGCGTGATTATGATGGTCGTGGGTGGATTGTATCTGAGAAGCCTTGGCTATGTATTTGGTCCCTGGGAGTTAGTACTGGGCCCATTTGGCTTTTTCCTGACATTATTTGCCGTCTGGGCGGCGATAAATGCTTTCAACATGGTCGATGGTATTGACGGCCTGCTTGGTGGACTGTCTTCTGTTTCGTTTGGCGCCATCGGGATCATTCTGTGGTTTGATGGTCAGTACAGTCTGTCAATGTGGTGTTTCGCCATGATTGCCGCCATCCTGCCTTATATACTCTTGAACCTTGGTGCTCTGGGTCGTCGCTATAAAGTCTTTATGGGTGATGCAGGCAGTACGCTGATTGGTTTTACCGTCATCTGGATTTTGCTCGAAACCACGCAGGGTAAAACTCACCCGATCAGCCCGGTCACGGCGCTGTGGATTATTGCCATTCCGTTGATGGATATGGTGGCGATTATGTATCGCCGTCTGCGTAAAGGAATGAGCCCGTTCTCTCCCGATCGCCAGCATATTCACCATCTCATCATGCGCGCAGGCTTTACTTCCCGACAGGCATTTGTCCTGATCACCCTCGCGGCAGCTATTTTGGCCGCTATTGGCGTGGCAGCAGAGTACGCTCATTTCATTCCTGAATGGGTAATGTTGGTATTATTCTTGCTAGCATTTTTCCTTTACGGCTACTGCATCAAGCGCGCATGGAAAGTCGCGCGATTCATAAAACGTGTAAAACGCAAGATGCGTCGTAACAGTGGCAAAAACACAACATTAACTAAGTAAAACCGGGACTATGATGACTCAACCGTTGGCGGGAGCGAAATCAGTGGTAACTGAGAATGAACTGGATATTCGGGGTTTGTTTCGCGTGTTATGGGCAGGCAAACTTTGGATTGCGGGGATCGCGCTGGGGTTCGCACTGTTAGCGCTTGCCTACACATTCTTTGCAAAACAAGAGTGGAGCGCAACGGCAATAACAGACAAACCAACGGTTAACATGCTGGGCGGCTACTATTCGCAGCAGCAGTTCCTGCGCAACCTGGACATCAAAGCCAATTTGGCTACACCTGACCAGGCGTCCGTCATGGACGAGGCCTATAAAGAGTTTGTGATGCAACTGGCTTCCTGGGATACGCGCCGCGATTTCTGGAACCAGACGGATTATTACAAGCAACGCATGGTCGGCAACAGTAAAGCCGATGCCGCGCTGCTGGATGACATGATTAACAACATCCAGTTTATGCCGGGTGATGTCCTGCGTAACGTTAACGACAGCGTCAAGCTGATTGCAGAAACTGCGCCGGATGCCAATAACCTGTTGCGCCAGTATGTGGCCTTTGCCAGCCAGCGTGCTGCTAGCCATCTGAATGATGAGCTAAAAGGCGCATGGGCGGCCCGCACCATCCAGATGAAAGCCCAGGTGAAGCGTCAGGAAGAGGTGGCGAAAGCCATTTTCGCTCGTCGTGTGCATAACATTGAGCAGGCGCTGAAAATTGCGGAACAGCGCAATATCTCCCGTAGCGAAACGGATGTTCCAGCAGATGAACTGCCAGATTCTGAAATGTTCCTTCTTGGTCGTCCAATGCTGCAGGCGCGTCTGGAAAACCTGCAGGCTGTAGGCCCAGATTTTGACCTCGATTACGACCAAAACCGTGCCATGCTCAACACGCTGAACGTCGGCCCAACCCTGGACCCGCGTTTTCAGACCTATCGTTATTTGAGAACGCCTGAAGAACCTGTAAAACGCGATTGTCCGCGTCGCGCATTCCTGATGATTATGTGGGGGATTGTGGGCGCACTGACTGGCGCAGGCGTGGCGTTAACGCGTCGTCGCACACACTAAGAACGCCGTCTACGATGAAGGCTACGGCCTTCATCGCCTAATCGAAGAGAATCGATGTGAAAGTACTTACCGTATTTGGCACCAGGCCGGAGGCCATCAAGATGGCGCCTCTGGTCCATGCGCTGGCCAGAGATCCTGATATTGAAGCGAAAGTCTGTGTGACCGCTCAGCACCGTGAGATGCTCGATCAGGTCTTGTCGCTCTTTTCTATCGTCCCGGATTACGATCTTAATATTATGAAACCGGGGCAAGGGTTGACTGAGATCACCTGCCGCATTCTGCAAGAGCTAAAACCGATCCTTGAGTCCTTTAAGCCCGATGTGGTTCTGGTACACGGCGACACCACCACTACCGTTGCAACCAGCCTGGCCGCGTTTTATCAACGCATTCCTGTTGGCCATGTTGAGGCGGGTTTGCGCACCGGTAACCTCTATTCTCCGTGGCCGGAAGAAGCTAACCGAACGCTCACCGGCCATCTGGCAATGTATCACTTTGCCCCCACGGAGAATTCGCGTCAGAACCTGCTGCGTGAAAATATCGCCGATAACAAAATCTTTGTGACCGGGAACACGGTGATTGATGCGCTGATTTGGGTCCGTGACCGTGTCCTGGCAAACGACGATATCCAGCGCGAACTTGCCGCGCGCTACCCGTTCCTGAACAACGGGAAAAAAACCATTCTGGTCACCGGTCATCGCCGTGAAAGCTTTGGCCGCGGATTCGAGCAAATCTGCCATGCGCTGGCTGAAATTGCTGCGCAAAATGAAGATGTACAAATTGTCTATCCGGTCCATCTCAATCCAAACGTCAGTGAGCCGGTCAATCGTATTCTTGGCCATGTCGACAACGTTCTGCTGATTGAGCCGCAGGATTACCTGCCGTTTGTCTGGCTGATGAACCATGCCTGGCTGATCCTCACCGATTCAGGTGGCATTCAGGAAGAGGCCCCTTCGCTTGGCAAGCCAGTGCTGGTGATGCGTGAGACCACGGAGCGTCCGGAGGCGGTTAAAGCCGGTACGGTGCGTTTGGTTGGTACCGATAAGCAACGTATCGTCGAAGAAGTCACGCGCCTGCTGCATGATGAGGAAGAGTATCAGGCAATGAGCCGGGCCCATAACCCGTATGGCGATGGGCAGTCTTGTGGCCGTATTTTGCACGCACTTAAACACAATCGGGTATCGCTATGAGTTTTACTACCATCTCTGTCGTCGGTCTTGGCTACATTGGTCTGCCTACTGCGGCGGCCTTTGCCTCTCGTCAAAAACAGGTTGTTGGCGTGGATATCAACGCGCGTGCGGTGGAGACCATTAACCGTGGCGAAATCCATATTGTGGAGCCGGATCTCGACCGCGTGGTCAAAGCGGCCGTTGAGGGAGGCTTCCTGCGCGCCAGCACCACGCCAGTCGAAGCGGATGCGTATCTGATTGCTGTTCCAACGCCGTTTAAAGGCGATCATGAGCCCGATATGGTCTACGTTGAGGCCGCCGCAAAATCACTCGCGCCTGTACTGAAAAAGGGGGCGCTGGTGATCCTCGAGTCGACCTCTCCCGTTGGGGCCACGGAACAGATGGCACAGTGGCTGGCAGAAGCCCGCCCTGATTTAAGCTTCCCGCAGCAGGCAGGCGAACAAGCTGATATCAATATCGCCTACTGCCCTGAGCGTGTGCTGCCGGGTCAGGTGATGGTCGAATTGATTAAAAACGACCGCGTGATCGGCGGTATGACCCCGGTCTGTTCTGAACGTGCCAGCGCGCTATACAAGATTTTCCTGGAAGGCGAATGCGTGGTGACCAACTCCCGCACCGCGGAGATGTGCAAATTAACGGAAAACAGCTTCCGTGACGTTAACATCGCTTTTGCAAACGAACTGTCGCTGATTTGCGCCGATCAGGGAATCAACGTCTGGGAGCTGATTAGCCTCGCTAACCGTCATCCACGCGTGAACATTCTCCAGCCAGGACCGGGCGTGGGTGGCCACTGTATCGCCGTCGACCCGTGGTTTATCGTGGCGCAAAATCCCGATCAGGCACGTCTGATCCGCACCGCGCGTGAAGTGAACGACAGCAAACCTCACTGGGTGCTCAATCAGGTAAAAGCCACGGTGGCGGATTGTCTGGCAGAGAGCGGCAAGCGCGCCAGCGAACTGAAAATTGCCTGTTTTGGCCTGGCCTTCAAACCGAATATTGACGATCTGCGTGAGAGCCCGGCGATGGAAATCGCGGAGATGATTGCCGAATGGCACAAGGGCGAAACGCGGGTGGTTGAGCCAAATATTCATGAGCTGCCGGCAAAACTGGCGGGACAGTGCACGCTTACCACGCTGGATGATGCGCTGGCGACGGCGGATGTTCTGGTATTGCTGGTGGATCATAAAGAGTTTAAAGCCACCCCGGCAGATGCTGTACGTCAGCAATACGTCATTGATACCAAAGGCGTGTGGCGTTGAGCGAGCTGAAAGGAGGGCTTGAGTCCCTTCAGTGGGAAAGCACCTTCTTCGGACGTCCATCAGCGATTGTTCGCCTGCGCGATGAAGCCCCCGTGCTTGCGGAGTCAGACTTCGCCGCCTGGTCTCGCGTTCAGGCCAAAATCCCGGCCGGGCGAACCGATTTGCTGGATGCACTCCAGCACCATGGATTTCAGCTGGTGGAAGGTGAGATCGATCTCGCCATTACGCTGACCCGGCATGATGCGCCTGGCGCAGAAGTTGCAGCGGAACAGGATATCCCGACGCTGCGGCAGATGGCGGCGCTGGCGTTTGCCCAAAGTCGCTTTCGTGCCCCCTGGTATGCGGCAGAGGACAGCGGTCGCTTTTACGCGCAATGGATAGAGAATGCGGTCAAAGGCACGTTTGACCACGTCTGTCTGGTTTTTCGCGCTGCTGATGGGCAGATTCAGGGCTTTGTCTCGCTTCGCAAGCTTAATGAGCACGACGCGCGTATCGGCTTATTAGCCGGGCGCGGAATGGGTGAGAAACTCATGCAGGCGGCGCTGCACTGGGCGCAACAGCAGCAGGTGTCAACGCTGCGAGTGGCAACCCAGATGGGTAACACCGCCGCGCTTAAACGATATATTGCGAGTGGTGCCAACATCGACGCCACCGCTTACTGGTTATACAGGTGACAAGATGATTCCATTTAACGCACCACCGGTTGTGGGCACCGAACTCGACTATATGCAGTCTGCTATGGGCAGCGGCAAACTCTGTGGCGACGGTGGTTTTACCCGTCGCTGCCAGCAGTGGATGGAACAGCGTTTTCAGAGCGCCAAAGTGCTGTTGACCCCATCCTGCACGGCGTCGCTGGAAATGGCCGCCCTGCTGTTGGACATCCAGCCCGGTGATGAAGTGATCATGCCGAGCTACACCTTTGTCTCCACGGCGAATGCGTTTGTTCTGCGCGGAGCGAAAATCGTCTTTGTGGATATCCGCCCGGATACCATGAATATCGATGAAACGCTGATTGAAGCGGCCATCACCGAGAAAACGCGTGCGATTGTCCCGGTTCATTACGCGGGCGTGGCCTGTGAGATGGACACCATCATGGCGCTTGCCCAAAAGCACAACCTCTTTGTGGTAGAAGATGCCGCCCAGGGCGTGATGTCCACCTACAAAGGACGCGCGCTGGGAACCATCGGCCATATTGGCTGCTTTAGCTTCCACGAAACCAAAAACTACACCGCAGGCGGTGAGGGCGGCGCGACGCTGATTAACGATCGTGCGCTGGTGGAACGTGCGGAAGTGATTCGTGAAAAAGGCACTAACCGCAGCCAGTTTTTCCGCGGCCAGGTGGACAAATACACCTGGCGCGATATTGGCTCAAGCTACCTGATGGCGGACCTGCAGGCGGCGTATCTCTGGGCGCAGCTGGAGGCGGCGGAGCGCATTAATCTGCAGCGCCTGTCTCTGTGGCAAACCTATTACGACGCGCTGGAGCCGCTGGCAAAAGCGGGGCGTATTGAGCTGCCGACTATTCCGGCAGATTGCGTCCACAATGCCCATATGTTCTACATTAAGCTGCGTGATAACGAGGATCGGAGCAAGCTGATTGCCTGGCTGAAAGAGGCCGAAATCATGGCTGTATTCCACTATATTCCCCTGCACTCCAGCCCGGCCGGTGAAACTTTCGGCATGTTCGCAGGCGAAGATCGTTACACCACAAAAGAAAGTGAGCGTTTGCTTCGCTTGCCGCTGTTCTACAACCTCGCGCCGGTTAACCAGCGCACGGTGATTAATACCCTTCTGAGCTATTTCGGCTGATATGTCTCTGGCAAAAGCATCGGTGTGGACCGCCGCGTCCACGCTTGTAAAAATTGGTGCCGGATTACTGGTCGTTAAGCTGCTGGCCGTGTCGTTCGGCCCTTCAGGCGTCGGGCTGGCGGGCAATTTCCGTCAGTTGGTCACCGTGCTGGGTGTCCTGGCGGGGGCCGGGATCTTCAACGGCGTCACGAAATATGTCGCCCAGCATCATGATGATGCGGTACAGCTGCGCAAGGTAGTTGGCACATCCTCAGCGATGGTCTTAGGTTTCTCGACGCTGCTGGCCGCCGTGTTTTTGCTGGCGGCGGGACCCATTAGCCAGGGGTTATTTGGACACACGCACTATCAAGGGCTGGTGCGCCTGGTTGCGCTGGTGCAGATGGGGATCGCCTGGGCTAACCTGCTGCTGGCGTTGATGAAAGGTTTCCGTGACGCTGCCGGAAACGCGCTTGCGCTGATCCTGGGCAGTATCATTGGCGTCATCGCCTATTACTTTTGCTTTCGTTTGGGCGGATATGAGGGCGCGCTGTTAGGGTTGGCGCTGGTTCCTGCGTTAGTTGTCGTCCCGGCGGCGTTAATGCTGATGCGCAGAGGAGCCATCCCGTTAAATTACCTGAAACCGCAGTGGGATAAGGTGCTGGCGAGCCAGCTAGGTAAATTTACCCTGATGGCGCTCATCACCTCCGTCACGCTGCCGGTGGCCTACGTGATGATGCGAAACCTGCTGGCGGCGCATTATAGCTGGGATGAAGTTGGGATCTGGCAGGGCGTGAGCAGTATTTCCGATGCCTACCTCCAATTTATAACGGCTTCCTTTAGCGTCTATTTGCTGCCAACCTTATCGCGCCTGACGTCCAGGCTGGATATCACCCGCGAGATTATCCGCTCCCTGCGTTTTGTGCTTCCTGCCGTCGCGGCGGCCAGTTTTACCGTCTGGTTATTACGCGACGTCGCGATCTGGCTGCTGTTCTCGGCGAAGTTTACCGCCATGCGCGATCTCTTTGCCTGGCAGCTGGTGGGGGATGTACTGAAAGTCGGCGCTTACGTTTTCGGTTATCTGGTGATTGCGAAAGCCTCGCTGCGGCTGTATATCCTGGCGGAAATTAGCCAGTTTGCTTTACTGACGGCGTTCTCGCACTGGCTGATTCCTGCACAGGGTGCACTGGGGGCGGCTCAGGCCTACATGGCAACCTATATTGTTTATTTCGCTGCCTGTTGCGGCGTATTTTTACTTTGGCGTAGACGCGCATGACTGCACTGATTCACATTCTGGGATCGGATATCCCGCACCATAACCACACCGTTTTGCGGTTCTTCAATGATGAGCTGGCATCGGGCAACGCCGATGCGCGCGAGTTTATGGTTGCAGGCCAGGACAACGGCCTGAGCGAGACATGTCCCGAACTTCACATCACTTTCTGGCCGGATAAAGCGGCGCTGGCAAAGGCGGCTATCGCCAAAGCGAAGGCCGATCGTCAGCAACGCTTTTTTTTCCACGGGCAGTTTAATACGGGCCTGTGGCTGGCACTGCTGAGCGGTGGGATAAAACCCTCCCAGTGCAGCTGGCATATCTGGGGAGCCGATCTTTACGAAGTTTCTCGTGGCTGGAAATTCCGTTTGTTCTATCCGCTACGCCGCATGGCGCAGGGGCGCATAGGCTGTGTCTTTGCTACGCGAGGCGATCTCAATTACTTTGCGCAACAGCACCCTGACGTTCGCGGCGAGCTGCTCTATTTCCCGACCCGAATGAACCCGGCGCTGAACACCATGGCGAATGACACGCCGCGCGAGGGGAAATTGACGATTCTGGTGGGGAACTCAGGCGATCGCAGCAATGAACATAGTGCTGCGCTGCGGGCGGTACACCAGCAGTTTGGCGATACGGTTAACGTAGTCGTGCCGATGGGCTATCCGGCAAATAATGACGCGTATATTGATGAGGTTAGCCAGCAGGGACTGACGCTGTTTAGCGCGGAGAATTTGCACATTCTGCGTGATAAACTGGAATTTGAAGACTATCTCTCACTGCTGCGTCGGTGTGATCTGGGCTACTTTATCTTTGCCCGCCAGCAGGGGATTGGCACGCTGTGCCTGCTCATTCAGGCCGGGATTCCGTGCGTGCTTAATCGTGATAATCCGTTCTGGCAGGATATGGCCGAACAGCATATACCTGTGCTGTTTACCTCGGATACGCTGAGCGTCGATGTGGTACGTGAAGCGCAGCGACAGCTGGCGCTGGTAGACAAAAGCCGCATCGACTTCTTTAGCCCGAATTACCTCACGCCGTGGCACCGCGCGCTGCGTATCGCTGCAGGAGACAACGCATGAGCCAGTTGCAATTCAGCGGCTTGTTGGTGGTTTGGCTTCTGAGCACGTTATTCATCGCCACGCTTACCTGGTTTGAGTTTCGTCGTGTTCGCTTTAACTTCAACGTCTTCTTCTCGTTGCTGTTTCTGCTGACCTTCTTCTTCGGTTTCCCGCTGACCAGCATTCTGGTCTTTCGCTTTGACGTTGGCGTCGCTCCGCCTGAAATTCTGCTCCAGGCGCTGCTTTCGGCTGCCTGTTTCTATGCAGTGTATTACGTCACCTATAAAACGCGGCTTCGCACAGCGAAAGCGGCCACGCCACGGCGGCCCATTTTCACCATGAACCGGGTGGAGACGCACCTGACGTGGGTCATGCTGATGACCATTGCTCTGGTGAGCGTGGGTATCTTCTTTATGCACAACGGTTTCCTGCTGTTTAAGCTCCACTCTTACAGCCAGATTTTCTCTGCCGAAGTCTCCGGCGTGGCGCTAAAGCGCTTCTTCTACTTCTTCATCCCGGCAATGCTGGTGGTCTTTTTCCTGCGGCAGGACAGCAAAGCCTGGCTGTTTTTCCTGGTCAGCACCGTGGCGTTCGGCATCCTGACCTACATGATTGTGGGTGGGACGCGCGCGAACATTATCATCGCGTTTGCGATCTTCCTGTTTATTGGCATTATCCGCGGCTGGATCTCTCTGTGGATGCTGGTGGCGGCTGGGGTGTTTGGAATAGTGGGAATGTTCTGGCTGGCGTTGAAACGTTACGGCATGAACGTTTCGGGTGATGAGGCGTTTTACACCTTCCTGTACCTCACGCGCGATACCTTCTCCCCCTGGGAAAATCTGGCGTTGCTGCTGCAAAACTACGACAAGATTGAGTTCCAGGGCCTGGCCCCGATTGCGCGGGACTTTTACGTCTTTATTCCAACCTGGCTGTGGCCAGACCGCCCGGGCGTTGTGCTGAATACGGCGAATTATTTCACGTGGGAAGTGCTGAATAACCACTCCGGTCTGGCCATATCCCCAACGCTGATTGGCTCGCTGGTGGTGATGGGCGGTACCTGGTTTATTCTTCCCGGCGCGGTTGCAGTCGGGTTAATTATCAAGTGGTTCGACTGGCTCTATACGCTCGGCAACAACGAGACGAATCGCTATAAGGCCGCGATTTTGCACAGTTTCTGTTTTGGTGCCATTTTCAATATGATCGTTCTGGCGCGCGAGGGTCTGGATTCTTTCGTTTCGCGCGTGGTGTTCTTTATGGTCGTTTTTGGCGTGTGCCTGCTTTTGGCCAAGCTGTTGTACTGGCTGTTTGACAGCGCAGGGCTTGTTCACAAGCGCGAGCCACGGGGCAGCACAACGCTGTCGCAAGTCTGAGTAGGGATAATAATGACTGATACAACTTCCGCACCGCGCTACGCGCTGCGAGGCCTGCAGCTTATTGGCTGGCGTGATATGCAGCACGCGCTCGATTTTCTGTTCGCGGGCGGGCAGATGAAATCCGGTACGCTGGTCGCTATCAACGCGGAAAAAATGCTGGCGGTAGAAGATAACCCGGAAGTGAGAAGCCTGATTGAGGCCGCTGAGTTCAAATACGCGGACGGTATCAGCGTGGTGCGTTCTATACGCAAAAAGTATCCTGGCGCTAATGTTTCTCGCGTCGCAGGGGCTGACCTCTGGGAACAGCTTATGGCACGTGCAGGCGCTGAAGGCACGCCGGTATTCCTGATTGGCGGTAAGCCTGACGTGCTGGCGCAGACCGAGCAAAAACTGCGGAGTCAGTGGGGCGTTAACATTGTGGGCAGTCAGGATGGCTACTTCAAACCTGAAGATCGGCAGGTGCTATTTGAACGCGTGCGCGACAGCGGGGCGAAAATTGTCACCGTCGCCATGGGATCCCCGCGCCAGGAGATCCTGATGCGCGATTGCCGTCTGGTTTGCCCAAATGCTCTCTACATGGGCGTTGGTGGGACGTATGACGTCTTTACCGGCCACGTAAAGCGTGCGCCGAAGGTGTGGCAAAATCTGGGGCTGGAGTGGCTCTACCGTCTGCTCTCGCAACCCACGCGCATCAAACGGCAGATCCATCTGCTGCGTTACCTCGCATGGCACTACACCGGAAAAATGTAATCAAAATGTAGCGCGATATGCTGTTCGCGCTGCAACCCCCCTGCAAAACTGCTGCGAATCTGTGCAATGCATTCATTTTTTTAATGCATCGTTTGCCATTTGGCAGATTTTAAGAAACCATTCGCTCCGTATTTCAGTACCCCTAAAAAATAATAACCGGCAAAAGTCGGGAAACAGCAAACACAACCGAGGATTTATGGCAGAGAAAAAACCGGAGCTACAGCGTGGGCTGGAAGCTCGACACATTGAATTGATAGCGCTGGGCGGCACTATCGGCGTGGGCCTGTTTATGGGCTCCGCAAGCACGCTCAAATGGGCAGGTCCTTCCGTATTGCTGGCGTATATCATCGCCGGTCTGTTTGTCTTCTTCATCATGCGCTCTATGGGGGAAATGCTCTTCCTGGAGCCGGTTGCGGGTTCATTCGCCGTCTATGCGCACCGTTACATGAGCCCGTTCTTCGGCTATCTCACGGCCTGGTCATACTGGTTTATGTGGATGGCGGTCGGCATCTCGGAAATCACCGCAATCGGGGTCTACGTCCAGTTCTGGTTCCCGGACATGGTTCAGTGGATACCCGCACTTATCGCCGTGGGGCTTGTGGCGCTGGCGAACCTTGCTGCCGTGCGTCTTTACGGTGAAATCGAGTTCTGGTTTGCGATGATCAAAGTCACCACCATCATCGTGATGATTGTGGTCGGCCTGGGCGTGATTTTCTTCGGCTTTGGCAACGGTGGGCACGCCATTGGCTTTGGTAACCTGACCGATCACGGCGGCTTCTTCGCGGGGGGCTGGAAAGGGTTCCTGACGGCGCTGTGTATCGTTGTTGCATCCTATCAGGGTGTCGAGCTGATCGGGATTACCGCCGGTGAAGCGAAAAATCCGCAGGTCACGCTGCGTAGCGCGGTTGGCAAGGTACTGTGGCGTATCCTGATTTTCTACGTGGGTGCGATTTTCGTTATCGTAACCATCTTCCCGTGGAACGAAATTGGCACCACCGGTAGCCCGTTTGTTCTCACCTTTGCGAAAATTGGCATCACCGCGGCGGCAGGTATCATCAACTTTGTGGTTTTGACGGCAGCGCTTTCCGGCTGTAATAGCGGGATGTACAGCTGTGGTCGTATGCTTTATGCGCTCTCCAAAAATAATCAGCTGCCGGCGGCAATGGGGAAAGTCTCTCGCGCGGGTGTGCCGGTCGCGGGCGTGGCGGTATCGATAGTCATTCTGCTGATTGGCTCTTGCCTGAACTACATCATTCCTAACCCGCAGCGCGTGTTTGTGTACGTCTACAGCGCCAGCGTGCTGCCGGGGATGATCCCGTGGTTTGTCATCCTGATTAGCCAGCTGCGCTTCCGTCAGGCGCACAAGCAGGCGATTGCCAGTCATCCGTTCCGCTCGATTTTATTCCCGTATGCGAACTACATGACGATGGCATTCCTGATTTGCGTATTAATCGGAATGTACTTTAATGAAGATACTCGCATGTCGCTGTTTGTCGGGATGATATTCCTTGCCGCAGTGACGGCGGCGTACAAACTTTTTGGTCTGGGCCGCCGTGCCACCACGCATAAAGTGGAGGATTAAGCGGCAAAATGTGCAAACCATAACCAAACGCGCATTTTTTTAAAAAAAGCACTAGACAGCGGGGTCGGAGGTACGTAATATCCAGCCCCGCAACGGCGCTAAGCGCCCGTAGCTCAGCTGGATAGAGCGCTGCCCTCCGGAGGCAGAGGTCTCAGGTTCGAATCCTGTCGGGCGCACCATTTACCCGGTGCTGGAGCTGCGGTGGTCTGAGAAGTAGTCAGTACCGCGTGATAAGAATACAGTGGTGGCTATAGCTCAGTTGGTAGAGCCCTGGATTGTGATTCCAGTTGTCGTGGGTTCGAATCCCATTAGCCACCCCATTATTTGAAAGAGTTGTGAATTGCGAAGGTGGCGGAATTGGTAGACGCGCTAGCTTCAGGTGTTAGTGTCCTTTGGATGTGGGGGTTCGAGTCCCCCCCCTCGCACCACGACTTTTAAAATGAATTGAACTAAAAATTCAAAAAAAGCAGTACATCGGCGAGTAGCGCAGCTTGGTAGCGCAACTGGTTTGGGACCAGTGGGTCGGAGGTTCGAATCCTCTCTCGCCGACCAATTTTGAACCCCGCTTAGGCGGGGTTTTTTGTTTTCTGCCCCTTTTCAACGTTGTAACCATTGCCCGACAGCATGATGCCCTCTTGTCGCGATTCAGCGACACGTAACTCAATGAAATAAAACAATTTAAAGTTTAAGCGTTATTGTTGTCTCTTTCTGGCGACAAAACGACGTTTTTGCCAATAGGTTATGGGGCTTTAGATGGGTTCCGACAGCAGAAATTCCTTTTATCTTAAAATGTTGCGCAATGTAAAAGTTCTGCGTGTAACGTTGGCACGTAACGTGCAATAATATACGCGTAGATGCTCATTCCATCTCTTATGTTCGCCTTAGTGCCTCATAAACTCAGGAATGACGCAGAGCCGTTTACGGTGCTTATCGTCCACTGACAGATGTCGCTTCGGCCTCATCAAACACCATGGACACAACGTTGAGTGAAGCACCAAATATGTTGTCTTAAAGACCTGTTTTAACGCCTGCTTTTATAGCAGGCGTTTTTTTTGCCTTAATCCCGGCAACGGTTCATCACCAGGGCAACTAACAGCAATCCCCCAGTTGAGACGCTATACAGCGCCTGTACGGCACCAAATTTTGAGGCCACTACCGCAGCAATGCCGGTGAAGAGGGACGCACCTACCGTCTGCCAGCGCCATGCTTTCCCGCTGGCAGAGGAGATTTGTCCCGCGTTAAAGCTGCTGAGTACGCCAAAGGTCCCTGCCGCAAAGACAATATTCGACGCCAGATGTGCGAAAAAGATCGCCCCGAGGGCCAGCCATATCTGTCCAGATAAAAACGGGATCATTCCATAGGCAGCCAAAAAGACGGCGAGGCAGGTAACCAGCAGTGGCGTTTGTGCAGCAAAGTGAGTCAGGCTGTCTCTTTTTAGCAGCAGGGGTCCGCAAAGTTGCCCCATGCTTCTGGCAAACAGCAGAGGCAGGGCGAGCCCCGCCGCATTCTCCGGATGGGTCTCTTGCGCCAGTGCCGGAAGCAGCGCCATCGCGGGTGACCCAACGGCGGCCAGGGCAGGAAGAATAAGCAGACTGCGTTTTTGCCGAAGGGTCAGCGTTTGCCAGCGTAACGCCACAGAATCGCTAGCGTCCGCAGGCAATGGTGTGGAGACCACAGCAAACACGCGCCCCGCCAGTACCAGCATCAACAGTGAGCCCAGGAAGCTTGCGGCATCTATTGCCAGCAGAGAGAGTGTCGGGATGTGCTGGAAAAGGACGACGCCCAGCCCGGTCCCTAACAACACCTGCGAGGCAAAAATGACATTCTCAAGGCAGGTTGCGGCGGGAAGTTCTGCTTCGCTAAGCCCGCGTTTAAACAGCAGGGTCAGCGCGGGCCAGCTTATACCGCTCAGTACGGCTTCTGTGGATTGCACGGCAAGTAGCGCGGGAATGCTGTGGTAATGCACTCCGAGCAGGGGAAAGAGCAGCGCAATCAAGCCCAGCAGCTCAGTCAGTACCAGCAGCGCGATCGGGGTAAACCGTTGACACAGCTTTTCACCGACGAGGCTGCCGATAAATCCCGGAACAGTGGCAAAAAGGAAGGCGAGCGTTAGCAAGGCGGGCGAGGCTGACCACTGCAGCAGTAATCCGAAGACAACAACCTGAGTTAAACCATTCCCCAACGATGTGAAGATAAAAGCGCAAGCCAGCAGACGGAGCCAGCGATGACGGCGCAGCGCTTCAATGAGCGCATACACGAGCGAATTCATGGTGATTTCCTTTCAAAAACGATTTAGTCCACGCGGCGGAGGCGCGTGTATGAACAAAGGTTAATGAAAAGAGATCGTTACATTGGCAAGGACGTTTCCTGATGGATATGGAAAGAATGTAGCATAAAAAAGGAGGCCGTCTGGCCTCCTTATTGATTATTACTGATTCCCGTTATTCTGTAACGTGAGCAGCAGGCCGTCTCGCCGCATAGCGGCAGCCTCTTCCGGCTTATGCTGCTTGTCCAGCGTATCGGCAAGCCACGCATAGTCAAACGCGTCCGGGCGCTGTTTCAGCGCCGCACGGAAGGCCAGACTGGCCTCCTGCCATTCGCCGTGCTTCATCAGCGACTGACCCAGCGTGCTCCACAGCAGTGGACGATCGCCGACGGTTTTAATCTGCTGGCGCAGTGCTTTTTCGATTTGTTCAGGGTTATTGGTCTTCAGGCGCGGGATCACCATCACCAGACGATCGTCGTACTGGCGTTTTAGACCATCCAGGATGATCTCCTGTGCCGTATCATGATCGTCACATTCAATCAGATGTTCTGCCATTGCCACCTGCAGGGGAACCTGTTGACGTGTTTTACGGCTCTGATTCTTCCACCAGGTTTTCAGCCCATCGCTGCCGAGGTCAGCACGCGACTGATCCATCAATCCAATCCATGCCAGACGCTGAAGTTCATCGCGATGTTCGTCATCACCCACATCGGCTTTCGCCATGGAAGGAATAATGTCCAGCAGTGAGCCCCAGGCCCCCGTACGAATATAGGCCTGCTCAGCAAGGCGCAGCACTTCAGGATGGCGTGGCGTAACTTCCAGCAGGCGGTCGATACCGTGGCGTGCCGCGTGGTTCTCATTACGCGCCAGCTGCAGACGAACGCGGGTGATCTCAACCGGAATTTGGTCGTTAGAGGCCAGCTCAGAGGCACGTTCCAGATGCTGGTTAGCACGGGCTTCATCGCCACGCTGTTGCGCCGCTTCTGCGGCCAGCAGGTAGTTCACCACCGGTTGTTCAGCGTGGTCAGCATTTTTCGACATCAGCTTTTCAACCTGCTGATAGTCACCTTCGGCGAGCTTAAGCAGCGCCTGTTCGGTTTGCTTACGGGCGCGACGACGCTTGCGGCCAACGAACCATCCGCGGGTGTGAGCCCCGGTGCGGAAAATGCGGCGCAGGATCCACTCGACGGCAAACAGCACGACGACGCCGAGGATCAGGATGATCGCCAAACCCGTTACGCTGGTTTCAATATTGTAGTTATCCGTCTGGATCAACACATAGCCCTGGTGACCCGCCAGCATTGGCCCGAGGACGATCCCGGCGATCAGCAGGATGAAGAGCAAGAGTACTTTAAGCATCATTACTCTCCTTGTGGTGCGCTTTCAGGTGCTGGCGCGGCGGCAGGGGCTTCGGCTGCAGGTTCTGCCGGAATGCCTGGCTGGGCCAGCAGGTTGCGCACGCGTGTCTGCATAAGTTTTTCAAGAATCGGCTGGCTCTCGAGCTTATCCGGTACGCTCATGGTGATGTTCTGCTGGCTCAGTTTGTCGATGTCTTCCAGGAATGCCGTGGTGGTGGCGTCATCGGTGTTGTAGTAAGCCCGCACCCATGTAGAGACGTTATCCAGCGCCTGCTTGTAGGTTTCTTCCTGATGGCGCGGCACGGCCTGCGCAGCAACCAACAGGCGGGAGCGAATGTTTTCGCGCAGGTAGATATCCTGGTTCGGTGCTAACAGCGGGACAGCGGTTTCGTCGCGGCGACGAATGGTGATGAAGCTGTCCATGAAGTTCTGCCAGCTTTTCTGCAGGTTCACGCGCCATTCGCTCAGGGAACTGGACAGCTCGGTGCCGTCGGAATCCATCGGGGAATCGTCATCGTTGTTATCCGCCAGCTGCAGATTATCGATCTGATTTGAAAGCTGATTCACCTTGAGAATAATACCGTCGTAATCTACCTGCGAAACGGCAGAGAGGCTGGCAATATCTTCGGTGATGGCGCGACGTGCGGCGATAAGGCTCGGATCGTTCATGTCTGCCAGGCTCGCATCGGCGCTTTTCAGCAGTGCGGCGGCAGTGGTGACGTCCTGATCGCTCCAGAGCTTACGCCCGGCCAGTTTCACCAGGAAATCGGCCTGCGAGAGTAGCCAGGTTTTGGCATCGGTGCCGGAAATAGTAGCGACTTTTTGCTGCACTTCGTCCAGCTGTTTTGTCAGCTCAGTCTGTTTACTGTTTGCATCAGCAAGCGCGGCGGCCTGCTGTTTGATGACGCCTTCTAGCTCGGCTTTCTGCGTCTCCTGCGCTTTTTGCAGGGCAGCGAGCTGATTGACCAGCGCGTCGCTGGTGGCCGTCTGGTTAGCGCCTTGTTGTTTAACAAAGCCATACAAGCCCACACCCGCAGCCAACGCAATCGCGATGGCAATGGCGCTCAGGGCAAGGCTGGTTTTATTGCTACCCTTTTTTTTCTCAGCGGCCTTTTCAGTCGACTCTGACTGCGGAGTGAGTTCCACAGTCTCCGCGGTCTCTTCAACCACGGCGGAGGATTTTTCGTGTTCCGTCATTATGGCTTCCCATTATGAGAGTTATTGTAATGCGCGCAGCAGCGCATCGTTGTCGGCGTTATCAGCGATCCGAATATCATTCCAGCCCAGTTCCCGGGCGTGGGTCGCCAGACGCTCGCTGACGACCAGGAGCCGACAGCGGAGTAACCAGTTTTCACGATACCATTGCGGCACAAGCGACCAGAGCTGCTGCAGCATTTCACCGCTGGTGACCACCAGGGTGTTGATGCCGCGCATCTGCCAGCGCATAGCCTCTTCAGCACCATCATAGTGTTTCGCGCTACGCTGATAGCATTCGCAAAACGTGACGTCAGCGCCGCGTTCCCGTAGCGTTTCACCCAACAGTTCACGCCCGCCATTACCGCGTAAAATCAGCGCGCGTTTCCCGGCAACAGTCTGTAATTCAGGTAATTGTAGCAAGACTTCGCTAATTTCCCGATCTAACGGGTAGCGAACGTCAATCCCGCTCACGGTATGCAAGGCCAGCGCGGTGGTACGTCCGATAGCGAAATAGTGGGGCGCAGTGGGCCAGCGGCATGCTTGCTGCTGCAGCTGCGCATGGGCAAATTCCACGGCATGCTGTGACAGCACAAACAACAGATCGCCTTCCTGTAGGGTATCTAACTGGTCGGTGAGCGCAGAAAGCGCCCGACCAGGGGAGAATTCAATCAGCGGAAAACTCCAGGCCACCTGCCCCAGTGCGCGCAGACGGCTCACTAATTGCTCTCCTGCGGGAGAAGGACGGGTGACAAGAATACTCATGCAGGGGGTTCTCCGTTATACACGTCGGCCAGAATTTCACGGGCGCCGTTATCGAGCAACTCTTCAGCCAGCGAGACGCCAAGCTGTTCGGCATCTTGCGGCTGACCGCGACGTTCGCCACGCACCATCTGTGAGCCGTCCGGGGCGCCCACGAGCGCGCGTAACCACAGTTCATCATCGATTAATTCAGCATAGCTGCCAATGGGCACCTGACAGCCGCCTTCGAGGCGCGTGTTCATTGCGCGTTCTGCTTTTACGCGGATGGCGGTCTCGTCATGATTCAGCGGCGTCAGCAGTTCACGGGTACGTGTATCATCCAGACGACACTCAATGCCGACAGCACCCTGGCCAACGGCCGGAAGTGACAGCTCTGGCGGTAATGCCATGCGAATGCGCGATTCCAGACCCAGACGTTTCAGGCCCGCAACGGCGAGGATAATGGCATCGTAATCACCGTTATCCAGCTTGCCAAGGCGCGTACCCACATTGCCGCGCAGCGAGCGAATGATCAGGTCCGGACGACGTTCAGCCAACTGACATTGGCGGCGTAAGCTGGACGTGCCAACCACGCTACCTTTTGGCAAGTCGTCGAACGAGTCATACTGGTTAGAGACAAACGCATCGCGTGGATCTTCGCGCTCGCAGATGGTCACCAGCCCCAGCCCTTCCGGGAACGCAACGGGCACGTCTTTCATCGAATGCACGGCGATATCGGCACGGTTTTCAAGCAATGCCATTTCCAGCTCTTTGACAAACAAGCCCTTTCCGCCGACTTTCGCCAGTGGCGTATCAAGAATCACGTCACCGCGCGTCACCATTGGCACCAGCTCGACACGCAATCCGGAGTGGCAGGCTTCAAGGCGCTGCTTAACATAATGTGCCTGCCAGAGCGCAAGGGGGCTTTGGCGTGTGGCAATTCTCAAAACATTGTCTAACATGCTTGTTACCGTCATTATCAATCGCTAACCATCCTAACATTGTTGACACCGGGATGGCAGTTTTACGGTTGATGAAGAGGAGAGGGACAGGGTGGCGCACTCGTCAGCCACAGCCGTATTCAGGAATTTACACGTTGAGAATGATGCTACACTTTGTATGTAGCGCATCTTTCTTTACGGTCAATCGGCAAGGTGTTAAATTGATCACGTTTTAGACCATTTTTTCGTCGGTACCACCATAAAGATAAGGACGAAAAAGGGTAACGGTTATCTTTTTGAAATACTGCGGGTCCACTGTTATTCGATTTTTGAATAAGTTGTGACACCCGGAAACATCAGGCGATATGTCTTGTACCTCTATATTGAGACTCTGAAACAGAGACTGGATGCCATAAATCAACTGCGTGTGGATCGCGCGCTTGCTGCTATGGGACCTGCTTTTCAACAGGTTTACAGTCTGCTGCCGACATTACTGCACTATCACCATCCGCTGATGCCGGGTTACCTCGATGGTAACGTTCCCCAAGGCATTTGCCTCTTCACGCCTGATGAAACCCAACAGCATTATCTCAACGAACTCGAACTCTACCGCGGTATGCCGCCGCAGGAATCGCCGAAAGGTGAACTGCCGATTACCGGCGTTTACTCTATGGGGAGTACCTCATCTGTAGGGCAAAGCTGCTCTTCTGACCTGGATATCTGGGTCTGCCATCAGTCCTGGCTCGATAACGACGAGCGCCAACTGTTGCAGCGTAAATGCAGCCTGCTGGAAAGCTGGGCGGCGTCGCTCGGCGTGGAAGTGAGCTTCTTCCTGATTGATGAAAACCGCTTCCGCCATAACGAAAGCGGCAGTCTGGGTGGTGAGGACTGCGGATCGACGCAGCACATCTTGTTGCTGGATGAATTTTACCGTACTGCCGTTCGTCTGGCCGGTAAGCGTATTCTGTGGAATATGGTGCCGTGCGATGAAGAAGAGCATTACGACGATTACGTGATGTCGCTCTACTCCCAGGGTGTCCTGACGCCAAACGAATGGCTGGACCTGGGCGGCCTGAGCTCCCTGTCGGCAGAAGAATACTTTGGCGCGAGTCTCTGGCAGCTTTATAAAAGTATCGACTCACCGTACAAAGCGGTGTTGAAAACGCTGCTGCTCGAAGCCTATTCCTGGGAATACCCAACGCCGCGCCTGCTGGCAAAAGATATCAAACAGCGTCTGCATGACGGGGAGATCGTCTCCTTCGGGCTTGATGCCTACTGCATGATGCTGGAACGCGTTACCGAATACCTGAAAGCCATTGATGACCACACGCGTCTTGACCTGGTGCGTCGATGTTTCTATCTCAAAGTCTGTGAAAAACTCAGCCGCGAACGCGCATGCGTTGGCTGGCGTCGTGAAGTGGTCAGTCAGTTAGTCAAAGAGTGGGGATGGGACGAAGAGCGTCTGTCCATGCTCGACAACCGTGCCAATTGGAAAATCGATCAGGTGCGTGAGGCGCATAACGAACTGCTCGATGCGATGATGCAAAGCTACCGTAACCTGATCCGCTTTGCGCGTCGTAATAATCTCAGCGTTTCCGCCAGCCCGCAGGATATCGGTGTGTTGACCCGTAAACTGTACGCCGCGTTTGAAGCGCTGCCGGGTAAAGTCACGCTGGTGAACCCGCAGATTTCGCCTGACCTGTCAGAACCGAACCTCACCTTTATCTATGTGCCTCCAGGTCGCGCAAACCGTACCGGGTGGTATCTGTATAACCGTGCGCCAAGCATGGACTCCATCGTTAGCCATCAGCCGCTGGAATATAACCGCTACCTGAATAAGCTGGTGGCCTGGGCCTGGTTTAACGGCCTGTTGACCTCGCGCACCCGGCTGTTCATTAAAGGCAACGAGGTGGTCGACTTAGCGAAACTGCAGGAGATGGTGGCGGATGTGTCGCACCACTTCCCGCTGCGCCTGCCTGCACCGACGCCGAAAGCGCTCTACAGCCCGTGTGAAATTCGCCATCTGGCGATCATCGTCAATCTCGAATACGACCCGACGGCGGCCTTCCGCAATCAGGTGGTGCATTTTGATTTCCGCAAGCTGGACGTCTTTAGCTTTGGTGAGCAGCAAAATTGCCTGGTCGGCAGCGTAGATCTGCTGTACCGCAACTCATGGAATGAAGTGCGTACCCTGCACTTCAACGGCGAGCAGGCGATGATCGAAGCGCTGAAAACCATTCTTGGTAAAATGCACCAGGACGCCGCGCCGCCAGACAGCGTTGAGGTGTTCTGCTACAGCCAGCATCTTCGCGGTTTGATTCGTACCCGCGTGCAGCAGCTGGTTTCAGAGTGTATCGAACTGCGTCTTTCCAGCACCCGTCAGGAAACCGGACGCTTTAAAGCGCTGCGCGTCTCCGGCCAAACCTGGGGACTGTTCTTCGAACGCCTGAATGTGTCAGTACAGAAGCTGGAAAACGCCATTGAGTTTTACGGCGCAATCTCGCACAACAAACTGCATGGCCTGTCAGTCCAGGTGGAAACCAACCACGTCAAATTGCCGCAGGTGGTGGATGGGTTTGCCAGTGAAGGGATTATTCAGTTCTTCTTTGAAGAGTCGGGCGACGATGCCGGTTTCAATATCTACATCCTGGATGAAACTAACCGCGCCGAGGTCTACCACCACTGTGAAGGCAGTAAAGAGGAGCTGGTGCGTGACGTTAGCCGCTTTTATTCCTCTTCACATGACCGCTTCACCTACGGCTCAAGCTTTATCAACTTCAACCTGCCGCAGTTCTACCAGATTGTGACCGTGGATGGCCGCACGCAGGTGATCCCGTTCCGCACTCAGGCCGTTACGCCGGTCGTTCCTGCCAATCAGGATAACGCCCCGCTGCTGCAGCAGTATTTCTCCTGAGCCTTTTCGCCGGGTCGCGCAACGCTACCCGGCAAAAAATCACCTGAAACTCACCGTCTCACCCGCCTGCGCGGTCGCGGCCTGCTCCAGCAAATCCCAGAACGTTTCGCCGCTGCGGTCGCACACCCACTCGTCACCTTTCAGATCGAAATGGTATCCACCTTGTTTGGCAGCCAGCCAGACCTGGTGAAGCGGCTCCTGTCGGTTAATAATAATTTTGCTGCCGTTTTCGAAGCTCAGGGTCAGGATACCGCCGTTGATTTCACAATCGATATCACTGTCGCCGTCCCAGTCGTCCAGACGCTCTTCAATGGTCATCCACAGGGCGTCGGCAAGGCGATGGAATTCACTGTCGTTCATGGTTTTGTTCCTGTTTTTCGTGATGCGGGCAGTATAACGCTAAATAATTCCCGTTGCAGGAAAGCGGCAAACTCTTGCTTTTGTGTCTTCTCCTGCGATGATAGAAACAGATTTGAACTTACGGGCAACTTTATAATGAAAAACGTCTTAGGAACGCTTGCCGTTCTCATCACACTGTTTAGCCTGACGGGCTGTGGATTGAAAGGGCCGCTGTACTTCCCGCCTGCGGATAAAACGGCGCCACCACCGACCAAGCCAGTGCAAAGTGGCATTGAATCTTCTACGCCGGACACTAACGATCGTGGCAACAACGGTGGCCCGACTCAGGTTAATCTCTGACGACTACGTTCTGTACCCGCGCAATGGAGCGAATGATGCAGTTCTCTAAGATGCATGGCCTTGGCAACGATTTTATGGTCGTCGACGCGGTAACGCAGAATGTCTTTTTCTCCCCGGAACTGATCCGCCGTCTGGCAGATCGGCATCTGGGCGTGGGGTTCGATCAGCTGCTGGTGGTGGAACCGCCATACGATCCCGACCTCGATTTCCACTACCGTATTTTTAACGCGGACGGCAGTGAAGTCTCCCAGTGCGGCAACGGTGCGCGGTGCTTTGCCCGCTTTGTCCGCCTGAAAGGGTTGACCAACAAGCGTGATATTCGCGTCAGTACCGCGAACGGACGCATGGTGCTCAGCGTCACCGATGACGAACTGGTGCGCGTGAACATGGGTGAGCCGAACTTTGAGCCATCTGCCGTGCCGTTTCGCGCAAACAAAGCGGAAAAGACCTATATTATGCGCGCGGCCGAGCATACAGTATTGTGTGGCGCCGTCTCGATGGGTAACCCGCACTGCGTCATTCAGGTGGATGATGTGGAAACCGCCGCGGTTGAAACCCTCGGTCCGGTACTGGAAAGCCACGAGCGCTTCCCGGAGCGGGCGAATATCGGTTTTATGCAGGTGGTGGCGCGTGAGCACATCCGCCTGCGGGTCTACGAGCGCGGCGCAGGCGAAACCCAGGCCTGCGGAAGCGGTGCCTGTGCGGCTGTTGCAGTCGGCATCTCTCAGGGATTACTGGCGGAAGAGGTTCGCGTGGAATTGCCGGGCGGTCGCCTTGATATCGCCTGGAAAGGACCGGGTCATCCTCTGTATATGACGGGCCCGGCGGCACATGTCTATGACGGGTTTATCCATCTATGAAACAACCAGGGGAAGAACTGCAGGAAATGGTGACGGAACTGGACGACAGTGCTGTTGTTGATTATCTGCTGCGCAATCCTGAGTTTTTTATCCGCAATGCACGCGTCGTCGAACAGATGCGCGTGCCGCATCCGGTTCGCGAAACCGTGTCGCTGGTCGAATGGCACATGGCGCGTTCGCGCAAGCACATCAATCAGCTCGAAGAGAACATGACGCTGCTGATGGAGCAGGCGAACAATAACGAAAGCTTGTTCTATCGTCTTCTGCATCTGCAGGCGCGTCTGGCGTCGGCGCACAGCCTCGAAGAGTTCCTCAGTCGCTTCCACCGCTGGGCGCGCGAGCTGGGTCTGGCTGGCGCAACTATTCGCCTCTTTCCCGATCGCTGGCGCATTGGCGCACCGTCCGGTTTTACCCATCTTGCGTTGAACCGGCAGGCGTTTGAACCGCTGCGTATTCAGCGTCTGGGCCATGAACATCACTATCTGGGGCCGCTGAACGGACCGGAACTGCTGGTGGTATTGCCAGAGGCCAAAGCGATTGGCTCGGTGGCCATGTCGCTGATGGGACGCGATGGCGATCTGGGCGTCATGTTATTCACCAGCCGCGACGCGCATCATTACGAGCAAGGGCAAGGCACGCACCTGCTGCAGGAAATAGCCCTGATGCTGCCTGAGCTGCTGGAGCGCTGGATTGAACGCGTATGACGGACGGACTGCTCGCCACTGACGTCACGCGATTTCTGCGTTACCTGGGCGTTGAGCGTCAGCTTAGCCCCATTACGCTGCTGAACTATCGGCGTCAGCTTGATGCCATCATGCAGATTGCCGATGAAATCGGCCTGAAAAGCTGGCAACACTGTGACGCTGCTACGGTTCGCGGATTTGTCGTGCGTAGTCGTAAAAAAAATTTAAGCCCTGCGAGTCTGGCCCTCAGGCTTTCAGCATTGCGCAGTTTCTTTGACTGGCTGGTCAGCCAGGGCGGCTTAAAAGCGAATCCGGCGAAAGGTATCGCCACGCCAAAAGCCCCGCGCCATCTGCCTAAAAATATCGACGTCGACGACGTAAACCGCCTGCTGGATATCGATCTCAACGATCCGCTGGCCGTACGCGACCGCGCGATGCTGGAGGTGATGTACGGTGCGGGTCTGCGTCTTTCTGAACTGGTTAACCTCGATCTCAAACATCTCGATCTGGAGTCTGGCGAAGTGTGGGTAATGGGCAAAGGCAGCAAAGAGCGCCGCCTGCCGATTGGCCGTAATGCGGTCTCCTGGATTGAGCACTGGCTTGATCTGCGCGGCCTGTTTGGCGCAGAAGAAGACGCGCTGTTTTTGTCAAAGCTTGGGAAGCGGATTTCGGCGCGCAATGTACAGAAACGCTTTGCGGAGTGGGGCATTAAGCAGGGGCTGAACAGTCACGTTCATCCGCACAAGCTGCGCCACTCGTTTGCCACCCACATGCTTGAATCAAGCGGGGACCTGCGCGGCGTGCAGGAGCTTCTCGGCCATGCCAATTTATCCACCACTCAAATCTATACCCACTTAGACTTTCAGCACCTTGCCTCGGTGTATGACGCGGCGCATCCACGCGCCAAACGGGGGAAATAATGCGTTTTTACCGCCCACTCGGTCAGATTTCAGCACTCACATTTGATCTTGATGACACACTCTATGATAACCGTCAGGTGATCCTGCGTACCGAGCAGGAGTCGCTGGCGTTTGTGCAGAACTACCATCCGGCTTTGAAAACGATGCAGAACAAAGATTTCCAGAAGCTGCGTCAGTCCCTGCGGGAAACCGAGCCGGAAATTTACCATGACGTTACCGAATGGCGTCGTCGCGCGGTTGAGCAGGCGATGTTAAATGTGGGTCTGAGCCCGCGTGATGCGGCTATTGGCGCTGAAGCCTCGATGGAAAACTTCGCCAAATGGCGCAGCTGTATCGACGTTCCGCAGGAGACCCACGACACGCTGAGGAAACTGGCAGAAAAATGGCCGCTGGTGGCAATCACCAACGGCAATGCTCAGCCTGAACTGTTTGGCCTGGGTGATTACTTTGAATTTGTTCTGCGCGCAGGCCCGCACGGGCGCTCGAAGCCCTTCAATGATATGTATCACCTGGCGGCGGAAAAACTGAACCTGCCGCTCGGTGAAATCCTGCACGTGGGCGATGACCTGACCACGGACGTGGCCGGTGCGATCCGCTGCGGCATGCAGGCGTGCTGGATCAAGCCGGAAAATGCCGACCTGATGACAACGCTGGACAGTCGTCTGCTGCCACACGTGGAAATTTCGCGGTTGGCATCCCTCACCACGCTGATATAATCATCAATTGTTCTGTATAAATTAACAGGGTTTTGGCGAATGTTATTCGCCTGCCCGACATGACGTGACGGTGCCAATGGACGTTTCTTACCTGCTCGACAGCCTTAATGACAAACAGCGTGAAGCGGTTGCCGCCTCGCGCACCAACATGCTGGTGCTGGCTGGGGCGGGCAGTGGTAAGACGCGCGTGCTGGTTCACCGTATCGCCTGGCTGCAGAGCGTGGAAAACTGCTCGCCGTACTCCATTATGGCGGTCACGTTCACCAACAAGGCGGCGGCGGAGATGCGCCACCGTATTGCGCAACTGATGGGGACCAGCCAGGGCGGTATGTGGGTTGGCACCTTCCACGGCCTGGCACACCGCTTGCTGCGCGCCCACCATATGGACGCCAACCTGCCGCAGGATTTCCAGATTCTCGACAGCGAAGATCAGCTGCGTTTGCTGAAGCGTCTGATCAAGGCCATGAACCTCGATGAGAAGCAATGGCCGCCGCGTCAGGCGATGTGGTACATCAACGGCCAAAAAGACGAAGGGCTGCGCCCACACCATATTCAGAGCTTCGGTAACCCGGTTGAGCAGACCTGGCAGAACGTCTACAAGGCTTATCAGGAAGCGTGCGATCGTGCCGGTTTGGTAGACTTCGCCGAGCTGCTGCTGCGCGCGCACGAGCTTTGGCTCAATAAGCCGCACATCCTGCAGCACTACCGTGAACGCTTTACCAATATTCTGGTGGACGAATTCCAGGATACCAACAACATCCAGTACGCGTGGATCCGCCTGCTGGCCGGCGATACCGGCAAGGTGATGATTGTGGGTGATGACGACCAGTCCATCTACGGCTGGCGTGGGGCGCAGGTGGAAAATATCCAGCGTTTCCTTACCGACTTCCCGGGCGCAGAAACCATCCGTCTGGAGCAAAATTACCGTTCAACCAATAATATCCTGAGCGCAGCCAACGCCCTGATTGAAAACAACAACGGGCGTCTGGGGAAAAAACTGTGGACCGACGGTGTCGACGGTGAACCGATTTCAATTTACTGCGCGTTTAACGAACTCGATGAAGCCCGCTTCGTGGTGAACCGTATCAAAACCTGGCAGGACAACGGCGGTGCGCTGGAGCAGTGCGCCATTCTTTATCGCAGCAACGCCCAGTCGCGCGTGCTGGAAGAGGCGTTGTTGCAGGTGAGTATGCCGTACCGTATTTACGGCGGTATGCGCTTCTTCGAACGCCAGGAAATCAAAGACGCGCTTTCGTATCTGCGCCTGATCGCCAACCGTAACGACGATGCGGCGTTTGAGCGCGTGGTCAATACGCCAACCCGCGGTATTGGCGATCGCACCCTGGATGTGGTGCGTCAGGCGTCCCGAGACCGCCAGCTTACCCTGTGGCAGGCGTGCCGTGAGCTGCTGCAGGAAAAAGCCCTCGCCGGACGCGCGGCCAGTGCGCTACAGCGCTTCATGGAGCTGATTGATGCTCTGGCACAGGAGACGGCCGATATGCCGTTGCACGTCCAGACCGACCGGGTAATTAAAGATTCCGGCCTGCGCATAATGTACGAGCAGGAAAAAGGCGAGAAGGGCCAGACCCGTATTGAGAACTTAGAGGAACTGGTGACGGCAACGCGCCAGTTCAGCTACAACGAAGAAGATGAAGATTTGATGCCGCTGCAGGCGTTTCTCTCCCACGCCGCACTGGAAGCAGGCGAAGGGCAGGCGGATACCTGGCAGGATGCGGTGCAACTGATGACGTTGCACTCGGCGAAAGGTCTGGAGTTCCCGCAGGTATTTATCGTGGGGATGGAAGAGGGGATGTTCCCGAGCCAGATGTCGCTGGATGAAGGCGGCCGTCTGGAAGAGGAACGCCGTCTGGCCTATGTGGGCGTGACGCGTGCGATGCAAAAGCTGACGCTGACGTACGCCGAAACCCGCCGCTTGTACGGTAAAGAGGTGTATCACCGTCCGTCGCGCTTTATCGGCGAACTGCCTGAAGCCTGTGTGGAAGAGGTACGTCTGCGCGCCAGCATTAGTCGTCCGGTCAGCCATCAGCGCATGGGGACGCCGATCTCGGAAAACGACACGGGTTACAAGTTGGGCCAGCGCGTTCGCCACTCAAAATTTGGTGAAGGCACCATTGTTAACCTGGAAGGTAGCGGCGAGCACAGCCGCTTGCAGGTGGCGTTCCAGGGACAGGGGATCAAATGGCTGGTGGCAGCGTACGCCAAGCTGGAAACTGTGTAACTTTCAGAAAAACATCATTATTTTGTAATAGTCTGCTAGCCTTATACGTTGAAGGTCAATTAATGCCCTTCAGCGTTCCGTTGCGTGTTGACGCCACAGTTACTGCTGGCGTAACATGCGCGCACGATTACGCTAAGAGGACATTCGCCTTGGACACACCCAGTAGATACTGGCTCAATTCCCTGTCATCCAGGAACAACTCCTAAGGCTATCTCCTCTTGCTGATGGCCTTAGTGGTTGTCAGCGACCTGTATTACTCCCGTCGCGCTGAGTCAGGCTGTTTAATGGTCTGAAACCCAATTTGTTTCTGTGTGCCCACCGAACTGTCCGATATTTTTTGCATTGGGAGTCCCGGTCATGTTGAGCGCATTTCAACTCGAAAATAACCGACTGACTCGGCTTGAAGCCGAAGAGTCACAGCCCCTCGTTGATGCCGTATGGGTGGATCTGGTCGAGCCGGACGACGATGAACGCCTTCGCGTACAATCTGAGCTGGGGCAAAGCCTGGCAACCCGTCCAGAACTGGAAGACATCGAAGCATCTGCACGTTTTTTTGAAGACGAAGAGGGGCTTCATATCCACTCCTTTTTCTTCTTTGAAGATGCCGACGATCATGCGGGTAACTCCACCGTGGCGTTTACCATTCGCGATGGCCGCCTGTTTACCCTGCGCGAGCGAGAGCTGCCTGCGTTTCGTCTTTACCGTATGCGCGCCCGCAGCCAGGCGATGGTTGACGGCAACGCCTACGAGCTGCTGCTCGATCTGTTCGAAACCAAAATTGAACAGCTGGCGGATGAAATTGAAAACATCTATAGCGATCTGGAAAAACTCAGCCGCGTGATCATGGAAGGCCATCAGGGCGATGAATACGACGAAGCGCTCTCAACGCTGGCGGAGCTGGAGGATATCGGCTGGAAGGTACGTCTGTGTCTGATGGATACTCAGCGTGCGCTGAACTTCCTGGTGCGTAAAGCGCGTCTGCCGGGTGGTCAGCTTGAGCAGGCGCGTGAGATCTTGCGCGATATCGAATCTCTGCTGCCGCACAACGAATCCCTGTTCCAGAAGGTTAACTTCCTGATGCAGGCGGCAATGGGCTTTATCAACATCGAGCAGAACCGCATCATCAAGATCTTCTCGGTCGTCTCCGTGGTATTCCTGCCGCCAACGCTGGTGGCATCAAGCTACGGGATGAACTTTGAGTTTATGCCTGAGCTGCGCTGGAGCTTTGGTTATCCGGGGGCCATTATCTTTATGATCCTCGCCGGACTGGCGCCGTATCTTTACTTCAAGCGCCGCAACTGGCTTTGAGGTTCTGCCCGGTGGCGCTGCTTACCGGGCAGATAACGTTTTCTATAATCCTCTACGCACTCTGCGCTGGGTATAAATCGCATCGGCAACAAAAATCGCCAGCGCCACCCAGATAAACGCGAAGGTCACCATCTTATCCGCACCCGGCACTTCGCCATAAAACACGACTGCCAGCAGGAACATCAGCGTCGGGCCGATATACTGGAAGAAGCCCAGCGTGGAGAGACGCAGGCGCGTCGCCGCACCGGTGAAGCACAGCAGCGGGATCGTCGTGACCACACCGGCCGCCATCAGCATCACATTCAGCGACAGCGGGTTGCTGCCCATATGGCTGGTGGCGCTGTCGGCGATGCCGAAGAGGTAAATCGCCGCGACGGGCAGCAGCCACAGTGTTTCGAATAGCATCCCGGTTTGGGCTTCCACGGCGATTTTTTTACGCACCAGGCCGTAGAACGCAAAGCTAAATGCCAGCCCCAGCGCGATGACAGGCAGCGAGCCGAAGGTCCACAGCTGCACCAGCACGCCGCAGAAGGCGAGGATCACCGCCAGCCACTGCATACGACGGAAGCGCTCACCGAGAAAAATCATGCCCAGCACAATGTTGACCAGTGGATTAATAAAGTAGCCGAGGCTGGCTTCGAGCATATGATGGTTATTCACCGCCCAGATAAAGAGCAGCCAGTTTCCGCCAATCAGCACCGCGGAGAGCGCCAACAGGAAGACCTTCTTCGGGGTTTTCAGCAGCGTTTTGACACCTGACCACTGACGGCTGACGCTCATCAGCGCAATCATAAAGAAGAATGACCAGATGACGCGGTGGGTGAGGATCTCGTCAGCCGGCACATAAGCGATAAGCTTGAAGTACGCGGGAGCGATACCCCAAATAAAATAAGCGGCAAGGGCGAGTAAAACGCCCTGCCGCGTCTGTTTAGCATCCATCGGGATAATCCGTTACAAAAAAGTGAAGTAATTTTACCCGATTTTGCCCTCTCAACCCACCATATAAGTGGCGGTCGCGCTGGCGATATAAACCTGTTCTTCGTTGTGTAACTCAACGCGGGCGACTGCCACTTTGTTACCCGCGCGCAGCAGGCTGCTGCTGCAGGTAAAGCGGTTACCTCGACCTGGACGCAAATAGTCGACGCGTAAATCGATAGTGCCCATGCGGGAGAGGCGCTGGCGAAGCTCATCTTCATTGATGGTGTCATGACGCGTCAGCGTGCTGCCGACGCAGACCAGCCCGGCCGCCACGTCCAGGGCGGAGGCAATCACGCCGCCATGCAAAATACTTTGTGCCCAGTTACCGACCATCATCGGCTGGTTGCTGAAGCTAAGCTGTGCAAAATCTTTTTCATACCGCTCCAGCTCCAGCCCCAGCGCGCGGTTAAACGGCATATGGTAAACAAAAATCTCGCCCACGAGTTTTAAAGCATCTTCGGCGGTAAGCGTGGCTGACATGAGAAGTGGCGTCCTTGTTGTTAAAGAAATGTTGATTTTATGCTTCAACAATAAGGAATTCCACTTTCAGAAACGAGGAGGCGGAAGTTCTCGCAGAAGTATGTAAAATGCCCGCACAAAACTATTCATTAAATGCAACGATTTCAGGAGAACACCACCGATGCGGACGTATCTGGGTTGGTTACTGGCGGCGGTTGCGCTGCCCCTCACAGCATATGCGCAGGAAGCGACCATTAAAGAAGTCCATGATAAACCTGCCGTGCACGGCAGTATTATCGCGAACCTTCTTCAGGAGCATGATAATCCATTCACGCTCTACCCGTACGACACCAACTACGTGATCTACACTCAGACCAGCGATCTCAACAAAGAGGCGATCAGCTCCTATAACTGGTCCGATAATGCGCGCAAAGATGAGGTTAAGTACCAGTTGAGCCTCGCTTTCCCGTTCTGGCGCGGTATTTTGGGCCCGAACTCAGTGCTTGGTGCGTCTTATACTCAGAAGTCCTGGTGGCAGCTCTCCAACAGCGGAGAATCTTCGCCTTTCCGTGAAACCAACTATGAGCCGCAGCTGTTCCTCGGCTTCGCCACGGATTATGAGCTTGCGGGCTGGACGCTGCGTGACGTTGAGGTGGGTTTCAACCACGATTCTAACGGCCGCTCTGACCCAACCTCGCGCAGCTGGAACCGTGCCTATACGCGCCTGATGGCTCAAAACGGCAATCTCATGGTGGAAGTGAAGCCGTGGTTCGTGGTGGGCAGCACCGACGACAACCCGGATATCACTAAATACATGGGCTACTACCAGCTCAAAATCGGCTACCAGCTGGGTGACGCGGTGCTGAGCGCCAAAGGCCAGTACAACTGGAACACCGGCTACGGCGGTGCTGAGCTGGGCTTAAGCTACCCAATGACGAAGCACGTACGTATCTATACGCAGGTGTACAGCGGTTATGGCGAGTCGCTTATCGATTACAACTTCAACCAGACCCGCGTCGGTGTGGGCGTGATGCTGAACGATATTTTCTAAGTCGCTCGAATGTTTTTTCGTTAAACGTTGAAGTTTCTCTCTCAGGCGCTGAAAATAGCGCCTGTTTTGTATCTGGTAAATGGGGTTAACGTGGCGCAGGCGGAAGTATTGAATCAGGAATCGCTGGCTAAACAGGTTTTGCAGGAAACCTTTGGCTATCAGCAGTTCCGTCCTGGCCAGGAAACCATCATTGAAACCGTGCTGGAAGGCCGTGACTGCCTGGTCGTAATGCCTACCGGCGGCGGGAAATCGCTCTGCTATCAGGTGCCGGCGCTGGTGCTTGATGGCCTCACGGTCGTGGTCTCTCCCCTTATTTCGCTGATGAAAGATCAGGTGGACCAACTGCTTGCCAACGGTGTAGCAGCGGCCTGTATCAACTCCACGCAGACCCGCGAGCAGCAGCAGGACGTGATGGCCGGTTGCCGTACTGGACAGATACGGTTGCTGTATATCGCACCCGAGCGTCTGATGCTGGATAACTTTCTCGATCACCTTGCGCACTGGAACCCGGTGCTGCTGGCGGTGGATGAAGCGCACTGTATCTCGCAGTGGGGGCACGATTTCCGCCCGGAATATGCCGCGCTCGGTCAGCTGCGTCAGCGCTTCCCTGAGCTGCCGTTTATGGCGCTCACCGCCACGGCGGATGATACAACGCGTCTTGATATCGTTCGTCTGCTGGGGCTGAACGATCCGTTTATCCAGGTCAGCAGCTTCGACCGTCCCAACATCCGCTACATGCTGATGGAAAAATTCAAACCGCTGGATCAGCTCTTGCGCTATGTGCAGGAGCAGCGCGGAAAATCGGGCATTATTTATTGCAACAGTCGCGCGAAGGTAGAAGACACCGCCGCGCGTCTGCAAAACCGTGGCTTTAGCGCTGCAGCCTATCATGCCGGATTAGAAAACCACGTCCGCGCCGACGTGCAGGAAAAATTCCAGCGCGACGATCTGCAAATTGTGGTCGCAACGGTCGCTTTCGGGATGGGAATTAATAAACCGAACGTACGCTTTGTGGTGCACTTCGACATCCCGCGTAATATCGAATCCTATTATCAGGAAACCGGCCGCGCCGGGCGCGATGGCCTGCCAGCCGAAGCCATGCTGTTTTACGATCCGGCGGATATGGCGTGGCTGCGCCGCTGTCTTGAAGAGAAACCGCAGGGACAGCTACAGGATATTGAGCGTCACAAGCTCAACGCGATGGGCGCTTTTGCTGAAGCACAAACCTGCCGCCGTCTGGTGCTGCTGAACTATTTTGGCGAGGGGCGTCAGGCGCCGTGCGGCAACTGCGATATCTGCCTCGACCCGCCGAAACAGTACGATGGTCTGATGGACGCGCGTAAGGCGCTCTCGACCATTGGGCGCGTTAATCAGCGCTTTGGTATGGGCTATGTGGTAGAAGTCCTTCGCGGTGCCAATAATCAGCGTATCCGCGACATGGGCCACGACAAGCTGCCCGTGTATGGCATCGGCAAAGACCAAAGCCATGAACACTGGGTCAGTATTATTCGCCAGTTGATCCATCTGGGTTTCGCCACGCAAAATATCGCCCAGCACTCTGCGCTTCAGCTCACCGAAGCGGCCAGGCCTGTCCTGCGCGGCGAAATTGAGCTTAAGCTCGCCGTTCCGCGCGTCATCGCCCTCAAACCGCGCGTGATGCAGAAATCCTACGGCGGCAATTACGATCGCAAGCTGTTTGCCAAACTGCGCAAGCTGCGTAAAGCCATTGCCGATGAAGAGAACATTCCGCCATACGTGGTGTTCAACGACGCGACGCTGATTGAGATGGCCGAGCAGATGCCGCTCAGCGCCAGCGAAATGCTCAGCGTCAACGGCGTCGGCACCCGCAAGCTGGAGCGCTTTGGGAAAGAGTTCATGGCGCTTATCCGCTCGCACGCCGACGGTGATGATGAGGAGTAGTCAGCCGGGCAAAAAAGTGCCAGGATGATGACACACTGAATTATTTCCCTGCGAGCTAACAATGTTAATGCTATTTCTCACCGTGGCGTTAGTGCACATCGTTGCGCTGATGAGCCCAGGCCCTGACTTTTTCTTCGTGTCACAAACGGCCGTTAGCCGTTCCCGCAAAGAGGCGATGATGGGCGTGCTCGGCATCACCATGGGCGTGATGATCTGGGCGGCGGTAGCGCTGCTCGGCCTGAACCTGATTTTGGCAAAGATGGCCTGGCTGCATAACATCATCATGGTCGGTGGTGGCCTTTATCTGTGCTGGATGGGCTACCAGATGCTGCGCGGAGCGTTGAAGAAACAAGATAAAGCGCCCGAAGAGCCGAAGGTTGAACTGGCAACGGGCGGCCGCAGCTTTGTGAAGGGGCTACTGACCAATTTGGCGAACCCGAAGGCGATTATCTATTTCGGCTCCGTGTTCTCGCTTTTTGTGGGAGACAGCGTTGGCGCAGGCGCGCGTTGGGGTATCTTCCTGCTGATCGTGGTTGAGACGTTTGCCTGGTTCACCCTCGTGGCAAGCCTGTTTGCCTTACCGGCCATGCGCCGCGGCTATCAGCGCGTGGCGAAGTGGATCGATGGCTTTGCCGGTGCGTTGTTCACCGGCTTTGGTATCCATCTCATTATTTCTCGCTAAGCATGACGCGCTGACGCAAGCAGCGCGCCAACCAGCATAAACAGCGAACCAAACACTTTGTTCAGGGCCTTCATTTGCTTAGGCCCTTTAATCCACGCTGCAATCCGCTGCGCCAGCGTCGCGTAACCGATCATCACGATGATATCGACGATAATGGTGGTCGCGCCCAGCACCACGTACTGCATAACCTGGGGCTGATGCGGCACGATAAACTGCGGAAACAGCGCGGCGAGGAAAACGATGCTTTTTGGGTTGGTCAGGTTGACGAATACCGCGCGTTTAAACAGATGGCCGCGGTTCTGCGTCTGAGCGAGCGTATTCAGATTGATGGAGCCCGCCGCGCGCCACTGCTGGATGCCGAGCCAGATCAGATACGCTGCCCCGGCCCACTTCAGCACTTCAAACGCCAGCACCGAGCGTGAGAACAACGTCCCTAGCCCAATCCCTACCAGCACAATGTGAATGCCCAGCCCGGCTTGTAGACCGGCAATAGACGCCGCCGCACCGCGATAGCCGTGGTTGATGGAGGTGGTCATGGTATTGATTGCGCCGGAACCCGGTGAAAGGCTGAGGATGATGGATGTCAGCAGGTAAGCGAACCACCACTCGAAGGTCATTTGAAACTCCCGGATCGTCTGTTTTTATGCCACAATACGCTATTGTTGAGTCATTTTGTGACCCGCTACGAAAAAACGATATTCCTTGGCTTACGGGGGTGGAAACCCGATGTTTCAGCAGAAAAAGGACTGGGTAACACGAGAAAACGCATTTGCTGCTTTCTCCATGGGACCGCTGACCGAATTCTGGCGTCAGCGTGAGGAAGATGAGTTTACGGGCGTCGGTGATATTCCGGTACGTTTTGTGCGTTTTCGCAATGAGAAAAACGATCGGGTGATCGTTGTCTGCCCGGGGCGTATTGAAAGTTACATTAAATACGCTGAACTGGCTTACGACCTGGTCCATATGGGCTTTGATGTTCTGATCATTGACCATCGTGGACAGGGGCTTTCCGGACGCATGTTGTCGGATACCCATCGCGGGCACGTGGATCAGTTCAGTGATTACGTAGATGATTTTGCCGCCTTCTGGCAGCAGGAAGTACAGCCGGGCCCGTGGCGCAAGCGCTATATTCTGGCGCACTCAATGGGCGGGGCGATTTCTACGCTGTTCTTGCAGCGTTATGAGCATCAGTGCGATGCCATTGCGCTCACCGCGCCGATGTATGGCATCGTCATTCGTTTTCCTGACTGGATGGTGCGTCATATTCTCGACTGGGCTGAGGGCCATCAGCGCATTCGTGAAGGCTATGCCATTGGCACAGGACGCTGGCGTGCGTTACCGTTTGCCATCAACGTGTTAACCCACAGCCGGCAGCGTTATCGCCGAAACCTGCGTTTCTATGCCGATGAACCGCGTTTACGCGTCGGCGGCCCGACTTATCACTGGGTGCGGGAAGGTATTCTGGCGGGTGAGCAGGTACTGGCTGGCGTCGGTAATGATGACACGCCGACACTTCTGATTCAGGCGGAAGAAGAACATGTGGTCGATAACCGCATGCATGACCGCTATTGTGAACTGCGCGCTGCTGCCGGTCACCCTTGTGAAGGGGGTAAACCGCTGGTCATAAACGGCGCGTACCATGAGATCCTTTTTGAAAAGGACGCTATGCGCTCGGTCGCGCTCAACGCCATCGTTGATTTTTTCAACAGGCATAACTGATTATTTTTTATACCAGAGGTTGAAATCCCTATGTACCAGGTTGTTGCATCTGACTTAGATGGCACGCTGCTTTCCCCCGACCACACCCTGTCGCCTTATGCGAAAGAGACCTTAAAACTTCTGACGGCACGTGGCGTTAACTTCGTGTTTGCCACAGGCCGCCACCACGTGGACGTGGGGCAGATCCGCGATAACCTGGAGATCAAAGCCTACATGATCACCTCCAACGGTGCGCGCGTACACGACACCGATGGCAACCTGATCTTTACCCACAACCTGGATCGCGACATTGCCAGCGATCTGTTCGGTGTCGTGCACAATAACCCGAATATTATCACCAACGTGTACCGTGACGACGAGTGGTTTATGAACCGTCATCGCCCGGATGAAATGCGTTTCTTCAAGGAAGCGGTATTTAATTATTCACTGTATGAGCCGGGCTTACTGGAGCCAGAAGGCATCAGCAAGGTGTTCTTCACCTGCGACAGTCACGAAGAGCTGCTGCCGCTGGAGCAAGCGATCAACGCCCGCTGGGGCGATCGCGTCAACGTGAGCTTCTCTACGCTAACCTGTCTGGAAGTGATGGCGGGCGGGGTGTCTAAAGGGCACGCGCTGGAAGCTGTAGCCAAGCGCATGGGCTTTGAGCTGAAAGACTGCATTGCCTTTGGCGACGGTATGAACGATGCCGAAATGCTTTCGATGGCGGGCAAAGGCTGCATCATGGAAAACGCGCACCAGCGCCTGAAGGATCTGCACCCGGAGCTGGAAGTGATCGGTACCAACGGCGACAACGCGGTGCCAAAATACCTGCGCAAACTGTTCCTTGAATAATCGTCATTTGGTTGTTTATTGTTCAGTTGTCAACTAAAGAGTTCGCTACAATGCCTGTCCTTCTTTCTGAGAGACAAGCATTGTGGCGCTACTCATTATCACCACCATCCTGTGGGCCTTTTCCTTTAGCCTGATTGGCGAATACCTTGCCGGTTCGGTCGACAGCTACTTCTCGGTGCTGATGCGCGTGGGGCTGGCGGCGCTGGTGTTCCTGCCATTCTTGCGTACGCGCGGGCAATCATTAAAAACTGTTCTGCTGTACATGCTGGTGGGCGCGATGCAGCTCGGCATCATGTATCTGTTCAGCTTCCGGGCTTACGTTTACCTGTCCGTTTCGGAATTCCTGCTGTTTACCGTTCTGACGCCGCTCTATATCACCCTGATTTACGACCTGCTCAGCAGGCGTCGTTTGCGCTGGGGTTATTTGTTGAGCGCTGCGCTGGCGGTGGTTGGCGCAGCCATTATTCGTTATGACAAAGTGAGCGATCACTTCTGGACTGGCCTGATGTTCGTCCAGCTTGCCAATATCAGCTTCGCCATCGGGATGGTGGGATACAAACGCCTGATGGAAACCCGCCCGATGCCGCAGCACAACGCCTTTGCCTGGTTCTATGTGGGCGCCGCGATTGTTGCTGTGGCGGCGTGGTTTATGCTCGGCAACCCGCAAAAACTGCCGACCACCCCGGTACAATGGGGCGTTCTGGTCTGGTTGGGCGTGGTGGCCTCAGGGCTGGGTTACTTCATGTGGAACTATGGCGCTACGCAGGTAGACGCCGGAACACTGGGGATTATGAACAACGTTCATGTGCCGGCGGGGCTGCTGGTGAACCTCGCCATCTGGCAGGAACAACCTCACTGGCCAAGTTTCCTTATTGGGGGAGCGGTGATTCTGGCTTCGCTGTGGGTACATCGCCGTTGGGTCGCTCCGCGCTCCGCACAAACGGAAGATGGTCGCAAGCGTGGTTCCGCGCTGAGCGAATAAAAGCTTCCGTCACCGGCTGGCGCTGTTCGCCATCGCGCACGGCAGAGTACAGCCGGCTCCACAGACCATCACCCAGGGTTTTGGTGACCACCAGGCCCTGGCGTTCAAAGCTCTCCACCACCCAGTGCGGCAGCGCCGCGATGCCCATTCTGGCTGCAACCATCTGAATTAACAGCAGTGTGTTATCTACGCTTTTCAGCTGTGGGCTAATGCCCGCAGGCTGCAAAAAGTGACGCCAGATATCCAGGCGACTGCGCTGTACCGGATAAATCAGCAGCGTTTCAGTGGCGAGGTCTTCCGGAGTAATGCGCGTTTTGGCCGCCAGGGGGTGATCCGGCGCCAGCACCAAACGTACTTCAAAATCAAACATTGGCGAATAGTGCAGGCCGCTGCGCGGCAAAATGTCCGACGTCATGACCAGATCCAGTTCGCCCTGCTGGAGAGAGGGCTGTGGGTCGAAGGTCACGCCGGATTTAAAGTCCATCTCAACCTGCGGCCACTTCTCGCGGAAGTTCTCAAGCGCAGGGGTCAGCCACTGAATACAGCTGTGGCACTCAATGGCGATACGTAATTTGGTTTGCTGAGGCTCATTGCAGGACTGCAGCGCGCTGGCAATCTGCGGCAGCACCTGGTTGGCCAGCTGCAGCAGAATTTCGCCCTGCGGCGTAAAGCGCAATGGCTGGCTCTTACGTACAAAAAGACGAAAGCCGAGGCGTTGTTCCAGCTCGCTGAACTGGTGAGAAAGGGCGGATTGGGTCTGGTGCAGCGTCGCCGCCGCTGCCGCGAGAGATCCGCAGTTCCGCAACGCTTGTAGCGTTTTCAGGTGTTTTATCTCGATCATGAAAGTCCTTCACTTCGCCATGAACATTTTGCGCTTGAGGAATATACAGTACCTGCCAATTATAGATGTGTAAACATCTGGACGTCTAAATAACGAATTTCACAAGGGGCTTATCATGACAATCCGCAATCACACACTCGGTTTCCCTCGCGTTGGACTACGTCGCGAGCTGAAAAAAGCGCAAGAAAGCTACTGGGCGGGTAACGCTACCCGTGAAGAACTGCTGGCGGTGGGACGCGAGCTGCGGGCCCGTCACTGGGATCAGCAAAAACAGGCGGGCATTGACCTGCTGCCGGTGGGCGATTTCGCCTGGTACGACCATGTTCTGACGACCAGCCTGCTGCTTGGTAACGTGCCGGCTCGTCATCAGAACAAAGATGGATCGGTTGATATCGATACCCTGTTCCGCATTGGCCGTGGCCGTGCGCCAACGGGTGAGCCAGCGGCAGCGGCAGAAATGACCAAATGGTTCAACACCAACTATCACTATATGGTGCCGGAGTTCGTAAAAGGTCAGCAGTTCAAGCTAACCTGGACACAACTGCTGGATGAAGTAGACGAAGCGCTGGCGCTGGGTCATCAGGTAAAACCAGTGCTGCTGGGGCCGGTAACCTACCTGTGGCTGGGTAAAGTAAAAGGCGAGCCGTTCGATCGGTTGAGTCTGCTGAAGGATATTCTGCCGGTCTATAAGCTGGTGCTGATTGAGCTGGGCAAACGCGGCATTCAATGGGTGCAAATTGACGAGCCTGCGCTGGTGCTGGAGCTGCCCCAGGAATGGCTGAACGCGTTTAAACCGGCTTACGACGCGCTGACTGGCCAGGTGAAGTTGCTGCTTACCACGTATTTCGAAGGCGTTACGCCGAATCTCAAGACCATTGCCGGGCTGCCAGTTCAGGGTCTGCACGTTGACCTGGTTCACGGCAATGATAATGTCGCTGAGCTTCACAAGCGCCTGCCGTCAGACTGGTTGCTCTCCGCAGGCCTGGTCAACGGGCGTAACGTCTGGCGTGCCGATCTCACTGAGAAATACGCCCAAATCAAAGACATCGTTGGCAAACGCGAACTGTGGGTGGCATCGTCCTGCTCCCTGCTGCACAGTCCAATCGACCTGAGCGTGGAAACCCGTCTGGATGCGGAGGTGAAGAGCTGGTTTGCCTTTGCTCTGCAGAAATGTGAAGAGCTGGCGCTGCTGCGCGATGCACTTAACAGCGGTGACACAGCGGCGATTACCGAATGGAGTGCGCCGATTCAGGCACGTCGTCACTCAACGCGCGTTCACAATCCGGCAGTAGAACAGCGTCTGGCGGCTATCACCGAGCAGGACAGCCAGCGCCAGAGCGCCTATGACGTCCGTGCCGAAGCCCAGCGTGCCCGTTTTAACCTGCCTGCATGGCCAACCACCACTATCGGCTCCTTCCCACAGACAACGGAGATTCGTGGCCTGCGCCTGGACTTCAAAAAGGGCAAGCTGGATGCGAATCACTACCGTACCGGCATAGCGGAACATATCAAGCAGGCAATTGTGGAGCAGGAGCGACTGGGTCTGGACGTGCTGGTGCATGGGGAAGCCGAGCGTAACGATATGGTGGAATACTTCGGTGAGCACCTGGATGGATTCGTCTTTACCCAGAACGGCTGGGTGCAGAGCTACGGGTCACGCTGTGTGAAGCCGCCGGTAGTTATTGGAGACGTCAGTCGTCCGCAAGCCATCACCGTCGAGTGGGCGAAGTATGCCCAGTCTCTCACCGACAAGCCGGTGAAAGGCATGCTGACAGGTCCGGTGACCATTCTCTGCTGGTCATTCCCGCGTGAAGACGTGTCCCGTGAAACGATCGCGAAGCAGATTGCGCTGGCGCTGCGCGATGAAGTAGCGGACCTGGAAGCTGCGGGCATTGGCATCATTCAGATTGATGAACCGGCCCTGCGCGAAGGCCTGCCGCTGCGTCGCAGTGACTGGGAGGCGTATCTGGCCTGGGGCGTAGAAGCCTTCCGCATCAACGCCGCGGTCGCCAAGGACGACACCCAGATCCACACCCACATGTGTTACTGCGAATTCAACGACATCATGGATTCCATTGCGGCGCTGGATGCCGATGTGATTACCATCGAGACCTCGCGTTCAGACATGGAGCTGCTGGAGTCATTCGAAGAGTTCGACTATCCGAATGAAATCGGGCCCGGTGTGTACGACATTCATTCCCCGAATGTGCCAAGCGTGGAATGGATTGAAGCCCTGCTGCAGAAAGCAGCCCAGCGTATTCCGGCTGAGCGCCTGTGGGTGAACCCGGACTGCGGTCTGAAAACCCGCGGTTGGCCAGAGACCCGCGCTGCACTGGCGAACATGGTGAAGGCCGCGCAGAATTTGCGTCAGGCGTGATGAAGCATAAGCCCGGTACGGCGTCGCCGTCGCCGGGCTTTTTTCTGTTATGCTTTTTTACCACCGTACTGACGGAACCATTCCAGCATGCGCTGCCAGCCGTCATTGGCTGATTCTGCGTGATAGCTCTGGCGATAATCCGCGTTAAACGCATGTCCGGCATCCGGATAAACCACGATCTCGGCTTTTGCGTTTGCAGCCCGTAGCGCATGGCGCATAGTCTCAACGGTGTCGAGCGGAATACCCGTATCCTGCCCGCCATATAGCCCCAACACCGGTGCGTTTAGATCGGTTGCGATATCAACGGGTTGCTTCGGTGAGTTCAGGGTCTTTTCACCCACCAGTTTGCCATACCAGGCGACGGCGGCTTTAAGCTGAGGATTGTGCGCGGCATAAAGCCAGCTAATGCGTCCACCCCAGCAGAAGCCAGTCACCATCAGACGGTGTGGATCGCCGCCGTTGCGCGCAGCCCAGCTGGCAACATGGTCCAGATCGGCCAATACTTGCGCGTCCGGTACTTTAGAGACCAGGTTGCTAAATAAGGTGGGAATATCGCTGTAATCGTTCGGATCGCCCTGACGGAAATAGAGCTCTGGCGCAACGGCCAGATATCCCTCCAGCGCCAGACGGCGACAGATATCACGGATATGTTCGTGAACGCCAAAAATCTCCTGAACCACGACAACAATTGGCAGCGGACCTTCTGCCAACTTTGGCCGTGCGTGGTAAGCAGGCATATTTTCCCCCTGAGAGGGAATGGAGGTCTCGCCCGCAATAATGGCGTCTTCCGGGGTTGAGACGAGGGTTGAAGCATGCGGAGCCGCAGCAGGTGCAAAACCGGTTTTTTCAGTCATGGCATTCTCCGTACCAATGAGTTTATTAGCGCAAAGATAAATATAGACACCAGGTTAACGATCCACAGTGCCTTATACGGTCTATCTTTTGTGCAACACACATCGATACAAGCTTGTTAATGTGATGTAAATCACTTTTTTATGGAAATTAACTGCAATCATTTTCATTCATGGTGAGATGTGTCACGAAATTATGCTTAGTGCTTCTGTAAAGTACCGTTTTACTTCTTCTGACTAACCGACCCACAGAGGAGTCACCTATGTCTAAGTCTGATGTTTTTCATCTCGGCCTCACTAAAAACGATTTACAAGGGGCTACGCTCGCTATCGTCCCTGGCGATCCTGAGCGTGTGGAAAAGATCGCCGCGCTGATGGATAAGCCGGTTAAGCTGGCAGCCCATCGTGAATTCACCACCTGGCGCGCAGAGCTGGATGGCAAAGCGGTGATCGTCTGTTCTACCGGTATCGGTGGCCCGTCTACCTCTATTGCTGTTGAAGAGCTGGCACAGCTGGGCATTCGTACTTTCCTGCGTATCGGTACAACCGGCGCTATTCAGCCGCATATCAACGTTGGTGATGTGCTGGTGACCACCGCCTCCGTGCGTCTGGACGGTGCTAGCCTGCACTTTGCACCAATGGAATTCCCTGCAGTGGCTGATTTCGAATGCACTACTGCGCTGGTTGAAGCCGCGAAATCCGTGGGTGCGACTACTCACGTGGGCGTAACCGCGTCTTCCGATACCTTCTACCCAGGCCAGGAGCGCTACGACACCTTCTCGGGTCGCGTAGTCAGCCGCTTCAAAGGCTCAATGGAAGAGTGGCAGTCGATGGGCGTAATGAACTATGAGATGGAATCTGCAACGCTGCTGACCATGTGCGCAAGCCAGGGTCTGCGTGCCGGTATGGTGGCGGGCGTTATCGTCAACCGCACCCAGCAGGAGATCCCGAACGCTGAAACCATGAAGCAGACTGAGAGTCATGCGGTGAAAATTGTGGTTGAAGCGGCTCGTCGCCTGATCTAATTCCCCCTCTGAATGAAAAGGCCGACCTGTTCGGCCTTTTCTTTTTTTGCGTAGCGCTTCGCAGGAAAACCCTTCCAAACTGGACGTTTGTACAGCACAATTCTATTTTGTGCGGGTAATACGTTGATGCAGGGGGCATTGTGGATATCTCAATCCTGATTTATGCGGTGATTGCGCTGGTGGGCGTCGGAATGGGTTGGCTGATCTCCAGCTACCAGCACGCTCAGCAAAAGGCCGATCAGTTGGCAGAGCGCGAAGAGATGGTCGCAGAGTTAAGCGCGTCAAAACAACAGATTGCTCAAGGCGCGCATTGGCGTGACGAATGCGAGCTGCTTAACAACGAGCTGCGCAACCTGCGCGATATCAATACCTCTCTGGAGGCCGATCTCCGCGAAGTCACTACCCGTCTTGAGTCGACTCAGCTCCACGCTGAAGACAAAATTCGTCAGATGATCAACAGCGAGCAGCGCCTAAGCGAACAGTTTGAAAACCTCGCAAACCGCATTTTTGAGCAGAGCAACCGTCGCGTCGACGAACAAAACCGCCAGAGCCTGAACAGCCTGCTGACGCCGCTGCGCGAACAGCTGGACGGTTTTCGACGCCAGGTGCAGGACAGTTTTGGTCAGGAGGCTCGCGAGCGTCATACCCTGGCGCATGAAATTCGCAACCTCCAGCAGCTGAATGCGCAGATGGCGCAGGAGGCGGTTAATCTGACGCGCGCCCTAAAAGGGGATAACAAAACGCAGGGCAACTGGGGTGAAGTGGTGCTCACCCGCGTGCTTGAAGCGTCTGGTTTACGCGAGGGTTACGAATACGAAACGCAGGTCAGTATCGAAAATGATGCCCGCTCGCGCATGCAGCCGGATGTGATTGTGCGGCTGCCGCAGGGTAAAGATGTGGTCATCGACGCCAAAATGACGCTCGTGGCCTACGAGCGTTACTTCAACGCGGATGATGATTACACGCGTGAATCTGCACTCCAGGAACATATCGCTTCCGTACGCAACCATATTCGTCTGCTGGGCAGAAAAGACTATCAGCAACTGCCGGGGCTCCGCTCGCTCGACTATGTATTGATGTTTATTCCCGTTGAGCCTGCGTTCCTGCTGGCGCTGGACAGACAGCCTGAACTGATCACCGAAGCGCTGAAAAATAACATTATGCTGGTGAGTCCAACCACGTTGCTGGTGGCTCTGCGGACGATTTCAAACCTGTGGCGCTATGAACACCAGAGCCGCAATGCTCAGCAGATCGCCGATCGCGCCAGCAAGCTGTACGATAAAATGCGTCTGTTCGTGGACGATATGTCCTCCGTTGGGCAAAGCCTGGATCGCGCGCAGGATAACTATCGTCAGGCAATGAAAAAACTTTCTTCTGGTCGCGGTAATCTGCTTGCGCAGGCTGAAGCCTTCCGCAGTTTGGGGGTGGAGGTCAAACGCGAGATTAATCCGGAATTGGTTGAACAGGCTACAGAGCAGGATGAAGAGTTCAGGCTGCGAGAGGGCGCAGTAGAGCAAAATACTCGCAGTGAAGACAATGATTTAGCGGCGGAATTATCACCAGAGTCGTCGCCAGCGCGTTTCTTTCGGGGTGGTTGAATCGTAGGGCAAATGCGCCCAATCTGTTACACTTGACCGACATTTTACTTTACTGATTAGCAGGCTCTGAGATGGCTGACGATTCACAAGACACAACGCACTTTGGCTTTCAGACTGTAGCCAAGGCGCAGAAAGCTGACATGGTGGCCCACGTATTTCATTCCGTGGCGGCGAAGTACGATGTGATGAATGACCTGATGTCGTTCGGCATTCATCGCTTGTGGAAACGCTTCACTATCGACTGCAGCGGCGTACGTCGCGGGCAAACGGTTCTGGATCTGGCGGGCGGTACAGGCGATCTAACGGCCAAGTTCTCACGTCTGGTAGGCGAAACAGGTCGCGTGGTTCTGGCCGATATCAACGACTCGATGCTGAAAATGGGACGCGAGAAACTGCGTAACATCGGCGTTGTCGGTAACGTGGAATATGTGCAGGCAAATGCCGAAGCGCTGCCGTTCCCGGACAACACCTTCGATTGCATCACCATTTCGTTTGGCCTGCGTAACGTAACCGATAAAGAAAAAGCACTGCGCTCCATGTACCGTGTGCTGAAACCGGGCGGGCGCCTGCTGGTTCTTGAATTCTCTAAACCGATTATTGAACCGCTGAGCAAAGCCTACGATGCGTATTCTTTCCATATCCTGCCGCGCATTGGTGAGTTGGTGGCGAATGACGCAGAAAGCTACCGTTACCTGGCAGAATCTATTCGTATGCACCCGGATCAAGACACGCTGAAAGCGATGATGCAGGACGCGGGCCTTGAGAACGTTGAGTATTTCAACTTGACGGCAGGTGTCGTTGCGCTGCACCGCGGTTATAAGTTCTGAGTGGAGGTCTCCCGTGCCCTTTAAACCCTTTGTCACTGCAGGCATCGAGAATGTACTGAATGCTTTTCTGTATCGCGCACCTGCGCTGAAAGCTGCACGTCAACGGCTTAACGGAAAAGTACTGCGTATTGTTTTAAAAGAGTTCTCGACGCCGCTTGTGCTGGTCTTCAGCGAACGCCAGCTCGACGTTCTGGGGGAGTGGGAAGGCGAGGCCGACTGCTCGGTCATCACGCATATGCGCGTGCTGCCAAAATTGCGCGATCGCCAGCAGCTGACGGCGCTAATCCGTAGCGGTGAGCTGGAAGTTGAAGGCGATATCCAGGTCGTACAGAACTTCGGTGCGCTCAGCGATCTGGCCGAATTTGACCCGGCAGAACTGCTTGCGCCATTTATTGGCGACATTGCCGCGGAAGGCATCGGTAAAACCCTTCATGGCGGAACGGCTTTTCTGCGCAAAAGTTTTCTGCGCCAGCAGCGCTATGCAGCAGAAGTGCTGACCGAAGAATGGCGCATGGCCCCCGGACCGCTGGAAATTGCATGGTTTGCGGAAGAGACTGCCGCAGCCGAGCGGGCGGTTGATGCCTTAACCAAACGGCTTGAAAAACTGGAGGGCAAATGACGCCTGGTGAAATTCGGCGCCTCTATTTTATCGTTCGCACCTTTTTAAGTTACGGGCTCGATGAGCTTATCCCTAAAATGCGAATCACGTTGCCGATCAGAATCTGGCGGCGGATGTTGTTCTGGATGCCAAATCGCCATAAAGATCAGGTCTTGGGTGAACGCCTGCGTCTTGCACTGCAGGAGCTTGGCCCTGTCTGGATTAAGTTTGGCCAGATGCTCTCTACCCGACGCGATCTCTTCCCGCCGCAAATTGCTGATGAGCTGGCGATGCTTCAGGACCGCGTTGCACCGTTTGACGGGGCCAGAGCGAAGAAACAGATCGAAGAGGCGATGGGAAATATTCCCGTTGAAACCTGGTTTGATGATTTTGATATTAAACCTCTGGCTTCCGCGTCTATCGCCCAGGTGCATACGGCGCGCTTAAAGGAAAACGGCAAAGAAGTGGTTATCAAGGTCATTCGCCCGGATATCCTGCCGATCATCAAAGCGGACATGAAGCTCATTTATCGTCTGGCTCGCTGGGTGCCGCGTCTGTTGCCTGATGGACGCCGTCTGCGCCCGATGGAAGTCGTTCGCGAATATGAAAAAACGCTAATTGATGAGCTAAACCTGCTGCGCGAATCGGCGAATGCCATCCAGCTTCGTCGTAACTTTGAAGACAGCCCCATGCTGTATGTCCCTGAAGTCTATTCTGATTATTGCAGTCAGGACATGATGGTCATGGAACGAATCTACGGCATACCGGTCTCGGATGTGGTTGCGCTGGAAAAGCAGGGAACCAACATGAAGCTGCTAGCCGAGCGTGGCGTGCAGGTCTTCTTTACGCAGGTGTTCCGTGACAGCTTTTTCCATGCGGACATGCACCCGGGCAATATCTTTGTCAGCTACGAGCACCCTGAAAATCCGAAGTACATCGGCATTGACTGCGGAATTGTTGGCTCGCTGAATAAAGAAGATAAGCGCTATCTTGCCGAGAACTTCATCGCCTTCTTCAATCGCGATTACCGTAAGGTGGCCGAACTGCACGTGGATTCCGGTTGGGTTCCACCGGATACCAACGTTGAAGAGTTTGAGTTTGCTATCCGTACGGTGTGTGAACCGATTTTTGAAAAACCGCTGGCAGAGATCTCCTTCGGTCACGTCTTACTGAACCTGTTCAACACCGCGCGGCGCTTTAATATGGAAGTGCAGCCACAATTAGTTTTACTTCAGAAAACATTACTTTACGTTGAGGGCGTAGGCCGTCAGCTCTATCCTCAGTTAGACTTATGGAAAACCGCGAAGCCGTTCCTTGAGTCCTGGATTAAAGATCAGGTTGGTATTCCGGCGCTGGTGCGCTCTCTTAAAGAGAAAGCCCCGTTCTGGATCGAAAAAATGCCGGAAATCCCTGAGCTGGTTTACGACAGTTTGCGTCAGAGCAAGAATCTTCAGCACAGTATGGATAAAATCGCCCGCGAACTTCAGTCCAGTCGCGTTCGACAGGGCCAGTCGCGATACCTGTTTGGGATTGGCGCCACGCTTTTGCTGAGCGGTACGCTATTGCTCATTAACCGTCCGGACTGGGAAATGATGCCTGCCTGGCTAATGGCTGGCGGGGTGGTGGTTTGGCTCGTAGGCTGGAGAAAAACGCGCTGAATTAGCGTCGCTATCGCTGGGTTGCAACCGTATAATGCGACCTGATTAATTAATCATCTGTCACTGGGGTATTCGTATGGGTGGTATCAGTATTTGGCAATTGTTAATCATTGCCGTCATCGTCGTGCTGTTGTTCGGTACGAAGAAACTCGGTTCTATTGGTTCCGATCTCGGCGCATCCATCAAAGGCTTTAAGAAAGCCATGGGCGATGATGACAGTAAGCAGGAAAAATCCAGCCAGGATGCGGACTTTACTGCGAAATCCATTGCGGACAAGCAAGAAGATGCCAAAAAGGAAGACGCTAAACGCCACGACAAAGAGCAGGTGTAATTCGTGTTCGATATTGGTTTTGGTGAGCTGCTGCTGGTCTTTGTGATTGGCCTGATTGTGTTGGGGCCACAGCGTTTACCCGTTGCGGTAAAAACTGTTGCGGGTTGGGTGCGTGCGCTTCGTTCACTGGCGAGCACCGTACAGAACGAGTTGGCGCAGGAGCTTAAGCTTCAGGAATTCCAGGACAGCCTGAAAAAGGTTGAGAAAGCGAGCATGGAAAACCTGACGCCCGAGCTGAAAGCCTCTATGGACGAGCTGCGTGAAGCGGCGGAATCCATGAAGCGTTCATACAGCGTCAACGATCCTGAAAAGGCGAGCGATGAAGCGAACACCATCCATAATCCGGTGGTGAAGGGCAGCGAGGAGCAGCGCGAGGGTGTAACACCCGCCAGCGCTGAGCATCAGGCTGCCGCGCCAGAACAGACGCCGCAGGAAACAGAAGTGAAAAAACAGGTGCAGCAGGAAGAACCCGTTGTCAAAGCGGCAGACGTCAAAGCCGCCGCGCCCGTTTCCGAATCATCCCCCTCGTCGAGTGATAAAGCGTAAACATGGCAGTAGATGATACTCAACCGCTCATTACGCACCTCATTGAGCTGCGTAAGCGCCTGTTAAACTGCATTATTGCAGTTTTCCTCATTTTCTTATGCCTGGTCTATTTCGCTAACGATATCTACCAGGTGGTCTCGGCACCGCTGATCAAACAGATGCCGCTCGGTGCAACGATGATCGCAACGGACGTTGCCTCGCCGTTCTTTACCCCTATCAAGCTGACGTTTTGGGTTTCGCTGATTGCTTCTGCACCGGTCATTCTGTACCAGGTCTGGGCGTTTGTGGCCCCTGCTTTGTATAAGCATGAACGTAAACTGGTGATCCCGCTGTTGGTGTCCAGCTCGCTGCTGTTTTATATCGGCATGGCGTTCGCCTATTTCGTGGTCTTTCCGCTGGCGTTTGGCTTCCTGACGCATACCGCGCCGGAGGGCGTTCAGGTATCAACGGATATCGCCAGCTATCTCAGCTTTGTGATGGCGCTGTTTATGGCATTCGGCGTCGCCTTTGAAGTGCCGGTGGCGATAGTATTGCTTTGCTGGATGGGGGTGACCACGCCTGACGATCTTCGCAAAAAGCGTCCGTATATCCTGGTGGGGGCGTTTGTGGTGGGCATGTTGCTGACACCGCCGGATGTCTTCTCGCAAACGCTGCTGGCGATACCCATGTATTGCCTGTTTGAAGTCGGCGTGTTCTTCTCGCGCTTCTATGTGGGCAAGAGACGTCCTCCGGAAGACGAAGAAGACGAGTCTGAAAAGACCACTTAAGAATAAAACCAGCCGCCCGTAAGGGCGGTTGTCATATGGGGAATAGCATGTTTGATATTGGACTTAACCTGACCAGCTCACAGTTTGCAAAAGATCGCGATGAGATTGTCGCGCGAGCCTTTGCCGCAGGCGTGAAGGGACTTTTGCTGACGGGGACGAATCTTCATGAGAGCGAGCAGGCACGGTTGCTGGCCAGTCGCTATGAACACTGCTGGTCAACCGCTGGCGTACATCCTCATGACAGCAGTCAGTGGACGCATGAGAGTGCAGACGAACTCTATGCTCTTGCTAAAATGCCAGAGGTCGTGGCGATTGGCGAATGTGGTCTCGATTTCAACCGTAACTTTTCCACACCTGAAGAGCAGGAGAGGGCCTTTACTGCGCAGCTGGCCGTTGCGGCAGAACTCGGTATGCCGGTATTTATGCATTGTCGCGACGCGCACGATCGTTTTCTTGCGCTTCTTGACCCCTGGCTGGATAAATTGCCGGGTGCAGTGCTGCACTGCTTCACCGGATCGCGACAGGAGGCTCTGGATTGTCTTCAGCGTGGTTTGTATCTGGGCATCACTGGCTGGGTTTGCGATGAGCGCCGCGGATTGGAACTTCGTGAGCTGTTACCGGCGATCCCGGCCGACCGTTTGTTAGTCGAAACCGATGCGCCTTATCTGTTGCCGCGTGATATGAAACCAAAACCGGCATCGCGGCGTAACGAACCGGCTTATCTGGGGCATATTGTTGAACGGGTAGCGCAGTGGCGCGAAGAAGATCCGCACTGGCTCGCCGCTCAAACCGATGAAAACGTGCGCCGACTGTTCGGTATAACGATTTAAACTTTACGGAAATCGGTGTTTTTAACGCTCTGGAGCACCTGTTTGTTCAACAGATTGAGCAGCAGCATGGAGCGCGCTTCACCGTCGGGCTCGGCAAAAATTGCCTGCAAACCTTCGAAAGCGCCTTCAGTGATCACCACACTGTCCCCTGAATAAGGCGTTTCCGGGTCGGTAATCCCTTCGGGCTGTTGGTAGACAGAAAGCTGATGGATGACCTTGGAAGGGACCGTTGCCGGGCTGGTGCCAAAGCGAACAAAATGGCTGACACCGCGCGTGGCGCTAATGGTGGTGGTGTGGATCACTTCAGGATCGAATTCAACAAACAGATAGTTCGGGAACAGAGGCTCGCTGACGGTTGTGCGCTTCCCGCGCTGCATTTTTTCAAGCGTGATCACGGGCGTCAGGCAGTTTACAGACTGACGTTCAAGATGTTCCTGCGCGCGCTGAAGTTGCCCGCGTTTGCAATACAGTAAATACCAGGCCTGCATAATCACTCTTTCCCTTAGTTTCGGGCGCAAGCATATCAAAACCCAGACGGGATCGCTAAGTTGATTATAATGGGCGAAAAGGGAGTAAGTCGCAGAAGTTCACGCTAATTTAACAAAATTACAGCATCACGCAGGCTTACGCCGTATAATGAATCGCTTACTGAGAGGCCATGACTAACTGCATGAAATACCACGATCTACGCGACTTCCTGGCGCTGCTGGAAAAGCAGGGCGAACTCAAACGCATTACGCTACCTGTTGATCCTTATCTGGAGATGACAGAAATTGCTGACCGCACCCTGCGTGCCGGTGGCCCCGCTCTGCTGTTTGAAAACCCAAAAGGCTATTCCATGCCCGTGCTGTGCAACCTGTTTGGCACGCCAAGGCGTGTGGCGATGGGGATGGGGCAAGAGGATGTCACCGCGTTGCGTGAAGTGGGCAAACTGCTGGCCTTTTTGAAAGAACCTGAGCCACCCAAAGGTTTCCGCGATCTGTTCGACAAGCTGCCGCAGTTTAAGCAGGTGTTGAATATGCCGACCAAACGCCTGCGCGGCGCGCCATGTCAGCAAAAAGTGCTGGAAGGTGATGAAGTTGATCTGACAAAAATTCCGATTATGCAGTGTTGGCCTGAAGATTCCGCACCACTTATCACCTGGGGTCTGACCGTCACACGTGGCCCGCACAAAGAGCGACAAAATCTGGGTATTTACCGCCAGCAGCTGATTGGTAAGAATAAGCTCATCATGCGCTGGCTGTCCCATCGTGGTGGCGCACTTGATTTTCAGGAGTGGTGTGCAGAACATCCGGGGGAACGTTTCCCTGTGTCTGTGGCGCTGGGGGCCGATCCCGCGACGATTCTCGGGGCGGTAACGCCAGTACCTGATACGCTGTCCGAATACGCCTTTGCAGGACTGCTGCGCGGGACCAAAACGGAAGTGGTTAAGTGCATCTCCAACGATCTGGAAGTCCCGGCCAGCGCGGAGATCGTTTTAGAAGGTTACATTGAACAGGGCGAGATGGCACCGGAAGGGCCCTACGGCGACCACACGGGTTATTACAATGAAGTGGATAACTTCCCCGTGTTCACCGTTACGCACATTACCCAGCGTGAAGATGCGATTTACCACTCCACCTACACGGGTCGTCCACCGGATGAACCGGCGGTACTGGGTGTGGCACTGAACGAAGTGTTCGTCCCGATCTTGCAGAAGCAGTTCCCTGAAATTGTTGATTTCTACCTGCCGCCTGAAGGGTGTTCATATCGCCTGGCGGTAGTTACGATGAAGAAGCAGTATCCAGGCCACGCAAAACGCGTGATGATGGGCGTTTGGTCATTCCTGCGCCAGTTTATGTATACCAAATTTGTTATCGTTTGCGATGATGACGTCAACGCCCGAGACTGGAATGACGTTATCTGGGCCATCACCACGCGTATGGATCCGGCGCGCGATACGGTGTTAGTCGAAAATACGCCGATAGATTATCTGGATTTTGCCTCGCCGGTTTCCGGGCTTGGCTCAAAAATGGGACTGGATGCCACGAATAAATGGCCTGGCGAAACCGATCGAGAATGGGGTCGTCCGATCAAAAAAGATCCTGCCGTGACCGCGCGAATTGACGCGATCTGGGACGAACTGGCCATAATGAATAACGGTAACCCTGAATCTGACCGTTAAGCCCTATAGACTTCCCGACAGAGAGAGCGAATGACAACCTTAAGCTGTAAAGTGACCTCGGTAGATGCTATCACCGACACCGTATATCGCGTCCGTTTAGTGCCTGAAGCGGCATTCTCTTTCCGCGCTGGTCAGTACTTAATGGTCGTGATGGATGAGCGTGATAAGCGTCCTTTCTCTATGGCTTCAACGCCAGCGGAGCAGGAATTTATTGAGCTTCATATTGGGGCGTCTGAGCTTAACCTGTACGCGATGGCCGTTATGGACCGCATACTGAAAGAACGTGAAATCGTGGTGGATATTCCACACGGTGATGCGTGGCTGCGCGATGACGAAGACCGTCCGCTGATCCTGATCGCTGGCGGTACAGGCTTCTCGTATGTGCGTTCTATTCTGTTGACCGCCCTGGCGCGTAATCCAGACCGTGATATCACCATTTACTGGGGTGGCCGCGAAGAGAAACATCTGTACGACCTGTCTGAGCTGGAAGCGCTGAGCGTAACCCATCCTAACCTGCGCATTGAACCGGTGGTTGAACAGCCGGAAGAGGGCTGGCGTGGGCGTAGCGGTACGGTGCTGACGGCGGTACTGCAGGATCACGGTACGCTGGCCGGGCACGATATCTACATTGCTGGCCGTTTTGAGATGGCGAAAATTGCCCGCGACCTGTTCTGTAACGAACGAGACGCCCGCGAAGACCGTCTGTTCGGCGATGCGTTTGCCTTCATTTAAATAAAAAACCCGCCCCTGACAGGCGGGAAGAACGGCAACTAAACTTCTGCCGGGTCGCATATGCGACCCGGTTTTTTATCACACTCTTTCAAACACCGTCGCAATACCCTGACCCAACCCGATACACATCGTTGCCAGACCAAACTGGGCATCTTTGCGCTCCATCAAGTTAATCAGCGTGGTGCTGATACGCGCCCCGGAGCAGCCCAGCGGGTGACCGAGGGCGATCGCGCCGCCGTTGAGGTTAATCTTCTCGTCAATCTGCTCCATCAGTCCCAGATCTTTGATGCACGGCAGGATCTGTGCGGCGAACGCCTCGTTCATCTCAAACAGGTCGATATCGCTGGCGGTTAATCCCGCTTTTTTCAGCGCCAGCTTTGAAGCCGGAACCGGACCGTAACCCATGATCGAAGGATCGCAGCCCACGACTGCCATCGAACGTACCCGAGCGCGAGGCGTTAACCCCAGCTCGCGAGCGCGGCTTTCACTCATCACCAGCATTGCGGCTGCCCCGTCGGACAGCGCCGACGAGGTACCTGCCGTGACCGTACCGGTGACCGGATCAAACGCAGGACGCAGGGTGGAAAGCGCTTCTACGGTGGTTTCCGGGCGGATGACTTCATCGTAATTGAATTGCTTCAGTACACCGTCAGCATCATGCCCCCCGGTTGGGATGATCTCATTTTTAAACGCGCTGGACTGCGTGGCGGCCCAGGCGCGAGCGTGAGATCGTGCGGCAAAGGTATCCTGCATTTCACGGCTGATACCGTGCATTCGCGAGAGCATCTCGGCGGTTAAGCCCATCATACCCGCGGCCTTGGCCACGTTACGGCTCATGCCCGGGTGGAAATCGACCCCGTGGCTCATGGGGACGTGGCCCATATGCTCCACGCCACCGACCAGACAAGCCTGCGCATCGCCGGTCATGATCATGCGGGCCGCGTCGTGCAATGCCTGCATTGATGAACCGCACAGGCGGTTAACGGTAACTGCCGGAACCGAATGCGGGATCTCCGCCAGCAGCGAGGCGTTACGGGCGATGTTGAAGCCCTGCTCCAGCGTCTGCTGCACGCAGCCCCAGTAGATATCGTCGAGCGCTGCGGGGTCCAGCGCAGGGTTACGCGCCAGCAGGCTACGCATCAGGTGCGCGGAGAGATCTTCCGCGCGCACGTTACGGAATGCACCGCCTTTTGAACGGCCCATCGGGGTGCGAATCGCATCAACAATGACAACCTTTTCCATTGTGACTCCTTAAGCCGTTTTCAGTTCACCAACCGGGCGGGCTGGCTCAACTGAGGGATAATAGGGTTCGTTATGGCGCGCTTTATTGCGCAGACCTTCCGGCACCTCATACAGCGGGCCGAGGTGTTGATACTGCTGAGCCATATCGAGATAGCGGGCGCTGCCGAGCGTATCCAGCCAGCGGAACGCACCGCCGTGGAAGGGAGGGAAGCCCAGCCCGTACACCAGCGCCATGTCGGCCTCTGCCGGGCTGGCGATAATGCTTTCTTCCAGACAGCGAACCACTTCATTGATCATGGGAATCATCATGCGGGCGACGATCTCGTCGTCAGTGAAGTCACGCTTCGGCGTACATACGTCAGCCAACAGGCTATCCACTGCTGCATCTTCTTCTTTCTTCGGTTTGCCTTTGCTGTCTTCTTTATAGCGCCAGAAGCCCACACCGTTTTTCTGACCGAATCGGCTGGCGTCGAACAGGGCGTCAATCGCGTCGCGATAATCTTTCTGCATGCGCTGTGGGAAGCCCGCCGCCATGACGGCTTGCGCGTGATGGGCAGTATCGATGCCGACCACATCCAGCAGATATGCTGGCCCCATCGGCCAGCCGAACTGTTTCTCCATCACCTTGTCGACTTTGCGGAAGTCCGCGCCGTCGCGCAGCAGTTGGCTAAACCCAGCGAAATAAGGGAACAGCACGCGGTTCACAAAGAAGCCCGGGCAGTCGTTGACCACAATCGGCGTTTTGCCCATTTTGCTGGCCCAGGCCACGACTTTGGCAATGGTGTCGTCAGAGGTTTTCTCACCCCGGATCACCTCAACCAGCGGCATACGGTGCACCGGGTTAAAGAAGTGCATACCGCAGAAGTTTTCCGGGCGCTTCAACACGCTCGCCAGCTCGCCAATCGGAATAGTGGAGGTGTTTGACGCCAGCACGGTCTCCGGACGAACCTTGTCTTCGGTTTCGGCCAACACCGCTTTCTTGACTTTCGGGTTCTCAACGACGGCTTCAACCACCACATCTACGCGGTCGAAACCGCTGTAATCCAGCGTTGGCTTAATGGTGGAAATCACGCCAGAGAGTTTGAGTCCGTCAATTTTTCCGCGTTCCAGCTGTTTATTCAGCAGCTTAGCGGCTTCAGTCATCCCAAGCGTCAGGGATTTCTCGTTGATATCTTTCATCACCACCGGTACGCCTTTCCAGGCTGACTGGTAGGCAATGCCGCCGCCCATAATGCCCGCGCCGAGTACCGCCGCGTGTTTTGGCGTCTCAACGCTTTTAGTGAGCTGTTTAGCCTTGCCTTTAACGAACTGATCGTTGAGGAAGATACCAACCAGCGCGCGGGCTTCATTGGTATGCGCCAGCGGAACAAAGCTCTGGTTTTCAAGTTTCAGGGCTTCATCACGGCCCAGACGGGCAGCGGCTTCAATGGTTTTCACCGCGGTAATCGGCGCTGGATAGTGTTTCCCTGCCGTCTGCATTACCATACCTTTGGCAATGGTAAAGCTCATGGTGGCTTCTATTTTACTGAGCTTTAATGGCTCCAGCTTCGGCTGACGTTTGGCTTTCCAGTCGAGATCGCCGTTGATTGCCTGGCGCAAAATCGCGATTGAACCCTCAACCAGTTTTTCAGGTTTTACCACGCCATCCACCAGGCCGATTTTCAGTGCCTGTTCCGCGCCGACATCTTTGCCGGCGGCAATGATTTCGAGAGCGCTATCGGCACCCAGCATGCGTGGCATACGTACGGAACCGCCAAAGCCGGGCATGATACCCAGTTTGGTTTCCGGCAGCCCGATACGCAGGTCTGGCGTAGCCAGGCGGTAGTCGGTCGCCAGGACACATTCACAGCCACCGCCCAGCGCGTAGCCGTTAACGGCGGAGATCGTTGGAACAGGCAAATCTTCCAGACGATTAAAGACGCTGTTAGCAAAGTGCAGCCATTGGCTAAGCTGTTCTTCCGGAACCAGGAACAGCGATAGGAATTCGGTGATATCGGCACCGACAATAAAGGCCGCTTTGTTCGAGCGCAGCAGCAGCCCTTTTAATTCAGATTGTTTTTCAAGTACATCCAGCGCCTGGCCAAGACTGGCCACCGTCGCGGTATCGAGCTTGTTCACTGAGCCGGGGGCATCGAACACCAGTTCGGCAATGCCATCTTCCAGCCAGTTAAGATATAGGGTGTTGCCTTTGTAGAGCATGTCAGTCTCCTGAATCCAGCAAGTGGATCTGGTCATACCAGATGAGTCGGAGTGTGGGATTTATGTTAATAAAATGCAAATTACTCATTAAGAAATTGCTGCATTGATCACGGTCGGTGGAAATCACGCAGTCGGAGACAGGTGTGCTAAGATGCGATGACTTGAGCTCAAGAAAACGTAAGGATGAATGATGGACTCACTGGCTTCGCTTTATAAAAATCATATCGTTACCCTACAGGAACGTACCCGTGATGTACTGGCGCGCTTTAAGCTGGATGCCCTGCTGATCCACTCCGGCGAGCTGATGAATACGTTTCTTGATGACCATGCGTATCCGTTTAAGGTCAACCCGCAGTTTAAAGCCTGGGTACCGGTAACTCAGGTGCCAAATTGCTGGTTGCTGGTAGATGGTGTGAACAAGCCGAAACTGTGGTTCTATCTGCCGGTCGATTACTGGCACAACGTGGAACCGCTGCCAACCAGCTTCTGGACGGAAGAAGTGGACGTTATTGCGTTGCCAAAAGCCGACGGCATTGGCAGCCAGCTGCCAGCCGCGCGTGGCAATATCGGCTACATTGGTCCGGTTCCGGAGCGAGCCTTAGGTCTGGATATTTCAGCGGATAAACTCAATCCTAAAGGCGTGTTGGATTACCTGCACTACTATCGTTCCTATAAAACCGACTACGAACTTTACTGCATGCGTGAAGCGCAGAAAACAGCGGTTAACGGCCACCGCGCAGCGCATGAAGCGTTCCAGTCCGGGATGAGCGAGTTCGATATTAATCAGGCCTACCTGACGGCAACCGGTCACCGTGATACTGACGTGCCATACAGCAACATTGTCGCGCTGAATGAGCATGCGTCCGTTCTGCACTACACCAAACTCGATCACCATGTGCCGTCTGAGATGCGTAGCTTCTTGCTGGATGCTGGCGCAGAGTACAACGGCTATGCGGCTGATCTAACCCGCACTTGGGCAGCAAATGGGGATACCGATTTTGCGCAGCTGATCAAAGACGTCAATGATGAGCAACTGGCGCTTATCGGCACCATGAAAGCGGGAACCCGCTATGTGGACTACCACATCCAGTTCCATCAGCGCATCGCTAAACTGCTGCGTAAGCATCAGATTGTGAAAGACATGAGCGAAGAGGCAATGGTCGAGAACGATCTGACTGGCCCATTCATGCCGCACGGTATCGGCCATCCGCTGGGCCTGCAGGTTCACGATGTTGCGGGCTTTATGCAGGACGATACAGGCACCCACCTGGCGGCCCCGTCTAAATATCCTTACCTGCGCTGCACACGTATTCTTGAGCCGCGTATGGTGCTGACCATCGAGCCGGGCATCTACTTTATTGAGTCTCTGCTCGCCCCGTGGCGTGAAGGGCAGTTCAGCAAGCATTTCAACTGGGAAAAAATCGAAGCGTTGAAGCCGTTTGGCGGGATCCGTATCGAAGATAACGTGGTGATCCACGAAAACGGTACAGAGAATATGACGCGAGATCTGAAGCTGGCCTGATGGAAAGCTGGCTGATACCGGCTGAACCGGTCACCTTTGTTGAGGAAATCAAGAAGAGCCGTTTTATCACGCTGTTGGCGCATACCGACGGCGTGGAAGCTGCGAAGGCGTTTGTCGAGACCGTTCGTGCGCAGCATCCTGATGCGCGTCACCACTGTGTGGCGTGGGTTGCGGGGCCGCCGAACGACTCGCAGCAGCTGGGCTTTTCTGATGATGGTGAACCGGCGGGTACCGCCGGAAAACCTATGCTGTCGCAGCTAATGGGCAGTGACGTGGGTGAAATTACTGCCGTGGTGGTTCGCTACTACGGCGGCATTTTGTTAGGTACTGGCGGTCTGGTGAAGGCCTATGGCGGCGGTGTCCAGCAGGCACTTAATCTGCTGGTCACCACCCGCAAAACGCCACTGACCGAATATACTTTACTGTGCGATTACGCCCAGCTCTCGGGCATAGAAACGCTGCTCAAACAATTTAACGGTGTGATTGCGCACAGTGATTACCAAGCGGCGGTGCAATTACGCGTGGCGCTTCCGCAGGCGGAACTGGCTGCTTTTTCAGCAAAGCTTGCTGATTTTAGTCGTGGTTCGTTGCAATTGCTGCCGATTGAAGAATAATCCCCACCTCACTTTTTGAATACCAAAGGAAGCGGCAGAATGCATTTTCGTGCCATAACCCGAATCGTTGGACTGCTGGTCATACTCTTTTCCGGGACGATGATTCTCCCTGGGCTGGTGGCACTTATCTACCGGGACGGCGCGGGGCGAGCATTTACCCAGACCTTCTTTGCCGCGCTGGCGATTGGCTCGCTGCTGTGGTGGCCGAATCGTCGCGAAAAAGGTGAGCTAAAATCCCGCGAAGGGTTTTTGATTGTTGTTCTGTTCTGGACGGTGCTGGGAAGCGTCGGTTCGCTGCCCTTTATCTTCTCTGAACAACCCAACCTCAGCGTCACCGATGCGTTTTTTGAGTCGTTCTCCGGCCTGACAACCACCGGGGCGACCACGCTGGTGGGGCTAGATTCGCTCCCACATGCCATTCTCTTTTATCGCCAGATGCTACAGTGGTTCGGCGGGATGGGGATCATCGTGCTGGCGGTGGCCATTTTGCCTATTCTGGGGGTAGGGGGAATGCAGCTCTATCGCGCAGAAATGCCCGGGCCTCTTAAAGATAATAAAATGCGCCCGCGTATTGCCGAGACGGCGAAGACCCTGTGGCTTATTTATGTCTTGTTGACGATAGCTTGCGCGCTGGCACTGTGGTTTGCAGGCATGCCCGCTTTCGATGCGATTGGGCACAGCTTTGCAACTATTGCTATCGGTGGGTTCTCTACCCACGATGCCAGCGTGGGCTACTTCGACAGTCCAACGATTAACACCATTATTGCCATTTTCCTGCTGATCTCCGGTTGCAACTATGGTTTGCACTTCTCGTTACTGAGTGGGCGCAGCCTGAAAGTGTACTGGCGCGATCCCGAATTCCGCATGTTTATTGGCGTCCAACTGACGCTGGTGATTATCTGCACCCTGGTGCTGTGGTTCCATGATGTCTACAGCTCGGCGGTGACGACGTTAAACCAGGCCTTCTTCCAGGTCGTGTCGATGGCAACCACTGCCGGCTTTACCACTGACAGCATTGCGCGGTGGCCGCTCTTTTTGCCGGTGTTGCTGCTGTGCTCTGCGTTTATTGGTGGCTGTGCAGGGTCAACGGGCGGTGGCCTGAAGGTGATTCGTATTCTGCTGCTGTTTAAACAGGGGAACCGTGAGCTGAAACGTCTGGTGCATCCGAATGCGGTCTACAGTATTAAACTGGGCAATCGTGCTCTGCCGGAACGTATCCTCGAAGCGGTGTGGGGCTTTTTCTCGGCGTATGCCCTGGTCTTTATCGTCAGTATGCTGGCGATTATCGCGACAGGGGTGGATGATTTTTCCGCCTTTGCTTCCGTGGTGGCAACGCTGAATAACCTGGGGCCTGGGCTGGGCGTCGTGGCAGATAACTTTGCCAGCATGAACCCGGTTGCGAAGTGGATCTTAATTGCCAATATGCTGTTTGGTCGTCTTGAGGTCTTTACGCTACTGGTGCTGTTCACCCCAACATTCTGGCGCGAGTAAGGAGTCGTCGGTGAAAACACTTATTCTTTTCTCTACCCGAGACGGGCAAACACGTGAGATTGCGTCTTATCTGGCGTCTGAATTAAAAGAGCTGGGCATCTACTCGGATGTGGTAAACCTGAATCGTACGGAGCAGGTAGTCTGGCAGGATTACGATCGCGTGGTTATTGGCGCCTCTATTCGTTATGGTCATTTCCATCCTGCACTGGATCGTTTTGTGAAAAAGCATTCGTCGGTGCTCAATTCGCTACCCGGCGCGTTTTACTCGGTAAACCTGGTCGCTCGTAAAGCGGAGAAGCGCACACCCCAGACCAATAGTTATACGCGTAAGTTCTTGTTGAGTTCACCGTGGCAGCCAACTTTGTGCGCTGTATTTGCTGGCGCGCTGCGTTATCCACGTTATCGCTGGTACGACCGCTTCATGATCCGCCTGATCATGAAGATGACCGGCGGTGAAACAGATACGCGTAAGGAAGTGGTTTATACCGATTGGCCGCAGGTAGCGAGTTTTGCGCGTGAAATCGCACATTTAACGGGCGATTCGCGGGTTAAATAAGCGTGAAGTTTGAAAAGTGAGCGAACGAAAAGTTTTTTGTATTTTATGCTTGTCACTTCGGAATAACTCCCTATAATGCGCCTCCACTGACACGGAACAACGGCTTGCAGGCCGCCGGGTTAGCGGTGTTCAGAGATGAACACCAACAGAGAAAAGCGAAAATAAGCGCTTGACTCTGAATGAGGAAAACGTATTATACGGGACCTCGCAACGGTGAGC
>NZ_JBAKHK010000159.1:0-273 GCF_036903355.1 Enterobacter sp. UNJFSC 003
GTGTTGAACTCTGCGTACTTGTTCTTAAAGCTCTCGTCCTTGTAGGAGATCAGCGGCACGGTGAACACTTGGTTCGCGCTATTGGTTGCCTTGACCTTGAAATCGCGGGTATCCCAGACACTCAACTGCCAGTTATCGGTCCGGTCGTTGTCCGTGACGTACAAGAGCAACTTGCGGGCATCGGAGACGTAGTTGAAGTCATCAATGACCGGCGGGTTGAAATCCCAGTAGGTATAGAAGTAGCCAACGTTAACTCTCTGCGAGGTATTGACC
>NZ_JBAKHK010000160.1:0-272 GCF_036903355.1 Enterobacter sp. UNJFSC 003
GAAATCAGCCTGCTGCCAGACAGTAGCACTGGGGTTATGCGGGGTGTTGAGGATCACCAGTCGGGTGCGCTCGCTTAACAATGCGGCAAATTCCTGCCAGTCAACGCGAAAATGCGGTGGTTGCAGTGCAATACGTTTAACTATTCCTCCCGAAAGCGCGATGGCAGGGGCGTAACTGTCATAGCTGGGATCAAAACAAATCACTTCATCGCCATTGCGCACCAATGCGGTAATCGCCGCGTATAACGCTTCCGTCGCCCCTGCCGTTACGG
>NZ_JBAKHK010000161.1:0-272 GCF_036903355.1 Enterobacter sp. UNJFSC 003
GATTTGAATGTCGCCACCCGAAAAACGTTACGTTTGAAAGGTCTTCTGTAACAATGATGACAGCCATTACTGGCTGTCAGATTGAAAATTTAGTGGTTAACGAATTCCCCATCCAGATAAACTTTGCCTTTTTCCACATGCATGACTAAACCATCCAGATAATCAGGTTTAAATGTCGCATCACGCTTATCTTTAGCAATATATGTCAGGCAATGATTATGGGTGAAAATAACGATATTTTTATCAGGCGCTTTGCTTTGTAAGTCCTTAAT
>NZ_JBAKHK010000162.1:0-272 GCF_036903355.1 Enterobacter sp. UNJFSC 003
GTGTTGGTCCCTTTCGGATAGTAATAAAGACGCATCTCAGCACTGTTAATGACGATGCCTTCATGAACGGTATCCGGCAGGATCAGCTGCTGCGGAATGTTCAGTACAGTACCGCCTTTCGGCAGGAAGGTATCCACACCCGGGTTCGCTTCCATCATATTGGAAAGCCCCCTCTGGTACTCGGCGGCACAATACTCCAGCGGCTGAGTGTTACCTTCCGGAATGGTGATCACCTGATTCTGACCAACCAGGCGACTCCCGTCGGTTGGCAG
>NZ_JBAKHK010000163.1:0-272 GCF_036903355.1 Enterobacter sp. UNJFSC 003
GATTGGCGCTGAGGCCGACTTCCCCGGCTCGATCGATCGAGGGGCCATTGCTGATGTCCTGCCGCTGCTTGTCGAGATAGCTGGCGATCAGCCGCAGGTCGGCAGAACCGCCCAGCACCTGTCCGCGCGGCCGGTAGCTGAGCTCGATGTCCAGGCCCGACGTCGCCAGCCGGTTGAGGTTCAGCGTCGGCGACTCGATCCGGGTGATCTGTCCCGCCGTGTTCCGCGTGATGTTGGCGCAGAGGCTCGCCGCACCCGCAAGGCACTGGTTC
>NZ_JBAKHK010000164.1:0-271 GCF_036903355.1 Enterobacter sp. UNJFSC 003
GGCCAGTGAGGTCATCAGGATGGGACGCAGACGCATGCGTGTCGCTTCCAGCGTCGCTTCCACCAGGCCTTTGCCCTCCTTCTCCATCAGATCCTTGGCGAATTCCACAATCAGGATGGCGTTCTTCGCCGACAGGCCAATGGTTGTCAGCAGGCCTACCACGAAGTAAACATCGTTGCTCAGACCGCGCAAGGTAGTGAAGATCAGCGCGCCGATAACGCCCAGCGGCACCACCAACATTACGGCGAACGGAATCGACCAGCTCTCATAG
>NZ_JBAKHK010000165.1:0-271 GCF_036903355.1 Enterobacter sp. UNJFSC 003
GAGAAAAGGTAATTGGAAAGCCCGCCGACCGAGAAGAAGCCATCCATATCTTGCAATCATTATCTGGCAATATGCACCGGGTGATCACAGGCGTAGTGATACTTCGCAACGGAAGCGAAACATCTTTTGCCGATATTACAGAGGTACAGTTTCATCACCTTAGCTATGATCAGATCTGTTTCTATGTTGATAAATACCAACCCTACGATAAAGCCGGCGCCTATGCCATCCAGGAATGGATCGGCGTAGTAGGCATCCAATGGGTGAAAGG
>NZ_JBAKHK010000166.1:0-271 GCF_036903355.1 Enterobacter sp. UNJFSC 003
GGGTGACGGCTACCGCCATCTGTCGCTGTGGTTCTCGCGGCTTAAAGCCTGGTATCGCTTTCGCCAGCTGACCGTCTGGTGCAAAATCGTCCGTCACACTACCCCCTGTTGATTTGAACAGGGATTATGTCAGGATGAGGGCGCTTTCGCCAGTTGAAGTGGTGACGGCGACCTCACATTGTGGCAGTCTTTGCAGCACGAAAATGGAAGGATAATGAGGACAAAATGATGACTATCGTTCGTATCGATGCTGAAGCCCGCTGGTCTGATG
>NZ_JBAKHK010000167.1:0-271 GCF_036903355.1 Enterobacter sp. UNJFSC 003
CTATTAATGAATAAGTGCTTACTTCTTCTTTTTGACCTACAAAACCAATTTTAACATTTCCGATATCGCATTTTTCACCATGCTCATCAAAGACAGTAAGATAAAACATTGTAACAAAGGAATAGTCATTCCAACCATCTGCTCGTAGGAATGCCTTATTTTTTTCTACTGCAGGAATATACCCGCCTCTTTCAATAACACTAAACTCCAACATATAGTAACCCTTAATTTTATTAAAATAACCGCAATTTATTTGGCGGCAACACAGGAT
>NZ_JBAKHK010000168.1:0-271 GCF_036903355.1 Enterobacter sp. UNJFSC 003
GTTCAGGACGTTGTGCTTAATACCGGCTTTGGTCAGTTCGTTTGACACCAGCTCCGATTTTTCGATGGAGATAGTACCCACCAGCACCGGCTGGCCTTTCGCAGTACGTTCTTTGATATCTTCAATGATCGCCTGAATTTTTTCCGCTTCAGTCATGTAGACCAGGTCCGGCAGATCTTTACGAATCATTGGACGGTTGGTCGGAACAACGACGGTATCCAGCTTGTAGATTGAGCTAAATTCGAAAGCTTCGGTATCAGCAGTACCGGTC
>NZ_JBAKHK010000016.1:0-76069 GCF_036903355.1 Enterobacter sp. UNJFSC 003
AGTTCAGTCGGTTAGAATACCTGCCTGTCACGCAGGGGGTCGCGGGTTCGAGTCCCGTCCGTTCCGCCACTTATTAAAAGCCCTGAGCTTACGCTCAGGGCTTTTTTCTTGTCAGTCGAATAATTATTGCTGAATTAGCAAAAATCCTCTGCGTTTTACGCTCTTTTTCGGCATAACAGCAACAGCGATAATCTTCCTCAGTTTACGAACACAATAATTAACGAGGAATAACATGACTATCCCTGCATTTGGTCTGGGCACTTTCCGCCTGAAAGACGACGTTGTTATCGCATCAGTAAAAACGGCTCTTGAGCTTGGCTATCGTACTCTTGATACGGCACAGATTTATGAAAACGAAGCTGCCGTTGGCCAGGCTATTGAAGAGAGCGGCATTCCGCGTGACGAGCTTTTTGTCACCACTAAAATCTGGACTGAGAATCTCAGTAAAGACAAGCTGATCCCAAGCCTGAAGGCGAGCCTGCAAAAACTGCGTACTGACTATGTGGATCTGACCCTGATCCACTGGCCATCACCGAACGATGCCGTTTCAGTCGAAGAGTTCATGCAGGCGCTGCTGGAAGCGAAAGAGCAAGGTCTAACGCGTGAAATCGGTATTTCTAACTTCACTATTTCACTAATGGAAAAGGCGATTGCAGCCGTTGGCGCAGAAAATATTGCCACCAACCAGATTGAACTGTCGCCATATCTGCAAAACCGTAAAGTTGTGGACTGGGCCAGAGATCATGGCATTCACATTACGTCTTACATGACGCTGGCCTATGGTAAGGCGTTGAAAGATGACGTCATTGTACGCATTGCTGAGAAGCACAATGCAACGGCTGCACAGGTGGTCCTGGCGTGGGCGATAGGGGAAGGGTATGCCGTCATTCCGTCTTCGACCAAACGTGAAAATTTGGCCAGTAATCTGCTAGCGCTGGGTCTCCAGCTTGATGACGACGATAAAAAAGCGATCGCTGCTCTGGATTGCAACGATCGCCTGGTCAGCCCGGAAGGGTTAGCACCAAACTGGGATTAATATTGACCCGATCCTCTGTATTCTAAAACCCTCGTACAGCTCCTTCGGGAGCTGTTTTTATATGTTCGCTCAGGAAGTCGATGAAAGCACGAATACGCGTGCTAACGGCTCTGTCACTGTAATATACCGCGCTAAAAGGCATTTCCACCGGCAGACGTTTATCTGCCATCAGCTCCACGAGTTCGCCGCGTGCAATTTCTTTATCAATCATGTAATCGGACAAACAGGCTACCCCATTCCCTTCAAGGCACAGCTGCTTTAATGTTTCTCCACTGTTGGAGGATATCCCGCAGATGATTTCATGCAGCTGCCCGTCATGACAGGCAACAGGCCAGGTGTTCAACGACACCGGCTCTGTAAAGCCCAGGCACAGATGCTGTTTCAATTCTTCAACGGTCTCTGGTTTGCCATGTTCAGCAATATACTGCGGCGAAGCGATAATTTTGCGGTAGCTGGTAAACAGGGGGCGGGCACGTAGGCTGGAGTCTGTTAACGTTCCTGCCCGAATTGCCACATCGACTTTGCGTTCGATAAGATTGATAAACGTTTCGGAAGAAACTAAAGAAAGCGTCATCTCCGGATAGCGTTCACGGAAAGGCTTGATCAGCGGCATCAGAAAATGCAGCACGACTGGCGTTGCCGCATCAATACGCAGCAATCCACGCGGCGTACTGCGGGTTTCCATAATTTCCGTTTCCGCAGCCGCCATCTCCTGCAGGACTGACTGCACACGACGGAAATAACGCTCACCTTCCTCCGTCAGGCTCAGCTGCCGCGTCGTGCGGTTGAGTAAACTCACTCCAAGCTTCATCTCCAGCTTTTTTACCGATCGGCTAATGGCGGAGTTGGCCTGCCCTAACTGTTCTGCAGCACGACTAAAACTGCCGCTTTCGACGACGGCGACAAAGATAGTCAGCTCTTCCGATGTTGCTTTCATTGTTGCACCACCTGCAAAATTCTATTCATATTTTGAGCATTTTTGTTATTTAAACACTGGCGCATACTGCTTGTCATCTTAATACTGAAGAGACGGAGTATTCTATGCCACTGGCGCTACTTGCCCTGACGATCAGTGCCTTTGCAATTGGCACGACCGAGTTTGTTATCGTAGGCCTTGTTCCTACTATCGCCAACCAGCTTGCTATCTCACTGCCCTCTGCCGGGCTGCTGGTTTCCATTTACGCGCTGGGTGTTGCCGTCGGTGCGCCTGTACTTACGGCGCTGACCGGACGATTCCCGCGTAAGCAACTGCTGATGGCGTTGATGGTCCTGTTTACTGCCGGCAACATTCTGGCCTGGCAGTCCCCGGATTACACCACGCTGGTCATTGCTCGATTGCTGACTGGCCTCGCGCACGGGGTGTTTTTCTCCATCGGTTCCACCATTGCCACCAGTCTGGTGCCAAAAGAGAAAGCGGCATCGGCCATTGCGATCATGTTTGGCGGATTGACCGTTGCACTGGTGACCGGCGTACCGCTCGGGACATTCATTGGACAGCATTTCGGTTGGCGTGAAACCTTTCTGGCGGTCTCTTTACTGGGTGTGATTGCTCTGGTAGCAAGCCTGCTGCTGGTCCCCTCGACTATCCCGGGCAGGGCCAGTGCCAGCCTGCGCGATCAGCTGAAGGTGCTTACTCACCCGCGTTTACTGCTCATCTATGCCGTTACGGCGCTCGGATATGGCGGCGTGTTCACAGCCTTCACCTTCCTCGCGCCGATGATGCAGGATCTCGCGGGTTTCTCCCCGACTGCGGTGAGCTGGATTTTGCTGGGCTACGGTATCTCCGTTGCTATCGGTAATATCTGGGGCGGTAAACTGGCTGATAAACATGGCGCAGTACCGGCTCTGAAGTTTATCTTCGCCGCGCTGGTTGTACTGCTTCTGGTATTCCAGTTCACGGCATCCATGCAGTACGCTGCCCTGGCTACCGTTCTGGTCATGGGGGTCTTTGCCTTTGGTAACGTCCCGGGGCTCCAGGTATATGTGGTACAGAAAGCAGAGCTGTATACCCCGAATGCGGTGGATGTCGCATCCGGTTTGAACATTGCCGCTTTTAATATCGGTATCGCGATCGGTTCTATCGTAGGCGGCCAGACGGTTGAGCATTATGGGCTGGCGCAGACCCCGTGGATTGGAGCTGTCATCGTGCTTGTTGCCTTCCTGCTAATTGGCCTGAGTGGCCGCCTTGATAAACCCACTCGCCTCGCACTTGGGTAAACAGCGGTAAGTGCTTGCTTACAAAACAAGAACGATGTTTTGCAGTAATTGCGTTGAAAGTGTGACCTAAAGTCCCTATAACATTAGAACCAGTCCGTTTTCCGGACTGGTTTATGTTATAGAGGCCGTTACCAAAAGTGCGAAAAAATACCTATGCCATGCGTTACGTTGCCGGACTGCCCGCGGAGAGGATCTTGCCTCCGGGGTCGTTTGCGAGCATCAGCCAGGCATTGCCCGCAGGTACACCCTTAAGCAGCGATGAAAAAATTCGGGTGCTGGTGTGGAATATCTTTAAGCAGCAGCGGGCAGAGTGGTTATCCGTGCTTAAGAACTTTGGTAAGGATGCCCATCTGGTGCTGTTGCAGGAGGCGCAAACCACGCCTGAGCTGGTAAGATTTGCGACTACTAACTATCTTGCTGCTGACCAGGTTCCCGCGTTTGTGTTACCGCAACACCCGTCCGGGGTAATGACGCTTTCTGCTGCGCATCCGGTTTATTGTTGCCCGTTGCGGGAACGTGAGCCGATCCTGCGTCTGGCGAAATCGGCGCTAGTGACGGTCTATCCGTTACCAGACACCCGACTGCTGATGGTTGTGAATATCCATGCAGTGAACTTCAGTCTTGGAGTGGATGTTTACAGCAAGCAATTACTTCCGATTGGCGACCAGATTGCCCATCACAGCGGGCCGATCATTATGGCCGGGGACTTCAACGCCTGGAGCCGTCCACGCATGAATGCGCTGTATCGTTTTGCGCGTGAAATGTCGCTGCGTGAAGTCCGTTTTAACGATGACCAGCGTAAAAAAGCCTTTGGTCGTCCTCTCGATTTTGTCTTCTATCGTGGTTTGAGCGTGCACGACGCTTCCGTACTGGTGACGCGCGCCTCCGATCACAATCCTCTGCTAGTAGAATTCAGTCCCGGCAAGCCTGATAAATAATGGTATGTCAGGTCTGCCGTGGGGCAGACCTATGCTGGTGCTGCCCTTTATGTTTAATCAACCAAAGGACAGCATAATGACAACAACACACTCCCACCATGACAACGTAGAAAAACAGTTTGGTTCTCAGGCAAGCGCTTATCTGAGCAGCGCCGTGCACGCCTCTGGGCGGGATTTGGTGCGTCTCAGCGAGCGTTTGGCTGCATTCCCGCAGGCACATGTTCTGGATTTAGGGTGTGGAGCAGGGCATGCCAGCTTCACTGCCGCACACCAGGTTGCACGGGTGACTGCGTATGATTTATCGAGCCAGATGTTAGAGGTGGTAGCAGAGACAGCAAAAGCCAAAGGATTGAATAACGTCGCTACGTGCCAGGGTTATGCAGAATCCTTACCTTTTCAAGATGCGTCGTTTGAGGTTGTTATCAGCCGCTATTCAGCGCACCACTGGCATGATGTTGGCCAGGCGTTACGAGAAGTGAAACGCGTTCTGAAGCCGGGTGGGATTTTCATCATCATGGATGTGATGTCGCCGGGTCATCCCGTGCGCAATATCTGGCTGCAGACCGTAGAAGCACTGCGCGACACCTCGCATGTACAAAACTATTCTAGCGGAGAGTGGTTATCGTTGATTACTGAAGCCGGTTTGATTTCACGTTCGTTGATAACCGACCGACTGCCGCTGGAATACAGCTCGTGGATCGAACGTATGCGGACGCCAGATGCCTTGAGTCAGGTCATCCGTCTGTATCAAGACAGTGCTTCTGCGGAAGTGAAAGCGTACTTTGAATTGCAGAATGACGGGTCGTTTACCAGCGATACCATCATGGCAGAGGCGTACAAAGTGGGATAAAACAAAAAAGGCACCGGGGGAATCGGTGCCTTTTTATCGTTAGATCGTGTTATCAGGAGTCTGGCGTTGCGTTGTTTTTAACAAACAACGTCAGTTGATCACCCGGTTGCAGATTGTCAGTACCATTGTTCCAGCGCATCACATCTTTGATGTTAACGCCGTGACGCTTAGCGATACTGGACAGCGAATCGCCTTTACGCACGCGATAGGTAATGCTATCGCTGTTTTTGGCAAGTTGCTGTGCGCTGCTACCCGCTCCTACAGTCAGTGTCTGACCCACTTTCAGGCCTGAGCTGCGCAGATTATTCCACTGCTGCAGATCTTTTGCCGTCACGCCAAGGCGTGATGCAATGCCCGAAAGGGTATCACCTGAACGAACCTTATAACTTCGGCTGCTTACCGGTGAGGTGTCTGCAATCAGCGTTGACTGAACAGCAGCAATTTCACCTGAAGCCAAAGACTCGCGTAACTGATCGGCATGCTTCTGCGGAATCATTACATACTGTGGGCCGCTTGCCCCCAGCGTTGAGCCTTTAACACCTGCATTAAAGGTTTTCAATTTACTTACCGACATACCTGTCATATCGGCAACCTGTTGAATATCAACCGGGCTGCTGAGGCGAACGCGCGCCAGTGCACGACTTTCGTCTGGTGTTGGCAGTTGTACACCGTAACGCTTACTGTTCTTGAGAATATCGCTCAAGGCCAGCATCTTCGGTACGTAAATCTTCGTTTCCTGTGGCAATGAGAGCGACCAAAAATCAGTGGACTTACCACGCGCTTTATTCGCTTTCATTGCCTTCATTACACGACCTTCACCGCTGTTATACGCAGCAACTGTTAACAACCAGTCACCGTCAAACATCTTGTTCAGACGTTGCATCATGTCGAGAGCGGCTGTCGTTGAAGCGACAACATCACGACGCGCGTCGTAACTGCGGGTCTGTTTCAAACCATAATTGCGCCCTGTGCTCGGAATGATCTGCCAAATGCCTGCGGCATTGGCGCCAGACGTCGCGTGTGGGTCAAAAGCGCTCTCCACTATGGGTAGGAGTACCAGCTCCATCGGCATGTTACGTTTCTTAACTTGCCCGGCTATCCAGTACATATACGGCTCTGCCCGTAACGTTACATCGTGGAGATAGCTCTTATTTCTCAAATACTTCTGTTTCTGTTCGCGAATCCGGGTATTCTCCGGAATTCCCATCTTTAGCTCGTCGCCAATAGAGGCCCACAAGTCTTGTTCCTGCGCGAAAGATGTCCCATCGTCCAACCATCGCGCCTGACTTGTAAACTTCCCTGCTTCCCCTTGACCAGCTGCAGAAAGGCTCTGTGCGTGCTGTTGTACATTGCTGCCGTTTTGAGACTGGCAACCTACAAGCAGGACAGAGGCGAGTAATATCGCTTTTGCCTTCATGTGTGTGTCAATAGTTGCTTAAAAGACGAGCGATAATAACGGCGAAATTTTGAAAAGGCAACCCGCAATTATCTGAAGTTATCTTTCTTTGACCTTAACCATGCAAATCGCTGTTCTGGTTGTTGCAATTTTGTTTCTTGGTTAATTTTGTCAATTAAATCAGTGTCATCAGTTCGTAAAAATAAATTTATTTGCCGCTCCTTTTTCAGAATTACAGGGAGTGTTTTTTGGTTTTTTGCACGTAACTCCTTCACTTTGTGGTAATAATCCTGAATTGCGCGATCGTCAGGTAAGATGCTGGCAGAAAACTTCATATTCCCTAATGTATACTCATGTGCGCAACAAATGACGGTATCGTCAGGTAGGGCGCTAATCTTCTGTAGGGATTGATACATCTGGGCTGGCGTACCCTCAAAGAGTCTACCACAGCCTCCAGAGAACAGCGTGTCGCCGCAAAATAGATAAGGTTTACTGTAGAAACAAATATGTCCGGAAGTGTGACCGGGTGTAGCAATTACGGAAAATTCCCACCCGAGTATGAGGACATTTTCGCCTTCTTCGACTACTTGCGTCGTTCCCTTATCTTGTGTCTCTGCCGGTCCGTAAACCACCAGATGCGGAAATTTTGTGCGCAAATCGGGCACGCCGCCTACGTGATCGTCATGGTGATGAGTGAGCAGTATGGCCTCAGGTCGCCAGCCATTTTCCGCTATAGCCTGTAAAATCGGCGTCGATTCTCCGGGATCGACGATGATGCATCGGCGATCGTCTTCAACCAAAACCCAGATGTAATTGTCCTGAAAAGCAGGAATACTGATAAGATTCATACATTACCTCTTACAGCGTGGCGGATGTGTTGATGAAACCGGCAAGGATACCTCAGACTGTCGTAGCACCGGAACGTTGGGCGGAATTGCCTTGGGGTGAATACTATCGTGAAGCGTTAGAGCAACAGTTAAAGCCGTGGCTCGCGAAAATGTATGGTTTTCACCTGCTTAAGCTTGGCAATCTCAGCGCAGAAATCAATACCGAAAGTTGCGCTATCTCGCATCAGGTCGATGTTTCTCTCAATGGCTCCCCGGTTCATGTGAAAGCTGACCCGTTGCATCTGCCGTTTGCGGAAAAATCGGTTGATGCGTGTTTGCTTGCCCATACGTTGCCTTGGTGTAGCGATCCCCATCGTCTGCTGCGTGAAGCCGATCGCGTGCTGATTGATGACGGCTGGCTGATTATCAGTGGGTTCAATCCTCTGAGCCTGATGGGCTTACGCAAGCTGGTGCCCGTATTGCGTCGTACGCCACCCTATAACAGCCGGATGTTCACGATGATGCGCCAGCTGGACTGGCTTTCATTGCTAAACTTTGAAGTGCTCTGCTACGGGGGGTTTCAGGTACTGCCCTGGGCGAGGAAGGGGGGCGTTGTGTTGAGTACCCATCTGCCTGCCTTAGGTTGCATGCAGTTTATCGTTGCGCGTAAGCGGACAATTCCCCTTACGCTAAACCCGATGAAGCAGAGCAAGTCGAAAGCGCGGATCCGTCAGACCGTCGGCGCTACGCGTCAATACCGTAAACCCTGATCAGGATTCTGGCTGATACCCAACATCCTCATGGGCAGGATTGGACGCGGCCGCACGTGCAAGTTCGTCACAGCGTTCGTTTTCCGGGTGGCCAGCATGGCCCTTTACCCATTCCCATTTGATCTCGTGCTGGCCCAATGCCGCATCAAGGCGTTTCCACAGATCGACGTTCTTGACCGGCTTTTTATCTGCCGTCTTCCAGCCGCGTTTTTTCCAGTTGTGGATCCACTGGGTAATACCCTGGCGCACATACTGGCTGTCGGTGCTTAATACGATGTCACAATGTTCTTTTAAGGCTTCCAGCGCCACAATTGCCGCCATCAACTCCATGCGATTGTTGGTGGTCAGGAAATAGCCTTCGCTAAAAGTTTTTTCGTGCTGGCGATAGCGCATTATCGCACCATAACCACCAGGCCCTGGGTTGCCGAGACAAGATCCATCGGTGAAAATTTCTACCTGTTTACGCATCTCTGGTAGACTTCCTGTATTCGAAACGTTCAGTTAAACGATAAGTCTGACATAAATGACCGCTATGAGCACTGCAATTACTCGCCAGATTGTCCTCGATACCGAAACCACCGGTATGAACCAGATAGGCGCGCACTACGAAGGGCACAAGATCATTGAGATCGGGGCCGTTGAAGTGGTGAACCGTCGTCTTACGGGGAACAACTTCCACGTTTACCTCAAACCCGATCGGCTGGTGGATCCAGAAGCCTTCGGCGTCCACGGTATTGCGGATGAGTTCTTGCTGGATAAACCCACCTTTGCTGACGTGGCGGACGAGTTTCTGGAATACATCAAAGGCGCAGAGCTCGTCATCCATAACGCGTCGTTCGATATCGGCTTTATGGATTATGAGTTCAGCAAGCTTAATCGCGATATTCCGAAGACGAACACCTTCTGTAAAGTGACCGATAGCCTGGCGCTGGCAAGGAAAATGTTCCCTGGCAAGCGTAACAGCCTTGATGCACTTTGCTCGCGTTATGAAATCGATAATACCAAGCGAACGCTGCACGGCGCATTGCTCGATGCCCAGATCCTGGCCGATGTCTACCTGACCATGACCGGTGGTCAAACGTCGATGAAATTCAGTACGGAAAGTGAATCTCAGCAGATGCAGGGCGAAGCCGGTATTCAGCGCGTTGTCCGTCAGGCCAGCCGCCTGCGGGTCGTGTTAGCCAGTGATGAAGAGCTGCTTAATCATGAATCCCGTCTCGATGTAGTCCAGAAAAAGGGCGGAAGCTGCATGTGGCGTGCCTGAAAAAGTGCTGAAATGCCGTTTAAATCACCGTTTGGGTGGTTTTTGCAGCAAACGATTCAAAAGACAAGAAAAAGCGTTGACGAGTTCGACGGCAAACCGTAATATTCGCCTCGTTCCCCACACGGGAACAGTGGAGCGGTAGTTCAGTCGGTTAGAATACCTGCCTGTCACGCAGGGGGTCGCGGGTTCGAGTCCCGTCCGTTCCGCCACTATTCAGGGCCACGTTATTTATAACGTGGCCCTTTTTCATTTCTCTGCTTTCAAAAAAAACCACAAAACTTTGGCTTCTCCTCTCTCCCCAGTGCGTGCTTCCGATCTCTTTCCCCTGTACTGTTTGCACAAAAATTTCAAAAAAAATTTCGACATTAGGATCCTGAAGTCCTGACTATTCCTAAGAAATATCCTGCACAAAAGGCCGGGTAGATCTTTAATAGGGTAAGGATTATTTTTTATTGTCAGAATAAAGCAGCATTGAATGTAAGAAATATCTTGTATCAATGATAATGAAGTACCTTTTTTTGCCTGATATAAGCCGTTTCAGCATATTGCCTATTCAAAAAAACGCTACTACTATGCGCCCTATCCGATAATGGCACTGAAGCACTATGCTTCAGTATTACCATTGTGGGATGCAGAAATGATAACGGTATATGTCATCTCTGCGTGGTATATCTCTTCATATACCAAACGATATTAGCTCATACTACATACTTTAATAATCAAATAAGGAAATCACAGATGAAAAAAATCAATATGTCTGAAGCAAGCGCAGTTGTCGGTGGTACTACTACGTGTGTTAACAGCTTCGAACTGAACCTGGTTGGCGACGCTACCGTTTGTAATGCCGTGAAAACCTGTACTGACAAGAATGGCGTTGTGACAAAAACTTTCACAGCTGCAGCAATCATCAACTGCGGTAATGTAGGCTAAACGTTAGCTTCACAATAAATAAGAGTAAATTTCTTTACGAGTTATTCTTATGGGCGTTGTTTCTTACATACAACGCCCTTGTGAAAAATGATATCTAAAACAGCCATCGTTTTATCATATTCAGGATTGAATGCCTCACATGAAAAAAAGAATCCTCTACGTGCTGGCTTATACCGTCTTTGTTGCGGTTATTTCAGCAGTGATTACTACAGCCTGGTTCCATACTTTTGTTTTAAACCAATCCAGTGATGATGGGCAGCAGGTATTGACGGCAATTTCGGCTGAAAAATTGGCCCAAAGCCCAGTAGCGGATGGGGATGACATTATTGAGATTTTCTCATACGGCTGCCACTATTGTGAAATAAACGAAAAAAATGTCGATGCGCTGGAAAAAAGTATGCCTGCCGGTAAAAAGCTGGTGCGCCTGCATTTCAGTCTGGACAATCAGGGCGGTCTGGCACGCTATGCACCGGTATTCGCGACCCTTCAGGTCATGGGCATTGAAGAGGCTCATCGGCAGAGCGCTTATGATGCGGTCATGAAGCATCACATAGATTTAGGCGATCCGGCAAAGCGTGATGCATGGCTGGAAGACAATAATATTGACGTTGCTGAATACCGTAAAGTTAGCCAGTCTGCCGAAGTCAAAGCGCGTCTCGATTATATGACCCGTGTGTCCCAGTATTATGATATCAATGCGACCCCGACCTTTATTGTTGCGAAAAAATGGGTTGCTATTCAGGACCGTGATTTCCCGTCATTTTCTGAAAAACTGCTTTCTATTTTAAAAACAGGTAAAGCACCGGAGTAATCATGAAATTTTATGCCCTGTGGTGCGCGCTGTTTTGGCGGAATTTCACTGCCTGGTGTCAGTGGTTAGTATATAAACTGCAGCTGATTGTCTACAGGGCGCATTGTTTGTTATTCCGACGTTTGCATTATCGAATTGTGTTTGCGTTTGCTCACGTCAGGCGATTTTTGAAACTCATTCCACGCGATGTGAAACTGCGTGCAGCCGTGGCAGAGTCTAACCGTCAATGCCTGCTTAACGATAAAAAAAAATTTGATTATGTCTGGCTGACGCAAAGAAGGCAGTTGCTGATTCAGGCTGTGACCTACGGGCAGAACCGGCGGCTATTACGCGAGTTGGCGGCCTGTTCGGCACAGCTTAATAGCGTTGTCGAGCCGCTTCAGCGGGCAGGGCAACCGGTGATCCTTGCCCCACTGCATATGGTGTCGGATGTCCTGACCACGATGGTTGGCGCGGCGGTTTACCCAGGAAAAGCAACGGTGATCACCTCGCGCAGCGCTGACGCCCATTCAGAAGCTGAGCGACAGTTGGGGGGCGTGGATCTCACTTATTGTTCGATTCATGAAGATAATAAAAATATTGCCGGTAATTTAATGACATCAGTGATGGAGGCGGCAGAGAACACGCGCAATATCATCCTGTTCCCGGATATCACCCCTGACTTCACCCATTTTGCCAGTAAAGATAAGGCCGAAAAATTACATTGCCGTTTGTTCGACCGACCGGCCAGTTTACACAGTGGCATTATCAGGTTAGCCAGAATGATGTCGGCGAAGGTGGTTTTTTATCATCTTTATTTTGATAAGGGATTGAGAATTTATATCCATGAACCTGTAACGGCAAAAAGGTTGAAGGCTGAAATGCCGCGAATTATTGAGCAAAGCATTCGTGATCATTCAACTGACTGGATGCTATGGCATTCACACTCGCTCTTTTTTATCAATGATTAAAAATGCATAAAAAGGCGATTAGCGTAATGACAAAAAAGAACAGGTGTTGTGGGGTGTAAATTATGGAAAATATTATTCCTAAAATAGTTTATCAGGCTGAAACCAATGAATGCGCACTGGCCTGTATTTCCATGCTGGCTGAAACGCAGGGTATTCATGCACCTCTGGAAGAGTTGCGCGAACATTTCCCTGCATCCCCCCATGGTACCGCGCTCTCAACGATGTGTGACATCCTTGCGGAGTTAGCCATCCCGGCCTATCCGGTCGCGTTCGATCTTCATGAACTCGCTGAACTCCCTCTGCCGGCGATTTTACATTACGGTGCAAGCCATTATGTCCTGCTGGCCTATCGGCAGGGGAGTTATGTCTGTGTAATGAACCCTGCCATTGGGGAACAGCTCCTGCCGATTGCTGCACTGAAAACAGAAATCAGCGGCTATGCGCTGGTTCTTGACCAGGATAGCGGCAAGACCAAACCGTCAGTGGAACCACACAAGCGGACCCGTCGTTTCCGCGCGCTGGAATGTATGAGTCTGAAACAGACCGCCGCCATTCCGGGCATCTACCGACTGATGATGCTGGCATTTGTGGTGTCACTGACCCTGTTTATCATGCCGGTAATGGTCAGCACTGCTATCAACAACGTCTTTTCGTCAGGCGGAGAGCAGGCGTTCCCGTATTTCTATTACCTTCTGGCGTTTGTCGTGTCGACCCTGTTGGCTTTTCTCGTTCGCAGTATTACAGAGCGCGTTATCAAGCGGTTTGTCGTGATGCAAAGCGTGAGCGGCTTCGCCAGCCTGTTGATGAACTCACTCTCATTCTTCGAAAAACGCAGCCCGGGTGAAATCTACAGCCGTTTCTCCAACTGGCAGATGGCGGCTGCTCAAAAGATTGAGCTAGATAACGGCCTGCGAATTGACTGGGTAGTTGGGGTCATTGCATTAGCCGTCATGTGCTATATCAGCCCGTTGCTTGCCGCTATATCTGCAGCGGGTGTGACATTAATGGGGCTGGTGAGCGTTTGGGCCATTTTCCGAGATCGTTTTTACACGCAGCAAATTCAGGTAAAAAGCGCGGAGCAAAGCGACTTCCTGCTGGAATCCATTCAGGGTTTTGCGACGCTTAAATCCGCAGGCCTGACGGGCCAGCGTCAGGCAGCTTTCGCTGGATATGCGTTATCGCTTTTTGATTCTCGACAGAAGCAAAAAGTGTACGAACAGGTTAAAAGCAGTCTTTATCAGCTGATTGGCAGCCTTGAAATGGTCTTTTTTATGTTTCTGGCATTACCGCTGCTGAAGGACAATCGCATCTCTCTAGGCGAGTTTTTTGCCTACAGCTTCGTGCGGCAGATTTTTACCGCCTATATCACGCAAATATTCTTTTCGATTCTGCAGAAGAACCAGCTGCACGTTATTGATACGCGCGCTGCCGACCTGTTCCCGCAGGTGAAAAAAGAGGAGGACGCTGCTGAATTACAGGCACCGGCCCATTTTACTCAGCAGCTCAGCTACCGTGGCGTGCAGTTTGCCTATGAACCGGGCAAACCCGTCCTCCAGGATCTCTCTCTGCGCGTCTTCCGTGGAGAAACCCTGGCCATCGTCGGCGAATCTGGCGCAGGTAAAAGCACGCTTCTGAAAGCGATTGCGGGGCTCATTGAGCCTCAGGAAGGCGAAATTCTTGCAGATGGGCAGCAGGTGAGCACCCGTCAGGCGCACAAGCTTTTTTTCCTGCAGAGTCAGGAAGACATTCTGTTCAACACCAGCGTTCTGCAAAATATTACGCTTTTTGATCCTCACCACGATGCCGTGAAACAACTGCGTATTGATAAATCCTTACGCGGGCTGAATCTCACCGAGGTGATCGATCGTCTGCCCGGGAAACAAAATGCGCTGATCCGCGAAAGCCATCCAGCCCTCTCCCTTGGACAGCGTCAGCGTCTGATGTTGGCCCGGGCGATGTATAGCGATTGTCCGGTCATGGTACTCGACGAGCCGACAGCTAACCTTGATGAACAAACCGCTTTGCAGGTGATGCAAACCCTCATTGAGCACTGCCATGAATATGGAAAAACGCTCATCACGGTGACGCACAGCGAAACGGCACTGCCCTTATTTGACCGCGTCTACGTACTGAAAGAGGGTCAGGTCAACCCGCTTCAGAGTTCAACGTCCGTTGCCAATGAGACTCAGGGAGCGCTGGCGTGAGCGTGTCTATGAAAAAGATCCTGGTGAGTGTAACTCGCCACCGTAAGGCATTTGTGGCCTCGCTGGTGCTGGTGCTCACCCTGCTGGTGGCCGGAGGGTGGAGAGTGCATACCATGATGTCGGGTAGCGTCGCGCCGGTGGTGACGCACGTTATCGATCGCGGTGACATCGAAAAAACCGTGCTGGCGACCGGGATCCTCAAACCTTCCTCACAGGTCAACGTGGGGGCACAGGTTAACGGGCAGCTTAAGAAACTGTATGTCCGCGCCGGGGACCGAGTGCATAAAGGCCAGCTGCTGGCTGAAATTGACCCCACGCTGCAGCAGAGCGAGCTGCGCAAATCTGAGGCCGAGCTGGAGAGCGCAATGGCGCAAAAGCAGGCATCACTCTACACCTTAACGCAATACCAGCTTGAGCTTAAGCGACAGCAGCAGATGGATCGTGATGGGTCAGGAATGAAAAGCAGCCTGGAGCAGGCGCAGGCCAAAGTCGATACCCAGAAGGCCCAGATTAAAGTTAATGAGGCGCAGATCGTACAGGCGCAGATGGCGCTGGAAACCGCGAAGGCCAACCTGGGCTATACGCGCATTCTTGCTCCCGTAGAGGGGCAGGTACTGGGGATTGTCACCAAAGAAGGGCAAACGGTGGTCTCCTCACAAACTGCGCCGACAATCCTCGTGCTGGCAAATGTCGATACCATGACCGTGCAAACCCGTATTTCAGAAACCGACATTCTGAAGGTTCATCCGGGCCAGCCGCTGTCGTTCTACGTCGTTGCCGATCCTAAGCATCGTTACCAAAGCGTGATGGGCGCCCTTCAGGATGCCCCCAACGATGCTTTACAGGATGAGAGCGTGAGCGCTCAGTCTCAACAGCCTTCCGCCGTGTATTACAACGGTGTGTTCACCGTGCCGAATCCTGAGCATCTGCTCCGAACCTCAATGACCGCACAGGTGTTTATCGTCACCGAGCAGGCCAAAAACGTCGTGCGTCTGCCGGTGATGGCCCTCGGCCAGCCGCAGGGAGGCGACAAGTACCAAATCCAGGTAATGAAGGGAAATACCCCGGAAGAGCGGCTTGTTCGCGTCGGCATTAACGACAGACAGTATGTCCAGGTTATTGAGGGTCTTCATGAAGGCGAGCGGGTGGTGATGCTCAATGCTGCAGGAACCGCAAATGGCTAATACTCCTGTTATCGAGCTTTCGCACATTTCTCGCCGATTTGGTTCTGGCAATGCGGCCGTCACCGTCTTAAAGGATATTTCCCTGCGCGTGAACGCCGGAGAGATGTTGGCCATTATTGGCGCGTCCGGATCCGGGAAATCGACGCTGATGAATATTCTTGGATGCCTCGATAAGCCTTCGGAAGGCGAAATGCGCATTATGGATGTGTCTACGCAGGTGGCCAGCAGCGAACAGCTCGCGCAGCTTCGCAGTCAATATCTTGGGTTTATTTTTCAGCGCTATCACCTAATGCCTTATCTGACGGCCATTGAGAACGTCACGATCCCGGCGCTCTATACGGATATGCCCGCTCACGAGCGCCGGTCGCGCGCAGCGTTTTTGTTGCAACGTTTGGGTTTAGGTAACCGCATGCTCTACCGCCCGGCCCAGCTTTCGGGGGGGCAGCAGCAGCGCGTCAGCATCGCGCGCGCCCTGATGAACGGCGCGCCGGTGATCCTCGCGGATGAGCCTACCGGGGCGCTCGACAGTACCAGCGGTAAAGAGCTAATGACGATTTTACATGGTCTGCATCAGGCAGGGCATACCTTGATTATCGTGACCCACGACCGCAGCATTGCCGAGCAATGCCAGCGCATCGTTGAAATTCATGACGGCCAGATTATCGCCGATCGCGTTAACCCTGCCATACCTCAGGTGGTCTGCCAGGGTTTACCGGCGATTACCACCACCGGACGTACGCCGCTTTGGCAGAGCATCAAAGAAGCGGTACGCATGGCGTGGCGATCGCTTCTGGGCCACCGTATCCGTGCTTTTTTGTCAATGCTCGGCATTATTATTGGTATCTCTTCCGTCGTCTCTTCTATGGCGGTGGGGGAAGGTGCGCGCCAAAATATCCTTAGCCAGATAAGCCAGCTGGGAACCAGCACGATCGAGATTCGGCCCGGTTTGGGCTGGGATCAGCCGCGTCCAGATTTTGAACGCTCGTTGACGTTGGACGACGTAGAGCTTCTCGGCAAGCAGCCTTTCATCGATAGCCTTTCACCGGTTGTTAGTAAGACCGTCAGAGCGATCCGGGGGGGCAAACAGGTTCTGGTCTCCCTGTCGGGCGTCAGCAACGGTTTCTTCCGCGTCCAGGGGTTGCAGTTTGTTGCCGGAAACCGTTTTACGCCACGCGATCTCGAGGATCGTGAGCCGGTGGTGATTATTGATCCTAACATCCGCAGCACCTTGTTTAGCGATGGGCAGGATCCACTGGGCGATATCGTCCAGCTGTCCGGCGTTCCCTTCCGGATTATTGGCGTAGCGGATAAAAAAGGGCCGAAGTATGTCGGCGATCAGCTTGGCGCGTGGATCCCCTACACCTCGCTGCTGGAGCGGATGTCTGGCGATACGCCGCTGCAGTCCATAACGCTGCGTATTGTTGACGGTTACCCCATTGAGATTGCGCAGCAACAGGTGGAACAACTGCTCGATACCGCTCACGGCAAGCGTGATTTCTTTACCATGACCAACGATCAGCTGACCAAAACGATCCGCAAAACGTCTGAGTCCATGACGCTGCTGATCACCGCGATTGCCGGGATCTCTCTTCTGGTCGGGGGCGTCGGCGTGATGAACATCATGCTGGTCTCCGTCACTGAAAGAACACATGAAATTGGCATCCGCCTCTCGGTGGGGGCCCGCCCGGTAGACATAATGCGTCAGTTCCTGATTGAAGCGATGGTCATTTGCACGCTGGGTGGCTTGATTGGCATCGTCGGATCGGGCGTGGCCGGACTCCTGTTTGCCCAAATCACCCACGAATTCACCATGATTTTCACCTGGCCGCCCATTCTTCTGGCCTGCGGGTTCTCGGCGCTTATCGGGCTTGGCTTTGGTTTTTTCCCGGCACGAAACGCCGCCCGTTTACACCCGACGGAGGCGCTGGCACGCGAATGAATACGTTCAAACTATCCTTAACGGCCGCAATGGCGCTGATGCTTGCCGGCTGTGGTCAGGCACTGAAAAGCGAATACCAGCGGCCGCTACTTTCAGTCCCTGATACCTGGCGCGTGCAGGATACCGGTGAAGGTGTCGCGAAGTTCACGCCGCACTGGTGGGACAACTTTGGCGATCCGCAGTTATCCGGGCTTATCGTTGCCAGCTTGCAAAGTAATAACGATTTGGCGCTGGCGGGCATCAAGCTTAAGCAGGCGCGGCTTGCCGCAGGCATTTCAGACCTTAACGTGACGCCGGATGTTTCCGCCCGCGCCAGCGCCAGTAATACCCAGAACATGCGCCGCAATACCACGCCAGCGGAGAGTTACAGTAATACCCTGACGGCCTCGTATGAACTGGACCTGTGGGGGAAGCTGGCGCGCACGCGAGAGCAGTCCGACTGGCTGGCTAAAGCATCGGAACAAGATTTGCGGGCTACCGCACTGACGCTCATTGGCACAACCTCTCAGCTGTACTGGCAGATAGCCAGCCTGAATCAACAAATCGCGGCTATGCAGCAGAGCCTGCATATTGCCGAGGATACGCTTGAGATGGTGGCTTCCCGCTGGCGCGCGGGCGATCTCGGCCAGCTTGATTATCTCCAGGCGCAGCAAACCGTACTCAGTCGGGAAGTTAGCCTGCGGGATCTTCGTCAGCAGCGTGATGAGAGCCGCAATGCGCTCGCTATTTTACTCAGTCGTCCGCCCGGACAGTACCCGGCAGAAAGAACCTCGCTGGATATTCATCAACGCGTACCGGTGGCACAGCGCCTGCCGCTGGAGGTGATTTCCAAAAGGCCAGACGTGCAGTCGGCGGAACTTAATTTGCGCGCGGCGTTGGCCGGTTCGGACGTTGCGCGGCTGAGCTTTTATCCCTCTCTGACGCTGGATGCATCGCTCAATGCGGGGGCGACAGTCTTTCAACAGTGGTTCAGTAATCCGGCCAGAACGCTGGGTTCTGCCGTGGAGCTGCCGTTCATCCAGTGGAATAAAGTCCGTCTGACCATCGAACAGTCCGAGCTGGATGTACAAACCGCGGCGATCCAGTTCAGGAATGCTGCCTATAGCGCCTTGCAGGATATCGATAACGCCATGTCACAGCGCCTGACCTGGCAGCAGGAAAAACAGCATCAGCTGGACGATCTGGCGTTGAGCCAGCAGCGGCTGAGGCTGGTGGAGAGCCAGTATCGTCACGGTGCCGTGGCGTACCAAACGCTGCTAGATGCGCAAAACGCGTTGTTGGATAGCGAAAACACGCTGGTGAAAACGCAATACAACTACCTGTATTCCACGATGAAGCTCTGGCTGGCGCTGGGGGGCGGGGAAAACGACACCGTGAATCTACAAGGATAAATCATGCAAACGGACATTTTACAGACCACGACTATGCCACGTCGGGTGGTGGTCACCGGCTATGGCGCGGTCACCCCGCTGGGGATGAATTCCGCTGAAAGCTGGGCGGCCATCATGAACTACACGCCCGGATACCGCTATTGCGACAAATCTGCCGCGGGGATCAAGTCTCGCTTTTACGGGCTGATCGATGAAGAACCTTCGCTCAAGGGCGTGCCCGCAGCGATCCGTCGACGGCTGCCGCGTTTTGCGCGCCTGACGCTGGCCTCGGCACGTGAGGCGATGAACATGGCGTTTGGCGATGAAAAACCAGAGCAGTATTACGATCTGCGGGATTGCGGCGTCATCATGGGCACCGGCTGGGCAGGGCAGGATGAAACCCAGCTCCATTATGAAGACTATATGCGCACGGGGATGGGATCGCCTTTTGGCTGTTTCTTCTCAATGCCTAACGCCGCCACTGCTGCCGTAAGCCTTTTCTGGGGGCTGCGTGGGTATCAGAACACGCCAGTCGCGGCCTGTGCAACGGGCACTATCGCTATTGGGGACGCGTTTGAGCTGATCCGTAACGGGCGTGCAAACATGATGTTGGCGGGGGCAGGCGAGTCCCTGCGCTCTGATTCGGCCGTGTGGAATATCGACATTCTTGGTGCGCTAGCCAGTGAGCAAGAGGATCTTACGCGCGCCTGCTGTCCATTCAGCCTGCATCGAAACGGTTTTGTTCTCAGCGAGGGGGCTGCCGTGTTATGCCTTGAAGAGTATGAGTCCGCCGTTGTGCGCGGTGCGACAATCCTTGGCGAAATTCTCGGGTACGGGAATTACTCAGATGCCGTTGATTTTACGGCACCAGCCGAGGATAAAATTGCGCGCGTGCAGACCATCCGACGCGCGCTCGACCAGGCCGGCATCGCGCCCGGTGAGCTGGATTATATTAACGCGCACGGAACCTCAACGCCGCTAAACGATCTCAATGAGACCGAGGCGATTAAAATTGCGCTGGGCCCAGAGGCGGCCTATGCCACGCCATGTTCAAGCACCAAGTCCTATACCGGCCATCTGATTGCCGCCGCGGGCAGCTTTGAATCCATTATTTGCCTGCAGGCATTGCAGCATCAAATTGTGCCTGCCACCTGTCACCTGGATGCGCCCGATCCGGCATGTGATTTGGACTATGTGCCCAATATCCATCGTCCTGCCGCGCTGGCTCTCACGCTTAATCTGAGCTTCGGTTTTGGCGGCGCGAATGCGGCACTGGTTATTGGACGGGGGCAATAATGTCTCTGCACTACACGCTGCGTGATGCCGAACGCTGGGCCGCGTTTTCTGGGGATTACAACCCGATTCATTTCGATGCCGCCGAGGCGAAGCTGCTGGGCATGGAGGATGTGTGTGTTCACGGTATGCGCGCGATGCTGGACGTGAAATCACGCCTCAGCCGTGCGCTGGAAAAACAGACATTATCGTCAGGCGGCCTGCTTTTCAGCTGTCGTCTACGCGATCCCGTGGCATGCGAAAACCCTTATCAGCTTGCGTTAAATCATACGCAGTCTGACGGTTTACAGCAGGTTACCGGCAAACTACGCCACGCTCACACTCAGGCTCTCAGCCTCAGCAGCAAGCTCAGCGAGAGTCACTCCCTGGCGTTAACCCCGGGAACGCAGGCTATCACGCTGCAAGGGGAGGCATTATCCACCCTATATCGTCAATTCCAGACGATCGACAGTCAGAGTGCCCCGCTCTGGAGCTTTTATGACGCGGTGCTTTTTCGCCAGCTGGTAAACGCACCGGAAACGCTCGCAACCGTACAAAGCCTGCTGCCCGGGCATAAGGCGACGAGCCTGAAGGACGTATTCAGCCTGGCGCGGGTGGTACAGACCCATCACGAAACCCGTTTTTCTCCACTGTTGCTCGCAAACGCGGAAGAAGGTTCAGCATTTGAACCTTTACATTATTCGGTCTTGCCGACGCTGGTCATGGGAGAAAAAGGGGCCGGACTGGTGTTGGTCGCAGGCATTGAGGCATGGCGGGACAATCAGCCGCTGCTCTCCGTCTCCGCGACGTTAAAAACCGGGCCGCTGGCTGAATAAGAACATACATCAACATTATTAACTGACTGAATTAAAGGAATAAAACATGGCTCAATATGATGAAGTTTACAGCAAAGTTTGCGAGATGCTATGTGATGCAAAAGATCTGAAGGAGGCGGACCTGACGCCAGACATGCCGCTGTATCAGCTTAAGCTCGATAGCCTGGATTACGTGGAATTGATGGTCCTGGCGAAAAAGGCGTTTGGCGTCACCATTGAAGCCGATGTCTTTATTAATAACATCAACATGACTCTGGGTGAGTTGTGCCACTATCTCAGCGAAAAAAGCCAATAAACTATGCGTAATCAATGGATCTTAGTCACCGGCGGCAGCCGTGGAATAGGGCGTGCAACGGTATTACGTCTGGCGAAGCAGTGGAATGTGATATTCACCTGGTGCAAGGATAGCGATGCGGCACATGACGTGGTGCGTGCATGTGAGAGCCTTCCCGGCATGGTGGAGGGCTATCAGTGCGACGGAAGCGATGAGCAGGCGGTTACACGACTGGCGGCCGATCTGCTGGCGCGCTACGGGGCTCCTTATGGTGTTATACACAACGCCGGCATAACCCTTGATGCGCTGCACATTCACCAGAGCCCGGCGAACTGGCGTCAGGTCATGGACACCAACCTTAATGCCATATTTTACTGGAACCATCTGCTGCTCGAACCCATGATGATGCAGGGAGGAGGATCGGTGGTATTGATGTCGTCGGTGACGGGGGTGAAAGGCAACAGCGGGCAGAGCGCCTACGGCGCCAGCAAGGCGGCAATGATTGGTTTGGCGAGAACATTATCGGTCGAACTGGGTCGTTTTGGCGTACGCGTTAATTGTCTACTGCCGGGCTACATCGATACTGACATCATGAGCAGTATCCCCAAAGATAAGCTGGCAGACCTACGAAAAACGATCCCGATGAAACGCTTCGGGAAAGTGGGTGAAGTAGCCGCCGCCGCCGCTTGGCTTGTCAGCGAAGAAAGCACCTACATGACCGGGCAGACGCTCATTCTGGATGGCGGGCTATCTGCCTGATCCAGGGTGTTCATATGATATGACGCTAACAGGACGTAACACGTCCTGTTTTTTTTTGCTCCCGACTCTTCCTCAGGTTGTTCCTGTCTTAATTCTTGCTGCACTCAGTTAAATCATACTCAACCCGGTAGGATATCTCTTTGTCTGCAGCTGGAAAGAGCCCTTTCCGCTGCCATTCGTGTCCGTTCTTGAAAAATCATGTGCATATTCTGATATGAGCAGATGCCGAACCTCAGAAAAATCCTTATAAAAAACGGGGTGTTGGCGGAATATCATCCCTTCAAAGGCTCGTAAAGGATGAAAAAATAGCGAGAACTGAGTCCTTTATAGCATTTTTTAAATCAAGCACTCGGCTGGATAAATATTTATCTCAGGTTAAATTATGTGCGATTTTTACGCTCCCCTTCGATTACTTTTTTATCTCTACATATATCTTTCTTGTTTTACTGGCAAGAATGACTTTTATTCCCATTTATTTGCTGTATTGCTCTTTAAGACGTATATTGGGATTATCTGTATTCTTATAATTTATACCTTATCAAAAGGAGGGCTTATAAATGCGTTGAGTAAATCTGGCGCTATTATAACATAATACATCATGACCTCTCTTTTTCTGGGGAGGGTAATTTCAATATCAGAATAGCATTTTGGGATGAGTACCACCGAAATTAATGCTTATCTGGGACCACCATGAACATGAAGAGGCACTATGAAAAATCGCAAATATCTGACGCCGTTCGAAGTTGAGAAACTCCTTGAGGCCACGCTGCGCGGTAAACATGCGGAGCGGGACTACTGCCTGATCTGGATGTGCTTCATCCATGGCTGTAGGGTCAGTGAAATCAGCAGCTGGCGACTGTCTGATATCGATATCGAAGGTAATAATATCTATATCCATCGATTAAAAAATGGCTTTTCAACCGTTCATCCACTTTACAGACGCGAACGAAAGTCGTTAATGCTTTGGATGAATAAAAGGAAAGAATATCGGGGGGCGGATACCGACTGGTTATTTCTTTCTAACCGGGGAGCGAAATTATCCCGGCAACGAATTTACTGGTTAATCAGAAATTATAGTCAGGCTGCCAATCTGACAATTAATGCTCACCCACATATGTTAAGACATGGCTGTGGTTTTGCTCTGGCTGACAGAGGAATCGATACGCGCTTAATTCAGGATTATTTAGGCCATCGGAATATACAGAATACCGTTATTTATACGGCAAGCAACGCTAATCGGTTTAAAGAAGTATGGTAATTGAGTTGTAATTAATTATTTCAAGGGAGTCATTTTGAACTAAATTGGAACATACTTTAGTGAACCGGTAAATTTCTGTCAACTGACAATCTATTTATGCGTAATATTTTGCCGTTAATATCGTACTTTCAATGCGTTATGAGCAAGATCTCTATTTAATCGTCAGACTTTTCCCCTCGGTTTTTTCTTATACCCCTGCCGACTCACCCATTCCATTTAACAATTGATTAAAAACTGCCTCTGTACTTATCTGTTTTAATGCGTAATTTTAGTGTTTTATTCTAAATGATTTTACTTTTTTGGTGTTTAACACCAAAGGAGTCACTTTAGTTCAAAATGAATCGTTTCTCTATCGGGTACAACCGGGCGGCGATTTATTAATTGAGGTGGAACCTCATGGACTAAATAAAGGAATGACAGATGGTTTTGTCATAACTAATTCGGTAGCCGTTCAACTGGTATATCGTTTTTCATTGTTTATAGGATAACACTCGTGAAAAAGACTCTTCTTGCTATTGCTCTGATGGCTTCATCAACTATCGCTTCTTCTGCTTTCGCTGCTGATGGCGCAGTTAACTTCACCGGCACCATCACTGATGCGGCTTGTACTATCGATACCGCGTCTAAGAATCAGGATGTTTTCCTGGGCAACATTGCGCGTACCGCTTTCCCAGCGGCGGGCTCTCTGGCTGCGGCTAAGAAATTCACCCTGGTACTGACCGACTGCCCGGACACTGTAACCGGTGCGACCGTACGTTTCGATGGTAACCAGGTTTCCGGTGATAACAGCATTCTGGCACTGACTGCGGGTGACAGCACTGCTACTGGCGTGGGTATTCAGATTTCTGACAGCCAGAACAAGGTTGTTCCACTGTACGAAGACTCCTCTGTTTACCCTCTGGTAAGCACCGGTCCTAACAACCTGGACTTCAGCGCTCGCTACATCTCCCTGACTGATTCAGTCACCGTGGGTGAAGCGAACGGTGTAACTCAGTTCACTGTCGTTTATCAGTAATTTCGACAGAGCTAAATCAGATCGGAGGCCATCTGTGCCTCTGATCTTTTTGAATGTTAAGACAGGTAGAGACACCATGAATACATGGCGCGCAGCAGCGGTGGCAGTAGTATTAATGACCTTCAGCACGTTAGTGCAGGCAGGTGTAGTGGTTGGCGGTACGCGTCTGATCTATGACGGTGCAAAGAAAGAGTCAGCCATCAATATCAGTAATCCTGACAAACATGCTTACCTCATTCAGTCATGGGTAGACGGCGGGGAAGCAAGCGCGGGCGTTCAGGCCAGCAAAGCCCCGTTTATTGTCACTCCTCCTTTATTCCGTCTGGACGGTAGCCAGCAAAATATTCTGCGCGTGGTTCGCGCGGGTGGGGATCTGCCAGAGACGAAAGAGTCGCTGTTCTGGCTGAATATCAAATCGATTCCCTCTGCAGAGAAGAGACAAAACACGCTGCAGATTGCTGTTAAAACACGCATAAAACTAATTTTCCGTCCCGCTGGGGTGAAAAGCACGCTTGATGAGGCGGCGAAAACCCTCACCTGGAAACGTGCCGGTAACCAGCTTCAGGTAACCAATCCCTCGGCGCATTACATCACTTTTTTCAACGTCAAAATCAACGGTACGGCCGTGAAGAGCGCAAACATGGTAGCGCCGCAGTCTCAGGCCTCTTTTGAATTACCTGCCAACGTAGCCGGTGGGGCACTGACCTGGCAGTTTATCAATGACTATGGCGGTACCAGCAAAGCGATGACGGGCACTATCTGATAGTGCCGTCAGGGGGACTGTTACGTCTGTCAATAAGGAAGTGATGAACGCAAGCGTCAAGCGGCGTTAACACATGGAACAACGAAAATGAACGAAATAACGAAGATTCCTGCTCAAGCCAATTTTAGGCTATCCCGTCTTGCGCGCCTTATAGCATGCCAAGTTACGCTCTTAATCGGCGGAATGGGTACGATCAATGCGGCAGAATATTTCAACCCAGCCTTATTAGAAATCGATAATCCGGTTCAGGGTAACGCTGATTTATCCATTTTTGAAGACGGCGATTTACAGCCCCCCGGCACCTACCGTGTTGATATTTATCTTAATGGATCGGCGGTTGATACGCGCGACGTGAAATTCACGTTGGCAACTGACGCTGCCGGTAAGCAAAGCCTTCAGCCGTGTCTGAGCGGTGAACTGCTGCGCGATATGGGCGTGAAGATAGGGATGTACCCGGACATTCAAGCCACAGATGAATGTGCCAATTTTACCGGTGCGATTGCGCAGTCTTCCGCTAACTTCCGCTTTGACCAGCAGAGGCTGGATCTCAGCATTCCGCAGGCTGCCTTGAATTCTCAGGCCCGCGGCTATGTGTCGCCGGATAAATGGGATTCGGGTATTCCGGCCCTGTTGCTTAATTACAGCTTCAGCGGTGCGAACACCGATGCGCGGAACAGTGACACGAATAATTCCAACACCTATTACCTGAACCTGCGTTCCGGGGCTAACCTCGGTGCCTGGCGCCTGCGAAACTATTCGACATGGAACCGTGACAGCAAGGGGAACCAGAGCTGGGACTCTATCAATACCTATTTGCAACGTGACATTCAGGCACTGCGAAGCCAGCTGACGCTGGGCGACAGTAACTCACCCACGGAAGTTTTTGATACCGTGCCATTCCGCGGCGTTCAGCTTGCATCGGATGACGATATGCTGCCTGACAGCATGAAAGGCTATTCACCCGTCGTCAGGGGAATTGCGCAAAGTAACGCGCAGGTCACTATTCGTCAGAACGGGTATGTGATCTATCAAAGCTATGTCCCTGCCGGGCCGTTTGCGATTTCCGACCTTTACCCTACGGCGGGCAGTGGCGATCTTAACGTAACGATTAAAGAAGCGAACGGCACCGAGCGGACGCTGGTCGTACCTTTCGCCTCCGTACCCGTGCTTCAGCGTGAAGGTCACCTGAAATACAGTTTCACCAGCGGTCAATATCGCTCCTATAACGATGATGTTGAAAAGACCCCGTTTACTCAGGGCACTGCCATTTACGGCTTGTCGCACGGCGCTACCGTTTATGGTGGTGTTCAGGCTGCGAGTAAATATCAGTCTGTGGCGGTCGGGATTGGACAAAACCTCGGTCGCATTGGTGCGCTCTCTGCTGACGTGACGCAGGCGTGGACCAAGCAGAAAGAGGCTCAGAAAGAAAACGGCCAATCCTGGCGTCTGCGTTACGGTAAGAGTTTCGTGGAAACGGGAACCAACTTCAGCCTGGCCAGCTACCGTTATTCGACTTCAGGTTTTTATACCCTGCAAGAGGCGCTGGAAAGTTATGCAGGCGGCAACGGGTATTACAGCGACCACAAGAAGAGCCGGGCAGAACTGACCCTCAGCCAGAACTTATGGCAACAGGGCGGCGCGCTCTCGTTGAGCCTTGTAAAAGAAGAATACTGGAACAACGATCGTTCGAGTGAATCCGCGAGCGTTGGCTATAACAACACCTGGTCCGGTATTTCCTGGGGGGTTAACTACACCTACAACCGTAACGGCATGGACAGCTACGGTCACCGGACTTACTACACCGATCAAATTGTTGCCATGAATATCAGCGTCCCGCTCAGCAAGTGGCTGCCGGGGAGTTATGCAACCTATAACCTCAACAGCAGCAAAAATGGGAGTACCTCCCATAACGTTGGGCTGAGCGGTACCGCATTACGTGACGACAACCTTAACTACAACATCAGCCAGGGCTATACCACGCAGGGCCAGGGCGCGAACGGATACGCCAGCGCAGACTATAAAGGAACGTACGGTGAAGTGAATGCCGGTTATGGCTATGACCGTAGCCAGCGTCGTATGGATTACGGCCTCCAGGGGGGCATTGTGGTCCATGAAAATGGCGTAACCCTTTCGCAACCGCTGAGCGAAACGGTCGTTCTGGTCAAAGCGCCTGGCGCGGATGACGTGAGCATCGCCAGTAATACCGGGGTAAGAACCGACTGGCGCGGATATGCCGTGGTGCCTTACGCCACTGCGTATCGCCGTAACCAGGTCTCTCTCGATACAGCCACCTTACCCGACAACGTGGATATGACGCTGACGAGTACGTCGGTCATCCCAACGCGCGGCGCCGTGGTACGGGCAGACTTTGATCCGAACGTCGGGCAGCGTGTGCTCATGACGATCGCGCGTGCGAATGGCGAGCCGGTGCCGTTTGGCGCGATGGCTGGCCTTGATGACGATAAGAAAAACAACGGCAGCATCGTTGGTGATGGCGGTCAGGTTTATCTCTCAGGTATGCCGGATAGCGGGACGCTTAAGGTGAAATGGGGGGCCTCGGCAACCCAGAGCTGCCTGGTGAATTATCGCCTGCCTGACCAGCCGGCCACGTCGGGTATTCAACTTATTAATGGAGACTGCCGTTAAGGCGGGACACGGACATGATCAATCGCATGAATATGTTTATTGCCACTTTCACCTCACGCCGTTCCTTCGGCGGCAAAAAAGCGGCGTTACTTCTTCTGGCGCTGGCAGGCGTAATGCTGAGTGCCCGTGCACACGCAAGTGCCTGTGCACCGACCGATGGCACGAAGACGTACAACTTCCCAATGGATTATTTATTACAGGATCCGACGCAAAACACCACGGGCAGAATTATTAACAATGCCTATCAATGGAACCTGAGCGGAAACTACAACGTGACCTGTTCTTGTACCGGTACGTATACCGGTGCGTATGTCACGGCAAAAGTGCCGGACACCGGGCTGGCCTATACCGACGGGAACCTCAATTATTACAGCATCAGCGAGTATCTGGCGGTGGCGAGTGAGGTGTATATCGCCGGCGGATATGGCGCGAATAAAGCGACCCCGTTTACCAGCGTAAGTAACCTGAACACCGCCGTTAACTGTGCCAGATATCCTTACGCTACCGGGGCTCGCGGTTCGATATCGTTATACTTTAAACGTCCGTTTGTTGGGGTTCAAACCATCCCGCTGACCAAAGTCGTTGATGTTTATATTGCCTCTGATGCCTCCACACAGTCTACCGTACCGGTCTCCACCGTCTGGATGAGCGGGTCAGTTACCGTGCCGCAATCGTGTGAGATCAACGGTGGTGGGGTGATCAACGTGCCATTCGGCGACATTATGTCAGGCGATATCGCCACGAAGGGCGAAATGGCGAAAAACTTCACGCCAAAAAACGTCAATTTCAACGTTGCCTGCACCAATATTTCTGAGGGGGTGAAGGTAAGCCTTTCATTCCAGGGAACACCGGATGCGAACGATCCGACCGTACTCTCCACCACCAATAGCGACGTAGGCGTCAAAATTCAGGATACCGCAGGGGCTACCGTGGCGCCATTGAGCGGGCGTCTGCCGCTCACGATGGACTACGCCGCACAGCTGGGGACCTCCGCAATTAATTTATTCCCGATTAACACCACGGGAAATGCGCCTACGACAGGTGAGTTCAATGCGACAGCGACGATACGCGCTGAAATAGAGTAATTCCGCGACGAAACGAAACGGGAAGGGAAAAGAAATGGTTAAGGAAGCAACGTTCAATTTGAGCAACAAGACGAAAATGCCCGCCTTGATGCTATTGCTGGCGGCGGTGGTGCTTTCATCTCCGGCGAGTGCTGATACGCAACTTAACATCACCGGCAACATTAAAGCCTCACCGTGCAGCCTCGATCTGCCTGCTGGTGGGCTGAATGTGGATTTAGGCCAGAACATTCTGGCGTCATCTCTGGCCGAAGCCGGTTCGTCGGCTGCCTGGAGTCCGTTTTCGATTGTCCTGAGCGAATGTCCCGTATCGACAACGGTTGCGACCCTGACGCTGAACGGCACGCCGGATGAGGTCGAAACCAGCATGTATGCGAACACCGGCACGGCATCTCAGGTGCAAATCGAGGTACAGGACACCGAGGGGACGACGCTGGGAAATGCGGCGCAATTGCAGAAGAACATTGATTCCGCAAGCCGCGGCACAACGTTTGACATGCGCGCGCGTGTGCATAGCGCCCAGGGAAATGCGACAGCGGGAACTGTCGTTGGAACAATGCAGGTCACCTTTACCTATCAATAGCTGAGGGAGGATAGGGGTCGTCAGGAGAGCCCCCTCAATTACGTAAGGCATCTTTTCCAGCAAGTGCTCCCGCAAGGGAGCGGGACTGAGAAAACAAGGAGGTAGGATGAACTATGTCAACAACTTAACCGCATCACGTATCTCCCCAAGGTGTTCAGAAGGGAAAGGGGTATTGATCATGGATGCATGCTCTGTCACAGCGTTAGGGATAAAGCAGGTACTGATCGCGTCCTGCGGGATTAGCGAGACGATTAACGTTGTACAAACCCTTGCTGAGATTTCATCGCAAATAGACCTTACGCCGCCTGGTCTGCTGATCATGGACGTTTGTGGCGAAAATGAACTTATGCTGGATGGGCTGCGATTGTTGGCGCATTTGCGTGAAACGCATCCTGCAATGAAGATTGTCATTTGCACTGATTTTAGCGACTACCGCGTGCTTGAGCTGCTTGCGTCATCAAAAGCGCACGGCATCCTGTTGAAACATGAGCCTGCACTGGCGCTAACGCAATGTATCACCAGAGGCATGCTGGGGAGTCGGCAGTGGCTTAGCCCAAAAGTGCAACAGCTGCTTGCCAAAACAACCCCAAAAAATACTGCACTGACCGCCAGAGAGCTGGACGTTCTCGCCTGTTTGTTCTCCGGTCAAAGCGTATCCAGAGTCGCTCAGACTCTGCATCGCGATATTCGTACCATCAGTACACACAAGCGTAATGCCATGATGAAGCTGGGTTTTCATAACGACAGTGAACTCTTTGCGCAGGGAACGTGGATGGCAAAAGTGGGGCCCACTTCGGGACTGTAAACATAGCCGTACTGTTTTTTTAAATGGATTAATGCCGGGAGCCCCGGCCTGCAAGGAGCAATAGCCTGATGAATCAGACATGCACCCCATATCAAACCGTGGCGTTAATGGATAGCCATCCCCTGACGCTTTTAGGGCTCTCGACGCTGATCGAATCCATTAATAAAGATCATAAAATTATTCTTCAGGAACTGAGCCTGGGCAAAATGCAGGAGGCCCTGATGTATCAGTCTGTCGATCTTCTGGTCACCGACCTGCAAAGCTCGGAGGAAGACCTTCAGCAAGGACTCGACATTCTGCTGCGAATGAATGCGCAGTTTCCCGACATGACTATCGTGGTTTATACCTCGTGCCACGACAGCAACGTGCTGCGAAATCTTCTGACGCATTACAACATCAGCATGATCGCACGCGCGGAGCCACTTGCCGATACTGAAGATTTCTTCAGGCAGGCGTTTGATAAAAAACATGTGCTGAGCCCGAAAATCTGCAGCGATCTCGCGCGGATGAATGAAACGCATCCCTGCGTCACCGCCAAATTAACCCGTAGCGAAATTGATGTGTTGAAGCATCTTTTCCACGGTATGGATCTGCAGCAAATTGCGCAGATGAAGCAATTAAGTATCAAAACCATCAGTGCACATAAATGTAATGCTATGCGTAAGCTTGATGTCAGAACGGATTCGGAGCTTTTTTTACAGCTAAGCAGTGCGTTTAGTCAAAGGGGGGAACTGACATGATTAACCACAAAAGCGGCAACACCGTGGCTAGCAGTATCAGCAATCATCATCCTGTAATTGTTCTTACTGATAACTATTGGTTGTATTTTGGTATATCTCAATTGTATCCACAATCTAATGTTATTCACGTCAGGTTAAGCGATGAAGAACTTCACCGTAAGTTATGGGGGAATGCCAGTTCCGTGGTATTGATTGTTGATAACGATATCTTTATTCAAGGGGCTTGGCTGTCATTGATGAGTTTGTTTGAAATATGCACCTTTCAAAAAATAATCTGGCTTCAAAGCGATAAAACCGGTTCCTTTACGCCTTTCAAACCTGGGAAAAGCTACCTTGTTGAAAAGAAAAAAACGTTGAAGGAGTTCCTGCGTAACCTGAATGATATTTTCTGCGGGCGCGAATCGCTGACTGGCAAAACGCGCTGCACGCGTTTAACAAAAAGTGAATGCTCAATGATCAAGTACCTCGCAGCCGAACATAACGTTAAATCTATTTCAACGAATGCATGCTTATCCTTAAAGTCTATCTATCACGTGAGGTCTACGCTCATGAGTAAATTTGGTTTTGAGAATGCATGTTTTTTCCAGTTTATACTTTTTAAAAATATCGACATACTCTTCCCGTCGTTTACCCATAAAGTACAAGCTTCTACTGCGTCTATCGTGAACCAATGAAGACAGGCATTGTGAGGTCTGTATGAAAGGAGTGTTATGGTCAAGGGCCTCACTGTGCATAACGTGCTGCTTACTGACATCCTCTGTGTATTTTCCCTCAGTAACCTGAGATAGCTCACGAAAGTTCACACTCGTAACAACTCCCGATTGTTATACTGGCAGTCATTACCTCAGAAAAAACCGAATAAATAAGATTTCTCTCTCTTTTCTTGCGAGGGACTCATGTGTGCAATTATTTTTTATAAATTAAAAATTAGTGCAAAGCATCTTTTGTAACCTCTTGTTTTAGTTGACTTGCATTTTATTGTTTTCCCAGCGGTATTATCTCTTAAAGGAAAGATTTAATTTTTTCCTATTAAAATTTAAGTCATTTCCCATAAAAGTTTGTCATTTAGATTATATCAGTGTGATGTTCTTTGTTTTGGGCTTTTTTCTGTTTGTTTTTGGTGTTTAAGTCTTTAGGTTTCTTGTTTTGTAGTATAAAAAACTAATTTTATTTGATTGCTCCTGTGTGAAGATCATGATTGTGCTATATTTATAAAAATTGCACTTCCAACTTTCCATCTCAATGTGATTTAATCTTTCAAGGGCAGGCTTGTAGAAGGTTTAAACCTGACCTCACTAAGATTTGAACATGACAGCTTTACAATGCCATTGGATAGATAAATATTTTTAACGGTATTTTTCATAATATCTGTATTTAGTCGTCAATAACAATATTTAATAATGAACTCAGTGAAGAGGTTTTTCATATGTCAGTTATGTCCTTGCCTGCAATTTATGTATAAAGGTGTAAGGTTGTAGACGGAAAGATGAAAATAAAAAAGAAATATGACAATGAAGAGAAGAAAATACCTGACCGTGCATGAGGTTGAAAGATTAATCTCTGCTGTTGCTACCACAAAAAACAGTGAACGAAATAAATGCATGTTGTTAATGTGTTTCATCCATGGGCTCCGCGTGAGCGAGCTATCCCAGTTGAAATTGCGAGATGTCGAAATTTCCAATAAAATAATCTATATTTCAAGATTAAAAAATGGATTTTCAGTACAGCATCCTCTACAACATCGCGAATTGGTGGCATTAAAAGCATGGATGCAGAAACGATCAGGCTATTTGGGCTCAGAGTCTGAATATCTATTTTTATCGAGGCATGGAAAGAAAATATCTAGGCAGCAATTGTATCGTATTTTCAGAGAGGCTGGACAGGCCGCTAACATTAATATTGATGTGCATCCGCACATGTTTCGACATGCATGTGGTTATGCTCTTGCCGATAAGGGATGTGATACCCGGCTAATACAGGATTATTTAGGACACAGAAATATTCAAAACACGGTTATTTATACGGCATCAAATGCTGCTCGTTTTAAATCCGTTGTTTTTTAATTTATGACTACATCGTTTTTCTGACAGCGTGCTTGTGAGTTTCTTGCTGTTACATCACATTAACTATAGTAGTGCATTTATTTAACAAATGCACTATTGTAGTTCATTTTATGCACTGTATTGGTGCGTTTCAGCCCGCTTTTATCCTCGTGCTTACACACTAAAATGTAATAGTTATGTAAAAATAATTCATAGGAAATCATTTGGTTACCGCTCATTTTCCAGTAAGTTCCTGAACCAATCATTTATTGGTTCGTTTATTGCTTAATCATTAGTGCGATAAGTAGCACGTCATATCAATAACTTATCGTTAATAAAAATAAAGTAATGATGAAAGCGAGCGAACCAATATGGAAAAACCGTCACGGTTTCTGGCCAATTCCAGCACCGCGCTTGAGCAGCTGCGCGGGCTAATCCACCAGCATGAGTCAACACCAGGCATTCCGCTGCCCACGGAACGTGAGCTGTCGGAAACTCTCGGCGTTGGACGACGTGAAGTGCGTCGCGCGCTGGACGTGCTGGAAGAAGAAGGGCGTATCTGGCGTAAACAGGGCAAAGGGACATTTATTGGACCTGCTGCACCTGTTGAACCGCTGGCCCTTCAGGGATTGGTTCAACAAACCAACCTTCTGGAAGTGATGGAAGCTCGCCTACAGCTTGAACCCGGCCTGGCCCGGCTTGCGGCACTGCGTGCCACCAGGGAAAACCTCGCGCTTATGCAGCGCATGCTGGAACGCATTGATAAGGTCAGCCCGGATGACCGCGATCTCAACGAACTGTGGGACAGTGCGTTTCACCGCGCCATTGCAGAGGCAGCAGGCAACCGCCTGATGCTCGGGCTGTTTGATGCCATTGATGCTGTCCGGCGTGAGCCCGGCTGGCAACATCTTCGAGAACTTGCCCGAACCCCCGAACGCGTCGACAGCTACAACGACCACCATCACAACATCATGTCGGCAATTATCCATCGCCAGCCTAATGAAGCTGCGGCCGCCATGCGCGAACACCTGCTTAGCCTGCAAAACGCCCTGATTCAGGCGATTCACCTTGAGGACGATTTCACCCTATGACGACGATTCCGTTTAAGGAAGTTACTCCTGTACTGCGGCTGCAAAACCTCAACGTTAGATTCTCTGGCTCCCCGGTTAGTGTACTCGATGGCATTTCGCTGACGGTCAAAGCGGGCGAAACGCTGGCGCTGGTGGGCGAGTCCGGCTGCGGGAAAAGCATCACCTCATTAGCGCTCATGGGTTTGCTGCCCGCCAGCGCGCAAATCGTCAGCGGTGACATGCAGTTCCGCCGTCACGACCTGCGAAAACTCTCTCCGCGTGAGTATGCCGATCTGCGCGGCAGCGAGCTGGCGATGATTTTCCAGGAGCCGATGACGTCGCTCAATCCTGCCTTCACGCTGGGCGATCAGCTCAGTGAAGCCGTAATGCGTCATCAGAACCTTTCGCGCGCAGAGGCGATGACGGCCGCGTTGAATATCCTGGAGAAAGTTCAGATCCCGGCCGCGGAGATGCGCCTGAAAGCCTACCCCCACCAGCTTTCCGGCGGCATGCGCCAGCGCGTGATGATTGCGATGGCGCTGATTAACCATCCTCGATTGCTGATAGCCGATGAACCTACTACCGCGCTGGATGTGACCATCCAGGCGCAAATTCTTTCGCTGCTCAATACCTTAAAAGAAGAGACCGGCACGGCGGTGCTGATGATCACCCACGATTTAGGCGTCGTAGCAGAAGTCGCGCAGCAGGTGGCGGTGATGTATGCCGGGCAGGTCGTAGAGCAGGGGAGCGTAGAGGCCATCTTTGCCGATCCGCAGCACCCGTACACCATTGGCCTGATGGGATCGATTCCCTCTCTTGGCGCACGAAAAGGGCAGCTTTCCACCATACCTGGCGCGGTGCCGCTGCCAGAGTCTATGCCGAAAGGTTGTCGTTTTGCGACCCGCTGCCCGTTTGCGCAGACGCGCTGTCACGATGAAAAGCCGCCGCTCACGCCGCTTGCCGCCGGCCATCAGGTCGCCTGTTTCCGCGTGCCGCTGGAGCACCATATTGCGTTGGGAGAAACCGCATGACGACGCCCATTCTTGAAGCCCGTGATCTCAGCAAACTTTTTCCCGGCCCGAAAAAACTCTTTACTCCGGCGCCGTTTGTCACCGCGGTGGATCGCGTTTCTCTCTCTGTGATGCCGGGCGAAACCCTGGCGATTGTGGGCGAGTCCGGTTCCGGGAAATCCACCCTCGGCCGTCTGCTGCTGCGTTTGCTGGCCGCCAGCGAAGGGCGCGTCTTTTATCAGGGTGAGGAGATCACTCACGCATCTGGCGCGCGTCTGAACCAGCTCCGGCGTGAACTGCAGATCATCTTCCAGGATCCCTTTGCGTCGCTGAACCCGCGCATGACGGTGGAGCAGATTGTCGGCGAGCCGCTGTGGCTTCACCAGAACATGAAAAAAGCCGACCGTCAGTATCGCGTCGCCGAACTGCTCAAAACCGTTGGGCTGCCTGCCGCCTGGGCCGGACGTTATCCGCACGAGTTTTCCGGCGGCCAGCGTCAGCGTATCGGGATTGCGCGGGCGCTGGCTTCTGGCCCGAAACTGCTGCTCGGGGATGAGCCGGTCTCCGCGCTGGATGTCTCCGTGCAGGCGCAGGTCGTCAATTTGCTGGAAAGCCTGAAGCACCAGTTGGGGCTGACAATGGTGATTGTTGCCCACGGTCTGGCGGTTATCCGCCATATGAGCGATCGCGTAGCGGTGATGTATCTCGGCCAAATTGTTGAGCTTGCCACCGTCGATGAGATCTTTGATGCGCCGCTGCATCCCTACACGCAGGCGCTGATCGCCTCCGCGCCGCAGATGCAGCCGGGCGCCAATCGCGAGGCTCCATTGCTCCTGGGCGATTTGCCGAATCCGGCGAACCCGCCGTCCGGGTGCCGTTTCCATACGCGCTGCCCGTACGTTACGGATGAGTGCCGCCAGGTCGAACCCATTAATCAGGTGCTCGACGGCGGACGTCAGGTTGCCTGCCACCGCTGGCAGGAGATTAACCGCGATCGCAGTGTTATCCAGATAGCACCGCCATCCGCCGCATTTCTTCGCCGCCGCGCGTTGTTTGAACTCGCGGCCTCTCACTCCTCCTTTCCTTCAGGGAACTCATGATAATGACAATGCGTAATTCTCTTTTGACCGTACTGGGAAGTGTAATGTTGCTCGGCGCGGCGCTGCCCGCGCAATCTGAAAGCGTACTGCGGATTGGTCTCGGCGCGGACCCGGACATGCTCGATCCGCATCTGGCGCGCACCTATTATGGCCGCTTCGTGTTTGCTTCCCTGTGCGACAGGCTGGTGGACGTAGACGAAAACCTGAAAGTGGTGCCGGGCCTGGCAAAAGACTGGGCCTGGAGTGAGGACGGCAAAACCCTGACGCTAAACCTGCGCGAAGGCGTGACCTTCCACGACGGGGAAAAATTCGATGCGGCAGCGGCAAAATACAACCTTGACCGCGCCCTGACCCTGAAAGGCTCCCTGCGTAAAAGCGAGATCTCGTCGGTGGAGTCGATTGACGTCACCGGCCCGATGCAGATTGCCCTGCACCTGAAAACGCCTGATGCCGCGCTGCTGATGCAGCTTACCGATCGTGCCGGGGCCATGATGGCGCCGGAAGCAGCGAAAAAGCCTGATTTTGCCGCTCATCCGGTCTGTTCCGGCCCGTACAAATTCGACAGCCGCGTGTCGCAGGACCGCATCGTTCTGACCCGTTTCGACAACTACTGGAACAAAGACGCCTATCACTTCGACAAAATCATCTATCTGCCGATCCCGGACGCTTCCGTGCGCCTGGCTAACCTGCGCGCGGGCGATCTCGACCTGACCGAAGGCATTGCGGCAAGCGACGTGAAGACCGTCGAAGCCGACAGCAAGCTGTCGCTGGCGAAGGTGACCGGACTGGGCTATCAGGGCATCACCTTTAACATCAATAACGGCAAAGTTCCGGCCAACGATCCGTTCAAAGATGCCCGCGTGCGCGAAGCCTTCTCGCAGGCTATTGACCGCGACGCGTTAAACCAGGTGGTCTTTGAAGGGCTTTACACGCCAGCAAATCAGGCGTTCTCGCCGGTCAGCCCGTATCACGTCAACCTGCCGGTGCCGCCGCGCGATGTCGACAAAGCGAAAGCCTTGCTGAAAGCCGCAGGCGTGACCACGCCACTGACCGTCAATCTGCTGGTGCCGAACAACCCAACCTCTCAGCAGGTCGGGCAGGTGCTTCAGGCTATGGTGGCAGAGGCTGGCTTTACCCTGAATCTGCAGATGACCGAATTTGCCACGCTGCTCGATCGCCAGCAGAGCGGTGATTATCAGCTGAGCTTCTCCGGCTGGTCGGGTCGCCCGGATCCGGACGGCAGCATCTATGGCTTTATCAACAGCAAAGGCACCCTGAACGACGGCCGCTACAGTAATGCACAGGTGGATGAGTGGCTGATCCAGGCGCGCCAGAGCACCGATCAGGCCGCGCGCCAGCCGCTGTACGACAAAGTGGTGAAGCAGCTGCAGACCGACATGCCGATTGCTTATCTCTACTTCGAACCCCGTATTTTCGGCCTGAACAAGCGCGTGCAGGGCTTTAAACCTTACCCGGACGGCATTGTGCGTCTGGCCGGTTTGACGCTGGCGAAATAAACGTCCTGAGGAGAAACCATGCTGGAACTGATTTGCAAACGTCTGCTGCTGGCTATCCCGACCCTGCTGCTGGTCAGCATGATGGTATTCGGGTTGCAAAAGCTGCTGCCCGGCGATCCGCTGATCGCCATGGCCGGGGAGGAACGGGATCCGGCGGTGATCGCCCAGCTGCGCGCTGAGCTAAACCTGGATGCGCCGATCCCCGTGCAGTATTACAACTGGCTGACGCGTGCGCTGCAGGGCGATCTTGGTGTCTCCTTACGCACTCACGAACCGGTGACGGAGCTGATTGCCAGTAAGCTGCCGGTGACGCTGGAGCTGTCCCTGCTGGCGATGATTATCGCCCTGGTGTTCGGCATCAGCATGGGCATCCTCGCCGCGGTGAACAAAAACAGCTGGGTCGATCACGGGGCCAACTTTGTGGCGATATCGGGGATCTCAATACCGCACTTCTGGCTTGGGATCCTGCTGATTCTGGTCTTCTCGGTGAACCTGCAATGGCTGCCTGCGTCGGGCTATGTGCCGTTTAACGAAGATCCGCTCCAGAATCTGCGCACGTTGCTGCTGCCCGCTTCTGTTCTGGGGACAGGCTTGGCGGCCACGCTGATGCGCCACACTCGCGCCTCGATGATCGCGGTGCTGAAAGCGGATTACATCCGTACCGCGCGCGCAAAAGGGCTGCTGCCAAAAGCGGTGATCTTAAAGCACGCGTTTCGCAATGCGCTGGTGCCGGTGATTACCCTCACCACGCTGTTGTTCGGCGAGCTGCTGGGCGGGGCGGTGCTGACTGAGCAGGTCTTCACCATTCCTGGCTTCGGCAAGATGATCGTCGACTCGGTATTTAACCGCGACTATGCGGTGGTGCAGGGCGTTGTACTGATTGTCGCAATCGGCTTCCTGATGCTCAATCTGCTGGCCGACGTGCTCTACGTCCTTATCAACCCGAAAATGCGAGGTTAATCATGGCGGAACTGACCACTCAAACCGTTGTGCCCGCGCTGCCGCGCGCGCAGAACCGGGTGCTGAAGAAATTCCTCGCCAATAAAAGTGCGGTGATGGGTGCGGTGGTGGTGGGCTTCTTTGTGCTGGTGGCGCTGCTGGCACCGTGGATCGCGCCGTTCGATCCGGTGAAAGCTAACTTCCTGGCGGTACGTAAAGCGCCGTCGGTAATGTACTGGTTCGGCACTGACGAGCTGGGGCGCGACATTTTATCCCGCATTATCTGGGGGGCGCGAACCTCGCTGATGGCGGGCTGTATGTCTGTCATTATCGCGGTGGTCATCGGCGTGCCGCTGGGGCTGGTGGCGGGGTACTTCCAGAAGATGTGGGATGGGGTGATCTCGCGCTTTATTGAAGCGTTGCTGGCCTGCCCGTTCCTGATCATGGCGATCGCGCTCGGCGCTTTTTTAGGCCCAAGCCTGACCAACGCGATGATCGCTATTGGTCTCTCGGCGATGCCGATCTTCGCCCGCCTCACGCGCGGCCAGGTGATCGCCATTCGCAACGAAGAGTACATCGACGGCGCGCGGGCGATTGGCCTGCCGGATCGCTGGATCATCATTAAATACGTCCTGCCCAATGTGATGTCCCCGATTCTGGTGCAGGCCACGCTGGCGATTGCCTCCGCGATTATCGCGGAAGCCAGCCTCTCCTTTTTAGGATTAGGGCAGCAGCCACCGAACCCATCCTGGGGCTCGATGCTGAATACCGCCAAAGGGTTCCTTGAGCAGGCACCGTGGATGTCTGTGTTCCCCGGCGTGGCGATTTTCCTTGCCGTGCAGGGCTTTAATTTACTCGGCGACGGGCTGCGCGATGCGCTCGATCCGCGCCACGACTAAGGAGTCATGATGACCAAAGCGCTTGATTTTACGTCCGGCTACGATTCACGACGCCCACCGATGATGGGTCATAACGCCGTTGCCACCTCACAGCCGCTGGCGGCACAGGCGGGCATGAAAATGCTGCAGCTGGGCGGCAATGCCGTCGATGCAGCGATTGCGACCGCGATGGCGCTGACGGTTGTCGAGCCAACCGGTAACGGGATCGGCAGCGACGCTTTTGCGATTGTCTGGGATGGCGAAAAGCTTCACGGGCTGAACGCGTCCGGTCGTTCGCCCGCGAGCTGGCATGCGGATCTGTTTGCCGGAAAAACCGCCGTGCCGGAAATTGGCTGGGATGCGGTGACCGTGCCAGGTGCCGTGTCGGGCTGGGTGGCCCTGGCTGAACGTTTCGGCACGCTGCCGCTGACTACGCTGGCGCAGCCTGCCATTGACTATGCGCGCAACGGTTTCCCTGTCTCCCCGCTAATTGGTCATCTCTGGCAGCGCGGCTATAACAAGCTCAAAGATCAGCCTGGCTTTAGCGCCTGCTTTGCACCGGAAGGGCGCGCGCCGCGCGTTGGAGAAATCTTCCGTAACCCAGCGCAGGCAAATTCGCTAGAGCTGATTGCGAAAACCAACGGCGAGGCGTTTTATCGCGGCGAACTGGCGCAGAAAATCGCCGCCTTTGCCAAAGAACACGGTGCGCATTTGACCGCCAAGGATCTGGCAAACCATCGCGTGGAGTGGGTAGAACTGCTGTCACGCGAGTTTGCAGGCGGTTCAGTACAGGAGCTGCCGCCAAACGGTCAGGGGATCGCCACGCTGATAGCGCTCGGCATCCTGGAGCAGTGTGGTATCGAAAAGCATCACCCAGATTCCGTGCAGTCCCTGCACTTGTCCATTGAAGCAATGAAGCTGGCGCTGGCCGATCTCGACCGCTACGTGGCGGATGAGGATCATATGGAATTTGCCGCCAAAGAGCTGCTGAGCGATCGTTATCTGCAGTCGCGTGCGGCGCTGATCGATCATGATACCGCGTCTGACTTTGTCTACGGTTCGCCGACGCAGAGCGGAACGGTTTACCTGAGTGCGGCCGACGCCAGCGGCATGATGATCTCCTTTATTCAGTCAAACTTTATGGGCTTTGGTTCTGGCGTTGTGGTGCCGGACACTGGGATCAGCCTGCAAAACCGTGGCTGCGGTTTTGCGCTGGATCCCAAACACCCGAACGTGCTGGCGGGCAGCAAGCGTCCGTTCCACACCATCATTCCTGGCTTTGCGATGGACGCTGACGGCAAGCCGCTGATGTCATTTGGCGTAATGGGTGGGCCAATGCAGGCGCAGGGGCACATGCAGATGGCGCTGCGCATTATGCTGCACGGGCAAAACCCGCAGGCGGCAATCGATGCCCCGCGCTGGCGCGTGGTGCAGGGCAGGGAGGTGATCGTCGAGTCGACCTTCGATCGCAATACCATTGCCGCCCTGCGCGAGCGCGGGCATCAGATCGTGGTGGAAGATCCGTTGCAGGATTATAACTTCGGTGGTGCGCAGGTGATTTACCGTATGCCGGAAGGGCACTACGTTGCCGCGACGGAAAGCCGCAAAGACGGGCAGGCGTTAGTGAGCTAACGTTTTATTGCCCCGCTCCCCTGTGGGGAGCGGGGCAAATATTCATCCAATGCTAAACGGATCTGCATCCTGCCACGCCGGAAACTTCTCCCGATACTCCTTCAGCGCCGTTAACGACAGCTCGGCATCAATACGCGTCGCCTGATGCGGCTCGGCAGTTGCAATAATTTCGCCCTGTGGATTTACCACCCGGCTGTCACCGCGATAGTGATGCCCGTTACCGTCAGTGCCTACCCGGTTACAGCCCACGACATAGGCTTGGTTCTCAATCGCGCGCGCCACCAACAGCGCCTGCCAGTGAAGTGAACGCGGCGCTGGCCAGTTGGCGACGTACAGCGCCAGGTCGTAATCGTTGCGGTTGCGTGACCATACCGGGAAGCGCAGGTCGTAGCAGACCAGCGGCAAAATACGCCATCCGCGCCACTCAAACACCACGCGCGCGTTACCCGCCTCATAGTGATGATGCTCATCCGCCATGCGGAACAGATGGCGTTTATCGTAATAGTGCACTTTCCCTTCTGGCTCAACCAGCAGGAAGCGGTTCACCGGCCCGCGATCGGTTTGTAGCGCGGCACTCCCGGCTATCAGGGCGTTTGTTTGCTGCGCCTTGGCATGCATCCAGGCAACGACCTCTTCCTGAGGCATTGACTGCTTAGCGGCTTCCATAGCAAAGCCGGTGGTGAACATCTCCGGCAGGACAATCACATCGCGTCCGGTAATCTCTTCCAGTTGACGATCAAAGTGACGCAGGTTGGCAGGGCCATCCATCCACACTAAAGGTTGCTGCAAAATCGAAATCTTCAGACCAGGCACGATACAGACTCCTCAAACGACCGCTTTTTGACACTGTAGCACGTCATACCGAGAAAATGTGGCAATAAAAAACCCCGCACAGGGCGGGGTTTGTCAGAGCGAAACGGGTTATGCCGCTTCAGGTTTGCGGACCTTCTCCGGCAGCTTTACCGGCTGTGTTGCCAGCTCATCCGGGTCGAAATCATCGACGTTAATGCTGCGTAGACGACTCTCTTCCGCTTTCACCAGCAGAGCCGCTTCATCTTTAGTAATAATGCCACCCGCCAGCGCCTGTTTCGCCAGCTCGTCCAGGCGGGTGAACGGCAGGTTTTTGCCCAGCTGTTTGCAGATTTTTTGGTGAACAGGGTCGGCAGCCATCACGTCCAGCAACGCCTCTTCCAGCAGACCCACGGGGTTATGCTCGGTCGGCTCAAGGTACTGGCCGCGGCCAATACGGGAGCGGGTTGCGCTCGGTACCTGCAGGATCTTCGCCACTTTATGATCCAGCTTGTCGGACGGTGCCAGATGGTGGCGACCGGTCGGGAAAATCACCGCGCGCAGCGCACCTGCAACAAAGCGGTTCGGGAAGTTCGCCAGCAGATCGTCAATCGCCTGCTCGGCCTGATACATCGCATCCTGCACGCCCCAGTGCACCAGCGGCAGATCCGCTTCCTGACGGCCTTCGTCGTCGTAGCGTTTCAGGACCGCAGAGGCCAGGAAGATCTGGCTCAGCACGTCGCCCAGACGGGCAGAGATACGCTCGCGACGCTTCAGGCTACCGCCCAGCACCGCCATCGAGACATCAGACAGCAGCGCCAGGTTGGCGCTCAGACGGTTGAGATGCTGGTAGTAGCGCTTGGTCGCATCACCGGTCGGCGTCGCGCTGGTGAGACCGCGCGTCAGGCCCAGCCAGAAGCTGCGCATTTTGTTACTTCCCACGTGGCCGATGTGTTTAAACAGCAGCTTATCGAAAGCATCCACGTCGTTATTTTGTGCGGCGGCCATCTCTTCCAGCACGTACGGATGGCAACGAATCGCCCCCTGACCAAAGATCATCATGCTGCGGGTCAGGATGTTGGCCCCTTCAACGGTGATGGCAATCGGTGCGCCCTGATAGCCGCGCGCCAGGAAGTTGCCTTCGCCGAGCATTATGCCCTTACCGCCCGCAATATCCATCGCGTCAATGATTGACTGCTGCGCGCGGTGGGTACAGTGGTACTTCACTATCGCGGACAGCACGGCCGGTTTCTCGCCAAGCATAATGCCGTAGGTAATCAGCGATGCGGCCGCGTCCATCACGTAGGCGTTGCCGGCGATACGCGCCAGCGGCTCTTCGATACCTTCCATCTTACCGATGGAGATTTTGAACTGACGGCGGATGTGAGCGTAAGCGCCAATCCCCATCGCCACGGACTTCAGGCCACCGGTAGAGTTCGATGGCAGGGTAATGCCGCGCCCGACGGACAGACATTCAACCAGCATACGCCAGCCCTGCCCGGCCATTTTCGGGCCACCGATGATGTAATCAATCGGCACAAAGATATCCTGGCCGCGGGTCGGACCGTTCTGGAACGGTACGTTCAGCGGGAAGTGGCGACGGCCAATTTCAACGCCAGGCGTAGAAGTTGGGATCAACGCGCAGGTAATGCCGAGGTCTTCTTCGCCGCCCAGCAGTTTTTCCGGGTCAGAGAGCTTAAAGGCCAGCCCCAGTACGGTCGCGATAGGGGCAAGCGTGATGTATCGTTTGTTCCAGGTCAGGCGCATGCCCAATACCTGTTCGCCCTGCCATTCGCCCATGCACACTACGCCGGTATCCGGGATAGCGCCTGCGTCAGAGCCTGCTTCCGGGCTGGTCAGCGCGAAGCACGGGATTTCCTGACCGCGCGCCAGGCGCGGCAGATAATGATCTTTCTGTTCTTCAGTCCCGTAATGCTGCAGCAGCTCGCCCGGGCCTAAGGAGTTCGGTACGCCAACGGTGATTGCCAGGATCCCCGAGACACCCGCCAGTTTTTGCAGCACGCGAGCCTGAGCGTAAGCGGAAAACTCCAGGCCGCCGTACTCTTTCTTAATGATCATCGCGAAGAAGCGATGTTCTTTCAAATACGCCCACAGCTCCGGCGGCAGGTCAGCCATCTCATGGGTGATGGCAAAGTCGTTTGCCATGCGGCACGCTTCTTCCACTGGCCCATCAATAAAGGCTTGTTCTTCAGCGGTCAGGCGCGGCTGCGGATAGTTATGCAGTTTTTTCCAGTCCGGATTGCCCTGGAACAGGTCACCTTCCCACCAGGTGGTGCCCGCATCAATCGCTTCTTTCTCGGTACGCGACATCGGCGGCATCACTTTACGGAAGCCCTTGAACACCGGCGCGGAGATCATCGATTTACGCATCGGGGTAAGGTTAAGCGGCAGAAGGATGAGGGCCAGCGGCACTAAAAGCCAGATATTCCAAAGACCGGCGACGCCAAGCGCAGCGGTCCAGGCCAACAGAATCAGGCTGCTTAGGAATAAACTTACGCGGTGATAAAACAACACACCGAGCAGAACAACGGTTGCGAGAATACTCAAAATCATCATAAAGAAAAGCTCCCTTGCTTGTAGGAGGTCTGACCACTTGTGATGATATGGTTGTAGTGGATGTTATTTCTTTTAGCAATGTGTTCACAAAATAATTACAACCTGGTTCACATTGTTCATGTTTTCTACGGCACGAAAAATCAAAACGCCGGACGATTCGCATGGCTTTAGCTTCTCGCTTTTCGCGCTATCCGGTACACTCCACTGTGTTATTTCATCAATACTGAAGGATTATCCTCATGTACCAGGATCTTATTCGTAACGAACTGAACGAAGCGGCGGAAACGCTGGCTAACTTTCTGAAAGATGATGCCAATATTCACGCTATTCAGCGCGCGGCGGTCCTGCTGGCCGACAGCTTCAAAGCCGGTGGCAAAGTGCTCTCCTGCGGCAACGGTGGCTCCCATTGCGACGCCATGCACTTCGCAGAAGAGCTGACCGGGCGTTATCGCGAAAATCGTCCGGGCTACCCGGCGATTGCGATTTCCGACGTGAGCCACATCTCCTGCGTGGGCAACGACTTCGGTTACGACTACATCTTCTCTCGTTATGTGGAAGCGGTGGGTCGTGAAGGCGACGTTCTGCTGGGTATTTCGACGTCCGGCAACTCCGCGAACGTGATCAAAGCCATTGCTGCGGCACGTGAAAAGGGGATGAAAGTGATCACCCTGACCGGTAAAGACGGCGGTAAGATGGACGGTACGGCGGATATCGAAATTCGCGTTCCGCATTTTGGCTATGCTGACCGCATTCAGGAGATTCACATCAAAGTGATCCATATCCTGATCCAGCTGATCGAAAAAGAGATGGTTAAGTAAGACTTCGCTGGGGGGCCTGGTGCCCCCCGCAGTTGTGGAGTGGAGGTAATCTATGTGCGAACTGCTCGGGATGAGCGCCAATGTGCCAACCGATATCTGCTTTAGTTTCACCGGGCTGGTTCAGCGCGGTGGGAGGACAGGGCCGCATAAAGACGGCTGGGGCATAACCTTCTACGAAGGCAAAGGGTGTCGCACGTTCAAAGATCCACAACCCAGTTTTAACTCACCGATAGCGAAGCTGGTGCAGGACTATCCGATAAAGTCCCGCTCGGTGATCGCGCATATCCGCCAGGCAAACCGCGGGGAAGTGGCGCTGGAAAATACACACCCGTTTACCCGTGAACTCTGGGGCCGTAACTGGACCTATGCGCACAACGGACAGCTCACGGGCTATAAGTCTCTTGAGACGGGCAATTTCCGCCCGGTCGGCGAAACCGACAGTGAAAAAGCCTTTTGCTGGATGCTGCACAAATTAACCGAGCGTTATCCACGTACTCCCAGCAATATGGCAGCCGTGTTTAAGTACATCGCGTCGCTGGCGACAGAGCTGAGGGAGAAAGGCGTGTTTAACATGCTGTTGTCAGACGGGCGCTACGTAATGGCGTTCTGCTCGACAAATTTGTTCTGGATAACCCGCCGTGCGCCGTTTGGCGTGGCAAAGCTGCTGGATCAGGATGTGGAAATCGATTTTCAGAAAGAGACCACGCCAAATGATGTGGTCTCTGTTATCGCTACGCAGCCGCTGACGGGCAACGAAACCTGGCAAAAGATTATGCCAGGCGAGTGGGTACTATTTTGTCTCGGGGACCGCGTAGTTTGACGCCAGCTGCGGATGGACGACTTCGTGGCTCAGCGGTTTGCTGACCACGTAACGGCCATCGACGATAGAGACCACTGGCGGCTTGTGGGTCTGCTCAAAGTAGTCATAACCTGGCTTCAGCTGTTTCCAGAAATCGGAATAGTAAGAGTACTTATGGCGCGCCATGTTGGCATCGGTCATGCGGAACGGATAAATACTTACCTGAACGTTAGGTTGACCAAAGACCAGCGCACCCGTTACAAACTGGAAGATCTCATCAATGCCGGAGTCGGTCATCGCATAGCAGCCGATAGACACGCAGGCACCGTGAATCATCAGGTATTTACCTTCATAGCCGTGGGCACGGTCATACGCATTCGGGAAGCCGATATTAATCGCTTTATAGAAGCGGCTGTCAGGTTTTAACTGGCTACGCTGAACGTTGTAAAACCCTTCCGGACTTTTGAAATCTCCCTGACGCTGTTTAGGCCCCAGACCACCGGAATAGTTACAAATTTTGTAGCTGTCGAGCAGCTGATATGTCTCACCCATTTTCACAAATAGGTCGAGTGTGCGTTCTTCCTTGAAGATTTGAATATAAACCGGCGATCCCATTAACTGCTGTTTATATTCTTTGCTGATCGGCGTGGTTGAACTGTTACTGCTGAGCAGTCCCGCAAACGACACGCACGGAATCAGAAGCATCGCAATGAACAATGCGATTTTACGCATACTACTAGTTCCTTGATAAAACTAAGACCAACTTGCCAGGGCGGCAAAAGAGACCCGAAATCAGATTAATCTGGATTAGGAGCGCTCACATTAGCATCGCTATAGATTTTCGCAAGAGCGGAGCTGTTAGTTTACAAATTAGTTTTACTTTATATCTTATTCAAATAGCGCTGACTCCAGGAACTTTGCGTAATAGCTCGCAATTTGGCGCGTGCAATGGCGGATTACCTGCCTTCCGGGCGGGCGGAAATGGTACACTCGGCCCCCTCTGGATTGTTGGTCATGGAAACTTGCTAACCACATGTTTAAAATCAGAAAAGGACTTGATCTGCCGATTGCAGGCGTGCCTGAACAGCACGTTTCGACTGGCGCAAGCGTTCGCCATGTCGCCATTGTGGGTGACGATTATGTGGGGATGCGTCCCTCCATGCGGGTGCAGGAGGGCGATCGCGTCATTAAAGGGCAGGCGCTCTTCGAAGATAAAAAAAATCCTGGCGTGATGTTTACCGCGCCAGCGTGCGGCACCGTTGTGGCCATCAATCGCGGCGAACGCCGGGTTCTCCAGTCGGTTGTTATCCGCATCGAAGGAGACGAACAGCGCGAATTTGCCCCTGTCGACGCGGCAGATCTCGCCTCGCTTGGCCGTGAGGCCGTTCAGGCTCAGCTGTTGGACTCCGGCCTGTGGACGGCCTTTCGCACGCGCCCGTACAGCAAGTCCCCCGTGCCTGGCACAGCGCCGGCCGCTATCTTCGTGACGGCAATCGACACCAACCCGCTCAGCGCAGATCCGCAGCCCATTATTCTGGCGCAGCGCAAAGCCTTTGATGCCGGGCTGACCCTTTTATCGCGCCTGACGCCTGGCAAAGTCCATGTGTGTCAGGCCAGCGGCGGCAAGCTCGGCGGGCATCCGCAGGGCCAGGTCACGTTTAATGAATTCGCAGGGCCACATCCCGCTGGCCTGGCCGGCACCCATATTCACTTCCTTGAGCCCGTAAGCCTGACAAAGCAGGTCTGGCATGTGAATTACCAGGACGTCATTGCTATCGGAAAGCTCTTTACGACCGGAGAATTCAGCGCTGAACGTGTGGTCGCGATAGGGGGACCGCAGGCGGTCAACCCGCGGCTGGTGCGTACGCTGCTGGGCGCAGATATCAATGAACTGCTCGAGGGGGAAGTGAAAGAGGGCGAAAATCGCCTGATTTCGGGTTCGGTGCTCAATGGCCGCCAGGCTGTCGGTCACCACGCCTATCTGGGGCGCTTTCACCTGCAGATAAGCGTTGTCGAGGAAGGGCGCAACAAAGAGTTATTCGGCTGGGTTCTGCCAGGGGCAGAGAAATACTCAGTAACCCGCACCACGCTGGGCCACTTCCTGCGTCGCAAACTCTTTAACTTCTCTACCAGTACCCACGGCGGTGAACGCGCGATGGTGCCAATCGGCAGCTACGAGCGCGTCATGCCGCTCGATATTTTGCCGACCCTGCTGCTGCGCGATCTGCTTGCCGGTGATTCCGATAGCGCGCAGGCGCTCGGCTGCCTTGAGCTGGACGAAGAGGACCTGGCGCTCTGTACCTACGTGTGTCCCGGTAAATACGAATATGGACCCGTATTGCGCGAGGTGTTAACCCGCATTGAGCAGGAAGGATAACCGATGGGCTTAAAACACCTCTTTGAAAAAATTGAGCCGCACTTTACGCTAGGTAAGCTTAAAAAGTATTACCCGCTGTATGAAGCGACGGCGACCATTTTCTACACGCCGGGGCTGGTGACGAAAGGCGCGTCGCACGTACGCGATGCCATCGACCTGAAGCGGATGATGATTCTGGTTTGGTTTGCCGTTTTCCCGGCAATGTTCTGGGGCATGTACAACGTGGGCTTGCAGACGATCCCTGCGCTGCACCATCTGTACGATGCCCCGCAGCTGGCACAGGTGATCCAGTCAGACTGGCACTACCGCCTGGCGCAGTCCTTGGGTGTGAGCTTTGCGGCGGATGCGGGCTGGATGAGCATGATGACGCTGGGGGCGGTCTTCTTCCTGCCAATTTACTTCACAGTGTTCATCGTGGGCGGCTTCTGGGAAGTGCTGTTTGCCATTATTCGCAAGCATGAGATCAACGAAGGTTTCTTTGTTACCTCCATCCTCTTTGCGCTGATTGTACCGCCCACGCTGCCGCTCTGGCAGGCTGCTCTCGGTATCAGCTTCGGCGTGGTGATCGCAAAAGAGATCTTCGGCGGGACCGGGCGTAACTTCCTCAACCCGGCGCTGGCGGGGCGAGCATTTCTGTTCTTTGCCTACCCGGCTCAAATCTCGGGCGACCTGGTATGGACGGCGGCGGACGGATTTTCCGGCGCGACGCCGCTTTCTCAGTGGGCCGCGCACGGGGGCGAAACGCTGGTTAATAACGCGACGGGACAGCCCGTGACCTGGTTCGATGCCTTTATTGGCACTATTCCAGGCTCGATTGGGGAAGTCTCTACGCTGATGATTTTGATTGGCGGTGCGATCATTCTTTTTGGTCGCGTGGCCTCCTGGCGGATTGTAGCCGGCGTGACGATCGGCATGGTGCTCACCGCCACGCTGTTTAACGTCATCGGTTCAGCCACCAACCCCATGTTCTCAATGCCCTGGTACTGGCATCTGGTGTCAGGGGGTTTTGCGTTCGGCATGATGTTCATGGCCACCGACCCCGTCTCGGCTTCGTTTACTGACAAAGGTAAGTGGAGTTATGGCGTGCTCATTGGCGTGATGTGTGTCCTGATTCGCGTGGTCAATCCGGCCTATCCGGAGGGGATGATGCTGGCCATTCTGTTTGCCAATCTGTTCGCGCCGCTTTTCGATTATCTGGTTGTGCGCGCCAACATTAAGCGGAGGAAGGCGCGTGGCTGATATTAAAAATAATGACAGCATCAGCAAAACGCTGCTGGTGGTGCTGGTGCTTTGCCTGGTCTGTTCCATTGTGGTTGCCGGCTCTGCCGTTGGGCTAAAGGCGCTGCAGCAGGAACAGCGCGCGCTGGATAAGCAGCGCAATATCCTTGCCGTTGCCGGACTGATGCAGGAAGGGATGAGCGCAGAGGATGTCTCTTCCGTTTTCGCTGAGCGCATATCCGCACGTCTGGTGGATTTAAAAACCGGCCAGCTTCTGGATAAAGATCCGGCGAAATATAACCAGGCCCAGGCGCTGAAAGATCCCCAGATGAGCCTGACGCTTGAGGCATCTCAGGATCCGGCGGGCATTAAGCGTCGCAGCAATCTGGCGGAGATCTATCTGGTACGCGACGAGCAAAAGCGCGTACAGGAGCTGGTGCTGCCCATTTACGGCAACGGCCTCTGGTCGATGATGTATGCCTTTGTGGCGCTTGATACGGACGGTCGCACTGTTAAAGGTATTACCTATTATGACCAGGGGGAAACGCCGGGGTTGGGTGGGGAAATTGAGAACCCTAACTGGCGCGCGCAGTTTGTCGGTAAAAAAGTGCTCGACGACAACGGTCAACCAGCCCTGAGAGTGATGAAAGGGGCTGCACGCCCTGGTGACGCGTACGCCATTGACGGGCTTTCCGGTGCAACGCTCACCTCTAACGGGGTGCAGCACAGCTTTGATTTCTGGATGGGGGCGCTGGGTTTTGGTCCCTTCCTGAAAAACGTACGTGAAGGAGCGCTGAACAATGGCTGATACGGGTGAACTGAAAGAAGTTAAAAAGGTGCTGACTGGCCCGCTGTTAGCCAATAACCCAATCACCCTGCAGGTGCTGGGCGTCTGCTCGGCGCTGGCGGTAACGACGAAACTGGAAACGGCGCTGGTGATGACCGTCGCGGTGACGCTGGTCACCGCATTCTCCAGCATGTTTATCTCCATGATCCGCCACCACATCCCAAACAGCGTGAGGATCATCGTGCAGATGGCGATCATCGCCTCGCTGGTGATCGTGGTCGATCAGCTGCTGCGCGCCTTCGCCTATGAAACGTCAAAACAGCTCTCGGTGTTTGTCGGTCTGATTATCACCAACTGTATCGTAATGGGGCGTGCGGAAGCCTACGCCATGAAAATGCCGCCGCTGGCGAGCTTGATGGACGGTATCGGCAACGGCCTGGGGTACGGCGTGATCCTGCTGACAGTAGGGTTCCTGCGCGAGTTGATCGGTAGCGGCAAGCTGTTTGGCATCACGGTGCTGGACACGGTACAGAACGGCGGCTGGTATCTGCCTAACGGACTGTTTCTGCTGGCCCCAAGCGCATTTTTCATTATCGGTTTGCTGATCTGGCTGATTCGTACGCTGAAGCCAGAGCAGCAGGAAAAGGAGTAACCGGGGATGGCTCATTACCTGAGTTTGTTTGTGCGCGCGGTGTTTGTTGAAAACATGGCGCTCGCGTTTTTCCTGGGCATGTGTACTTTCCTGGCGGTGTCCAAAAAAGTGTCGACGGCGTTTGGGTTGGGGGTGGCAGTCACCGTGGTGCTGGGGCTCTCGGTTCCCATTAACAATTTGGTGTTTAACTATGTGCTGCGCGATGGCGCGCTGATGGAAGGCGTTGACCTGAGCTTTCTGAATTTCATTACGTTTATTGGTGTGATTGCCGCGCTGGTGCAAATCCTCGAGATGATCCTCGATAAATATTTCCCGTCGCTCTACAACGCACTGGGCATCTTTCTGCCGCTGATCGCGGTGAATTGCGCCATCTTCGGCGGCGTGTCGTTTATGGTTCAGCGTGACTACAACTTCAGCGAATCCATTGTGTATGGTTTTGGTTCCGGTATCGGCTGGATGCTGGCGATCGTCACCATGGCGGGGATCCGCGAAAAAATGAAATATGCCAACGTGCCTGCGGGCCTGCGCGGCTTAGGGATCACCTTTATCACCACCGGGCTGATGGCGCTGGGCTTTATGTCCTTCTCCGGTGTGCAGCTATAAGGGAAAGCAGATGGAAATTATTCTTGGCGTGGTGATGTTCACGCTGATTGTACTGGTACTGTCGGGGCTAATTCTGGCCGCGCGCGCAAAGCTGGTGAACGCCGGTGACGTTGTCATTGATATCAACGATGAACCGCAAAATCAGATCCGTACCTCGGCGGGGGATAAGCTGCTGAACACGCTCTCCGGCAATGGGATTTTTGTCTCGTCAGCCTGCGGCGGCGGGGGATCTTGCGGGCAGTGCCGCGTCACGGTCAAAGAGGGCGGCGGTGATATCCTACCCACTGAGCTGGCGCATATCTCGAAACGCGAGGCGAAAGAGGGCTGCCGTCTGGCCTGCCAGGTCGCGGTACGTCAGAACATGAAGATTGAACTGCCGGAAGAGATTTTCGGCGTCAAAAAATGGGCGTGTGAGGTTATCTCGAACGATAACAAAGCGACCTTCATTAAAGAACTCAGGCTACGCGTGCCGGAAGGGGAAAGCGTACCGTTCCGCGCGGGCGGCTATATTCAGATTGAGTGCCCGGCGCACACCGTAGCGTACAGAGACTTTGACGTGCCGGAGGCGTATCGCGCCGATTGGGATAAATTCAACCTCTTCCGTTTTGTTTCCGAGGTTAAAGAGCCAACGCTGCGTGCCTACTCTATGGCCAACTACCCGGAAGAGAAGGGCATCATCATGCTCAACGTGCGTATTGCCACGCCGCCACCGAACGTGCCGGACGCGCCGCCGGGGATTATGTCTTCTTACATCTGGTCGCTAAAACCGGGCGATAAAGTGACGATCTCCGGCCCGTTTGGGGAGTTCTTTGCCAAAGAGACCGACGCGGAAATGGTCTTTATTGGTGGGGGGGCGGGTATGGCTCCGATGCGCTCGCATATTTTTGACCAGCTTAAGCGGCTTGGCAGCAAGCGTAAAATCAGCTTCTGGTACGGGGCGCGTTCGCGGCGAGAAATGTTCTACGACGATGAATTTGAACAGCTGGCGCGCGAGAACCCGAATTTTACGTTCCATGTGGCGCTCTCCGATCCGCAGCCGGAAGATAACTGGACTGGTTACACGGGGTTCATCCATAACGTGCTGTATGAAAACTACCTCAAACAGCATGCTGCACCGGAAGACTGCGAGTTCTACATGTGTGGTCCACCCATGATGAACGCCGCCGTGATTAAGATGCTTAACGATCTCGGCGTGGAAGATGAGAACATCATGCTCGATGATTTTGGAGGCTGATGATGGTGACCTTTCTGGCAACTTTTGCCGTCTTTTTACTGGTGATGTTCGGCATGTCATTAGGCTGGATCGTTAAACGCAAAAGCATCCAGGGGAGCTGCGGCGGTATCTCTTCCATTGGAATGGAAAAAGTCTGCGATTGTCCGGAACCGTGCGACGCCCGGAAAAAGCGGATGGCGCGGGATCGGCAGCGAATTATTTAATCATTCAGCCCGGGTAAGGCAAGCCGACACCCGGCGTTATCACATCTGCTTCTCAATCCTTATTTATTTACTGTATACTTATCCAGTAATGAGTGAGGGCTTACTATGCGCAAAATAATCCATGTCGATATGGACTGCTTTTTTGCCGCAGTGGAGATGCGTGACAATCCGGCGCTGCGGGACATTCCCATTGCAATTGGCGGCAGCCGCGTTCAGCGGGGTGTGATCAGCACCGCTAACTATCCTGCACGTAAATTTGGCGTGCGCAGCGCCATGCCGACCGCGATGGCTCTGAAACTCTGCCCTCATCTCACGCTTCTGCCCGGGCGGTTTGAGGCGTACAAAGAGGCCTCGCTGCATATCCGGGAGATCTTCTCCCGGTACACCTCGCTCATTGAACCGCTGTCGTTGGACGAAGCCTATCTGGACGTTACCGACAGCATGCACTGCCACGGGTCAGCCACATTAATGGCCCAGGAGATCCGCCAAACTATTTTCAAGGAGCTAAATCTCACCGCATCGGCGGGCGTCGCGCCGGTGAAGTTCCTCGCCAAAATTGCCTCTGATTTAAACAAGCCTGATGGTCAGTACGTCATCACCCCTGAGGACGTTCCGGCCTTTTTAAAAACGCTGTCACTCAGCAAAATACCCGGCGTGGGGAAAGTCTCTGCGGCAAAGCTGGAAAGCATGGGCCTACGGACGTGTGAAGACGTTCAGCAGAGCGACCTGGCCATGCTGCTTAAGCGCTTTGGCAAGTTTGGTCGCGTGCTGTGGGAGCGCAGCCAGGGAATTGACGACCGTGACGTCAACAACGAACGTCTGCGTAAATCCGTTGGCGTGGAGCGCACGCTAATTGAAGATATTCATGACTGGTCGGAGTGCGAAACCATTATTACCGAACAGCTCTATCCTGAGCTGGAGCGCCGCCTGGCAAAAGTAAAACCGGACCTGCTTATCGCGCGTCAGGGCATCAAGCTCAAGTTTAATGACTTTCAGCAGACCACGCAGGAGCACGTCTGGCCACGCCTGAATAAAGAGGATCTTATTGCTACCGCGAAAAAAGCGTGGGAAGAGCGGCGGGGTGGGCGAGGGGTAAGGCTGGTGGGATTGCACGTCACATTACTTGACCCGCAGCTGGAACGGCAGCTGGTATTAGGGTTGTAAAAAAGCCCGGTAAGCGAAGCTACCGGGCATCAGACGGCGAATTACTTAGCAGGAATCGCTTTCAGCAGTTCAGTCAGCAGCGTCCAGTAATGACCCACGCTTTCAATATGAACCTGCTCATCCGGAGAGTGTGGCCCGGTGATGGTTGGCCCAATAGACACCATATCCATATCCGGATACGGCTTCTTGAACAGACCACATTCCAGACCCGCGTGGATCACCTGAATGTTCGGGGTGCTGTTGAACAGACGCTGATAAGTTTCACGCACCAGCGCCATCACCGGAGAACTTGCGTCCGGCTGCCAGCCAGGGTAGCTGCCTTTAGCGGAGGTTTTCGCGCCCGCCAGGGTACCCAGAGATTCCAGCATGCTCACCACGTACTCTTTGCCGGTGTCGATCAGGGAACGGATCAGGCAGATGATTTCTGCGCTGTCGTCGCCCATGGTGACGACACCCACGTTCAGTGACGTTTCAACCACGCCTTTTGCGACGTCAGAGTTGCGGATCACGCCGTTTGGCGTGGCATTCAGCAGTTGAATGAAGCTGTCACGAGACTGCGCGGTCAGCGCGCCTTTATCCGTCGTCACGGATTCCAGCACCACGGTCAGGTTCTTCTCTTTCTCAGAGAGTTCGTTTTTCAGGATATCCAGATAAACGCTGGAGCGTTTTTTCAGCTCGTCCGCGTTTGCCGCCGGTACGGCGACGGTCGCGAAAGCTTCACGCGGGATAGCATTGCGCAGCGTACCGCCGTTGAAATCGACCAGACGCAGATCCAGCTCGGCCGAGTGTCCTGCCAGGAAGCGTGCCAGCAGTTTATTGGCATTGCCCAGGCCCAGGTGAATATCACCGCCGGAGTGGCCGCCTTTCAGACCTTTTAGCGTCATCTTGAAGGTCTGGAAGCCTGCAGGAATGGCTTCACGGGACAGCGGCAGCGTGGTGATGAAATCAATCCCACCCGCGCAGCCCATGTAGATTTCACCCTCTTCTTCAGAGTCGGTGTTGATCAGAATATCCGCCTGCAGCCAGTTCGCCTGCAGACCGAATGCACCGTCCATGCCCGCTTCTTCGGTCATGGTCAGCAGCACTTCCAGGGGACCGTGCTCAACGCTGTCGTCAGCCAGCACTGCTAAAGCAGACGCCATGCCAATACCGTTGTCCGCGCCAAGCGTGGTACCGCGTGCTTTCACCCACTCACCGTCGATGTACGGCTGGATAGGATCTTTAGTGAAGTCGTGAACGGTGTCGTTGTTTTTCTGTGGAACCATGTCCAGGTGCGCCTGCAGGACAACCGGTTTACGGTTTTCCATACCTGCGGTCGCCGGTTTGCGAATCAAAATGTTGCCAACCTGGTCACGCTCGGCGTGCAGGCCTTTTTCCTTCGCCCAGACCATAATATGTTCGGCAAGCTGTTCTTCATGATAGGACGGGTGCGGAATGGAACAGATTTTGGCAAAAATATCCCACAGCGGCTGTGGTGATAATTGAGACAGTTCAGACACGATAAGTCTCCTTGTCGATGCACTGCAAACGGGGTTGCAGGTCACAGGGTTAGCAGGTTAATAGTTACCACAAGTCAGGCTTGCGAGATGCAACTGAGAATACCACTTTCTCCAGTGGCTGGTAGCATAAAGCATGTAAAAACTCAGGCCCGGGGCCCTAAACACTGGTTTTTAGTGCGTCAGATCTCTATAATCTCGCGCAACCTATTTCCCCCTCGAACACTTTTTAAGCCGTATACAAACAGGCTGGGACACTTCACATGAGCGAAAAATACGTCGTCACCTGGGACATGTTGCAGATTCATGCACGCAAACTGGCTGCGCGTCTGATGCCTTCCGAACAGTGGAAAGGCATTATTGCCGTTAGCCGCGGCGGTCTGGTACCGGGAGCGCTGCTGGCACGTGAGCTGGGTATTCGTCATGTCGATACCGTTTGCATCTCCAGCTATGACCATGACAACCAGCGCGAGCTGACTGTGCTGAAACGCGCAGAAGGCGACGGTGAAGGTTTCATCGTTATCGATGACTTGGTCGATACCGGCGGTACCGCGGTTGCGATCCGTGAAATGTATCCAAAAGCGCATTTCGTTACTATCTTCGCCAAACCTGCGGGTCGCCCACTGGTTGACGATTACGTGATTGATATCCCACAGGATACCTGGATTGAACAGCCATGGGATATGGGCGTGGTCTTCGTACCGCCTATTTCAGGCCGTTAATACCAGTACGTAACTTTACACGCCCGGCTATGCCGGGCGTTGTTCTTTTTAGTCTGCAGCGCGTTACAATAGTCTCTATATGACGTATCCATGGAGGCAACGCAATGACGCAGGCGAATCTCACCGAGACTCTCTTCAAACCCCGTTTTAAGCACCCTGAAACGTCGACGCTGGTGCGTCGTTTTAATCCGGGTACCATGCCTGCCGTCCAGTCTGCCTTAGACGGTAAAAATGTGCCCCACTGGTATCGCATGATTAACCGTCTGATGTGGATTTGGCGCGGCATTGATCCCCGTGAAATCCTCGACGTGCAGGCGCGTATCGTCATGAGTGAAGCCGAACGTACCGACAGCGAACTCTATGATACGGTTGTCGGCTATCGCGGCGGCAACTGGATCTATGAATGGTCCAAACAGGCGATGCTTTGGCAGCAGAAAGCCAGCCAGGAGGAGGACGCCGCGCTCAGCGGAAAACAGTGGCTGCATGCGGCCAACCTCTACGCCATCGCCGCGTATCCGCATTTAAAAGGTGATGAACTGGCTGAACAGGCTCAGGCGCTGGCGAATCGTGCCTATGAAGAGGCGGCCCAGCGTCTGCCGGGTCAAATGCGCGAGCTTGAGTTCACGATCCCCGACGGTGCGCCCGTCACCGGATTCCTGCATATGCCCGAAGGCGACGGCCCATTCCCGACCGTGCTCATGTGCGGCGGTCTGGATTCTCTGCAAATCGACTACTACAGCCTGTTTGAGCGTTACTTCGCACCAAAAGGGATCGCGATGCTGACGCTTGATATGCCATCAATTGGTTTCTCATCAAAGTGGAAGCTGACTCAGGATTCGAGCCTGTTGCACCAGCATGCGTTAAAAGCGCTGGAAAATATTCCCTGGGTTGACCATACGCGCGTGGCGGCATTTGGCTTCCGTTTTGGCGCTAACGTCGCGGTACGTCTGGCGTATCTTGAATCGTCGCGCCTGAAGGCCGTAGCCTGCCTTGGCCCGGTGGTCCACGCCTTGCTTAGCGACCCGGCGCGTCAGGGCAGCGTGCCAGAGATGTATCTCGACGTGCTGGCCAGCCGTCTTGGCATGCATGATGCATCAGATGAAGCGCTGCGCGTTGAGCTCAATCGCTATTCGTTAAAAACGCAGGGTTTACTGGGACGCCGATGCCCAACGCCGATGCTGTCAGGTTACTGGAAAAACGATCCTTTCAGCCCGGAAGAAGAGTCGAGGTTAATCACTTCGTCATCTGCGGATGGCAAGCTGCTTGAGGTTCCGTTCAGCCCGGTGTATCAGAATTTTGACAAAGCGTTAAAAGAGATTACCTGCTGGATCGCGCAGAGATTGTGTTAAGAGATTGCTAAATTTTGATGGTTTGGTAAAACAGTGGCTTCACAAAAGGAGATCGCAATGACGTTACCGAGTGGACACCCGAAAAGTAGACTGATTAAGAAGTTCATGGCTCTTGGCCCGTATATTCGAGAAGAGCAGTGTGAAGAGAATCGCTTTTTTTTCGACTGCCTGGCTGTTTGCGTCAACGTGAAGCCTGCACCCGAAAAACGTGAGTTTTGGGGCTGGTGGATGGAAATGGAAGCACAGGAAAAACGCTTCACTTATAGCTATCAGTTTGGCCTGTTTAATAAAGACGGGTACTGGCAAGCCGCACCAATCAAAGATCAGGAAGTTATCGATCGCCTGGAACATACGTTGAAAGAGTATTTGGGCAAGGCCACTGCGCTGCTGGCGACTCTGGACCTGAAGCTGGAACCGGCGGATGACTTTTCCAGCGAAGCGGTCAAGCTGACGGCGTAATGACGAACTCGTCCCACAGGACAAAAAAACCGGCTCAATGCCGGTTTTTTTATTATCCAGGAATCAGAACTGGTAGGTCATACCCAGGGCAACGATGTCATCGCTGCTCACAGCCAGTTTATTATTGTCATCGATCTGATTGATTTTATAATCAACAAACGCGGACATATTTTTGTTGAAATAATAGGTCGCGCCCACGTCGATATATTTCACGAGATCCTCGTCACCGATACCTTCGATATCTTTGCCCTTAGATTGTACGTAGCCCAGGGATGGACGCAGACCGAAATCAAATTGATATTGCGCGACAACTTCGAAGTTCTGCGCTTTATTCGCAAAACCACCCGAAATTGGCGTCATATTGCGGGTTTCAGAATACATCGCCGCCAGATAGATATCGTTCGCGTCATATTTCAGACCGGTCGCCCATGCTTCCGCTTTTTTGCCTTCGCCGCGCGTCAGCAGGTTCTGAGCGTTGGTACGGTCAGAGTTCGTGTACGCGCCGCTGACGGCGAAGTCGCTGCCGCCGATGTCATAAGTCAGAGAGGTGCCAAAACCGTCGCCGTTCTGTTTCTTGACGTCACGGTTTTCGTTTTTACCCTGGTACTGAAGGGTCATATCCAGGCCGTCAACCGCGCCGAAGAAGTCGGTGTTACGGTAGGTAGCCAGGCCGCTCGCGCGTTTGGTCATGAAGTTATCGGTCTGTGCAGAAGAGTCACCGCCAAATTCAGGGAACATATCGGTCCAGGCTTCCACGTCATACAGCGCGCCCAGGTTACGACCGTAATCCAGAGAACCAAAATCTTTGAGCTTCAGGCCCGCAAAGGCGAGACGCGTTTTCTGTGAAGAATCGCTCTCTGCTTTGTTGCCTGTAAATTCCGCTTCCCAACGGCCGTAGCCGGTCAGCTGATCGTTAATTTGTGTTTCACCTTTAAAGCCAAAACGAACGTAGGTCTGGTCACCGTCTTTAGAATCATCATCACTGATGTAGTGCATTGCCTTTACTTTTCCGTATACGTCCAGTTTATTACCGTTTTTATTATAAACTTCGGCCGCGTGAACAGATGCGGAAGCCACAACGCTCATTACCACTAATGCCAGAGTGCTCTTTTTCATTTTCGATCCTGTCTTATAAACGCGCTAAAAAATTCGCTGGACGATAAGCTCATGCTTCAGTCCCGTGAAAAAACAGAAAGGGTTGTAACGTTCTGGAATTAAAGTTTTATGACAAACTAAGAATAATTTTAAAAAACTGTCATTTATTATTTCGGTAATGAAAACGTCAAAATCTGCCGCTACGCTTCCTGATCCCGCGCAACAATGTGTTTCGCGATGTGCGAAGGCAGTTGGCAACGAGCCTGACACCTGTTAAAACGTCTGATTGACATCACTTTCCCTTATTGTTGAACGGCAGAGAATCATGAGTGACAGCCAGACGCTGGTGGTAAAACTCGGTACCAGTGTGTTAACAGGCGGATCGCGCCGCCTAAATCGCGCCCACATTGTTGAGCTTGTACGTCAGTGCGCTCAGTTACATGCCGCAGGGCATCGTATTGTGATTGTGACCTCCGGGGCGATTGCCGCCGGACGTGAACACCTGGGTTACCCCGAACTCCCCGCGACGATCGCTTCTAAACAGCTGCTGGCCGCCGTGGGGCAAAGCCGACTCATTCAACTTTGGGAGCAACTGTTCTCCATCTACGGCATTCACGTTGGGCAAATGCTGCTGACGCGTGCGGACATGGAAGACAGAGAACGTTTCCTGAACGCGCGCGATACGCTGCGCGCGCTGCTCGACAACAACATCGTTCCGGTCATTAACGAGAACGATGCCGTTGCCACCGCTGAAATCAAAGTGGGTGATAACGACAACCTCTCTGCGCTGGCCGCGATCCTGGCCGGTGCCGATAAACTCCTGCTCCTGACCGACCAGCAGGGTCTGTTCACCGCAGACCCGCGCTCCAACCCGGAAGCCGAACTGATCAAAGACGTTCACGGCATCGACGATGCGCTGCGCGCCATCGCGGGCGATAGCGTGTCTGGCCTCGGTACGGGCGGCATGGGCACCAAGCTGCAGGCCGCAGACGTAGCGTGCCGCGCCGGTATCGACACCATCATTGCTGCGGGCAGCCGCCCTGGCGTGATTGGTGATGTCATGGAAGGCATCTCCGTGGGCACCCGCTTCCACGCGCAGGCATCTCCCTTAGAAAACCGCAAACGCTGGATCTTCGGCGCGCCGCCAGCGGGCGAACTGACCGTTGATGAAGGGGCCACCGCCGCGATTCTGGAAAGAGGGAGTTCATTACTTCCTAAAGGAATTAAAAGCGTGACAGGCAACTTCTCGCGTGGTGAAGTGATCCGGATCCGTAACCTCGAAGGCCGCGACATCGCGCACGGCGTAAGCCGCTATAACAGCGACGCGCTGCGCCGTATTGCGGGTCATCACTCGCAGCAGATTGATGCCATTCTGGGCTATGAGTATGGCCCGGTTGCCGTTCATCGCGATGACATGATTATTCGTTAAGGAGCAGAACATGCTGGAACAAATGGGCGCAGCCGCGAAGGCCGCCTCTTACAAACTGGCGCTCCTTTCCAGCCGCGAGAAAAACCGTGTGCTGGAAAAAATCGCTGACTACCTTGAATCGCAATCCGCTGAGATTTTGCGTGCCAATGAACAAGATTTAGCGGAAGCGCGTGAAAATGGCCTGAGCGACGCAATGCTCGACCGCCTGGCGCTCAACCCGGCTCGCCTGAAGAGTATCGCCGACGATGTTCGTCAGGTCTGTAATCTGGCCGATCCGGTTGGGCAGGTGATCGACGGTGGCCTGCTCGACAGCGGTTTGCGTCTGGAGCGTCGCCGCGTGCCGCTCGGCGTCATCGGCGTGATTTATGAAGCCCGTCCAAACGTGACGGTTGATGTGGCGTCCCTGTGCCTTAAAACCGGTAACGCCGCCATTTTGCGCGGCGGTAAAGAGACCTGGCGCACCAACGCCGCAACGGTAAACGTTATCCAGCAGGCGCTGGAAGAGTGTGGCTTACCGGCAGGCGCCGTGCAGGCGATCGAAAGTCCGGACCGCGCGCTGGTGAACGAGATGCTGCGCATGGACAAATACATCGACATGCTGATCCCACGCGGCGGCGCGGGCCTGCACAAGCTGTGCCGCGAGCAGTCGACGATTCCGGTGATCACCGGCGGTATTGGCGTGTGCCATATTGTGGTTGATGACAGCGCCGAGATTGAACCGGCGTTGAAGATTATCGTGAATGCCAAAACCCAGCGTCCAAGCACCTGCAACACGGTGGAAACGCTGCTGGTGCATCAGGGCATCGCGAGCACCTTCCTGCCAGCCCTAAGCGCGCAGATGGCGGAGAGCGGCGTTACCCTGCACGCCGACGCTAACGCTCTGGCGCTGCTGAAAGACGGCCCGGCGACCGTGGTTCCGGTAAATGCGGAGCAGTACGACGACGAGTTTCTGTCACTGGATTTGAACGTGAAGGTGGTTGCGGATCTCGACGACGCTATTGCGCACATCCGTGAACATGGCACCCAGCACTCAGATGCGATCCTGACGCGCACCCTGCGTAACGCCAATCGCTTCGTGAACGAAGTCGATTCATCTGCCGTGTACGTGAATGCGTCAACCCGCTTTACCGACGGGGGACAGTTCGGCTTGGGCGCAGAAGTGGCTGTCAGCACGCAGAAACTGCATGCGCGCGGTCCGATGGGGCTGGAAGCACTGACCACCTACAAGTGGATCGGCTTCGGCGACGATACGATTCGTGCCTAAATAAGCGTGGGTGATGCAAAAATAGCCGTTTGATTTAAAAGGGCATTGACGCATCACCCCGTTAGATCTACTCTTTTGCCCCGTGGTTACGCTCGTAACCGGCCTCTCAGGGCCGATATAGCTCAGTTGGTAGAGCAGCGCATTCGTAATGCGAAGGTCGTAGGTTCGACTCCTATTATCGGCACCACCCCAACTTCCTCAAACGTCCGTAACCATCCATAACCTCTCTGATTTATAACGTTTTTACTGCATCTTCAATCCGTGTTAGTCCATAACCATCCAGTAGAATCCGGTACTGAATGTGTATAGGATTGTGTATATGTTCCTGTTCGGTCTTGGATTCCTATACACAGCCTTTAAACGATATGCAGATTCGTCGCGCTAAGCCTGAAGATAAACCCTATACGCTTGGGGATGGGCAAGGCTTGTCATTGCTCATAGAACCTAATGGAAGCAAGAGCTGGCGGTTCCGCTATCGCTATGCTGGTAAACCCAAAATGATCTCGCTTGGGGTTTACCCAACGATCACCCTTGCTGATGCTCGTTCCCGTCGCGATGAAGCTCGAAAACTTGTGGCAGAAGGAAAGAACCCTAGTGAGGTTCGAAAAGAGCAAAAGTTGGCTCTGCAAACAGAGTCAGAGAACGCCTTCGAAAATATAGCGAGAGAGTGGCATCACCTTAAATCTGCTAAATGGTCGGTGGGATATGCATCAGACATCATGGAAGCGTTTAATAACGACATTTTTCCTTATGTCGGAACAAGGCCAGTGGGAGAGATTAAACCGTTAGAGCTGCTGAACGTTCTGCGTAAAATTGAGAAACGTGGTGCGTTGGAGAAAATGCGAAAAGTTAGGCAGCGTTGCTCAGAGGTGTTTCGCTACGCAATTGCGACAGGTAGGGCGGAGTACAATCCTGCGGCGGATCTCTCCAGCGCTCTCGAAGTACACCAATCCAATCATTTCCCATTCCTAAAAGCTGATGAGATACCTGATTTTCTGCGTGCCTTAGAGGGTTATACCGGGAGTAAGCTTGTCCAGATAGCCACGAAATTACTGATGATTACAGGCGTGAGAACCATCGAATTACGTGCGGCATTATGGCAAGAATTTGATCTGGATAACGGTATTTGGGAAATTCCTGCTGAAAGGATGAAAATGCGTAGGCCACATCTTGTGCCACTATCGACTCAAGCGTTAAATTTACTCCATGAACTCAAAATCATGACAGGGAACTATCGTTATGTTTTTCCGGGGCGGAATGATCCGAACAAACCTATGAGTGAAGCGAGTATAAATCAAGTCATTAAACGGATTGGATATAGCGGGAAAGTCACTGGTCATGGATTCAGGCATATGATGTCAACCATTCTTCATGAAAATAATTATGACTCTAAATGGATAGAGCTTCAACTAGCGCATGTTGATAAAAATTCTATTAGAGGGACATATAATCATGCTCAGTATATTTCTCAGCGTCGTACAATGTTAGATTTTTACTCATCATTTATTTTAAGGAATGATCATGCATATTGAGACGGTTACTCTTAAAGGATTCAGGAATTACTCTAATGCTACTATAAATTTTGAACCTTCTACATTAATTATAGGTGCAAATGATGTTGGAAAAACAAATCTAGTCTACGCAATAAGAATGTTGCTTGACAAAAGTATTTCTGAATTAGATTTAGAGCCAAAAGCTAATGACTTCCATGTAAACATCAATGGTGATACTGTTGATGAATTACAAGTAATAATAAAATTCAAAAATGTCGATAAAGATGCTGTCGTATCAAAACTAAATGGATATGTTAGCGATGAAAAAAACACCTATATAAAATATGTAGCTTATCGAAATGATTTATCATATAAAATATTTATTGGCCATAATGAAGATAGTTATGATGAAATAACTTCAAGGTTCTATTTGAAATATCTTAGTATGAGATATATTAAATCGCAAAGAGATTTGGATAAATATATCAGCATAGAAAAGAGGCATCTTCTAAGGCTTGCTCAAGAAAATAGAGAACAACCGCAAGTTGATAGCGATCAACAATCTCTTAGAGATTTAAATGAACTATTAGAAAATGTTAACTCTAAAGTTAAAGAAATAAGCTATGTCAAACAGGCAACAGCTGAACTTAATTCAGAGTTAAGAAAGCTTTCATACAACTATGAACGCTTAAATATTGAATTGGATTCAGGCGCAATAGGTGTTGATCAGTTCATAGAAAAGTTAGAATTAAGTTCAAACTCAAATGGACATAAACTCCTTCTTGGCGGTGATGGATTAAATAATCAGATATTATTAGCTCTCTGGAAGTCAAAAAGTGTCAGGGAACATGACGAAAATAGTGAGGTTGTAATATATTGTATTGAGGAACCGGAGGCGCACTTATACCCTCATCAACAACGTAAATTATCTGAGTATCTTACAAGTAAATTACCTGGGCAATCAATTGTAACAACACATTCACCTCAAATAGCTGTAAATTATCAGCCAGATTCAATTATAAAAATATACTCTCATAATGGAGCATCTTTTGCAGCAAGTAATGGATGTTCAAAATGTGTAAGCCAGGCTTGGGATAAGATGGGCTATCGCATAAGCATCATTCCTGCAGAAGCATTCTTTGCCGATGTGGTTTTTTTAGTTGAAGGCCCCTCTGAGTTGATTTTCTATAACGAATTAGCAAAAGCTATAGGATATAATTTAGATTTCTATAATATAAGTATTTTGTCAGTTGATGGAGTACAATTTGAGGTTTATACAAATATATTAAAAGCTTTTAATATAAAATATGTTGTTAGGACTGATAATGATGCTGGAAAGGTCCCTCATAAAGATGAATATCAATATTCAGGAATCAATAGAAGTCGCCATTTATGTGGGCTTCCACCGTTAAAAAATGAATTGGCAAAAATAGAACAATCTCAATTAAATAAGCAGTGGATTGTGCAGTCACCAATTTTAAATGCATGTGCTGTTTTTCTATCATTTACAGATCTTGAGGGCGATTTATGTCAGGAGTTTTCAGCACATGTCCTTGAATATAGCGGTAAGAGTAATATAAATGAAGCTGCTAATTATTTGAGAGATAAAAAGGCAACGCGTATGCGTGAATTGATAGCTCTTAAGAGGGTAAATCTACCTGAACTTGCAACTGGAGATCTCGTTCGGCCATTGCTTAAGGCTATCTCTTTAGCTAAAGGTGAAATATAATGATCCAATTCACTCAGGAACAGCAAAATGCCATAGATTTTCCTGGCAATATGGTTTTAACCGCGTGCCCAGGCAGTGGAAAAACTACTGTGGTAATAGAAAAAATAGCAATGGATTTGAGAGGTATGAAAAACTTTCAAGGCGTCATTGCAATATCTCATACCAATAAAGCTAGCGACGAATTACTAAAAAGATCAAAAAAATTTATAGTAGATGTGAAATCTAGTTTCTTTGGAACGATTGATAAATTCTTTTTACGTGAAATCATTTTCAATTTCATGAATCATTTTGCATCTAGACCCAGTTCCTTAAAAATCATAAAATTTAATGATTTATTGCCTGAGCAACAAGCTAAAATGTTATTTTTATTAGCTGATGGGTTTGTTATTTTAAAAGAGGATGTTAATGCGCTAAATGAAATCTACACCCTTTATTCTCAAGGGGTGTTTGTACTTGAAATGGCTCCACTTATGTCTCTTTTTATTCTTACGTATTCACACGCTTGTCAAAGGTATATCAAAGCGAAATATAAATCTATATACATTGACGAATATCAAGACTCAGGTTTTATACAACATGAGATTTTTAAATTAATTTCAATGTTTGGTATTAAAGCAGTTGCAGTGGGAGATGCTGATCAGTCTATACACGAATATGCCAAGAAATATTCAAAGTATTTGATTGAACTAAAAAATGGCGATAATGGATTTGAACCGTTTGAATTAACACTAAACCACCGCTGTCATTATTCCATTGTTAATTATGCTTCAAGGTTAATAAGGCCTGAATGTACTTTAATTGCAGGTGGTAATATACAAGTCTATCGGGTCTGTATCCCGGGGTATTTTGAAGAAATTGCCTCATGGATCGATAGTGGATTAGAGTCAATAAAAAAGTCTTTTGGAATAAAACATAACAATCAAATTGCTATCCTTGCGGTAAGTAATAAAAGTGTTTCATATATATCCTCCTGTCTCAAAGTGCAAAATAGAGCTTACGTGGATGATAAATTTTCCAAGCTAGGTACTGATGTTTCTAGGTTAATTATGGATTTGTTACACTATAGATATAATAATAACCACACAGCACAAGATATTATAGATAATTATTCTGAAAGTGGAGTTACAAGACGGCAGGTTAAATTATTGAGGCGTGAAATTAATCTAGTCAGAAAGATTGATGATTGTAACCTCATCGCTTCTGTGCGTGGAGTCTTAACTCTCTTAGGGGATTATAATCTTGAGTCAATACACATAGACGGCATTAGTGAGGTGCTTCAGGTTGATGCAGTAAGGAATAATTACTTACCTATTAATCAAAACGAAGTTCAGATTATGAATATTCATAAGTCTAAAGGGTTAGAGTTTGATTGTGTATATCATTTAGACCTTTATGATCATGTTTTACCTAAAAGAGAATATCCAGTCGGGAGTAGGGATGTTATTTATAAAAATGAAAAGCAGTGTTTGAATCTACATTATGTTGCATTAACTAGAGCCAAAAAATTTGTTGTATTAGTTACATCCACGGAGCGCATTGGTTCTAAGGGCTACAGAATCCCTGCATTACCATCTCAGTTTTTTGATCGTGCAGGTTTGGAGGGTTTGTTTAAAAAATTATAATGCACTGTACTTCGCGCGTAATGCTGTCCCCGCCACGCCGTCAGAGCGCCTCAGCGCCTCGCTCTGCCTGCCAGCGACGTGACACATCGACACATCATGACGAAGCGCAGCGTCTCATCACGGCGCGGGCACGCACGACAGGCCCTAAAAAAATGATCATGCCTGCTCAAAATTGAGGTGCTAATACCACGATTAAACCTAAAACCGCGCGCTCGTAGCCCCGCCACGCCTGCCCGCTTTATGGAGTGGTTTTCATGCAGTTGCATGATAGGCTCTTAACCGCGCCTTAGCTGGCCTGGGAAGTAAAAATGCAAGTGCATAAAGTCATGCGATTTCATGCAGTATAGACATGCACTCAGGCTACAGACATCAAAAAACCCGGCACTGGCCGGGCTTAAGTGAGCTGTTCAGGTCAGAACAGCTTTCTTTTTTTTCTGTCTTCATGTGATCCTGATACCGGTGCTGAACCGGTCAGACTCATCACGTCGTCCCGGAATCTCAACGGCAATATTTCATTCGTCCACTTCAGCATTAGATTCAGGATAAATTCACGATACAACGTATCTGCATCATTTGTCCCTTCAATAATACCCGGTATATGCACTGAGCTATTCCGCTCGAATTGCCTGTACTTCATCCTGAGTAGGCTGCTCAATTCAGCACCGTGGAAAATAAAAAAGTCTCGTAAAAGCTCATCGATACGCTCCTCAGTGATGCCATGATGGAAGTTTATATAGACGTTTGCCTTACGCGCGGTCGCTTGAGCCAGTACCGGCAGCTGCTCTTCTTTTTCAGTAATCAGCCCGGCCAGTTCTGTGGCTGTTTCCTGTTGTTCCAGATACTCAGCCCGAAGAGCTTTCATCTTCGGCGTTACGATGCCGCCGCTCTGGTTAAGCAATTCCCTGAACTGCGCCCGATTGTCTTTGCTGGTCTGCTCAGTTTCGGTCTGATGCTGGCGTAGAGCCCGAAGGTTCTCAATGGCTGCTTCTTCGGCCTGTCTGGCCTCCACCCAGGCCTGCATTTTTTGGTAAAGGTCGATAATTCGGGACTGCCAGTCGGAGGAAAGGCTTTTTGTCAGTTTTTCCGTCTCGCGGGCTATTTCATTTGCAGGCAAACTCATGAGCCAATCCGCATCCTGAAGCGGTTTTTTTGCCCTCGCGAGGAGTGTTACTACGTGTCCGGTTGCGGCCTGAATCTGGTTTTCAGTCAAGTGTTGTTCTGCCATATCATTGTTCCTCCTCATTTTATTGTGCATGACGGTCTTTAAGAGTACAGGCTGAACCGTAGCGGCCTATGGTCTGTGGCTGACGCTCGAGGGAATCGCTCCTCGATTCAGGCTCCGGCGGCGCTGGTTTATGGGGTTTCATAATTATCGTGTCGACACTTTCAAGGGCAGTAAATGTGCACGAACATTCAAGATTCTGGCACTGATACCATGAGCGCTTAACCGATGGAGCTTCATAGGCGCTGGTTCTGGCATGAGCGACCGTGCCACATTCAGGACATTTCAGGGCCATATCAGTACCCTCCTTTTGCATTAAGTCTGTTGAGGCGAGCCAGGAAAACTTTATGTTTTGCCGGGGTGAAACTGGCTGATGCATTAGCACGCATTGATGCATCCACCATTAGTGTTTTGTTGTCGTGTCAATTGTGCCGGTACTCATACAAGGGCACTACCGAGGGGGATTGTGCCAGTGACAGAACAATGACCTTGTTCTGGCTAGCCAGAGAAAGGCGTCATGTCTGATATTCACCCTTCCTTTAATACAAACTATTCACTACTGTTCACTTTAGTAAAAAAGATAGTAAATACATGGGGTTGATGGGTGTAGTGTTTGAGTAGTAGTGGTCATCTACTGTTCATGACTGTTCACAGAAATAAAATTACACTTATATTTTTTTCTCATATAAGCCGCGATATTTATTTCAGTTTATTACTGGATTTTTTTTCCTCACCACTTTTCACAAGTATTCAGCACTATTCGACGTATAGAATAAAAGGTGTCTTATTTCTGTTTAATAATTCAACATTCAACCTCCCGTCACCCTGTTGCATTTCGGGGGAATACTCATAAAAATGAATCTATCTGATGCTCATTAAACACGTGCGGATACATGCGGAAGGATAAGAGTAATTTAATTTCTTTAGTCAGTAATTTAATTAATACATATGATGAACTGTTTTGTCCTGGTCGTTTTTAGCTCTTTTATTATTCCGATGTCTTCGTCCTTATGATGTAAAGCCCGGAATGGCATGGCCTGTTTCAGGTTTGAACTGTGATCCTGCCTGGTGTAATAGATTTTTTTATTCTTGATGCTCCTTATTATATTTCATAAAGGAATGGTTTGTTTTTGTCCGTTTCATACGGTATTTAGCTGTTTTATTTTTTGAGAAATCAACATTTCACTCCAAATAAATAAAGCATGCGCGAGCCGCTTATATAAACATAATAAGGAGCTACCTGAATCCGGATGGAATTGCCCGGACTGTTGTAAACATATTAGAGAGGTAGCCAGATGAATAGTATTTCCGTTTCCACCCCGGCACCAGCTGCTCCGGTGCTCCCGGTTCCGGCTCAGCAGGAGCGCTTCATACGATTACCTGAAGTGATGCACCTTTGCGGGCTATCCCGTTCAACCATCTACGACCTTATCAGCCGCGATGCCTTCCCGCAGCAGATATCCCTGGGTGGAAAAAATGTGGCTTGGGTACAGTCGGAGGTCAGTGCATGGATGGCGGCGCGAATTGCTGCCCGCGAGCAAGGAGGCCATGCGTGAAACTGGCTTTGCAGTCTCATCTCCTTTTTTCTGGCTTGCGTCCTGATATCTTTTCCAGGTATAGTTTTCCCGCTGCCGCAAAATCGGCTGCCGGGCGTAGGAACCCGAGTTACTTATTGGCGACACCAGACGCGCCTTGCGTCTTTTTTTACGTCGTTGCTCAGGCACACCCATTTTTCGGGCTGCGGTGCTTATACCTTAGCCCCTTTCAGATAATGGTGGTCCGGGCGGGGCAGCCTTCGGGCTGGCCGGTTTCCAATAAGGCCGGTATTCCTACCCCCGTTCGGGTCACCACCCATGAGCGTAGGAACTCCGGTGGTGGCATTTACCGCTACTTATTGGAGGTTGCCCTTATGGCTACGATCCTCGCCCCATCACATCCTCAATTTATATTTGTTTTTGCCGCCGTTCGTCGTGCAGAACGTAAACCACGTATTAGTATGCTGCGTATCGTCGCCAGCAATGAGCATCATGCACGTCTTTCACTGGTCCATGAGTATGTGCTTTGCCTTGCTGCTCGCCTGCCAGTCCGGGAGGTGATCTAATGAATCACGCCGCAATCTCTTATGACGATATTGTCCGCCTGAAGCATCTTCGTAACGTGGGGGAGTTTGTCACCGGAATGGCTGTTCTTCAGGATTGCTACGAAAAACCTGCCGGTGCTCAATGTGAGCAACTGGTTTCCCTGATTTATCTGATGACAGAGCAGCTTGATGGCGTGGTACAGCGTTGCCAGGATGACCTGATGAACATGGAGGTGGTGCAATGAAATCACGCACTCTTTCCCTTTCACTTCGGGTAGCGTTGTATCGCCGCGCGGTAGCTTGCGCATGGCTGAGTGCCTGCCATCAGCAAAACAGCCACCTGCAGCTCACTCTGGATGAAATTGAAACCGCTATTGCCCGTGAGCTTGAAGGATTTTATCTGCGACAGCACGGGCAAACAAAAGGCATGGAAATCGCCTGCGCCCTGCTTTCAGACCTGATGGAATCCGGCCCTCTAATGTCCTGTCCCGCACTCTCCCAGCTCGGAATAGCCGTAATGGATGAGTTATGCGTCCGTCACATCAAAAAGCCGGTTTTACACTGAGGGAGAACTGCATCATGTCAGGAATGAAAGTCAGTCAGGCCGTGAAGGCTGCCCGCGGTCACTGGGCTCAGATTCTGCCAGCGCTGGGCGTGAATATATTGAAAAATCGCCATCAGCCTTGTCCGGTCTGCGGCGGTAAAGATCGTTTTCGCTTCGACGATCAGGAAGGACGCGGAACATGGTTCTGCAATCAGTGCGGAGCCGGGGATGGTTTAGCGCTTGTCACCAGGGCACTGAATGTGGATATCAGTGAAGCAGCTGACAGGATACATGGACTGACACATGGTCTGTCTATAGCTAATTCCGAAGTCAGGACGTTAACCGCCGATGCCGATAGGGGGAAAGATGCAGCGGCAGCACTTGCCGCGCGACTGCTGCAAGCCTCGCGTGAATCTGCCGGAAACACTTATCTTACACATAAAGGTTTCCCGGAGCATATTTGCCATGAGCTGACTTCAGCTCATAAAACCGGTGGGGTGATGTTCCGCCCCGGTGATTTGATCGTCCCGCTCTATAACGCTGACGGGGTGCTGGTGAATATTCAGCTTATCAGTGGCAATGGTAGCAAGTGTTTTCTTAAAGGAGGTCAGGTTAAGCAGGCCTATCATCTGATAGAAGGGAGCGGGAGTTCAGTAAGAAGGATGTGGATTGCGGAAGGCTACGCCACGGCGCTTGCCATTCATCATCTGACAGGAGAAGCCGTCATGGTGGCATTTTCGGCGGTCAACTTTCTTTCTCTGGCCAGCGTTGCCCATAACAAGTATCCAGGATATCAGTTAATTATTGCAGCGGACCGCGATCTGAATGGTTCAGGCCAGAACAGGGCGGAAGCTGCTGCAAAAGCGTGTCAATGTGACATTGTGCTGCCACCGGTTTTTGGTGACTGGAATGATGCGCTTGCCCATTACGGAGAGGAATCCACCCGGAAGGCAATTCTTGAGGCTTTGAAGCCACATAACGCCAGTCCTTTCGACACGATGAGTGAAGCAGAATTCACAGCGATGAGTGTCAGCGAAAAAGCTCAGAGGGTTCGGGAGCATTACAGGGATGCACTGGCGGTTGATCCGAACGGTCAGCTTTTATCCCGCTATGAGTCTGGAGCGTGGAAAGTGATTTCTCAGTCTGATTTTGCCCGAGATGTCGCAGCCCTTTTCCAGCGCCTCGGTGCACCGTTTTCCTCAGGAAAAATTGCCTCACTGGTGGAAACATTAAAGTTAATTGTTCCGCAGCAGCAAAATCCGGCACGTCATCTGATCGGTTTTCGTAATGGCGTCCTCGATACGCGAACAGGGCTGTTTAGTCCGCACTGTAAAGAGAACTGGCTACGTACCCTGTGTGAAGTCGATTTCACGCCACCGGTAAATGGGGAAACGCTTGAAACTCATGCCCCGGCATTCTGGCGATGGCTGGACAGGGCCGCCGGGCACGAGCCAGCAAAACGCGACATTATTCTCGCAGCGCTGTTTATGGTGCTGGCGAACCGCTATGACTGGCAGCTCTTTCTGGAAGTGACTGGCCCTGGCGGAAGTGGCAAAAGTATCCTTGCTGAAATTGCAACGATGCTTGCAGGAGAGGATAACGCCACGTCAGCGACAATTGAAACTCTGGAGTCCCCGCGAGAACGTGCGGCTCTGATCGGTTTTTCTCTTATTCGCCTGCCTGATCAGGAGAAATGGAGCGGCGATGGCGCCGGGCTTAAGGCTATAACCGGTGGTGATGCAGTATCTGTGGACCCCAAATATCAGAATGCTTATTCAACACATATTCCGGCGGTTATCCTGGCCGTAAATAATAATCCTATGCGCTTCACTGATCGCAGTGGTGGTGTGTCCCGCCGTAGAGTTATTCTGCATTTTCCTGAGCAGATAGCACCGGAAGAACGCGATCCGCAGCTAAAGGATAAAATTGCTCGAGAACTTGCTGTGATTGTTCGCCAACTCATGCAACGTTTCAGCGATCCGATGAGCGCCAGAACATTGCTTCAGTCGCAGCAGAATTCTGATGAGGCTCTCACCATCAAGCGTGATGCCGATCCAGCATTTGATTTTTGTGGCTATCTTGAGGCATTACCCGACACCAACGGCATGTTTATGGGAAACGCCAATATTGTCCCGCGCCAGCCACGTACATACCTTTACCATGCCTATCTGGTCTACATGGAAGCCAACGGCTATAAAAATACGCTCAGTCTGACCATGTTTGGCAAGGGGCTGCCGTTAATGCTGAAAGAGTATGGGCTGCAGTACGAGAAGCGGCGGACCAATCAGGGAATGCAGACCAATCTGGCACTTAGAGAAGAATGCAATGCTGACTGGCTACCGAAGTGCAGTCTCGAAATCACAAAATAGGTATTTAAACCGGTGGAAGCCGGTTTTTTCTTGACATATGAATAAGCTAATCTTCAAATATCTGACCGCAGAATATAATTTAAGAGGTTGTGGATGAAAACTGTATTTGTGCTTGGTGCTGGATTTTCAAAAGAAGCTGGCGCGCCTATGCAGGCGGAAATAATGGGTGAGATATTTAAAATACACCAAGAGGATTCAAACTATTTTAATGGTTCAGATTTTCAGCTTTTTGAAAACTTACTTACTGAACAATTATATTATAAACGTGAGCAATTTAAAGATGTTCAGATTGAAGATATGTTCACTCCTTTAGACCGGTGCTTGGCGGATAATATCCAGTTTAGAGGTCTGTCTATTGAGCAAATGACAAAGACAAGGGATGCTGTTTTTAATATCATTGGTTTGGCCATTAGGAGGATCTTGGAAAGAAAAGGGAATAGTAAGGAATATATTGACCACTTTGCTGAGTATTTAGTGAGGAAATGTAGCGAGAGGCTGGGTGGTAATTATAGACAGCATGATCCTGTAAGCGTTATTAGTACCAACTGGGATATTCTACTAGATAATTCATTGTATGATTACATCCAAAGGAACTACCACGGACGTGCAGTTGTTGATTATTGCTGTTATATAAGCTCCTTAGAAGAAAGGGACGAAACGGTAAAGCCGGGTCTAGAAATGTTAGGAGCAGGTGGTTTTAATGTGAAACTGCTGAAGATTCATGGTTCACTTAACTGGCTACAATGTTCGCGATGCATGCGCCTTTATGTCGGGTTTAATAAAAAAATAGGGGTTGCGAGAGGGGCAACATGTAGGCATTGTGATAAAAATCATGACGCAGTAAATAAAGAGAATAGACTGATATCAAATCTTATTATGCCTACCTTTCTAAAGGATCTATCAAATCCTCAATACAAAATAATTTGGCAGAACGCTGGTATTGAATTATCTGAAGCTGACAAAATAATCTTCATAGGTTATTCGTTGCCGAATGCCGATTTTGAAATGAGACAACTTTTATCTCGAATGATTAAACGAAGTGTTAAAATTGAAGTCGTAACATATGAAAGAGATAAAGAAAAAGAAAAGGATATAAAAAAATATTGGCAGGCGTTTTTTGGTGAGCGTGAGGTTAAAGTTCATTTATGTGGTGCCAGTCAGTTCATTGAGCAATCCTTATATCTTGAATAACTTTAATAAGTTAAGGATGGGGCTAACTTCACAGCCCTATTCTTTTGGAATAGGTTAAAATTTAGGAAAAGATAATTTTGACCTATCATAAATTTATTGCGAGTGGACCACCAACCCGGCGAATGCTGGGTTTTATTATGGTCTAAGATCAAATGTAGGGTTTGCTGTTCACTCTTCACTTAATGGTTAACTTCTATCATATTGATATTTCATATAAAAATATGATGGTGAATAGTATGTACGCTTTTCTTAAGAAAAAGTATTTTGTTGTGCGATGAGGTGGACGAGTTTTGAACGCTCCCGCCAATGTGTATAGCCATGTGTATAGGATTATTTGTCGATAAGAATAAATTCTTGCAAAACAACGAATTAAGTTGATTTGTTTGTTCCTATTATCGCACCACCTAATAAAATCAATCAATTAGCGTAAAATATCTAACGGATTGTATCTTCAATTATCATCCTTGATAACATTTGGTAAGCGCTTTTGCGTTGTATCGGCTCAAGTATTGCACAACGTACTGGCGGGTAGTTACCAGGCTCAAGCCCAAACAGCATTAGAAATTATGCTATCCCTTGAAGCTGAAAGAGTTGCCGCAAGCGGTTAACAACATGTTTTAAACTACTGATCACTCCGCTAAATGGCTAATGTTCGCGTATAGACTATTTCGACTTATGATTTTACGATGTAGATAAATCATACAAGGAGGATAGTTTATGAGCGCACAGGAAGAGGAAGGAACATTACGCCGGATGACCTTAGGCGAGATTGCAATGGCTCGCAGAGTGTTCGGTGATTCGATAGTGTATAGCCGTGTCTGGATTCATTGCGACAGCTATTTACCGTTCGGCCTACAGAAACAGAACTACGCGATGACTCCCAATGGGGAGTTGTGGTACAGAAAATCGATGTACAGAGAAGACTTTTCCGCAAACTCGGTTTTCGTTGAAGATAAATACGTTTTCATCCATGAATTGGGGCATGTGTGGCAACACCAACACGGACAATGGGTGAGAATGCGGGGGGCGTTTAGCTGGGCTGCTGAATATACCTACAGGCTGGATAAAGAAAAGCTCACTGATTACTCTCTTGAGCAGCAAGCCTCTATTTTAGCTGATTACTGGTTACTGCTGGTTTATGGAATTAGTAAGTGGTCTTACTATCAGAGGCCTGAGCGCATGGGGATGTACAGAGGCGTAGATATGTTGCAGGATGTCCCTTCGCTTTACCAAAAAATCGTAACAGGGAAGGGGCGTTAAACATGAAGAACAAAATGTTGCTGGGTGTTGTATTCCTCTTAACAGGATGCCCCGGGCCTGGTGATCGAATGGTAGATCGTGAATCTACAACGGCATTTATCAAAGGTAATCAAGTTTGTGTGGTGTCGCCACTGGAGCCACAGGAACGGATCACTGCTATCCAAATCAACAGCGATAGTAGCGACACCCTTCACAAGATTTTTGATGACAAGCCTGTGTATGTTCAAAAGGGTGACTGTCTTCCTGTATTCGGATTTAAGTTTACACCTGGAGAGCGGTATAACTTCGCGTATGACGTCCAATCTGGTAAATCAGAATCGCATTTAGTCACCGCTGAATTTTCTTATCCCAAAAAATAAGGGGGCAAACCGCCCCCTCTGTTTCACTTCAACGCACGTATGTAATCAAGCACTCGAACAGGTACAAAGCGTGAACAGTCTACACGAACCGCTATCAACTCGAAGCTGATGACGCTGCCAACGTCTCTAAATCCTCCCGAAACAGATTGATCACACGCATTTAAACCCGATGTGTGGCCTTTGACCTGCCCCCAGGATTAGATACAACCTTCAGTTAGTAATGTCGGTTGGTTTTTCTTCATATTTCCTGTTTCGCCA
>NZ_JBAKHK010000169.1:0-270 GCF_036903355.1 Enterobacter sp. UNJFSC 003
GGCGTTGGGCGCAGAGTTAGATGAGATGGCGGCGAATACTCAGCAGGCAAAGGCCACGCGGGATAAATTCGCTAAAGAGTATCAGCGTTACGCACGTGGCAGCCAGGCGAAAGTAAACCCGTTTTCAGAACGCGATATCGATGTGGCGCGGCAAAATTATCTGGCGCAGGAAGCCTCCGTGAAGTCATCGGCGGCGGAACAAAAACAGATCCAGAGCCAGCTGGATAGCCTGGTGTTGGGTGAACATTCTCAAATCGCCAGCCTGAAAGC
>NZ_JBAKHK010000170.1:0-270 GCF_036903355.1 Enterobacter sp. UNJFSC 003
TCTTGTAGCTGCAATTCGCGCCATCCCCAAAACCACTCAAGTTCTGGTCTCAACGGTTAGGTTGAGAGTCCGTCGATGTTAAAGAGCCTGCCAATCTGTTCCGTTTGGCTTCCAGCGTCCTGCTGATGGCTTAAATTTAAGACTTCTTAATTTATTGGTCAAGTGCATTTTTGAAGAAAACTTAATTTTATGGGCGTGAATTTAGTTTGTCTTTGATTTTTAACGGGAAATAAAAAAGGGGCGAAAGCCCCTTAAGGAAGGTTTGCTAGC
>NZ_JBAKHK010000171.1:0-270 GCF_036903355.1 Enterobacter sp. UNJFSC 003
GCATTAACCGTACTTTAAAGGGAGAATGACTAAACACGCGCATACACCTCTTGAACTCATTCATAAGACCTCCTGACTTGCTAATCCCGTCGATCCTTGAGGGATGATTGCATTACATACAGATATAGCACAGGCTATATTATATAGCTATTGCTAAAACGTTAATTTTTTGTACCTTCGCAACTCTGGTTTACAATGTGCGCACGAAATGAGAACGCTATGTATGCGTCACCATAATGAGGAAGCACAATGAGTCGTCGCGCAGGTACG
>NZ_JBAKHK010000172.1:0-270 GCF_036903355.1 Enterobacter sp. UNJFSC 003
CACTAAAAGTCGCTGGTGCGTCTTTTGGTCAGTGGGAAATCAGTGTCATTTGGGGACTGGGGGTGGCAATGGCCATCTACCTGACCGCAGGGGTTTCCGGCGCGCATCTTAATCCCGCTGTTACCATTGCATTGTGGCTGTTTGCCTGTTTCGACAAGCGCAAAGTTATTCCTTTTATCGTTTCACAAGTTGCCGGCGCTTTCTGCGCTGCGGCTTTAGTTTACGGGCTTTACTACAATTTATTTTTCGACTTCGAGCAGACTCATCACA
>NZ_JBAKHK010000173.1:0-270 GCF_036903355.1 Enterobacter sp. UNJFSC 003
GGGTAAAACGGTTTATGACGTAGCGTCAGGGGACGCGTTATTTATTTCTGAACTCGGTCCGTTACCGGAAAATGTTACCTGGTTATCGCCGGAAGGGGAGTTTCAGAAGTGGAACGGCACAGCCTGGGTGAAAGATGCAGAAGCAGAAAAACTGTTCCGGATCCGAGAGGCGGAAGAAACAAAAAACAGCCTGATGCAGGTAGCCAGTGAGCATATTGCGCCACTTCAGGATGCTGTAGATCTGGAAATCGCAACGGAGGAAGAAACCTC
>NZ_JBAKHK010000174.1:0-270 GCF_036903355.1 Enterobacter sp. UNJFSC 003
TTAAGCTGTCCGGCATCACATCGCTGGTGGGCGGCGTGATTGGCATCATCAGCGGAATTACGCAATTACATGCTGGTGTAACTTTAGTCGCCCATTTTGCCACCCCTTTTGACTTTGCCGATTTAACCCTGCGAATGGATAGCCTCTCGGCATTTATGGTGCTGGTTATCTCCTTGCTGGTGGTGGTTTGTTCGCTCTATTCATTGACTTATATGCGCGAATACGAGGGCAAAGGCGCGGCGGCGATGGGCTTCTTTATGAATCTTTTCA
>NZ_JBAKHK010000175.1:0-269 GCF_036903355.1 Enterobacter sp. UNJFSC 003
TAAGAAAGATTACATCGATAAATTCATGGTTGAGCGTGAGGCTGAAGCGAAAAAAGCCCGCCAGTTGAAGAAAAAGCAGGCTTATAAACCGGATCCTGAAGCGTCATTTAGCTGGTCAGCAAATACGTCGACGCGCGGCAGGCGCTAATCCACAATCAACGCCTGAGATTTTCACTCGTCAGTGTGAACACAATTTTCCCCTCACCCTAACCCTTTTCCCGAAGGGGCGAGGGGACTGTCCGGGCACTTTTGGGCCGTTTTCATCTGTC
>NZ_JBAKHK010000176.1:0-269 GCF_036903355.1 Enterobacter sp. UNJFSC 003
GGCCTTCGCCTGGCGGACCCTGATCGCGGCCGAACACGAGTTCGGCGTCAGCGCGAGGTCCGGCGGCATCGGCTGGTTCATCTACACCAGCCGGGCCCAACTGGAGACGGCCAGCGTCTTTGCGGGCCTGTTGACGGTGATCCTGATCGGCCTCCTGGTGGAGGGCGTGATCTTTCGGACCCTGACACGATTCACGGTGCAGCGCTGGGGCCAGGTGCAGACCTAAGGTGCAGACCTAAGGTGCAGACCTAGAGCCCTCGAGCCAGTCC
>NZ_JBAKHK010000177.1:0-269 GCF_036903355.1 Enterobacter sp. UNJFSC 003
GGCTAGCAGCGTGTGGCGAGCCTCATCGGAGTTTCAGAATCCGCGGTCTGAGCCGTATCCGCGACCTGGCCTCAACCAGATCAACCTCACATTCGGTGGCCGCGTTGTGGCGGCGAACCAATTTCCCGCATTCGATGGCGGCGGCTCAGGAGGACGGGACCATTCTTCATCTGCGGCTGGTTGAAGGCCACGGCTGCAATCGGTTCGTCCACCTGGATCCCTCAGGACTGATCAGGCCCTTGGGATAGGGTGGTCGTTGTCAGGTGGCC
>NZ_JBAKHK010000178.1:0-269 GCF_036903355.1 Enterobacter sp. UNJFSC 003
GCGCTGGACTACGACAAAGGCGTCGATATTCACCTGCACGAAACCACGCCGGCAGGCGTGGCAGCCATCAATTATATGGTTGAAACGGTAGAGAAAACGCCACAGCTGAAGGGCAAGCTGACCATCAGTCACGCCTTTGCGCTGGCAACGCTCAACGAGCAACAGGTAGATGAACTGGCGAACCGGATGGTGGTGCAACAAATTTCTATTGCCTCGACGGTGCCGATTGGCACGCTGCATATGCCGCTCAAACAGTTGCACGACAAAGG
>NZ_JBAKHK010000017.1:0-62665 GCF_036903355.1 Enterobacter sp. UNJFSC 003
TGGTGGGTCGTGCAGGATTCGAACCTGCGACCAATTGATTAAAAGTCAACTGCTCTACCAACTGAGCTAACGACCCACTTTTACGCTGTTTTCACGTTGTTTGATATCCCGTGGCAACGGCGGCATATATTACTGATTTAAGAATTCTGCGCAACAAAAATTTCGATGAAGATCACTTAACTGCTTAGTAATCATGCTGCACGACCAGAAATAACACGATTTCTGGTCATGCGATAATCATCCCATCGTACTCAGACGTTTTTGCGCCTGTTTAGCACCTTCGGTGCCCGGGAATTTTGAGACCACCTGCTGATAAACCGCTTTGGCCTTCGCAGCGTCGCCTTTGTCCTGCATGATCACGCCGACCTTAAACATCGCATCGGGTGCTTTTGGAGATTTCGGGTAATTTTTCACCACTGAGGCAAAATAAAACGCCGCATCATCCTTTTTACCCTTGTTGTAGTTCAACTGACCCAGCCAGTAGTTCGCATTTGGCTGGTAAGTGGAGTCAGGGTACTTCTTCACAAAGTTCTGGAACGCAGCGATAGCGTCTTCTTGACGCGATTTATCCTGCACCAGGGCAATGGCCGCATTGTAATCCGTATTCGCGTCACCGCTCTGTACAGGCGCGCCTGTCGAGGCAGACGCATCCGCGGACGGCGCCGGGGTTGTTGCCGCCGCACCGCTCTGATCGCCCGCTGCTGGCTGTGCTGCTGCACCACCACTGCTGAGACTATCAATCTGCAGCAAGATTTGCTTCTGACGTTCCACAACCTGATTAAGCTGGTACTGGCTTTCCTGGATCTGCCCACGGAGAGAGTCAATGTCGCTTTGGTTGTCGGAAAGTTGTTGCTGGAGTTGGGTTAAAAGCTGGCTGTGAGCGTTAGAAATACGCTCGAGTTGAGTGACTCGGTCTTCTACCGAGCCGGAGCCGACACTACTGATTGGTGCCTGAGCAAAAGCGGCCCAAGGGGCCGCTATTCCAACCAGTAACGACAGACTCAACAGATGATGTCTGAAGTTACTGCTCATGCAATTCTCTTAGTAAACCAGTACGGCGCGACGGTTTTTGGCATAAGCCGCTTCGTCGTGACCCAGTACTGCAGGTTTTTCTTTACCGTAAGAAACGATGGAGATCTGGTCAGCAGATACGCCTTTACCCTGCAGGTACATCTTAACGGCGTTAGCACGACGTTCACCCAGGGAGATGTTGTACTCTGGAGTACCACGTTCGTCCGCGTGACCTTCTACGGTGACTTTGTAAGACGGGTTGCTACGCAGGAAGTTAGCGTGAGCATCCAGCATTGCAGCGAAGTCAGAACGGATGTCGTATTTATCCAGATCGAAGTAAACGATGTTGTTCTGCTGCAGCTGCTGCATCTGAAGACGCGCTTGCTCTTCAGAAGACATGTTGCCATTGCCGTTAGCGTCCATACCGGTGCCGGCACCCATCATGCCTTCGCCGCTCTGGTCATTGCTTGCGTTCTTGTTTGAAGAACACGCTGCGATTGCCATTACAGGCAGAGCGATCATCAGCCCCTTCAGCACTTTGTTCAGTTGCATTTCTATGATTCCTTTAGTAATCAATTAATTATTATTTACAGATACGGCGACCAGGCAGGTGATTTTACCTGTCCATCAGTAGCCGGAATACGCGCTTTGAAACGCCCATCTGTAGAAACCAGATTCAGCACAGATCCCATCCCCTGAGAAGAGCTGTAGATTACCATAGTGCCGTTAGGTGCCAGACTTGGCGTTTCATCCAGGAACGTTGACGACAGAACTTGAACGCCACCCGCTACCAGATCTTGTTTGGCAATGTGCTGCTGCCCACCGTTGGAGCTGACCATTACCATAAACTTACCGTCGGTGCTCACGTCTGCGTTCTGGTTCTGAGAACCTTCCCAGGTAATACGTTGCGGAGCGCCGCCGTTGACATTCACTTTATAGATTTGTGGACGGCCGGCCTGGTCAGAGGTAAATGCCAGGTTCTGACTGTCCGGGAACCACGTAGGTTCGGTGTTGTTGCTACGACCATCCGTTACCTGACGGATCTGACCAGAACCAATATCCATCACATACAGATTCAGGCTACCGGTTTTAGACAGTGCGAACGCCAGCTTGGAACCATCTGGCGAGAACGACGGTGCACCGTTGTGACGTGGGAACGACGCCACCTGACGAACAGCGCCATTCGCCAGCGTCTGGATAACCAGCGCAGAACGACCGCTTTCGAAGGTCACATAGGCCAGTTTAGAACCGTCTGGAGACCAGGCTGGCGACATCAGTGGCTGAGAAGAACGTTTCACCAGGAACTGATTGTAACCGTCGTAGTCAGAGACGCGCAGTTCGTAAGGGAACTGGCCACCGTTGGTCTGTACCACATAAGCGATACGGGTACGGAACGCACCTTTAATACCGGTCAGTTTTTCAAATACCGCATCACTTGCCGCGTGAGCCGCATAGCGCAGGTACTGTTTAGTGACCTTATAGGAGTTCTGTGCCAGCACGGTACCCGGTGCACCACCGGTATCAACCAGCTGCCACGCAACGTTGAAAGAGCCGTCTGGGTTAGGCGTAACCTGGCCTACAACAACGGCATCAATGCCCAGTGCAGACCATGCGGCAGGCTGAACTTCCTGCGCACTTCCAGGCTGCTGAGGCAGACGAGAACGATCTAATGGGTTGAATTTGCCGCTGTTACGCAGGTCCGCCGCCACGATGCCGCCGGCATCTTCAGGAGCAGCCCCAGGGCCAGCCCACTGGAACGGTACAACACCAATTGGGCGCGCCGAGTCCACCCCCTGGGTGATCTCGATACGTACTTCTGCGTGCAGCACAGCTGCCCACAGCATTAAGAAACTAAATGCTACACGTAATGCCTGCTTCATCATATCTCCCTTATCTGGGTAACCTTACCCACGATAATTTAGCAGAATGTTAACAAACTCAAATAGACAAAACTACCAGAACCCTGTGACTAAACCTGGCCTATTTCTCCCCGTTTGCACGGAGAAAATGTAACTTAAGGTTTGAAGTCCAGCGGTGCATTTTTAAACACTTCGTAGACTGCCTGTGATGGCGGCTTAGGCATCTTCGCCTGACGTGCTGCAGCCAGTGCTGCAGTACATAAAGCGGGATCGCCACCTTCAGACTGAATATCAAGAAGCATACCGTCCGGTGCCAGCTTTATACGTAACGTACACGTTTTACCGGCATAAGATGTCGCATCATAAAATCGGCTTTCAATCGCGGATTTAATCTGAGCGGCATAGCCATTGATCTCAGCACCAGAGGCACCGTTACTCTTAGTGTTACCACTTCCAGCCGGAGCAGCATTACTTCCTTTCGCCCCACCGCCCGTTTTCGGCGCATTCTTACCTGAGCTTAAGTCGCCCAGTAAATCGTCAACGCCTGCAGCATCAGCCGCTTTCTCGGCAGCGGCAGCCTTTTTCGCAGCGGCCTTATCAGCAGCCGCTTTTTTATCGGCAGCGGCTTTCGCTGCAGCAGCTTTTTTATCGGCTGCAGTTTTTTCGGCCGCAGCGGCTTTTTCAGCGGCTGCTTTTTCGGCAGCCGCCGCTTTCTTCGCAGCTTCAGCAGCCGCTTTTTTCTCTGCTTCCTGAGCGGCTTTTTTCGCAGCCTCTGCTTCAGCTTTTTTCTGAGCGTCAGCAGCGGCTTTCTTCGCGGCTTCGGCTTCCGCTTTCTTCTTAGCATCGGCAGCCGCTTTTGTCGCCGCTTCGGCTTCCGCTTTTTTCTGAGCATCAGCAGCGGCTTTTTTCGCGGCTTCCGCCGCTAATTTTGCCTGAGCGTCAGCCTGCGCTTTTGCATCCGCGGCGGCTTTGGCTGCTGCCTCTTCCGCCTGCTTCTGCTGTTCCTGCGCTTTTTTAGCCGCCGCTTCAGCCTGTTTCTGCTGTTCGGCCTGCTCTTTCGCTGACTCCTGCGCCTGCAAACGTTCTTTCTCAAGCTGCTTCAGACGTTCCTGCTCCGCGGCCTGCTTTTCACGCAGCTCTTCCGCTTGCTGTTGCGCCTGTTTTTCACGCTGCTCTTCCGCACGTTTTGAACTCGCCTGCTGCTGTTGCTGACGATTATAGTTCTGCACTACCGCGCCGGGATCCACCATCACGGCGTCGATGGAAGAACCTCCCCCGCCGCCGGCTGATGCATCAATATGCTCGTCGAACGAACTCCAGATCAGCGCTGCAAAAAGAATAACGTGCAGCACTGCGGAGACAATTATCGCTCGCTTAAGCTTGTCGTTCTGTTCGGTTGCCTTTGACACTATCGGTTCCCAAAAACTACGCAGATGATCAAATAGGCTGAGTCATTAAGCCAACAGACTTAACGCCCGCACTATGTAGCAAGTTCAGCGCTTTAATAATTTCATCGTAAGGTACATCTTTCGCACCACCGATTAAGAAGACCGTTTTCGGATTTGACTCCAGGCGTCGTTGCGCTTCAGCAATAACCTGCTCAGGAGGTAGCTGATCCATACGATCTTTTTCTACCACCACGCTATATTGCCCTACGCCGGAAACCTCAATGATGACCGGAGGGTCGTCATTGGTGCTTACCGCCTGTGATTCTGTCGCATCCGGCAGATCAACTTCCACGCTCTGAGTAATGATGGGCGCTGTCGCCATAAAGATCAGCAGCAGTACCAGCAGTACATCCAACAGCGGAACGATGTTAATTTCGGACTTGAGTTCGCGACGACCTCGTCCACGCGATCTGGCCATGGTTTACCCCTTGTTACTCTCGGTACTGGTAAACGCCTGACGGTGCAGAATCGCAGTGAACTCTTCCATAAAGTTGTCGTAGTTCAGTTCCAGTTTGTTCACGCGCTGGTTAAGGCGGTTGTACGCCATTACCGCCGGGATAGCCGCAAACAGACCGATAGCGGTCGCAATCAGTGCTTCTGCGATACCCGGAGCAACCATCTGCAACGTCGCCTGCTTCACCGCGCCTAACGCGATAAAGGCGTGCATAATCCCCCATACCGTACCAAACAGGCCGATATACGGGCTGATGGAGCCGACAGTACCCAGGAAAGGAATATGCGTTTCAAGCGTTTCCAGCTCACGGTTCATGGAAATGCGCATCGCACGCGACGCACCTTCAACAACCGCTTCTGGTGCATGATTATTTGCGCGATGCAAACGAGCGAACTCTTTGAAACCGCTATAGAAAATTTGTTCGGAGCCTGAAAGATTATCACGGCGCCCCTGACTTTCCTGATACAGACGAGAAAGTTCGATGCCCGACCAGAACTTATCTTCAAACGCTTCGGCTTCGCGGCCAGCAGCATTGAGGATACGCGTTCTCTGGATGATAATGGCCCAGGATGCGATTGAAAAACCAATCAAAATCAACATGATAAGTTTAACCAGAAGGCTTGCCTTCAGGAACAAATCAAGGATATTCATGTCAGTCACTGCTTAAACTCCGCGACAATAGACTTAGGAAGCGCACGAGGCTTCATTATGGTTGGATCAACACAGACAATCAGTACTTCAGCTGAGTTCAGTACGGTGTTCTCTGCATTGACTATCCGCTGCGTGAAAACCAGTGAAGTTCCGCGCATTGATGTAATTTCAGTTTGGACTTCGAGCATATCGTCGAGTCTGGCAGGCGCAAAATACTCAAGCGTCATCTTGCGTACCACGAAGGCAACTCGCTCAGCCAACAGCACCTGTTGACTAAAGTGATGATGTCGCAGCATCTCTGTGCGTGCCCGTTCATAAAAAGCAACGTAGCTGGCGTGGTAGACCACACCACCGGCATCGGTGTCTTCATAGTAGACACGAACCGGCCATCGAAACAGCGTTGTATTCACTTTACATCCCAGTAATGCAACAAAAGTTAATGCTTTTAAACTTCGCTACTATACGCGCGGGAATGATGGTTTGGAATGGGGGAAAGTAAACGGAGAGTAAATTTTTATGGGCTCGGGTAAGCCCATATCGTTAACGGACATTTCTTATTCAGAAGAAGAAGAAAATAAGACCTGCGAGGAGAACCAGATCGGCAATGAGCGGGCAGAAGATGCCCTTCCAGTGCAGTGCTTTCGGACGAAAGCCAACACCGTGAATCACTCCTGCACACACTGCCCACATAATGAAGAAGCCGTGCCAGATCTCGAGCTCGCTGGTCTTCGCTGCAAAGCGCGAAGGGTCCCAAAAAATACAGCCTGCCAGCAGTAATGCCATCACTAAAGAAAGCGCCCGTAACGGGCGCTTATCCATTACCGCATATAACGTTGCGATAATATTCATCAGTGTTTTTCTTCACCCGCTTTTGACGCTTCAACGTGCTCAAGCGCCAGGGCAGTGATGATGCCAAATGCACAGGCAAGAAGCGTCCCTAAAATCCATGCGAAATACCACATATTCAGCTCCTTACTTAATACATAGAGTGGGTGTTGCTTTCGATATGTTCTTTGGTGATACGACCGAACATTTTCCAGTAACACCAGGCGGTGTACAGCAGAATAATCGGTACGAACACACAAGCGACATAGGTCATCAGGTTCAGCGTCAGCTGGCTGGACGTTGCATCCCACATGGTCAGGCTAGCATTCATCATGGTGCTGGATGGCATCACGAATGGGAACATAGCGATACCTGCAGTCAGGATAATGCACGCCAGCGTCAGTGAAGAGGAGACGAACGCCAGTGCGCCTTTTTCCAGACGGGACGTCAGCATCGTCAACAAAGGTAACAGCACGCCCAGTGCCGGGATAGCCCACAGCGCAGGCGCGGTGTTGAAGTTCACCATCCAGGCACCAGCCTGACGCGCAACTTCTTTAGTCAGCGGGTTAGACGGTGCAGCGTGGTTGATAGCAGACGTAATCACGTAACCATCAATACCGTACACGACCCAAACGCCAGCCAGTGCGAAGCAAACCATCGTGACCAGAGCGGCAACCTGAGCCGTTGCACGTGAACGCAGGTGCAGTTCACCCACGGTGCGCATCTGCAGGTAGGTAGCACCCTGAGTGATGATCATCGCCACGCTTACCACGCCAGCCAGCAGACCAAACGGATTCAGCAGCTGGAAGAAGTTACCGGTGTAGTAAAGACGCATATATTCGTCGATGTGGAACGGTACGCCCTGCAGCAGGTTACCGAAGGCCACACCAATCACCAGCGGCGGAACGAAGCTACCGATGAAGATGCCCCAGTCCCACATGTTTCGCCAGCGGGTGTCTTCAATCTTAGAACGGTAGTCGAAACCCACCGGACGGAAGAATAAAGACGCCAGCACCAGGATCATCGCCACGTAGAAACCGGAAAACGCAGCCGCGTAGACCATCGGCCAGGCAGCGAACAGCGCGCCACCTGCGGTGATCAGCCACACCTGGTTACCGTCCCAGTGCGGGGCGATGGAGTTGATCATGATTCGACGCTCGGTGTCACTGCGACCGAGGAAACGGGTGAGCATGCCCACCCCCATGTCGAAACCATCCGTGACCGCAAAACCGATCAGTAGAATACCGACCAGCAGCCACCAGATAAAACGTAATACTTCATAATCGATCATTTGATGACTCCTGTCTTAGCGTGCCGGCTGAGTAGTCGCATTGGACTGCTCGTAGTGATAGCGACCGGTTTTCAGGCTGCTTGGGCCAAGGCGCGCGAACTTGAACATCAGGAACAGTTCAGCCACCAGGAACAGGGTGTACAGACCACAAATCAGCAGCATGGAGAAGATCAGATCGCCTGCTGTCAGCGAAGAGTTCGCGACCGCCGTTGGCAGCACCTCACCTATCGCCCACGGCTGTCGGCCATACTCCGCCACAAACCAACCGGATTCGATAGCAATCCATGGCAGCGGGATCCCGTAAAGCGCAGTACGCAGCAGCCATTTTTTCTCGCCGATACGGTTGCGAATCACTGACCAGAAGGACGCTGCAATAATCAGCAGCATGATAATGCCGCAGCCCACCATGATACGGAACGCGAAGTACAGCGGCGCAACGCGTGGAATCGAGTCTTTGGTTGCCATCTGAATCTGTGCTTCCGTCGCGTCAGAGACGTTCGGGGTATAGCGTTTCAGCAGCAGACCGTAGCCCAGGTCTTTCTTCACGTCGTTAAACCGATCGCGAATGGTCTGGTCGGTAGAACCTGCGCGCAGCTGTTCCAGCAGCGAGTAAGCTTTCATACCGTTACGGATACGCTCTTCGTGCTGCACCATCAGGTCTTTCAGGCCAGTAACCTGTTTATCAACCGAGCGGGTTGCGATGAGGCCCAGCGCATAAGGAATCTGAATGGCAAAGCGGTTTTCCTGTGCATCCTGATCCGGAATACCGAACAGGGTAAATGCAGCCGGAGCCGGTTGAGTTTCCCATTCCGCTTCAATAGCTGCCAGCTTGGTTTTCTGTACGTCACCCATTTCGTAACCGGATTCATCACCCAGCACAATAACGGACAGAATGGCGGCCATACCGAAGCTTGCTGCGATAGCAAAGGAGCGCTTAGCAAAGGCGAAGTCACGACCGCGCAGCATATAGTAAGCGCTGATGCCCAGCACGAACATCGCGCCGCACACATAGCCTGATGCCACGGTGTGTACAAATTTAACCTGTGCGACCGGGTTCAGTACCAGCTCAGCAAAGCTGACCATCTCCATACGCATGGTTTCGAAGTTGAAATCAGATGCGATTGGGTTCTGCATCCAACCGTTCGCCACCAGGATCCACAGTGCGGACAGGTTAGAACCTAATGCCACCAGCCAGGTGACGGCCATGTGCTGAACTTTGCTCAGACGGTCCCAACCGAAGAAGAACAGACCTACAAAGGTGGATTCGAGGAAGAAGGCCATCAGACCTTCAATGGCCAGTGGCGCACCGAAGATATCCCCAACATAGTGGGAATAGTAAGACCAGTTAGTCCCGAACTGGAACTCCATGGTCAAACCGGTTGCCACGCCCAGTGCAAAGTTGATACCAAACAACTTGCCCCAGAACTTGGTCATATCTTTATAAATCTGTTTGCCGGAGAGGACGTAGACCGTTTCCATGATGGCCAGCAAGAACGCCATACCGAGCGTCAGTGGCACAAAAAGGAAGTGGTACATCGCGGTCAAGGCAAACTGTAAGCGCGACAGTTCGACTATATCTAACATCATGACTCCTTGCTCATCGCATGAAGACTCCGAGAGTGAACCCCGTCAGATGAGGATCCACACGCATGCCCCAATACAAATTATTCGCATCCTTGTCGTCACAATTAGCCTCAGGAAGGATAAAAGCAATGGCGATAGGTTACAAATACGTTAATAAAAAAACCAAATTGATCCCGCGAATATAATACGCTGCAAAACCCTTACAATAAACAGGTTTTTATTGAATCATATTTACGTTTTACGACGACGATCAATTTATAGCAAAATTACCACTTTTCGGCCATTTTGATCCGGGACAATTTAGCGCCTTTTGGTGGGATTTTCCAAGGATTAAACTTTGATTTAAATCAAAAACAACCATTGATGTTAACCATGTTTAATCATGGTGAGAATGGTAAAAACCATGTTAATGATATGTGTATGCTAAGATGAGATTAGTTATCGAAGACGGAAAAAAATATAAACAGAAGTGATTTTAATTAACGCGAAAGTAAGCAACATTTCAACGGGGGATACACAATAAAGCGTAGTCGGGCCAGGTTATTTTTCCATTGCATTTATGCAACCCTCCGAAATTACATTTAATTTACTTTTGACACCCCATAAGTTAACACCGCGGTGTGACTATTTAATGAAAAAAGGCCGCCTTCTCTGCAGCCTTTTTGTATCGCTGACTCAGGCGAAAAGAATACTAAAGGTTCGCGACTGCCCCGGCCTGAATGCCCCGACAATACCCTCTTCTTCACACCTATCCATTATCCGTTCGTTCATGTCCGTTTCGCGCCACCGTTTCACCGTTGGATTCATGGATAACGTCGTGTCACATGCGCTGGACGCCGAAGGGTTGAACAGGCGGAGAATGAGCTCATCACGATCTTCAGCCTTTTTGAGCGTGCTGAGCACGCATCCCGTTGGCGAAAGCGCTAACAGACTGTAACTTTCCGGCGTGATAAACGACGCGCGATTCAGTTTCATCGCATCCCAGGGAATTTTGTTATAGCACTGCACCGGTGTTAACCACGATTTAGCCTGCTGTGCGACGCCCGCGTTTTCTGGCGTACCGCTAAAGCTGAAGAGGCTAAAGCGACAGGTTAACGGCCCACGTACCTGAGAGTCAGGAACAGGCATTTTGATCCCCGAAGGTCTGCCTGGACGCAACAGCAAATCTTCTTTCCCGAGCAGTCCCACGCCGCGCAACAAGGTTAAAGCGAATGCTTTTTTGTCATCGCCCACCACTTCAAACTCGCGCAGTCCCTCGGTGAAGAGCGCCAGCCCGTTGCGCTTTTCCTGCAGGACGGCATAGTTGAGTAAATTCCAGACGGGAACCGGCGCTTCTTTCCAGCCCTCCTCATGCCAGGTCGCCATCGCCGCGTCCTGCACCGGGCGAATGAGCGAGCCAAACTGCGTATCCGCTAACACTTCCTCTGTCATAAACGGCGTTGGGATCAGTACGCGAACGCGGTGGTCGTTTGCCTGGTTTTCCAGACGCACGGCCACATCAATACGCCTGCTGTTATGGCTAAGCGTGACGTCAAACTCTACGTTGAGTGAGCCGTTTCGCTGGCGCGCCACGCGTTCAGCCAGATTTGCCGGAACGGCGATCCGATGGCGGATAGCCACCCTGCTCTGCCAGCCTTCGTGCGTGACCTCAATCTCATGCTCGCCCTGCGCTGACGTGAGCCTCCACTCTTCCCGAGAAGGCGAGTAGTCGTACTCATCGCCATCGTCCGAACTCTCTTCGATTTCCAGTACGCGGTCATAAATAAGCCCGCTTTCTTTATCGCGCAGACGTAGCGTACCGTCATCGTTTAAGTCAATTTGCCAGAAGGCATTTTCAAGTAAGGATTCGGCATTTTTCACCGCCGGGAGCACCTTCCCGGCCACGTTCGGCTCGATATACAGCGTACGGTAGCCCATCGATGGCAGTATCTGGCTGAGCTGAATATCAAACTCCATAAACGGGTCGTAATTGCCGTAATGGACAATCTGCCGGTCAATAAGGCCGGGGTCGAGTTCGCGCGCGCTGCGAATGAAATAGGGGATCTCGTTGCCTTTTTCATCCCGCAGTCTGAACTGGCTGGCACGCAGCCGAATCGTGGTGTTCATCACCTCTTCACGCGGCCAGGGCATCAGGTTGAACATCACCAGCTTATCGGCGTCGCTTTGCGGCATGTTGTCGACAATCTTGCGCATATAGAAACGCACCAGGTTGTCCGCCATGTCCTCAGCCAGTTCAAAGCGGGAGACAATCTCGCGGTGCACCTTATCGCTGCAGCAGCAGCCGATGCTGTCGTGAGCGTGGTTTTTGAGGATCTCTTTCCACATCTTCTCCAGCAGGCCGTGGTGGTAGTCGAAGCCCAGCGCCCAGGCAAGCGCCGACAGCGGCTCGAGGATATTGACGATTTTGTTCTCGATACGCGCATGGGCGATTTTAATGTCCATGCGCGTGGAGCCGATGGTGCGGTGCACACGCATGTATTTCCCGTCGATAAACTCTCCTTTCAGCGTCGCCAGTTCGTCGCGGTGCGCGTCGATATAATCAAACACCTCTTCGAACCGACTCATCACGAATTGACGCTGGGGATAGATTTCACGAAGCTTATCCATCACCGCGAAAATATTCTGCTGCAGGGGCATCTGGTCGTGACCGTTGGGCAGTAAAATCTCTTTGGTCACGGAGGCGTTTTCCAGTACCTCGAAATAGCTGTCGAGCCGTTTTCTCAGCCCTGCTTCGTCCACCGGTAAGTACTTACCAATCGCGTAGCCCAGCGGCAGTACCTGCGCCGTCACTTCACTGCCGTCCTGGCTCTGCCAGAGAAACTCGGTTTTATCGGTACCGTGACGTTCGGAGCAGCCTCGCCAGAACATCGTGCGCGTAATGCCAAACCCGTTATAGATATGCGGTAGCTGGCCGGACATACCAAACGAATCCGGCAGATAGCCGATCTTCATCGGCTCGCCAAACGCCATACAGTCGCGCATGCCGTACATCAGGTTGCGGACAATCGACTCACCGCTGACAATCGTGGTATCGGTCTGGGTATACCAGGGGCCGATAATCAACTTTCCGCGCTCCACAAGCGCTTTCACCCGCGAGCGGTTTTCAGGCACGACGGCAAAATAATCCTCCAGCACCGCCGTCTGTCCATCGAGGACATAATATTTATACTCGTCATCCTGCTCCAGACGGGTCAGGATCTCCTCCATATTATTGACCAGAAGAATACGCGACTCTTCGGTGGTGAAGTACCACTCACGGTCCCAGTGCATATGCGGCGTGATATGAACGCGAGATACAGCTTTCATCTTCGTTTCCTGTTTGTGCATTGTTACGGTATGGCGTCTTCAGTGACGTAGTTGCCCTTTTTCACCGCCTGGCGTCGCCAGAGCAGGAGAATAAAGGTGGAGATTGCGGTACCCACCAGCGCCGCGCCAAACCAGCCCGCCGCCGCAACCACACCGCTCAACCCGGCATCGTGAAGTAAAAAGAGAGAGAAAATACCGGCTCCCGGCGTGGACAACCCGATCCCCATCGCGCCGACAATCGCGCCTGTTACCATAGAGCCGAGCACAAATGAACCAATGACGCGAAGCGGATCTTCAATCGCCATCGGAATCGCCCCTTCGGTGATGCCCGCAAGTCCAAGCAGCCAGGTGGATTTACCGGTTTCAATTTCAAACGGTTTAAACAGTTTCGGTGCCAGCAACGTTGATGCCGTGACGGTGAAGGCCGACACCATTTTGACGGAGGCAAAGATGGCATAGGGACCGTATACCCCGTTAGCCATCGCTCCCAGGCAGAACGCGTAAGAGGCTTTGTTGACCGGGCCACCCAAATCGAACGAGCACATAAACCCGAGGATCGCCCCCAGGAGCAGCGCATTCGCGCCGGACAAACCGTTAAGCCAGGCGGTGAGCGTAGTATTAAGCCAGGCCACCGGCTCACCGATCACAAACAGCATCAGGCTGCCCGCCCCCAGTACGCCAATAACCGGATAGAGATAAAAGGTTAAAAAACCGTTGAAGCGGCTACTCAGGCGAATGTGATTTTTCACCCAGCGCATCAGGTAACCCGCAATCAGCCCGCCGATGATAGCCCCCAGAAAACCGGAGCCGATCATATTGGCCGCAAGACCGGCCGCAAAGCCCGGCGTCAGCGCGGGTTTATCCGCCAGCGAGTAAGCGGTATAGGCCGCCAGAACAGGGACCATCAAAATGCCGAGCATGCCGCCGCCAAGCTTGCGGTACATCCACAGCCATGAGTTTTCCTGGTCGAACAGGTGCTGCAGGCCAAGGATTTGCGCCAGCAGTACCGACACGGCGAGTACCGTCCCGCCGGCGACGATGAGCGGCACCGCAAAGGAGATACCGCTAAGGAGCGCCTGCTTGAGCTCAGTTTTAACGCTCTTTTTCGTTTCGGTATCAACATGCCCAAGACGCGCATCGGTAGAAGGCTGTAGCGCCAGCGCGCGCTCAATGAGCGCTTCAGCATGGCGCAGGGGTTCCGCGACGGGCACGGAAATGGCGGAGATCCCCTGAAAACGCTCGCTCTCTTTGATCGCCACTTCTGCGGCAAAGATGCACGCTTTGGCCTCCTGCAACTGCTGCGCGGTGATGCGCCCCTCAATGCCATTCGCCCCCTGCTTTTCGACCACAACGTTGACGCCCAGCTTACGTCCCGCTTTTTCCAGGTACTCAGCTGCCATATAGGTATGGGCAATCCCGGCCGGACAGGCGGTGACGCAGATGACGGTTGGTGCATTCACCAATGTGGCAACCTCGTCTTCCTGCGAGCCACCGTTCAGCGCATCAAGCAGATCCTCCGCCGTCGCTGCAGCCATAACGCGTTCCCGAAGTGCATCATCTGCCAGACGAGACGTCAGCGCCGTCAGTACATGGATATGCGTGGATCCGGCTTCAGCAGGCGGGATGGCAAGCAGGACGATCAGCTCAACGTGTTCAGGGCCGTCCACCCCCTCCCACTCCAGCGGTTCGCTCAGCGTAGCAACCGCAAAAGCCGCTTCGTTCACCACGCTCGATTTACCATGCGGGACAGCCAGCCCTTCTCCCAGTGCGGTCGGCCCCTGAGATTCACGACGGTAGACCTCCGCCAGAAATGCATCGCCATCGGTAATTTTGCCCAGCGCCACCAGTCGCATCGTAAGCTGGCGAATGGCCTCATCACGGCTGGCATAGTGCGCCTGCACGCAGACAGCACTGGAGTGGGTCAGAGTCGTCAGGTCCATAAGATCCTCACACGTAATTTGTTATTTTCTGTCGGCAATTGTGGCAGGCAATACAATACATTTATGTGATCACTTTCACTAACAACGTAAATTTGTATTTAAATTGTATTATTTACAAATTTTACGCTGAAGGCATAATTCCGTGAAAAGGTATTAGAAAGGCAGATTCTATGGGTAACAAACCGATGTACCGGCAGATAGCCGATGCACTTCGCGAGAAAATCAATGCGGGCGAGTTAAAACCTGGCGATGCGTTACCGACGGAATCCAGCCTTCAGGAGGCGTTCAACGTTAGCCGTGTAACGGTGAGACAGGCGCTGAAGCTGCTTACGGAAGAGCAGATCGTCGAGAGCATTCAGGGCAGCGGCACCTACGTAAAAGAAGAGCGCGTTAACTACGACATTTACCAGCTCACCGGCTTTTACGAAAAGCTGGCGGACCGAAACGTCGATACGCACAGCGACGTCAGCATCTTCGAAGTGGTGAAAGCCGATGAGAGGCTCGCAGCAAGGCTGGCGATCAACCCGGACGATAAAGTCTGGCACGTCAAACGCGTCCGCTTTATCAAACAAAAACCGGTGAATCTGGAAGAAACGTGGATGCCGCTGGCGATGTTCCCCGACCTCACCTGGGAAGTGATGGTGAATTCGAAATACCACTATGTTGAGCAGATCAAGAAGCTGGTTATCGATCGCAGCGAGCAAGAATTGGTGCCGATCATGCCGTCAGAAGAGGCGATTGCCGCGCTGTCGCTCGATCCGGCGAAACCCATCCTGGAAAAAGTCTCGCGCGGGTTTCTGAAGGACGGACGGGTATTTGAATACAGCCGCAACGTGTTCAATACCGACGATTACAAGTTCACGCTTGTCGCCAAACGCAGGCAATAAAAAAGGCCGCTTTATCAGCGGCCAACCATGTCGAAACAGACATTTTTTTATTTCAACGCTCCCCTTTCAGGGAGCAGAGAGGACTTACTTAATGATGGATTTCAGAGCTTCGCCGATATCCGCCAGGCTGCGAACGGTTTTCACGCCTGCGGCTTCCAGCGCGGCAAATTTCTCATCAGCCGTACCTTTACCACCGGCGATGATCGCGCCTGCGTGCCCCATACGCTTGCCTTTCGGCGCAGTTACACCTGCGATGTAACCCACTACCGGCTTGGTAACGTGTTCTTTGATGTATGCAGCCGCTTCTTCTTCCGCGCTACCACCGATCTCACCGATCATCACGATCGCTTCGGTCTGTGGATCTTCCTGGAACAGTTTCAGGATGTCGATAAAGTTAGAGCCCGGGATCGGGTCACCGCCGATGCCCACGCAGGTGGACTGGCCGAAACCGTAGTCGGTGGTCTGCTTAACCGCTTCATAGGTCAGCGTACCAGAGCGGGAAACGATGCCCACTTTGCCTGGCTTGTGAATGTGGCCCGGCATGATGCCGATTTTGCATTCGCCTGGGGTGATAACGCCCGGGCAGTTCGGGCCAATCATGCGCACGCCAGCTTCGTCGAGCTTCACCTTCACGGTCAGCATGTCCAGCGTCGGGATGCCTTCAGTGATGGTGATGATCAGTTTAATACCTGCATCGATCGCTTCCAGAATGGAGTCTTTGCAGAACGGTGCCGGAACGTAGATCACGGTCGCGGTCGCGCCGGTGGCTTCTACAGCTTCACGCACGGTGTTAAACACCGGCAGACCCAGGTGCGTGGTGCCGCCTTTACCTGGTGTTACGCCGCCAACCATCTGCGTACCGTAGGCAATTGCCTGCTCGGAGTGGAATGTCCCCTGGCTACCGGTAAAGCCCTGGCAGATAACCTTGGTATCTTTATTAATTAAAACTGACATTATTTCCCCTCCACTGCGGCAACAACCTGCTGAGCTGCATCCGTCAGACTTTTCGCTGCAATAATATTCAGGCCGCTGTCAGCCAATTTTTTCGCGCCGAGTTCAGCGTTGTTACCTTCCAGACGTACAACAACCGGAACGTTAACACCCACTTCTTCTACCGCACCGATGATACCATCGGCGATCAGGTCGCAGCGCACGATACCGCCGAAGATGTTCACCAGAACAGCTTTCACGTTGTCGTCAGAGAGGATGATTTTGAACGCTTCAGTGACGCGCTCTTTGGTTGCGCCACCGCCTACGTCGAGGAAGTTCGCTGGCTCACCGCCGTGCAGCTTAACGATGTCCATGGTGCCCATTGCCAGGCCCGCACCGTTAACCATGCAGCCGATGTTGCCATCGAGCGCAACGTAGTTCAGTTCCCACTGTGCAGCCTGCGCTTCACGCGGGTCTTCCTGAGACTGGTCGCGCATTTCGCGCAGATCGGACTGGCGGAACAATGCGTTGCCGTCAGCGCCCAGCTTGCCATCGAGGCAGATCAGGTCGCCCTGAGTGGTGATCACCAGCGGGTTGATTTCGATCAGCGCCAGGTCGCGCTCCAGGAAGATGTTCGCCAGACCCATGAAGATCTTGGTGAACTGCTGAACCAGCTTGCCTTCCAGACCCAGCTTAAACGCCAGCTCGCGCCCCTGATAAGGCATTGGGCCTGCCAGCGGATCGATAGCCACTTTGTGGATCAGGTGTGGCGTCTCTTCCGCCACTTTTTCGATTTCCACGCCGCCTTCAGTAGACGCCATGAACACCACGCGACGGGAGCTACGGTCAACAACCGCGCCCAGGTATAGCTCTTTCGCGATATCGGTCGCTGCTTCAACCAGGATCTGGTTTACCGGCTGGCCGTTCGCATCTGTTTGATAGGTTACCAGGCGCTTGCCGAGCCAATGTTCAGCAAAAGCACGGATCTCTTCTTTGCTCTTAACAACCTTCACACCGCCCGCTTTACCACGGCCACCAGCGTGAACCTGACACTTAACTACCCACGGGCCGGAACCGATTTTAGATGCGGCTTCTTCTGCTTCACGCGGGGTAGTACAGGCATAACCCACCGGAGCCGGTAAGCCATACCGGGCAAACAGCTGTTTGGCCTGATATTCATGTAAGTTCATGTGTTCTATCCATCCTTCAGGTAATCGTTAGGTCGTGCTTTTATAGGCCCGGCAGGCAAAGCCCGCCGGGCAAGACTGCAAAACTAGACGTCCAGCAGCAGACGCGTTGGATCTTCCAGCAGCTCTTTAATGGCGACTAGGAAGCCCACGGACTCGCGTCCGTCGATCAGACGGTGATCGTAAGACAGTGCCAGATACATCATCGGCAGGATCTCAACTTTACCGTCAACCGCCATAGGACGATCTTTAATGGCATGCATGCCGAGGATCGCACTCTGCGGTGGGTTGATAATTGGGGTAGACATCAACGAACCGAATACGCCGCCGTTGGTAATGGTGAAGTTACCGCCGGTCAGGTCGTCTACGGTCAGTTTGCCGTCGCGGCCTTTAACGGCCAGCTCTTTAATGTTCTTCTCGATGTCAGCCATACCCAGGGTATCAACATCACGCAGAACCGGGGTCACCAGGCCACGTGGAGTAGAAACCGCCATGCTGACGTCGAAATAATTGTGGTAAACCACGTCATCGCCATCGATAGATGCGTTCACTTCCGGGTAGCGTTTCAGCGCTTCAACAACCGCTTTGACGTAGAAGGACATAAAGCCCAGACGGATACCGTGACGTTTTTCAAACGCGTCACCGTACTGCTTACGCAGGTCCATGATTGGCTTCATGTTCACTTCGTTGAAGGTGGTCAGCATCGCGGTGGAGTTTTTCGCCTCCAGCAGACGCTCGGCCACACGCTTACGCAGACGAGTCATCGGTACGCGTTTCTCGCTGCGTGCACCCAGTGCAGGTTGTGCTGCTGGTGCCGCTGCAGGTGCTTTCGCTTCTGCTTGCGCAGGGGCTTTCGCCAGATGCTTCTCAATGTCTTCACGCGTCAGACGGCCACCCACGCCAGTGCCTTTAATAGCAGCCGCGTCGAGGTTATGTTCAGCCAGCAGGCGACGGATCGCCGGGCTGAGCGCGTCGTTAGACTGTTCTTCCAGAGAGGCCTGCTGGCGCTGCGCTGGAGTTGACGCTTTCTCTTCAGATTTCGCGCTGGACTCTTTACCCGCGCTGTTGCCTTCGCGCAGGCGACCCAGGATCTGGCGAGAGGTCACGGTCGTGCCTTCATCTTCCAGGACCGCATCCAGAATGCCATCCGCCGATGCCGGTACTTCCAGTACCACTTTGTCAGTTTCGATTTCTACCAGCACTTCATCGCGCTTAACGCTATCGCCCGGTTTTTTGTGCCAGGTGGCGACAGTCGCATCTGCTACAGACTCAGGCAGGTCGGGAACAAGAATATCTACGCTACTCATTATGTATCCTTTAATTAATCGACGTTCAGCGCGTCATTGACCAGATCTTGTTGCTGCTTCTGGTGAACGGACATATACCCTACCGCCGGAGAGGCGGAGGCCGGGCGACCTGCGTAACGCAGGGCAGACCCAAATGGAATCACTTCACGGAAATGATGCTGGCTGCAGTACCATGCGCCCTGGTTAAGCGGCTCTTCCTGGCACCAGACAAAATCATGCACGTGAGCATATTGTTTCAGCACTTCCTGCATCGCCTGATGCGGGAAAGGATAAAGCTGCTCGATACGCACGATGGCGACATCTTTCTGATTGTTCTTGCGGCGTTGTTCCAGCAGGTCGTAATAAACCTTACCAGAACACATTACGACACGCTTCACGGCTTTCGGATCCAGCTCGTCAATCTCGCCGATGGCCGGCATAAAGGTGCCGTTAGCCAGTTCTTCGAGGCTGGAGACCGCCAGCGGATGACGCAGCAGAGATTTCGGCGACATGACCACCAGCGGACGACGCATACCGCGCAGCGCCTGACGACGCAGCATGTGGTACACCTGAGCCGGGGTAGACGGCACGCAAACCTGCATGTTCTGCTCAGCGCAGAGCTGCAGATAACGTTCCAGACGCGCGGAGGAGTGCTCCGGGCCCTGCCCTTCGTAACCGTGCGGCAGCAGCATCACCAGGCCACACATACGGCCCCACTTCTGCTCGCCAGAAGAGATGAACTGATCGATAACCACCTGAGCACCGTTGGCGAAGTCACCGAACTGTGCTTCCCAGATGGTCAGGGTGCGTGGTTCAGCCGTGGCGTAACCATATTCGAATGCCAGTACCGCTTCTTCAGACAGCACGGAGTCCCAGACCTTGAACTGGCCCTGGCCGTTATGCACGTGCTGAAGCGGGGTGTACGTTGAGCCGTTAGACTGGTTGTGAACAACCGCGTGACGGTGGAAGAAGGTGCCGCGCCCCGCATCTTCACCGGACAGACGAACAGGAATCCCTTCGTCAACCAGCGTTGCGTAAGCCAGCGTTTCCGCGCCGCCCCAGTCGAACAGCTTCTCACCCGCCGCCATAGACTGACGGTCAGAGTAGATTTTCTGCACGCGAGACTGCATCTCGATGGCGTCGGGTACGGTGCTGATGCGCTTAGCCAGCTCCTGCAGACGCTTCATCTCCACCTTGTTCGGGTAGCTCTCGTCCCACTCGTGGTTGAGGTACGGTGACCAGGTGAAGGAGTGCATGTTCATTGGACGCAGCTCTTTCACTACGCATTCACCCGCATCCAGCGCATCGCGGTAAAGATTGACCAGCTCGGTCGCATCTTCAAGCGTCGTCACGTTGTCGCTTTCCAGCTTGTCAGCATAGATCTTGCGCGGCGTTGGGTGTTTTTTGATTTTCTGATACATCAACGGCTGGGTTGCACTTGGCTCATCCGCTTCGTTGTGACCGTGACGACGGTAGCAGAACAGGTCGATCAGCACGTCACGCTTGAAGGTATTACGGAAGTCCAGCGCCAGACGAGTCACAAATGCCACCGCTTCCGGGTCATCTGCATTCACGTGGAAGATCGGCGCCTGTACCATCTTACCGATGTCGGTGCAGTACGGGGTAGAACGCGCATCCAGTGGGTTGGACGTGGTGAAGCCCACCTGGTTGTTAATCACGATGCGAACGGTACCGCCCACCTCATAACCGCGCGCTTTCGACATGTTCAGGGTTTCCTGAACTACGCCCTGACCGGTAATCGCCGCATCGCCGTGAATGGTGATTGGCAGCACTTTATTACTGCTTGGCTCATCCAGACGATCCAGACGCGCACGCACGGAACCGATAACCACCGGGCTAACGATTTCGAGGTGTGACGGGTTAAATGCCAACGCCAGGTGAACCAGGCCGCCTTCGGTTTCGATATCAGACGAGAAGCCCATGTGGTACTTCACGTCACCTGTGCCGAGGTGTTCTTTATGTTTGCCCGCAAATTCGTCGAACAGGTCCTGCGGTTTTTTACCCAGCACGTTGACCAGCACGTTCAGACGACCACGGTGCGCCATACCCAGCACGACTTCACGGGTACCGCTTTTGCCTGCGTGGCGAATCAGCTCTTTGAGCATGGGCACAAGCGCATCGCCGCCTTCAAGCGAGAAGCGTTTTGCGCCCGGGAATTTCGCGCCCAGATAGCGCTCAAGGCCTTCTGCTGCGGTCAGCTCGCTCAGGAAGCGTTTTTTCTCTTCCGTCGAGAAATTCGCATGGCCTGCCACGGATTCGATGCGCTGCTGGATCCAGCGTTTCTCTTCGGTGGAGGTGATGTGCATATATTCCGCACCGATGGAGCCGCAGTAGGTTTGCTTAAGGGCGTCAATCAGCTCGCCCAGCTTCATCGTGTCTTTGCCGATGGCAAATGAACCTACGTTAAAGCTTTCCTGGAAATCGGCCTCGGTCAGATCGTGGTAGGCCGGATCGAGATCCGCTACACGGTCTTGCTGCCACAGTCCCAGCGGATCGAGATTCGCATGCTGGTGACCACGGAAGCGATAAGCGTTGATAAGCTGCAGGACTTTAACCTGCTTCGCATTGGTGTCAGGGTCGGAAATCGCAGAAGAGTAACGTGAGGCATCCTTCGCCAGACGACGGAAATAATCACGTGTTTTGGAATGGAATTGATCCGGTTTGACTCCCGTGCCAGGCAACTGCTGGAACATGGAACGCCAGTTTGCGTCCACTGAGTCAGGATCGGTTAAGAAGTCTTCATAGAGCTGTTCTATCCAGCTCTGGTTAGCACCAGAGAGGAATGAAGAGTCCAGCCAGGCTTTCATTGCGCCGTTCTGCATCGTGATCCCTTAAGCATTTTTATGCTTACTTTCGCCGTAGAAACTACCACGCACACACCGTGTACGTGCCGGGGTTCACCTGCGAGCTCTTTTACTTTGGCCCGCGAAGGAACCTTTAGAAACTGTCTAGACTTCAGGGCAGTTTTTAAAGGTTTCTGCAATCAATCCCCTCTCCCGTTGGGAGAGGGTTAGAGTGAGGGGAACAGCGCTCCCCTCTCACGACTTACGCACTGCGCTGCAGCAGCATCGACTTAATATGGCCGATGGCGCGCGTTGGGTTCAGCCCTTTAGGACATACACTGACGCAGTTCATGATGCTATGGCAGCGGAATACGCTGAAAGCGTCACTCAGTCCTTCCAGACGGTTATCGGTTTCGGTGTCGCGGCTATCGATCAGGAAGCGATAGGCAGCCAGCAGACCGGCCGGGCCAATAAATTTGTCCGGATTCCACCAGAATGATGGGCAAGACGTCGAACAGCATGCGCAGAGAATACACTCGTACAATCCATCGAGTTTTTCACGCTGCTCAGGAGACTGTAAGTGCTCGCGCGCAGGTGGATTTTGCCCATTATTCAATAAGTAAGGCTTAATCTTCTCATATTGTGCATAGAATTGCCCCATGTCTACCACCAAATCGCGAACGACGGGCAAGCCCGGCAGAGGACGGATAACAATTTTCTGACCCGCACGCTGCAGTGCCGAAATTGGCGTGATGCAGGCCAGGCCATTTTTGCCGTTCATGTTCACGCCGTCAGAGCCACAAACCCCTTCACGGCAGGAACGACGAAACGACAGCGTCGGATCTTGTTCTTTCAGCTGCATTAAGGCATCCAGCAGCATCATGTCACGCCCTTCTTCCGCTTCCAGGGTGTAATCCTGCATACGCGGAGCGTCGTCAACATCCGGGTTATAACGATAAACTGAGAATTCGAGTTTCATTGTCCTGTCTCCGCATTAGTAAGTACGAATCTTCGGCGGGAACGCCGGACGCAGTTTCGGTTCCATATTGACGCTACGACGCGTCATGGATTCCGACTCTGGCAGATACAGGGAATGGCACAGCCAGTTTTCGTCATCACGATCCGGGAAGTCGAAGCGGCTATGCGCGCCACGGCTCTCGGTGCGGAAGTTCGCCGACACCGCAGTGGCGTAAGCCGTTTCCATCAGGTTATCCAGCTCCAGACACTCAACGCGCTGGGTATTGAACTCGCTAGAGGTATCATCCAGACGGGCGTTTTTCAGACGCTCGCGGATCGCTTTCAGCTGTTCAAGACCTTTGGCCATCGCGTCACCTTCGCGGAATACCGAGAAGTTGTGCTGCATACATTCCTGAAGCGCTTTACGGATTTCCACCGGATCTTCACCGTTACGGTTGCCGTTCCAGCGGTTGAGGCGCTCAAGAGAAGCATCAATTTCGTCATCGGTCGCATCGCGCAGTGCGCCCTGCTCGGCAATGGATTCCTGCAGATGCAGACCCACTGCACGACCAAACACCACCAGGTCCAGCAGGGAGTTGCCGCCCAGACGGTTTGCACCATGCACGGATACGCAGGCGATTTCGCCGACGGCAAACAGGCCAGGGATAACGACATCTTCGCCCTGCTCGTTCACGGTCAGCGCCTGACCGGTCACTTTGGTCGGAATACCGCCCATCATGTAGTGGCAGGTTGGAATAACCGGAATCGGCTCTTTTACCGGGTCGACATGGGCGAAGGTGCGGGACAGTTCCAGAATACCCGGCAGGCGGGATTCCAGAACGTCTTTACCCAGATGGTCGAGTTTCAGCTTCGCGTGCGGGCCCCATGGGCCGTCACAGCCGCGACCTTCACGGATTTCGATCATGATGGAACGCGCCACCACGTCACGACCCGCCAGGTCTTTCGCATTCGGGGCATAACGCTCCATGAAGCGCTCACCGTGCTTGTTCAGCAGGTAACCACCTTCACCGCGGCAACCTTCTGTCACCAGAACGCCCGCGCCGGCGATACCGGTTGGGTGGAACTGCCACATCTCCATATCCTGCACCGGCACACCAGCGCGGATAGCCATACCAACGCCGTCACCGGTGTTGATGTGGGCGTTAGTCGTAGACTGATAAATACGCCCTGCACCGCCAGTTGCCAGCACGGTTGCACGCGCTTTGAAGTAAACCACTTCACCGGTTTCGATGCACAGCGCGGTACACCCCACCACTGCGCCATCGGCGTTTTTCACCAGATCCAGCGCATACCATTCGGAGAAGATGGTGGTGTGGTTTTTCAGGTTTTGCTGATACAGGGTATGCAGAAGTGCGTGACCGGTACGGTCGGCCGCTGCCGCAGTACGTGCCGCCTGCTCGCCGCCGAAATCTTTCGACTGGCCGCCAAACGGACGTTGATAGATGGTGCCATTTTCCAGGCGGGAGAACGGCAGACCCATGTGGTCCAGTTCCAGAATCGCTTCCGGGCCGGTTTTACACATATATTCGATGGCATCCTGGTCACCGATGTAATCGGAACCTTTTACCGTATCGTACATGTGCCATTCCCAGTTATCTTCATGGGTATTACCGAGCGCTACGGTGATACCACCCTGAGCAGAGACGGTATGGGAACGCGTTGGAAATACTTTAGAGAGCAGCGCACACGTCTGGCCACTCTGGGAAATTTGCAGCGCTGCGCGCATACCTGCGCCACCAGCACCAATCACTACAGCATCAAATTCTCTGACTGGCAGTTTCATTACACACCCCACACCACAACGAATCCATAAATAACGTAAACCACCAGTGCAACGACAATGACCAGCTGCAGCGGAAGGCGAATCGCCAGAGGTTTAACGTAATCGGTCAACACCTGCCACATGCCAATCCAGGCATGAATCAGGATGGAGAACAGCGCCAGCAGGGTGAACACCTTGGTGAAGGCCGATCCGAAGAAACCACTCCAGATGTCCCACGTCAGCGTGCCGCTGGTGGCGAAGAAACCGATCATATAGATGATGTAAAGCGTGAGGACGATGGCAGTAGCGCGGACCAGAATGAAGTCATGTACGCCGTTGCGTCCTAATGCGGAGGCGTTGCTTACCATACGAGAACTCCTGCGAGAAGTGAAAGCACGACAGTAATCACAAATGAAATGTTAGCGGAGCGTTTGCCGGCTTCGAAAGTCTCTTCCAGGTAGCCGAAGTCCATCAGCATATGGCGAACACCCACAACAACGTGGTACGCCAGCGCAGTCAGAATGCCCCACATGATAAATTTCACGAAGAAGCTGTTCATGATGGCAGAGGCCTGGAGGAATCCTTCAGGAGAAGAGAGGCTGGTACCCAGCAACCACAGCAAAATGCCGACCGCCACAAACGTAATCACACCTGACACACGGTGCAGAATGGACGCTATTGCTGTTACAGGGAACCGGATCGTTTTGAGATCCAGATTGACAGGTCTTTGTTTTTTCACATTTCTTATCATGAATAACGCCCACATGCTGTTCTTATTGTTTCCTTCCTCCGGACTGCGATGCGGGTCAAGCAGCGTTCCTTTTCTATAACTGCGCGTCATGCAAAACATTGCTTCCAAATGCTAAAACGACACGTTACAACGCTGGGTGGCTCGGGATTGCAGGGTGTTCCGGAGACCTGGCGGCAGTATAGGCCGTTCACAAAATCATTACAATTAACCTACATACAGTTTGTCGGGTTTTCTCTGGAACAGTGATCAGGGTCACGATAACAACATCTTTTTAAATTTTAATCATCTGATTTGACAAATGTTAAACAATATTGTTACAAACGTCATCAGAAAAGGCATATAATGCGCAAAAGTTATGAGGTCTCTCTTTCACCTGACAAATAGTTATGTAACAGTGTGATGGTATTGACCGAAGTTATCAGGACAGTTATTAGTGGTATACAGGTTTGAATAATTCGGACTGCAAAAACACTGACTTGCTGTTATTTCACTGATATTTCATCCGTTTACCTGCAAGGCGCCATAGCTCTGTACCCTGGTTACTCCTCGTGAGCTGAGCGGTAAGCCAAATAACAATCTGGTAACGGTGATTAACAGCTGAAGGCAAATCCGGTGAACAGCAGTCTTAAGCATAAGGCGCTAAGGAGACCGTAAATGGCTGATACAAAGGCAAAGCTCACCCTGGGTGGTGACAATGCTATTGAACTGGATGTGCTAAAAGGCACGCTCGGTCAGGATGTTATTGATATCCGTACGCTGGGTTCCAAAGGGGTATTCACCTTTGACCCTGGATTTACCTCTACCGCATCTTGCGAATCCAAAATCACCTTCATCGACGGTGACGAAGGTATCCTGCTCCATCGCGGCTTCCCCATCGATCAGTTAGCCACCGAATCCAACTATCTGGAAGTGTGCTACATCCTGCTGAACGGCGAAAAACCGACACAGGCGCAATACGATGAATTCAAAACCACCGTGACCCGTCACACCATGATCCATGAGCAGATTACCCGTCTGTTCCATGCGTTCCGTCGTGATTCTCATCCGATGGCGGTGATGTGCGGAATTACCGGTGCGCTGGCGGCGTTCTATCACGATTCCCTGGACGTGAATAACCCGCGTCACCGTGATATCGCAGCGTTCCGCCTGCTGTCCAAAATGCCGACCATGGCCGCGATGTGTTACAAATATTCTATCGGTCAGCCGTTTGTTTACCCGCGTAACGACCTCTCTTACGCCGGTAACTTCCTGCGCATGATGTTCTCCACGCCGTGCGAAGAGTATGAAGTGAATCCAGTTCTGGAACGCGCGATGGATCGCATTCTGATCCTGCATGCTGACCACGAACAGAACGCCTCAACCTCCACCGTCCGCACCGCTGGCTCTTCAGGTGCAAATCCGTTCGCCTGTATCGCTGCGGGCATCGCCTCCCTGTGGGGACCGGCACACGGCGGCGCGAACGAAGCGGCGCTGAAAATGCTGGAAGAGATCAGCACCGTTGAACACATTCCTGAATTTGTGCGTCGCGCGAAAGATAAGAATGACTCCTTCCGCCTGATGGGCTTTGGTCACCGTGTTTACAAAAACTATGACCCGCGCGCGACCGTGATGCGTGAAACCTGTCATGAAGTATTGAAAGAGCTGGGCACCAAAGATGACCTGCTGGAAGTGGCGATGGAGCTGGAACATATCGCGCTGAACGACCCGTATTTCATCGAGAAGAAACTCTACCCGAACGTAGACTTCTACTCCGGTATTATCCTGAAAGCGATGGGTATTCCGTCTTCCATGTTCACCGTGATCTTCGCCATGGCACGTACCGTTGGCTGGATTGCGCACTGGAACGAAATGCACAGCGAAGGCATGAAAATCGCCCGTCCTCGTCAGCTGTATACCGGCTACGAGCAGCGTGATTTTAAGTCTGACATCAAACGCTAATGGGTATTGGGTACGGTCTAATGCCCTCCCCCTGAAAAACACGAAAACGGTAACCCTTGGGTTACCGTTTTACTTTTATTTCTGGCAGTGCGGACACCAGTAAAAAGGTCTCGAAGAGAGCATTATCCTGTCGATAATCCCGCCACACCGCTCGCACTTTTTCCCGTCGCGATGAAACACCTTGAACCGGAACAGTGCCCCGTGGTGCTTATTGTCATTCACCACGCCGCGCGTGTTGTACGACAGCCGTGGAATATCCAGCAGCGCGTGGGATAAGGCCTCCAGCTGTTCATCGCTCAGCTGCGACGCTTTGCGCTGCGCTGCCAGCCCGACGTCCCACAGAATTTCCACCCGAAGGTAGTTACCAAGACCCGCAAGAAACGCCTGATCGAGAAACAGTCCAGAAAACTGACGGTTGCGGAATTTAGGTGATAACAGCCGGGCTTTAACATCGCTCGCCGTCAGGCGCATATCCAGCACGTCAGGCCCTACACGCTGCAGGAATGGGTGAGTAAGCAGTTGCTCCGGCGTTAACAGTTCGATATCCGACGCGCTGTAAAGCAGGATGGCTTTATCCGCCGTTTGCAGCCTGACGCGCAGCACGCGGGTCGTTTGCGGCTGTTCATCGGCGTTAACAACCCGCCACACGCCATAAAGCTGGTTATGGCTGTATAACGTCAGGTTATGGGAAAAGTGCGTCAGCAACGCCTTTCCGCGCGTGTCGATATGGGTCACCGTCTGCCCGACCAACTGCGATTCAAACGGCTTCAGTTGAGGAAAAGCAAACCAGACTTCCGTCAGAGGTTTGCCCTTAATCGCCGCCTCCAGGCTATCCGCCGCGCGGCGGATCTCCGGACCTTCTGGCATCTTTTTGTCCTTATCGTGATATTCAGGCGCTGACGAGGATCCCCTGTTCAGCAAACGCCGCCCGCAGGCGGCGCGCAAACTGCAGCGCATGCTCGCCATCACCGTGTAAACAAACCGTATCGGCCTGAACCTTAGCAGAGGTACCGTCAATCGCTATAACGGCCCCCTTGCGCACCATGTCCAGCGTCTGGCTCAGGGCTTTGTCTTCATCGCTAATGAGCGCGCCGGGCTGGGTGCGCGGCACCAGGCTGCCGTCAGGCTGATAGCCCCGGTCAGCAAAGACCTCGTGACGCGTGCTTAACCCCAAACGCTGCCCGGTGCGAATGAGTTCGCTGCCCGCCAGGCCCACCAGGACAAGCTGCGGATTGCAGTCCCGCACCGCTCGCGCAATAGCATCTGCCAGAAGAGGGTCTTTTGCCGCCTGGTTGTAAAGCATGCCGTGCGGTTTAACGTGGCGCAGAATGCCTCTCTGAGCGCGAACGATCGCCTCAAGTGCGCCAATCTGGTAAAGCATCTGGGCATACACCGTCTCAGGCGGTAATTTCATGGCCGTACGTCCGAAGTTTTCCCTGTCGGGAAAGCTGGGATGCGCCCCTATAGCGACGCCATTTTTGATCGCACTACGCACGCTCGCCAGCATGGTGTGCGCATCGCCCGCATGGTAACCGCAGGCGATATTGGCTGATGAAACCAGCGTCATCAGTTCGGCATCTGCGCTGCCGCCCTCGCCCAGATCGGCGTTAAGATCAATCTTTACCATCCAGCCTCCACGTCAGCTGATCCAGATAACGCTGCTGATCCTGTCGGGCTTTCATTGCCTCCTCCAGCGTACACTGCACAAAGTGAATTGGCTGTCCGAGAGGAATTTGCGCCAGATGGTAGCGATCGGCTTCAATGATGCAGGCAATCCGCGGATAACCGCCCGTTGTCTGAGCATCGTTCATCAGCACGATGGGCTGCCCGTTGCCGGGCACCTGGATAACGCCGGGCAATAAGCCGTGGGAAAGTAATTCCCGATCGGTGGTGCGGGTCAGCGGCTGCCCCTGCAGACGATAGCCCATACGGTTACTTTGCGGGCTGATCTTCCACGGCGAGCGCCAAAACGTCTCCTGAGAAACCTCATCGAACTCCTGATATTCCGGCCCCGGCAGGGCGCGAATTTGGTTTCCCCATAACAGCTGCTTTACGCCCTGCGCTGTCGAGAAATGGCGCGCAGATGGCTTAATCGCCAGACGGTCACCGTCGCGCAACAGGCGGCCTTCATGCCCGCCAATGCCTGCTTTCTGATCGGTACTGGATGAGCCCAGCACCGCCGGGACATCAATGCCGCCCGCTACCGCAAGGTAACTGCGAACCCCGTGCAGCGGCCGCTTGAGCGTCAGACGCTGTCCGGCTTTCGCCCGTAAACGCCAGCCGGTCCATACCGCTTTGCCGTCAAGCGTTGCATCGCACCCTGCCCCGGTTAAGGCAAACCAGGTCTCCTGACCAAACTCAATCACGCATTGCCCCAGCGTTATCTCCAGCGCGGCCGTGCTGCCGGGGTTACCCACCAGCACGTTGGCAATCTCCAGCGAGGGACGGTCAAGGGCACCGCAGTAACTCACACCCGATTGGCGCATGCCAAAGCGACCGGCATCCTGAACCGAGGTGTAAAGCCCGGCGCGTATCAGCGTTAACATACCCCCTCCTTCTGCGGGATAAACCGAAGGGTATCGCCAGGACGAAGAAGAATAGGGATATCCTGACCCGGCTCAAATAGCGGTGTGGACGTGTGCCCGATAAGCTGCCAACCGCCCGGGGAGGTCAGCGGGTAAATGCCGGTCTGTTCGCCACCGATCGCCACCGTTCCTGCCGGCACGCTCAGGCGGGGTTCTGCGCGACGCGGGGTATGCAGCCTGGGGGATAATCCCCCCAGATACGGAAAGCCCGGCTGAAACCCTAAAAACCAGACGACGTAGTCAACGGAGGCATGGAATTCAACCACCTGCTTCTCGGTCAGCCCACAGTGTTCAGCCACAACGGCGAGATCGGGCCCCGCCGTGCCGCCATAGACCACCGGGATCTCAATCGCCCGGGATTCCGGCTCCAGCGCTTCACTCTCCTCCCACCAGCGCTGTAAACGCTCGATGGCATCCAGCGCCAGCGTATGCGGGTTACGCAGCACAACGGTGATGTTATTCATACCCGGAATGGCTTCAACGACCTCAGGCACGTCGGCCAGTCGCTGCGTCAGACGCCAGATACGCTTTTGCGTGGCAAGGGTGACGGGGGGTTCCAGCTCCAGAACCACTGCCGTTTCACCCAGAAGATAACAACGCGCTCGCTGCACTCAGGCACCTCTCATCAGGCCGGATTAGGGATATCAATAAAGGTCACATCCAGATCGGTATTTTCCGTCAGCCATTCGCTGAGGGCACGAATGCCGCCGCGCTCGGTAGCATGGTGACCGGCCGCGTAAAAATGCAGACCCTGTTCACGGGCTGAATGGATAGTTTGCTCGGATACCTCTCCGGTAATGAAGGCATCAACACCAAAACGGGCTGCGCTATCAATGAAGCCCTGGCCGCCGCCGGTGCACCAAGCAACACGTTTGACCGTATCCGGGCCGGTATCGCCGCTCCACAGCGGACGACGCCCCAGACGCGCTTCAATCCAGGACGCCAGTTCCAGCCCCGGCACCGGCATAGCCAACTCACCCCACGGCACCAGCGGCTCAATTTCCCCCATGACGGTAATGCCCAACAGCTGCGCCAGCTGTACGTTGTTACCCAGCGCCGGATGGGCATCCAGCGGCAGGTGATAGCCGTACAGGTTGACGTCATTGGCCAGCAGCGTTTTCAGTCGGTTACGCTTCATGCCGCGAATAAGGGGGGATTCGTTTTTCCAGAAATAGCCATGATGAACAATGATGGCATCTGCCTCCTGACGCACGGCCTCATCCAGCAGCGCCTGGCTTGCCGTCACGCCGGTGATAATTTTCTGCACCGTTTCGCGTCCTTCAACCTGCAGACCGTTAGGCCCGTAGTCGCTGAAAGAGGCGGTGTTGAGTTTCTCGTTAATCAGGCTTTCCAGTTCTGTGTTTTTCATCATCACTCTCTTAAGCGTTGCGAGCGGCTTCGTACGCCGCCAGCGTGGCGACTCGCGCCTGTTTATGGTCAACGACGGGACGGGGATAATCGAGCCTTATGCCCTGTTTATCCGCCCACGCCCACGGGTCGTGGATCGCGTTAGCGGGAACGTCCTTAAGCGCGGGCAGCCAGTGGCGGATAAACTCACCGTCAGCATCAAATTTTTGCCCCTGCGTTGTGGGGTTAAAAATCCGGAAATAGGGCGCCGCATCGGTTCCGGTGGACGCTGCCCACTGCCAGCCGCCATTGTTCGCGGCCAGATCGCCATCGATCAGCTGAGAAATAAAATACCGCTCCCCGAGGCGCCAGTCGATAAGCAGATCTTTTACCAGGAAGCTGGCGGTAATCATCCGCAGACGGTTATGCATCCATCCCGTTTCATTGAGCTGGCGCATGGCAGCATCAACAATCGGGTAGCCCGTTGCCCCCTTCTGCCAGGCCTGAAGGTGGTCATCGTTGTGCTGCCATTTGACGTTATCCGTCCAGCGGATGAATGGCCGATGTTTACATAAAGCAGGATGATACGTCATCAGATGGCGGTAAAACTCGCGCCAGATAAGTTCATTGAGCCACACTGAGCCCGGCCCACCGTCAAGCGCACGCGGCTGTTCCGCCAGCAGGCGGTGTAAACACTGGCGCGGTGAGAGCACGCCCAAGGCTAAACAGGCTGACAGACGGCTGGTGCCTTCAACGGCGGGGAAATCCCGACGCGCTTCGTAATCTGCCGCCCCCAGTTTACAAAAGTGCCGCAGTTGCGCGATGGCTTCTTTTTCCGATGCCGGGAAATGGGCGTCGTTAAAGGCTGCTTGCGGGTAGTTAAATGAGCGTTCAGGCAAATCTGTTAAGGCTTCACCTCTGGCGGCTGGCGCAGCAACGCACTCGGGTAATCCTTCTTTCAGACGCTTGATGAACGCATTTTTGAACGGCGTAAAGACTTTATACATCTCATGATTGCCGGTCATCACGCTGCCGGGGGGTAGCATCACGCTGTCATCAAACCCCTGACACACCACCTCTTCTGCCCTGTTTTCCAGCTGACGATCGCGCTGCTGCTCGTTGAACTCGTACTGATAGTTGTAAAAAAGATGCGTAACGTCGTGCTGCTGACAGATTTCCATTACCGCGTCCTGCTGTGCAGCAAAGTCACTCACCTCTTTATAAATCAGCGGAATGCCTTTTTCGGCAAGCGCGTGCTGAAGGTGATTCAGATGCGAGCGCAGATATGCCGCTTGTCGGGGGGCCATATCATGCTGCAGCCACTGACCGGGGGTAGCGATAAACAGCGCCAGCACGCGGGCGTGCTTATCGCGGCAGGCCGCCGCGAGGGCGATATTGTCATGTACGCGTAAATCGGCGCGAAACCAAACCAGATGGGTGGGCATAAAACTCCAGGCAATTATCCATTATGTCCGTAAGGGCATGTCACTAAAGAGAAAAGGGTGCACGCAATGAACTACTTTGCCATGAAGTGTAGACGGGATAAAATAAAAAAGGCCGCCAGAGGCGGCCTTCATACAGCTCGAATGATTTTGGTGTCGTCGTAGTATCAGTAAAAATCGCAGGTCGCTTTTTCGGCCTGATCCATCCACACCGGCTTCTCGCTGGTTTTCGCCCAGACGCGGTGCAGATAGCTATAAAAACGTGCGCGGTCTTTCCAGAAAAGCATGACCGGCAGCGCCAGCACGCCAGCCACTACGGCGAAAGCGCGACGCATGAAAATGATATGAGCCGGATACTCTTTATACAGATCCATATTTTCTCCCCTATAGTTGGCCGGAAACGTCATCCGGAAAATTCAAAATCTGTGACTTGGCTAAAATAATATCGCTTTGTTTGTAATTTTACTACTCATCCGACCACTTATTTTCATCCATTTAGTGAATATTTACACTCTCGCCGTAATTAAGTTACAAAAAAGTTAACGATTTACTTATCAATAGTTAAATTGTGGGATTCCCATTTTTATACTTTTTTTACACCCCCCGTTCTGATTTTTGCGAAATCTTTGCGCCGTAAATCCTACCTTTAGCACAAATACAAATGTCACCCGGAGGTGAATTGTGAGTGCAGGTCTGATTGCCGGCATCGTGCTGGTGTTCCTGTTATTGGGTTATCTGGTCTACGCCCTGATTAATGCGGAGGCATTCTGATGGCTGCTCAGGCATTTTTACTTATTGCCAGTTTTTTAGTGGTGTTGTTCATTCTGGCAAGACCGCTGGGAACATTGCTGGCAAGCATGATCAACAACGTGGCGTTGCCCGTTGCGGGTCGCGTTGAAAAAGGGATCTGGCGCGTGCTGGGAATACGCGATAGTGAGATGAACTGGCGTCAGTATCTGCTGGCCATTCTGCTACTGAACATCGTTGGGCTTATTGCCCTGTTCGCCATGCTGATGCTGCAGGGCAGTTTACCGTTTAACCCGCAGCAATTGCCGGGCTTGTCATGGCACCTTGCCCTGAACACGGCCGTCAGCTTTGTCAGTAATACCAACTGGCAATCCTATGCCGGTGAGACCACGCTCAGCTATTTCAGCCAGATGGCCGGATTAACCGTGCAGAACTTCCTTTCTGCTGCCACAGGTATCGCGGTGATCTTTGCGCTGACGCGCGCCTTCGCTCGCCAGAATGTCAGCACCTTGGGTAACGCCTGGGTCGATCTTACACGCATCACGCTGTGGATTATGCTCCCTATTTCGCTGCTCATTGCCCTGTTCTTTATTCAGCAGGGTGCCCTGCAAAACCTGCTTCCTTACGCCCCTTATACCTCTCTCGAAGGTGCAAAAGAGCTTCTGCCGATGGGGCCGGTGGCCTCACAGGAAGCCATCAAGATGCTCGGTACCAACGGTGGCGGCTTCTTCAACGCCAACTCGGCGCACCCGTTTGAAAACCCTACGGCGCTCACCAACCTCGTCCAGATGCTGGCGATCTTCCTGATCCCCACCGCGCTGTGCTTCGCCTTTGGCGATGTCGTTAACGATCGACGCCAGGGCCGCACGCTGCTTTGGGCGATGTCGTTAATCTTCGTGGTCTGCGTCGCGCTGGTTATGTGGGCGGAATGGAGCGGCAACAGCCACTTCATGCAGCTGGGCGCTGACAGCAACATCAATATGGAAGGCAAAGAGAGCCGTTTTGGCATTCTTGTGAGCAGTCTGTATGCGGTGGTCACGACGGCGGCATCGTGCGGGGCAGTTAACGCCATGCATGACTCCTTCACGGCGCTTGGCGGCATGATCCCGATGTGGCTGATGCAAATTGGTGAAGTGGTGTTTGGCGGCGTCGGCTCGGGCCTCTACGGCATGCTGCTGTTTGTGCTGCTAGCGGTGTTCATCGCGGGCCTGATGATTGGCCGCACTCCAGAATATCTGGGTAAAAAAATTGACGTGCGGGAAATGAAGTTTACCGCATTGGCCATTCTGGTGACCCCTGCCCTCGTGCTGCTCGGCACCGCGCTGGCGCTGATGACGGAGGCCGGACGCAGCGGCATTTTCAACCCGGGGATCCACGGCTTCAGCGAAGTGCTTTACGCCGTCTCTTCAGCCGCGAATAACAATGGCAGCGCCTTTGCCGGCTTGAGCGCCAACTCGCCATTCTGGAACTGCCTGTTGGCCTTCTGCATGTTCGTCGGCCGCTTCGGGGTCATTGTGCCGGTCATGGCAATCGCGGGCTCTCTGGTGACGAAAAAAATACAACCTGCCACCACCGGTACGTTACCCACCCACGGCGCGCTGTTTACCGGCCTGCTGATTGGCACCGTGCTGCTGGTCGGTGCCCTGACCTTTATTCCCGCCCTCGCGTTAGGCCCGGTCGCGGAAACCCTCTCTTTACGCTGATTTTGCGGAGAATTTGTCATGAGTCGTAAACAAATGGCCCTGTTCGAACCGTCGTTAGTTCGCCAGGCCCTCATGGATGCGGTGAAAAAGCTGAGCCCGCGCGTGCAATGGCACAACCCGGTGATGTTTATCGTCTGGATAGGAAGCTTACTCACCACCGCGTTGGCAATTGCGATGGGCACGGGTCATCTGTCGGGAAATACGCTGTTTACCGCGTCGATCAGCCTGTGGCTGTGGTTTACCGTACTGTTTGCCAACTTTGCAGAAGCCCTGGCGGAAGGCCGCAGTAAAGCCCAGGCCAACAGCTTGAAAGGGGTTAAAAAGACCTCATTTGCGCGCAAATTACGTGAACCGAAGTACGGCGCGCAACTGGATCACGTCCCGGCGGACGAGCTGCGTAAAGGCGATGTGGTGCTGGTCGAAGCCGGTGACATCATCCCCTGCGACGGAGAGGTCATTGAAGGGGGCGCATCCGTAGATGAAAGCGCCATCACCGGGGAGTCCGCCCCGGTTATCCGCGAATCGGGCGGTGACTTCGCTTCCGTAACGGGCGGGACGCGTATTCTCTCTGACTGGCTGGTGATTCAGTGCAGCGTCAATCCGGGCGAAACCTTCCTTGACCGAATGATCGCCATGGTAGAAGGCGCACAGCGTCGCAAAACGCCTAACGAAATTGCCCTGACCATTCTGCTGGTCGCGTTAACCATCGTCTTCCTGCTGGCAACCGCTACTCTGTGGCCCTTTTCCGCCTATGGCGGCGCGGCGGTCAGCACCACCGTGCTGGTTTCTCTGCTGGTCTGCTTGATCCCAACCACCATCGGCGGCTTGCTCTCAGCCATCGGCGTGGCCGGTATGAGCCGTATGCTGGGCGCGAACGTTATCGCCACCAGCGGGCGTGCCGTTGAGGCGGCGGGCGATGTTGACGTTCTGCTGCTGGATAAAACCGGGACCATCACGCTCGGTAACCGTCAGGCATCAGAGTTCTTGCCCGCCCCTGGCGTCGATGAAAAAACGCTGGCGGATGCCGCCCAGCTCTCGTCACTTGCCGATGAAACCCCGGAAGGCCGCAGCATCGTCATTCTGGCGAAACAACGCTTTAACCTGCGCCAGCGCGACGTGCAGAGCCTCCATGCCACCTTTGTGCCCTTCACCGCGCAAACCCGCATGAGCGGGATCAACATTCAGGAACGGATGATCCGCAAAGGCTCCGTTGATGCGATTCGTCGCCACATTGAAGCCAACAACGGCCATTTCCCACCGGAAGTGGACACACTGGTGGAAAGCGTCGCCCGTCAAGGTGCGACTCCGCTGGTGGTGGCAGAAGGCTCCAACGTGCTGGGCGTCATTTCCCTGAAGGATATCGTCAAAGGCGGCATCAAGGAACGTTTTGCCCAGCTGCGCAAAATGGGGATCAAAACGGTGATGATCACCGGGGATAACCGCCTGACTGCCGCCGCCATTGCTGCCGAAGCGGGCGTGGATGACTTCCTCTCCGAAGCAACGCCGGAAGCCAAGCTGGCGCTGATCCGTCAGTATCAGGCAGAAGGCCGCCTGGTGGCGATGACGGGGGACGGGACCAACGATGCCCCTGCCCTGGCGCAGGCCGACGTAGCGGTAGCGATGAACTCCGGTACCCAGGCGGCAAAAGAGGCGGGCAACATGGTCGATCTCGACTCTAACCCAACCAAGCTGATTGAGGTGGTGCACATTGGCAAACAGATGTTGATGACGCGCGGCTCGCTGACCACCTTCAGCATTGCCAACGACGTGGCGAAGTACTTCGCCATTATTCCAGCGGCCTTTGCTGCCACCTACCCGCAGCTAAATGCGCTGAACGTGATGCACCTTCACTCTCCGGCCTCAGCCATTCTCAGCGCGGTAATTTTTAATGCCCTGATTATTGTCTTCCTGATACCGCTGGCATTGAAGGGCGTGAGCTATAAGCCCCTGACCGCAGCTGCCATGCTGCGCCGCAACCTGTGGGTGTATGGTTTAGGCGGGCTGGTGGTTCCCTTCATCGGAATCAAGGTTATTGACGTGCTGTTGACCCTGTTTGGGCTGGTTTAAAAGGTGAATCAAATGACGATGTTACGTCCCGCTATACTTCTGTTTATTCTGCTGTCTCTTATTACCGGCGGGCTTTACCCGCTGATGACCACCGCGCTGGGCCAGTGGTGGTTTACGGATCGGGCTAACGGCTCGCAGGTTATCCTGAACGGTGAACACCGCGGCTCACGCCTGATCGGCCAGAACTTTACCCAGGCGCGCTACTTCCAGGGACGCCCTTCCGCCACCGCGGAAAGCCCGTATAATCCGATGGCGTCGGGCGGCAGTAACCTGGCAGGCAGCAACCCTGAGCTGGATAAAGCCATTGCCGAACGCATTACCACCCTGCGCGCTGCAAACCCGCAGGCCAGCCGCGATGTTCCCGTAGAGCTGGTCACCGCCTCGGCCAGCGGGCTGGACTACAGCCTGACCCCGGACGCGGTGGCATGGCAGATACCGCGCGTTGCGGCCGCTCGTCAATTGACGGTTGAACAGGTAAGCAAGCTGGTCGCAGAGCACACGCAAAAGCCATTGGTCAGCTTCATAGGTATGCCGGTAGTGAACATTGTTGAGCTGAATCTGGCGCTGGACGCGCTAAGGAAAAACTAAATGACCGACGAGCCCATGCGCCCGGATCCGGACAGGCTGCTTGAACAGGCGGCTGAAGCCCATCGCGGCAAACTGAAAATCTTTTTCGGCGCCTGCGCGGGCGTCGGGAAAACCTTCGCCATGCTGACGGAAGCCCAGCGGCTTCGGGCGCAGGGGCTTGATATTCTGATCGGCGTGGTGGAAACCCACGGCCGTAAAGAGACCGCTGCGCTGCTGACGGGGCTGGCCACCCAGCCCCCTCGCCGCATTAGCCATCGCGGGCGACTGGTCACCGAGTTCGATCTCGACGCCGCCCTCGCCCGCCGTCCCGCACTGATCCTGATGGACGAACTGGCGCACAGTAATGCGCAAGGCTCGCGCCACCCAAAACGCTGGCAGGATGTCGAAGAGCTACTTGAAGCCGGCATCGACGTCTTCACCACGGTGAATGTTCAACATCTCGAAAGCCTGAACGACGTGGTCAGCGGCGTGACCGGCATTCAGGTACGGGAGACGGTGCCGGATCCGTTTTTTGATTCCGCAGATGAAGTGGTGCTGGTCGATCTGCCGCCTGACGATCTGCGCCAGCGCCTGCATGAAGGGAAAGTCTATATTGCAGGCCAGGCCGAGCGCGCCATCGAACACTTCTTCCGCAAGGGCAACCTGATTGCCCTGCGCGAGCTGGCCCTGCGCCGCACGGCGGATCGGGTCGATGACCAGATGCGTGCCTGGCGCGATTTGCAGGGGCAGGAGCGCGTCTGGCATACGCGGGATGCCATTTTGCTCTGTGTTGGTCACGGCAGCGGCAATGAAAAACTTATCCGCACCGCCGCGCGGCTGGCGGCAAAATTTGGCAGCGTCTGGCATGCGGTGTATGTCGAAACGCCCCGGCTTCATGCGCTACCGGAAAACCAGCGCCGCGCTATCCTGAGCTCGCTGCGCCTGGCGCAGGAGCTGGGGGCGGAAACCGCCACCCTCTCCGATCCCCAGGAAGACAAAGCCATCCTGCGCTACGCGCGCGAGCACAACCTCGGAAAAATTGTTATTGGCCGCCGTCAGCATCGACGCTGGTTCAGCCGCGAATCGTTTGCCGACAAGCTGGCCCGTCGGGCACCTGACCTCGATTTGGTGATCGTCGCGCTGGATGATAAACCCACGCCCCTGCCCAGCCGAACGCCGGACGCCCGTGCTTTTGGTGACAAATGGCGTATTCAGCTCCGGGGTTGCCTTGTCGCCGTCATACTCTGCACGCTGATCACCGTCATCGCCAGTCAGTGGCTGATTGCCTTTGATGCTGCCAACCTGGTGATGATTTATCTGCTCGGCGTGGTGGTGGTGGCACTCTTTTACGGTCGCTGGCCATCGGTGCTGGCGACGGTGATCAACGTTATCAGCTTCGACCTGTTCTTTATTGCCCCGCGCGGAACGCTTGCCGTCTCCGACGTGCAGTACATTCTGACCTTTGGCGTGATGCTCACCGTCGGGCTGGTGATCGGGAATCTGACTGCAGGGGTGCGTTATCAGGCACGTATCGCCCGCTACCGCGAGCAGCGCACGCGGCATCTTTATGAAATGTCTAAATCGCTTGCCGTCGGCCGCACGCCGCTGGACATCGTGCGGACCAGCGAGCAGTTTATCCGTTCAACGTTTCATGCCAGCAACCTGATTTTGCTTCCGGATGAGCACGGGAAGCTTCGTCCGCTCACGTCGGCCTCGGGCATGACACCCTGGGATGAAGCGATCGCCCGCTGGAGTTTTGATAAAGGTCTGCCTGCAGGCGCGGGGACAGATACTCTGCCCGGCGTGCCGTACCAGATCCTTCCCTTACGCAGCGCCGATAAAAATCAAGGGCTGGTCATCGTTGAGCCAGCAAACCTGCGCCAGCTGATGATCCCCGAGCAGCAGCGCCTATTGGAAACTTTCACCCTGCTGGTCGCCAGCGCGCTGGAGCGCCTGGCGCTTACCGCCAGCGAAGAGCAGGCGCGGCTGGCCAGCGAGCGTGAAAGCATCCGTAACTCTCTGCTCGCGGCACTCTCTCACGACCTGAGAACGCCGCTTACCGTGCTGTTTGGTCAGTCTGAAATTCTGACTCTGGATTTGGCTGCAGAAGGCTCAAAACACGCCATGCAGGCCAGCGAGATCCGCCAGCATGTGCTGAATACCACGCGGCTGGTGAATAACCTGCTCGACATGGCGCGCATTCAGTCAGGGGGATTCAACCTGAAAAGAGAGTGGCTGACCCTGGAGGAAGTGGTGGGCAGCGCGCTGAAAATGCTGGAGCCGGGGCTTGGCGGTCGCCATATTACGCTGAACATGCCCGACCCGCTGACGCTCATCCACGTCGATGGCCCGCTGTTTGAACGCGTTCTTATAAACCTTCTGGAAAATGCCGGTAAGTATGCGGGCGTAAAAGCGCAGATTGGGGTGGATGCCACCGTGAAAGACAGACAGCTCCGGCTCGACGTCTGGGATACCGGGCCTGGGATCCCCGAGGGGCAGGAGCAGGCGATTTTCGAAAAATTTGCGCGGGGCAATAAGGAGTCCGCTATTCCGGGCGTTGGGCTGGGTCTGGCAATTTGCCAGGCGATTATCGACGTGCACGGCGGTACCCTTTCCGCGGAGAACCGCCCGGAGGGAGGTGCACGTTTTTGTGTTACACTTCCACTGGAAGCCCCGCCAGAACTTGATGAATTACCAGAGGATTTGTGATTAACGTTCTGATTGTTGAAGATGAGCTGGCCATTAGTCGATTTCTGCGCGCCGCGCTGGAAGGCGACGGCCTGCGCGTGCACGAAGCGGCTACGCTTCAACGGGGGCTGATTGAAGCCGCCACGCGTAAGCCGGATCTGGTGATCCTCGATCTCGGGCTGCCGGATGGAGACGGAATCGATTTTATTCGTGAGGTTCGCCAGTGGAGCCAAATGCCGATTCTGGTGCTGTCTGCGCGTACAGAAGAGACGGATAAAATCGCCGCGCTGGATGCCGGTGCGGACGACTATCTGATAAAGCCCTTTGGCATTGGCGAGCTACAGGCCCGACTTCGCGTGGCCTTACGTCGACACAGCGCCGCTTCCCCTTCCGATCCGGTGTATACCTTTAGCGATATCCGGGTCGATCTTGCGGCACGACGCATTGCCCGTGGTGATGAGGAGATCCACCTCACTCCGATCGAGTTTCGTCTGCTTGCCGTTCTGCTCAACAATCACGGCAAAGTCCTTACCCAACGCCAGCTGTTGAATCAGGTTTGGGGGCCAAACGCTGTAGAACATAGTCACTATTTACGCATATATATGGGCCACCTGCGCCAAAAACTCGAAGTTGACCCCGCGCGTCCTCGTCATTTATTAACTGAAACCGGTATCGGTTATCGGTTTATGCTTTGAATAGCTATTCAGTTTATTTCTGAGAAAATTTCTCCCGCTCGATAAATACGTTTAAAATAAACAGTAAAATATTCTCAAAACGTATTTCCGCGCATTTAAAACACAATACACACAGCAAACTAACACATACGCAACAAAACAGCATTTTGATCTGCGATATTCATCAAAAGCGAATATTTATTTCTAAATCGATCGGTTAACGGTGATCAACATCACGGTTAATCCCCTTTCCTTGGATAAAATGACCATGCTTTCAATTACTGAAAGGAAATGAAACATGGAAAACAATAATCGCTTAATGCCCCATATAAGGCGGACAACGCATATCATGATGTTTGCCCACCGAAACTGCTTTGACTTTCATCTCTTTAATGCCCGGTAGTCCTTCGACTTCTGGCGTACTCGCTTACAGGCAATACTGAAAAACCTTATTTTACAGGCTTCTGCCTGTGAACGCGTGCGCTCATTTCTCTTGATTCAGAGTCATCCGCAGCCGGGCGGACTGAATTAACATCCTTAAAAAGCAATTCACTGACTTTCGTCAGCGGCCCCACTTTGCTTTTTTCCGGAAACGTTATCGATTTCTTACTGACAAGAAATCGAGGGACACTTTTCACCTAAAATAAAGAGATAAAGATGAAACGTTTAAAAATCGCAGCCAGCCTCGCTTGCCCTGATTGCTTTACCACTCACCGCGAAGTCGTTGACGTTAGCGCTTCGGATTATATTGATGTTGCCGCTATTGTTTTAGCCGCGAGCGATATTTACAGTGGCACCATTGAAGAAATAGAAGCAACAGGATTTGGCATTCCCGTATTTATTGCGACGCACAAAGAAGAGATTATACCGGCAGAATATCTTTCACGGATCCACGGCGTTTTTGAGTGTTCGGAGACCTGTAACGACTACTACGGACGTCAGCTTGAAGCGGCTGCGCAAAAGTACGAAACCCAACTGCGTCCACCGTTCTTCCGCGCTCTGGTCGATTACGTTCAACAGGGTAACAGCGCGTTTGACTGTCCGGGCCATCAGGGCGGGCAATTTTTCCGTCGCCACCCAGCCGGTAACCAGTTTGTCGATTTCTTTGGCGAAACGCTTTTCCGCGCGGACCTCTGCAATGCCGACGTCGCCATGGGCGATCTGCTGATTCATGAAGGGGCACCGTGCATCGCGCAACAGCATGCGGCAAAAGTGTTTAATGCCGACAAAACATACTTCGTATTGAACGGGACCTCATCATCGAACAAAGTGGTGTTGAACGCCCTTCTCACGCCGGGCGATCTAGTACTCTTCGATCGCAATAACCATAAATCCAACCATCACGGCGCGCTTCTACAGGCGGGGGCAACGCCGGTTTATCTGGAAACGGCGCGCAACCCGTACGGCTTTATCGGCGGCATTGACGCCCACTGTTTTAACGAGCCCTACCTGCGCGAATTGGTATCCGACGTTGCTCCCGGACGTGCACGCGATGAGCGCCCGTTCCGTTTGGCGGTAATCCAGCTTGGCACCTACGACGGCACCATTTATAACGCTCGCCAGGTGGTGGATAAGATTGGTCATCTGTGCGACTACATTCTGTTTGATTCCGCATGGGTGGGCTACGAGCAGTTTATTCCGATGATGGCCGACTGTTCGCCGCTGCTGCTGGAGCTGAACGAGAACGATCCGGGCATTCTGGTGACACAATCGGTGCACAAACAGCAGGCTGGCTTCTCGCAAACCTCGCAGATCCATAAGAAAGACAGCCACATCAAGGGTCAGCCGCGCTACGTACCGCATAAGCGCCTTAACAATGCCTTTATGATGCATGCCTCCACCAGCCCGTTTTACCCGCTGTTTGCCGCACTGGACATCAACGCCCGCATGCACGAGGGACAAAGTGGCCGCAATATGTGGATGAACTGTGTGGTGACCGGCATTGAAGCCCGCAAGCTGATACTGGAGAACTGCCAGTTTATTCGCCCATTTGTGCCAGAACAGGTTGATGGTCGTCCGTGGCAAAGCTGGGATACGGCAGATATTGCCACTGACCTGCGCTTCTTCCACTTTGTGCCTGGCGAGAACTGGCATGCCTTCGAAGGTTATGCCGAGCATCAATATTTTATCGACCCGTGCAAGCTGCTCCTGACCACGCCGGGCATCAACGCCACCACCGGTGAGTATGATGATTTCGGCGTGCCCGCCACCATTCTTGCCAACTTCCTGCGCGAAAACGCCATCGTGCCGGAGAAATGCGATCTCAACTCAATCCTGTTCCTGCTCACGCCTGCGGAAGATATGGGCAAGCTGCAGCAGCTGGTCGCGCAGCTTGTGCGCTTCGAAAAGCTGCTTCAGAGCGATGCCCCGCTTAAAGCAGTGTTGCCCTCCATCTGTAAGCAGTATCCGCAACGTTATGCAGATTACACCCTGCGCCAAATTTGCCAGGAAATGCATGAACTTTACGCCCGTAACAACGTTAAGCAGTTACAAAAGGAGATGTTCCGCAAGTCCCATTTCCCGCGCGTGGTCATGCGTCCGCAGGACGCAAACTATGCCTACCTGCGCGGCGAGGTCGAACTGGTCTCCTTGCGTGATGCAGAAGGTCGCATTGCCGCTGAAGGTGCCCTCCCTTACCCACCGGGCGTGCTGTGCGTTGTTCCGGGCGAAGTCTGGGGCGGTTCCGTACTGCGCTACTTTGCGGCTCTCGAAGAAGGGATCAATCAGCTACCGGGCTTCGCACCGGAATTGCAGGGTGTCTATGTCGAAGAGTGTGACGGCCGCAAGCAGGTTCGCTGCTACGTCATCAAGCAATCTGCCGCTCAGCCCGCGCTGCTGAAAGGAGAGAAATTATGAGTAAGTCCAATAAGATGGGCGTGGTGCAGCTCACTATCCTCACCATGGTGAACATGATGGGATCCGGGATTATCATGCTGCCCACCAAGCTCGCCGAAGTCGGCACTATTTCCATTATTTCCTGGCTGGTCACGGCCGTAGGTTCAATGGCGCTGGCATGGGCATTTGCCAAGTGCGGAATGTTTAGCCGCAAGTCAGGCGGGATGGGCGGCTACGCCGAATACGCGTTTGGTAAGTCGGGTAACTTTATGGCGAACTACACCTACGGCGTGTCGCTCCTGATCGCCAACGTGGCGATTGCCATTTCCGCCGTGGGTTACGGTACGGAACTGTTCGGTGCCACGCTCAGCCCGGTGCAAATTGGGCTGGCAACCATCGGCGTGCTGTGGATCTGCACCGTGGCTAACTTTGGCGGCGCGCGCATTACCGGCCAGCTGAGCAGCATCACCGTCTGGGGGGTGATCATCCCGGTCGTGGGGCTTTGCATCATCGGCTGGTTCTGGTTTAGCCCTACGCTGTATGCAAACTCCTGGAACCCGCACCACGTTCCTTTCTTCACCGCCGTGGGGTCATCCATCGCCATGACGCTGTGGGCCTTCCTCGGACTGGAATCCGCCTGCGCAAATGCTGAGGTGGTTGAAAACCCGGAAAAGAACGTGCCGATTGCGGTACTTGGCGGAACGCTGGGGGCAGCCGTTATCTATATCGTCTCCACCAACGTGATTGCCGGGATTGTGCCCAACATGGATCTGGCCCACTCCACCGCGCCGTTCGGGCTGGCCTTTGCGCAGATGTTTACGCCTGAAGTGGGGAAAGTCATCATGGGTTTAATGGTCATGTCCTGCTGCGGTTCCCTCCTCGGCTGGCAGTTCACCATTGCTCAGGTGTTTAAATCGTCGGCTGATGAAGGTTACTTCCCGAAAATTTTTTCTCGCGTGAGCAAAGCTGATGCGCCGGTGCAGGGCATGCTGGCGATTGTTATCTTCCAGAGTGGTCTGTCGCTAATGACCATTAGCCCGTCGCTGAACAGTCAGTTCAACGTGCTTGTAAACCTTGCCGTGGTGACGAATATCATCCCCTACATTCTGTCGATGGCGGCACTGGTGATTATTCAGAAGGTGGCGAAGGTTGATCCGCGTAAAGCGAAGATGGCAAACGTGGTGGCATTGATTGGGGCGATTTATAGCTTCTACGCGCTCTATTCATCGGGTCAGGAAGCCATGCTTTATGGCGCGATGGTGACCTTTATGGGCTGGACGCTGTACGGGCTGGTGTCGCCGAGGTTTGAATTAAAGAATAAACACGGTTAAAAAAAAAGGGAGCCTACTGGCTCCCTTTTTCATCTTACGCGTTTTTCAGCACTTCACTGACAATCTCTACCGCTTCTTTCTCAATCTGCTGGCGATGCTCAGCGCCGAGGAAGCTTTCGCAATAGATTTTATACGCATCTTCCGTACCGGACGGACGCGCGGCGAACCAGCCGTTTTCGGTCATCACTTTCAGACCACCGATAGACGCACCGTTACCCGGTGCTGCCGTCAGGCGTGCCGTGATCGGGTCGCCAGCCAGGGTGCTTGCGCTAACCATCTCCGGGGAGAGTTTTGACAGGGCCGCTTTCTGTGCAGAGGTCGCACTGGCCTGAATACGGTTATAGCTTGGCGCGCCAAAACGTGCTGCCAGCTCGTTATAGTGTTCCTGCGGGTTCTTACCGGTGACGGCAGTAATTTCCGCTGCCAGCAGACACATAATGATGCCGTCTTTATCAGTAGACCATGGCGTACCGTCAAAGCGCAGGAAAGATGCGCCCGCGCTCTCTTCACCACCAAAGCCGAAGCTGCCGTCGTGCAGACCCTCAACGAACCATTTGAAGCCGACGGGAACTTCCACCAGCTTACGGCCCAGCGCGTCGACCACGCGGTCAATCATTGCGGAAGAGACCAGCGTTTTACCTACAGCAACCTCTTTGCCCCACTGTGGACGATGCTGGAACAGGTAGTTGATCGCGACAGCCAGATAATGGTTCGGATTCATCAGCCCTGCCGGGGTGACAATACCGTGACGGTCGTAATCCGGGTCGTTGGCAAACGCCAGGTCGAACTTATCGCGCAGCGCCAGCAGGCCAGCCATTGCGCACTCAGAGGAGCAGTCCATGCGGATTGCGCCGTCTTTATCCAGGTGCATAAAGCGGAACGTCTGATCGACGTGATCGTTCACGATGGTCAGGTCCAGCTTGTAATGCTCGCCAATGCGTTTCCAGTATTCGATACCGGAGCCGCCAAGCGGATCAACGCCCAGCTTCAAACCGGCTTTCTGGATTGCAGCCATATCGACGATATCCGCCAGCCCTTCAATAAAGGGCTGAACCAGATCCACTTCTTTCACGTGGCCTGACGCCATTGCCGCATCAAACGACATGCGTTTCACGCCTTTCAGGCCATCCGCCAGCAGCGCGTTTGCACGATCTTCTACCACTTTAGTGACGTTGGTATCTGCCGGACCGCCGTTTGGTGGATTGTATTTGATACCACCATCATCTGGCGGGTTGTGGGATGGCGTAATGACGATACCGTCGGCCAGCGCGCCACCCTTTTTGTTATGAACAAGGATCGCGTTAGACACCGCCGGTGTTGGCGTAAAGCCGTTGTTTTCCTGAATCACAACGTCAACACCGTTAGCTGCCAGCACTTCCAGCACGGAAATAAACGCCGGTTCAGAGAGCGCGTGGGTATCTTTCCCTACATAGCACGGACCCGTCACGCCATTTTTGGCGCGCTCTTCGGCGATGGCCTGGGCAATGGCCAGAATATGCGGTTCGTTAAAGCTATGGCGCGCCGCGCCGCCGCGGTGGCCAGATGTACCAAACTTCACTGCGTGTTCTGCGTTGCCCACGACCGGTTTCAGCACGTAATACTGCGCGGTCAGTTGAGCGACGTTAATCAAATCGCTTTGTTGTGCAGGTTGGCCTGCACGGCTGTGATTTGCCATTGCCTGGTCCTTCTAATGCAAGGGTTAAATTGTACCGCAAACCTTTTCAATCAATTCCGCCGGGAACTGCATAGACTGCATGATGTGTTCAACCATGCTGCGCTTGCGGCCCGTATTGGTATTGGTGATCACCCAGTACGGTGTACCCGGGACATGTTTGGGTTTGGTTTGATTGCCATTTTGTATCAGCGTCTGCTCATCACCCGCAAAATAGACGCGGGTACGACCGTGCAGCGACTCGGTCGCTTCAGCAAACGCGTTGTTATCCAGTGAATAGAGTGTAGACAGCACCAGCATAAAGCGGTTGACCGCTTTTTTCTGCTCTGCATATTCGTCAGACAGCAGCAGTTCGCGCATTGCACGTACTTTATCTTTGACCTGCGCCACAGCAGGTTTTACGGGTGCGACAACGCTCGGCTGAGACACGACATCTTTAGCGACAGGAGTGACAGGCTGTGAGGCGGCGGAAATTTTAAGCATACGCCGTAAAATGTCGGACGCGCTCTCCCCGATATGCCGCGTTTGGCTGGCAATAAACTGATAGAGTTCGTCATCAACTTCGATTGTTTTCATCTTAATCCAGTGCGATATCTTATCTGAATACAAGTCGTTGGGATTATAAGGTCAAATCCCAACAGCGGATAGCGTCAAGCCAGGTTGGCGGCAAAAGTCAGAATAAACTGGATCCTTGCAGCCGGGCGGCAGAATGGTCAACATGATACCCTAACCTGACATACGTAAAAAAAGAACTTTGCCATGAAATTGAATACCCGAGCGCAATCTGCGCAATCGCCGAACAATAATTCTCCCATCGTACTGGTTCACGGGCTTTTTGGCAGCCTTGATAACCTGGGCGTGCTGGCGCGGGATCTGGTTGCCGATCACGACATTGTGCAGGTCGATATGCGAAATCACGGTCTTTCCGTGCGTTCAGAGGAGATGACCTACGCGGCACTGGCGCAGGATCTGCGGGATACGCTGGATGCCAACGATCTCCAGAAAGTGACGCTTATCGGGCATTCAATGGGTGGCAAAGCGGTTATGGCCCTCACGGCCCTGGCGCCAGATCGGATCGATGGTCTGGTCGTCATCGACGTGGCGCCCGTGGATTACGACGTGCGTCGTCACGATGAAATTTTTGCCGCCATCAATGCGGTGACAGAGGCGGGAGTGTCCACCCGCCAGCAGGCTGCTGCAGTGATGCGCGAACATCTTGATGAAGAAGGCGTGGTGCAGTTTCTGCTGAAGTCGTTCGTCGACGGCCAATGGCGTTTTAACGTGCCGGTGCTTTGGGATCAATACAACAATATCGTTGGCTGGGACACCGTGCCGGCGTGGGTGCATCCGACCCTCTTTATTCGTGGCGGTAATTCACCTTACGTCACCGATGCCTACCGGGACACATTGCTTGCGCAGTTCCCGCAGGCGCGCGCCCATGTGGTTGCCGGTGCCGGGCACTGGGTTCACGCGGAAAAACCAGATGCTGTCCTGCGCGCTATCCGTCGCTATCTTTCTGATACGGCAAATTGATTAAAAAGAAAGCGACTGGAAGGCTGCGGGCTTCCAGTCGTTGGCGTGCCGATTTCGGTGATGTATGATGGCGCGCTTATCGCCCGGGCAATAGCAGGGCGGCTTGTTTCCCCCGAAGTCTCAGAATCATGGCCAAAGAACAAACGGACCGTACGACACTAGATCTGTTCGCGAATGAGCGTCGACCGGGACGACCGAAAACGAATCCGCTTTCGCGCGATGAACAGCTGCGTATTAATAAACGCAACCAGCTTAAACGCGATAAAACTCGTGGGCTTAAGCGTGTCGAACTGAAGCTGAATGCTGACGCCGTCGATGCGCTGAATGAACTGGCTGACGCGCGTAATATCAGCCGCAGCGAGCTGATTGAAGAGATGCTGATCGCCCAACTTGAACTGTTGCGCGGCAAGGCATAAGTCTGAAAATTCCCTTTATTTCCCATTTCATGTAGCACAGAGTGCAGTCCTGCGTGATAGCTGTTTCCGCAGGGTTGCCTGTTCTGCTATTATTGCCCTTATCCGTGGACAAATTGTGCCACCATACTATTAAGTTTCAAGAGGTTATTTTACTCATGGCAATCATCGGCATTTTCTTCGGCAGTGATACCGGCAATACCGAAAACATCGCAAAAAACATTCAAAAACAGCTCGGTAAAGACGTTGCCGATGTGCACGACATCGCCAAGAGCAGCAAAGAAGACCTCGAAGGTTATGACATCCTGCTGCTGGGCATTCCGACCTGGTACTACGGTGAAGCGCAGTGTGACTGGGACGATTTTTTCCCAACGCTGGAAGAAGTAGACTTTAACGGAAAGCTGGTTGCGCTGTTTGGCTGTGGCGATCAGGAAGACTACGCAGAATACTTCTGTGACGCGCTGGGTACCATCCGCGACATCATTGAGCCGCGCGGCGCGGCGATTGTCGGCCACTGGCCAACGGCAGGCTACCACTTTGAAGCCTCTAAAGGTCTGGCAGATGACGATCACTTTGTCGGCCTAGCGATTGACGAAGACCGCCAGCCAGAACTGACCGCGGAGCGTGTTGAAAAATGGGTTAAGCAGGTTCGTGAAGAGTTGAACCTGGACGATATCCTTAACGCCTGATAACCCTGCGGCGCAACTCCGGTTGCGCCCGTTGTCCAGGTGAAACCGATTAAATTAATTGCTACAAACTTTTAACTTTTCCGTTCAGACCTGTACAATATCCCCCAGGTAGAAAGTGGGAGCCATCGAATAAGTTTGTCGGTGAGACCACGTTTTTATAAGCATACTTTGCTTGAGACTTGCAGTTTTCATTTAGGCATGGCAGTTCTATAATGAGACGCATTATCCCAAGTGCATTTTCTGTCACTTCTTCTTTAGAAGTGAATCGTTTAGCAACAGGACAGATTCCGCATGACTGACAACAATACCGCATTAAAGAAGGCTGGCCTGAAAGTTACGCTTCCTCGGTTAAAAATCCTTGAAGTGCTTCAGGGTCCAGACAATCACCATGTCAGTGCGGAAGACCTTTATAAGCGTCTTATCGATATGGGTGAAGAAATTGGGCTGGCAACCGTTTATCGTGTGCTGAACCAGTTTGATGACGCAGGCATTGTTACCCGTCATAATTTTGAAGGCGGTAAATCTGTTTTCGAACTGACCCAACAGCACCACCACGATCATCTGATCTGCCTCGACTGCGGCAAGGTCATTGAATTTAGCGATGATTCTATTGAATCACGCCAGCGTGAAATCGCTGCTCGTCATGGTATCCGCCTGACCAACCACAGCCTGTACCTTTATGGTCACTGTACAGAAGGCGATTGCCGCGAAGATGACCATGCGCATGACGCAAAATAAGCTCGCTTTCATACTCTGAGCCAGCCGTAAGGTTGGCTTTTTTTTGCCAAAAAAAAGCCCGGCAGCGAATGCTTGCCGGGCATAGAAATCGCGAATTAATTGTTACTGCTGCGAATTTCCTGCCAGATCTTATCGCAACGCTTTGTCACTTCCTGATCGTTACCCGTTTTACGCGCCTGGATACAGGCCTGATAATCCATCACGCGAACATTTTCCTGCGTAGCAAACTGCTCATGCGCCTTCTCTTTCTTCAGCACATTGAGCACGCTCTGGCAGGCCTCGATTTTCTCTGGCGAACCTTCCGCTGTATTCATGCAAGCACTGTACGCCTCTTTCAGCCGCGTATCTTCTTTCGGCGCCTGAGGTTGAGTGCAGGCCACCAGCCCCGATGCCAGCAACGATACGATGACGATTTTTTTGATCATGTTGGTCTCCATCCCGGCGGGACACGCCCGCCGGAGCGTTCATCAGAAGATAGTGAATGGGGCGATAACCATGAATTTCACGTCACGTTCATCCTGAAAGATGTTGCCGTAACCGCCCGCGTAGCTCGGGATATCGGAATGGTTGTCGTACTGAGTGAAGTGCAGTTTGAACATGGTCCCCTTCGCGCGGCCATCCTGCAGGGTGTAGATTGCGTCCAGGCTGTATGCTGATTCTTTCAGACGATAGTTAGGATCGTAGTAGGCATCCGGTGTGGCCATATCGGCAGGCTTCGCGTCCCAGGCATAAGCATAAGATGCACCCACCGCCCAGCCAGGCAGATTCCAGTTTTTCAGGTCGTACATCGCGCCGAAGAAGACCGCTTTTTCGCCGTCGGCGTTGAAATCAGAACGGTTGTCCCACCAGATATCGAGACGACCGTTTGAAGAGGCATATGTTGGGGTCATACGCTGCAGGAAGTAGCCCTGCTGCCCTTCCGCCTTCACCCATGTCCCTTCCAGACGTAAATCAACCTGACCCACTTTGTAACCGAAGGTCAGCGCCTGCAGCCAAGCAGTACCATCATAAATATCGTTAACGGTGCCATTGCTGGCTTTATCCCGCGTGCCGTAGAACTGGTAACTGGTGCTTAACGGCCCCCCAACGATATCGAACTTGTAGCTCGCTTTCGCAAAATACTGATCGATATACCCTTCAGCCTGACCAAATGCGGCCTCTAGCACCAGATCGTTTTTGAAATCGTACTTCGCGCCCAGCGAGTGGAGATAATCTACTTTGTTTTTTTTATCGTTCTGATAGAACTTGTCCATCTCAATGTGCCACGGCGCTTTGTATTCGTTGGTCCACATATAGGAGAAGCTCAACGCACCGGCATCGCCATAGTCAAAGTTGGCACCGGCTTCCGCACCCTGATAAGTACCTGGCATAAAGCTCCAGTGCGGTGCTAACAGCGTCTGACCGGTTGGCTGGATATAGCCTCCACGCGCCCATACCGGACCATATTTGAATTTTGCCGCGGCCTTATACAAGCTGATACCGCTTTTATCACCGGACCAGTCTTCTTTATACGCTTTGTTACTTGAGGAGAAAGCAATTTCGTTCGGGTGAGCACTGTCGCCGTTTTCCGCCATTTCAATTGCCGTAAAGGCGGCAATATCCAGGCCAAACATATCCGCGGCATAGCCTGACTGGAAATCGAGGTTGGCGTTCCAGGTAGAGTGAGAAAGGTTGGTTTTATATTTGTTTTCAGTAACGTCTTTACGGTCACGTTCACGTTGCCAGTAATAAATACCGCCCGTGAGCGTGGAGTCATCGATAAAACCTGCGGCTTTTGCCTCATGTGTAACAACCAGACCCGACATTGCTGTCACACCGGCAATAGCCAGCGCCAGCGCACTACGTTTGCCACTGAACGTACGCATAGATTATTCCTCTTTGACGAATTAAAGCGCCTAAACGGCGAAAATATAAAAGACCTAATGGTCAGGGGTAGTTAGAAATACCCTCGAAATAACTACCGCCTTTAGGTTATTTTTCGCGACGCGAATTATCAATGCTTTTTAGTCGTGAGAAGTCAGGATTATGACGAAGTGCACATAATTAGTAGTGATTTGTAACATTTGCAGGAAAGCGAGTGCTGGCGGGGCATTACGATAAATATCAACAAATATAGCCAGAGTAAATGGCCTCTTTTGCTGCCATTTATATTTTGATAAATACACAAACTTTTTTCTGAAAAATAAGTAGCACGCCATTGACCTGAATTTCCGGCCTGCCCTATTCCTCTCATGCGTTAATAGCATGATCGTTAATAAAAAAAACGCCGCAATAAGCGGCGTTTGTCTCTCATTGACCAGAGCAGCGTTATTATTCGCCGATCTTAGCCCATGTATCGCGCAGACCTACGGTACGGTTAAACACCGGTTTTTCAGCCGTGCTGTGTCGGCTGTCAAGGCAGAAATAACCTTCACGCTCAAACTGGAACGCTTTACCCGCTTCCGCAGCCTTCAGTGAAGGCTCAGCATAGCCCTGCTTAATCACCAGAGATTCCGGGTTGATGGTCTCCAGGAAGTTCTCCGCAGCGCCAGGGTTAGGCACGCTGAAGAGGCGATCGTACAGGCGGATTTCAATCGGCAGCGCATGTGATGCGCTCACCCAGTGAATAACACCCTTAACTTTACGGCCATCAGCCGGATCTTTGCTCAGGGTCTCTGCATCGTAAGAACAGAAGATAGTCACGATATTACCTCCTGCATCTTTCTCAACGCGCTCAGCTTTGATCACGTAAGCGTTACGCAGACGGACTTCTTTGCCCATCACCAGACGCTTGTACTGCTTGTTCGCTTCTTCGCGGAAGTCAGCGCGGTCGATCCAGATTTCACCGCTGAAAGGCACGTCGCGGGTTCCCATCTCCGGTTTGCTCGGATGGTTTGGCATGGAGACCAGCTCGCTCTCGCCCTGCGGGTAGTTTTCGATAACCAGCTTCACCGGATCGATAACCGCCATCGCGCGCGGCGCGTTTTCGTTCAAATCTTCACGAATACAGGATTCCAGAGAAGCAATCTCAATGGTGTTGTCCTGTTTGGTGACGCCAATACGTTTGCAGAACTCACGAATAGAAGCAGAGGTGTAACCACGGCGACGCAGACCAGAGATGGTCGGCATACGCGGGTCATCCCAGCCTTCAACGTGTTTGTCGGTCACCAACTCGTTCAGCTTACGCTTGGACATCACGGTGTATTCCAGATTCAGACGAGAGAACTCGTACTGACGCGGATGCACAGGGATGGTGATGTTATCCAGTACCCAGTCGTACAGGCGGCGGTTGTCCTGGAACTCCAGCGTACACAGTGAATGCGTAATGCCTTCCAGCGCATCGCTGATGCAGTGGGTGAAGTCGTACATCGGGTAGATGCACCACTTGTTACCGGTCTGGTGATGTTCAGCGAACTTAATACGGTACAGAACCGGATCGCGCATCACGATGAACGGAGACGCCATGTCGATTTTGGCACGCAGACACGCTTTGCCTTCTTCGAAGCCGCCGGCACGCATTTTTTCAAACAGTGCCAGGTTCTCTTCTACGCTGCGATCGCGGTAGGGACTGTTTTTACCCGGCGCGGTCAGCGAGCCGCGGTATTCACGGATTTCATCAGCGGACAGTTCATCCACATACGCCAGACCTTTATTGATGAGCTCAACCGCATAGGCAAACAGCTGATCAAAATAGTCAGAGGAGTAGCAGATATCGCCAGACCAGTTGAAGCCGAGCCATTGCACGTCGTTCTTGATGGACTCAACGTATTCGATGTCTTCTTTTACTGGGTTGGTGTCATCGAAACGCAGGTTGCACTGTCCCTGATAGTCTTGCGCAATGCCAAAGTTCAGGCAGATAGATTTCGCATGACCAATGTGCAGGTAGCCATTCGGCTCCGGCGGGAAACGGGTATGAACTGTGGTGTGCTTACCACTGGCCAGATCTTCATCGATGATCTGACGAATAAAGTTACTCGGGCGGGCTTCAGCCTCACTCATCGTGGATTCCTCAAAGCGTAAACAACGTATAACGGCATATGATCTTATAAGCCGGACGTAGTGACAACCCTTAAAACGTCTCTGAAGAAAATAATGGGGGTATTTGCTGCAAAAAAAAGCGGCGGAGGATCTCCCCCCGCCGCTTAAGGCATGACTCTACTCAGGAGCGATTACTTGCCTTTAATCTCATACAGTGGGGTTTGGCCCGCAACCACCTGACCTTTAGCCTGAATGACCAGACCGCTAAAGTCGTCGATGTTGCTGCACACCACTGGACTGATCATGGAGCGCGCATTAGCGTTCAGGAAGTCCAGATCCATTTCCAGAATCGGCTGACCTGCAACCACTTCAGCCCCCTCTTCCACCAGACGAGTAAAGCCCTGACCGTTCAACGCAACGGTGTCGATACCCATATGGACAACGATCTCCGCGCCTTTCTCAGTTTCGAGGCAGAACGCGTGGTTGGTATTGAAGATTTTGACGATAGTGCCGGCCGCAGGAGACACCACGGTTTTGTCCGTTGGTTTCACTGCCACGCCGTCACCCACTGCTTTGCTGGCAAAGGCTTCATCAGGCACTTGTTCAATGGCAACCACTTCACCGGTGACTGGCGATACCAGCGCAGCGATAGTCGTTGGGTTTGGCACGGCCTGCGGTTTTGAGGCAGCTGGCGCGGCAGCAGGTGCCGACGTTGCTTCAGCAGCAGCGACCGGACCGGTAGTTTTCATCGCATTCGCAATTTTCTCTGCCACAAAGCCTACGATTATCTGCACGCTGGTTTTGTTCAAACGGATAACGCCAGACGCCCCCAGACGTTTTGCCAGCGCTTCGTTCACCAGAGAGGAGTCTTTAACGTTCAGACGCAGACGGGTGATACAAGCATCGATACCGGTCAGGTTGTCAGAACCCCCAACAGCGGCGATGTACTGACGCGCAAGGCCTGCAACGTCCTGTTCTTTGTCTGCACTGACGTTCACGTCCTGACCATCAGCTTCGCTACCGGCAACGGCCAGTTCGCGACCCGGAGTCATCAGGTTGAATTTGGTGATAGTGAAACGGAACACCACGTAGTAGATAACGAAGAACACCAAACCTTGTGGGATCAGCATCCACCAGTGGGTCGCCAACGGGTTACGCGAGGAGAGCACCATATCCACCAGCCCGGCGCTGAAGCCAAAACCGGCAATCCAGTGCATGCTTGCAGCGATGAATACGGAGATACCGGTCAGCACGGCGTGAATCACGTACAGCACCGGTGCCACGAACATGAAGGAGAATTCCAGCGGCTCGGTGATACCCGTGAAGAAGGCAGCAAATGCACCTGCCATCATGATACCCAGCACTTTTGCTTTGTTCTCGGGACGCGCGCAGTGGTAGATAGCCAGCGCAGCACCTGGGAGACCAAACATCATGATGGGGAAGAAGCCTGCCTGGTAACGACCGGTAATACCGACAACCGCTTTACCTGCTTCGATGGACTGTGCGCCACCCAGGAAGTTAGGAATATCGTTAATACCCGCAACGTCGAACCAGAATACGGAGTTCAACGCGTGGTGCAGGCCAACCGGGATCAGCAGACGGTTGAAGAACGCGTACACGCCCGCACCGACGGAACCCAGTTTCTGAATATGTTCACCGAAGTTCACCAGACCGTCGAAGATAACCGGCCAGATGTACATCAGGATAAACGCAACGAAGATCATCACGAAGGAGGTCAGAATTGGCACCAGACGACGGCCGCTGAAGAACGACAGCGCTTTTGGCAGCTCAACGCTGCTGAACCGGTTGTACAGTTCTGCAGAGATAATACCGACCAGGATACCCACGAACTGGTTACTGATCTTACCGAACGCGGCAGGAACCTGGTCCGCCGGGATTTTCTGGATCATAGCAACGGCAGCTGGAGAACAGAGCGTGGTCAGCACAAGGAAGCCCACAAAACCCGTCAACGCCGCAGCACCATCTTTATCTTTAGACATACCGTAAGCCACACCAATGGCGAACAGTACGGACATGTTGTCGATAATGGCGGAACCCGATTTAATGAAGAACGCCGCGAGTGCGTTATCTCCACCCCAACCTACCGGGTCAATCCAGTAACCCACACCCATCAATATCGCTGCCGCTGGCAGCGTGGCAACCGGCACCATAAGCGCGCGGCCAACCTTTTGTAAATAACCTAGAATACTCACTTTCTTCCCCCTATGAGACCCCGTTTAAGGCACGTTCTCAGCTGTGTTTTTTATTGTGTCACTAACTATAGATACAGTTGATGATTCACTGGCATTCTGAGTGTGTGAAAAATTAATTCGTATCGCAAATTAAACGCGTACTTTTTGTGATTTTTGTCACCAAATATCGTTAATTACACCCCCATGGACTGGCTAACAGCGAAAACTTATTTTATCATTCAAAAAATCAAGACGGATTGATCCGGCCTGAAAGGTTCCAGGTTACGCTTAGTTCAGGCTCCAGAAATCATCCGCCCACTCTTTTACTTTAACCTTAGAGGTGAACAATGAGACTGATCCCCCTGGCAACAGCTGAACAAGTCGGTAAATGGGCTGCCCGTCATATCGTTAACCGCATTAACGCCTTCAAACCTACCGCCGATCGTCCTTTCGTTCTTGGTCTTCCAACCGGCGGTACACCGCTGACAGCGTACAAAGCTCTGGTTGAAATGCACAAAGCGGGCCAGGTTAGCTTTAAGCATGTCGTCACGTTCAACATGGACGAATATGTTGGCCTGCCAAAGGACCATCCAGAAAGCTATCACAGTTTCATGCACCGTAACTTCTTCGATCACGTTGATATTCCAGCTGAAAACATTAACCTGCTGAATGGAAACGCGCCCGATATTGACGCAGAATGCCGTCAGTATGAAGAAAAAATCCGTTCTTACGGTAAAATCCATCTGTTTATGGGTGGCGTGGGCAACGATGGTCATATCGCATTTAACGAACCTGCGTCTTCTCTTGCTTCTCGTACGCGTATTAAAACGCTGACCCATGACACGCGCGTGGCAAACTCCCGTTTCTTCGACGGCGACGTGAACCAGGTTCCTAAATACGCCCTGACCGTAGGTGTGGGCACCCTGTTGGATGCCGAAGAAGTGATGATTCTGGTTCTGGGCGGCGTGAAAGCGCAGGCGCTCCAGGCAGCCGTTGAAGGCAACGTTAATCATATGTGGACCATCAGTTGCCTGCAGCTGCATCCAAAATCAGTTATCGTCTGTGACGAACCGTCAACGATGGAACTGAAAGTGAAAACGTTGAAATATTTCAACGAGTTAGAATCAGAAAATATCAAAGATCTGTAATTGAATAACCGCCTCGCAAAAGGGGCGGTCGCTTTTTTAAACCGGGGGTCGTTATGTACGCTTTAACCCACGGTCGGATTTATACCGGCCATGAAATTCTGGATGACCACGCGATTGTTATCGCGAATGGCCTGATTGAACGTGTTTGCCCGCTGGCAGAGTTGCCGCCGGAGATGGAACAGCGCTCACTCAATGGAGCAGCAATCTCCCCCGGTTTCATCGACGTGCAGCTGAACGGCTGCGGCGGTGTGCAGTTCAATGACACTGCAGAGGCGGTGACGGTTGAAACGCTGGAAATCATGCAGAAAGCTAACGAGAAATCGGGCTGCACCAGCTATCTCCCAACCCTTATCACCAGTAGTGATGACCTGATGAAACAGGGTATTCGCGTCATGCGTGACTATCTGGCCAAATACCCTAACCAGGCGCTGGGCCTGCATCTTGAAGGTCCATGGCTGAATATTGTCAAAAAAGGAACGCATAATCCGAATTATGTGCGCAAACCGGATGCTGAGCTGGTCGACTACATGTGTGCCAACGCCGATGTGATCGCCAAAGTCACGCTGGCACCGGAAATGACGGGCACTGACGTGATTGGCAAGCTGGCCGCCGCCGGGATTGTCGTTTCCGCAGGCCACTCAAACGCGACGCTGAAAGAAGCTAAAGCAGGCTTCCGTGCCGGTATCACGTTTGCGACCCATCTTTATAACGCCATGCCGTATATCACAGGACGCGAGCCGGGACTGGTGGGGGCTATTCTGGACGAACCCGACGTCTACTGCGGCATTATCGCTGACGGGTTGCATGTCGATTTCACCAATATCCGTAACGCCAAACGTCTGAAAGGCGACAAGCTGTGTCTGGTAACCGACGCCACAGCACCGGCAGGGGCAAATATTGACCAGTTCATTTTTGCTGGTAAAACAATATACTACCGTAACGGACTCTGTGTGGATGAGAACGGGACGTTGAGCGGTTCAGCCCTGACCATGATTGAAGGGGTGCGTAACCTGGTTGAACATTGCGGAATAGCGCTTGAAGAAGTGCTGCGCATGGCAACGCTGTACCCGGCTCGCGCTATAGGCGTGGATAAACAGCTTGGCGTAATTGCTCCAGGTATGGTTGCAAACCTGACGGCATTCACACAGGATTATAAAATTATTAAGACCATCGTTAATGGTAACGAGGTCGTCACTGAGTAAGTAAAAGTATGACACCAGGCGGACAAGCTCAAATCGGTAATGTCGATCTCGTTAAACAACTTAACAGCGCGGCAGTTTATCGCCTGATTGACCAGCACGGGCCAATCTCACGCATTCAGATAGCCGAACAAAGCCAGCTTGCTCCCGCCAGCGTGACAAAAATTACGCGCCAGCTTATTGAGCGCGGCCTGATCAAAGAAGTCGATCAGCAGGCCTCCACCGGGGGGCGCCGCGCCATCTCCATCATTACCGAAACCCGCAATTTTCAGGCGATTGGCGTCCGCTTGGGTCGTTATGACACCACGCTGACGCTCTACGATCTCAGCAGCAAAGCCATTGCCGAAGAACACTATCCTCTCCCGGAACGCACTCAGGAGACGCTCGAACACGCGCTTTTGAACACCATCGCGCAGTTTATTGAAAACTGCCAGCGCAAGATCCGCGAGCTTATTGCAATATCGGTGATTCTGCCCGGCCTTGTCGATCCGGAAAGCGGCGTTATTCGCTATATGCCGCACATTCAGGTGGAGAACTGGGGCCTGGTCGATGCACTGGAAATACGGTTTAAAGTGACCTGCTTTGTGGGTCACGATATCCGCTCCTTGGCCCTGGCCGAGCACTACTTTGGTGCGAGCCAGGACTGTGAAGACTCTATTCTGGTGCGCGTTCACCGGGGTACGGGTGCAGGCATCATCTCCAATGGCCGCATTTTTATTGGTCGAAACGGTAACGTGGGCGAGATAGGCCATATTCAGGTGGAACCGCTCGGCGAACGCTGCCACTGCGGTAACTTTGGTTGTCTTGAAACCGTCGCCGCCAACGCGGCCATTGAGCATCGGGTTCGCCATCTGATCGAACAAGGCTACCAGAGCCGCGTCACGCTGGATGACTGTAAAATTGGTGCCATTTGCAAAGCCGCAAATAAAGGCGATGCGCTGGCCTGCGAAGTGATCGAGCAGGTGGGTCGCCATCTTGGTAAAACCATCGCCATTGCCATCAACCTGTTTAACCCGCAAAAAGTGGTGATCGCCGGTGAAATCGTTGAAGCTGAAAAAGTGTTACTGCCTGCCATTGAAGGCTGTATCAACACTCAGGCGCTTAAGGCGTTTCGCCAGAACTTACCGGTGGTGCGCTCAACGCTGGATCACCGCTCCGCGATCGGGGCATTTGCGCTGGTCAAACGCGCCATGCTCAACGGGATCCTGCTGCAGCATTTGCTGGAAAGCTGATCGAACCTTATAGTAACGCCTTCTTTTTTTGATGTCGGAACGTCCATGACCATTAAGAATGTAATTTGTGATATCGACGGCGTGCTGATGCACGACAATGTTGCCGTGCCGGGTGCTGCGGAGTTTTTACACCGCATCATCGACAAAGGAATGCCTCTGGTTCTTCTCACGAACTACCCTTCCCAAACCGGTCAGGATCTGGCAAACCGCTTTGCTACAGCGGGCGTCGACGTGCCAGACAGCGTGTTTTATACCTCGGCAATGGCAACGGCCGATTTTCTGAAGCGTCAGGAAGGGAAAAAAGCCTACGTGGTTGGGGAAGGCGCGCTGATCCACGAGCTGTATAAAGCGGGCTTTACCATTACCGATGTTAACCCGGACTTTGTGATTGTCGGCGAAACGCGTTCCTTTAACTGGGAGATGATGCATAAAGCCGCTTACTTTGTTGCCAGCGGCGCGCGCTTTATCGCCACCAACCCGGATACCCATGGTCGCGGTTTTTATCCTGCCTGCGGCGCACTGTGTGCCGGTATAGAAAAGATTTCTGGTCGTAAACCGTTTGTGGTCGGTAAGCCGAGCCCATGGATTATCCGTGCTGCGCTGAATAAGATGCAGGCCCACTCAGAAGAAACCGTCATTGTCGGTGATAACCTTCGTACCGATATTCTGGCCGGTTTCCAGGCGGGTCTGGAGACAATTCTCGTGCTCTCTGGCGTTTCAACGCTTGATGACATTGATTCCATGCCGTTCCGCCCGAGCTGGATTTACCCCTCCGTCGACGAAATCGACGTCATCTAATCCCAGGCCACGCTGCAAAGCGTGGTTTTTCATTTTTGGCTCGCGGAAAATCATTACCCTCTAACAAAAATCGAGATTCATTGAATAATCATCAATAAAACCGCCTTCTACATACTCTTTTTTCAACATTCATCAATCACCTTTGCACTATTTCCGTTTTACCCCGTAAAAGCCTTGCGCGCCCCTCCCCTTTGCGGCATTTTCATAAGCAAGCAACATTACAAAGCAACAGGGTTAACGGAGAAGGTTATGTGTTCAATTTTTGGCGTACTGGATATTAAAACTGACGCGGGCGAACTGCGTAAAAAAGCACTCGAATTGTCCCGCCTGATGCGCCATCGCGGCCCGGACTGGTCAGGGGTTTACGCCAGCGATAAAGCTATTCTGGCACACGAGCGTCTGTCCATTGTTGACGTCAACGCCGGTGCACAGCCGCTGTATAACGAGAAAAAAACGCACGCGCTGGCTGTGAACGGGGAAATCTACAACCACCAGGCGCTGCGCGCCGAGTATGGCGATCGTTACGCCTTCCAGACCGGTTCTGACTGTGAAGTCATCCTCGCGCTGTATCAGGAGAAAGGACCAGAATTCCTGGACGAGCTGGAGGGTATGTTTGCCTTCGCCCTGTACGACAGCGAAAAAGATGCATACCTGATTGGCCGTGACCACATTGGTATTATCCCGCTGTACATGGGCCATGATGAACACGGCAACTTCTATGTTGCGTCTGAAATGAAAGCCCTGGTACCGGTTTGCCGTTCCATCAAAGAGTTCCCTGCGGGAAGCTATCTGTGGAGCAAAGACGGTGAAATTCGCCAATACTACCAGCGTGACTGGTTCGATTATGACGCGGTAAAAGACAACGTCACTGACAAAGCCGAGCTGCGTCAGGCGCTGGAGGATTCCGTGAAAAGCCACCTGATGTCTGACGTACCGTATGGCGTACTGCTCTCAGGCGGGCTGGACTCCTCCGTGATCTCCGCGATCACTAAGAAATTCGCCGCGCGCCGCGTGGAAGATCAGGAGCGTTCAGAAGCCTGGTGGCCGCAGCTGCACTCCTTCGCCGTGGGTCTTGAAGGGGCACCTGACCTGAAAGCTGCGCAGGAAGTGGCAAACCATCTCGGCACCGTGCACCATGAAATTCACTTTACCGTGCAGGAAGGCCTGGATGCGATCCGCGATGTGATCTATCACATTGAAACCTATGACGTAACCACTATTCGCGCATCTACGCCGATGTATCTCATGTCGCGTAAAATCAAAGCGATGGGTATCAAAATGGTGCTGTCGGGCGAAGGTTCTGACGAGGTATTTGGCGGCTATCTGTACTTCCATAAAGCGCCAAATGCCAAAGAATTGCACGAAGAGACGGTGCGTAAACTGCAGGCGTTGCACATGTTCGACTGTGCGCGTGCCAACAAAGCCATGTCTGCGTGGGGCGTAGAAGCGCGCGTTCCGTTCCTGGATAAGAAATTCCTCGACGTGGCGATGCGCATCAACCCGCAGGACAAAATGTGCGGCAACGGCAAAATGGAAAAACATATCCTGCGCGAATGTTTTGAATCCTACCTGCCGGCAAGCGTTGCGTGGCGCCAAAAAGAGCAGTTTTCTGACGGCGTAGGTTACAGCTGGATCGACACCCTGAAAGAGGTGGCGGCAAAACAGGTTTCCGACCAACAGCTGGAAACGGCGAGCTTCCGCTTCCCGTACAATACGCCAGGCTCGAAAGAAGCCTATTTGTACCGTGAGATCTTCGAAGAGCTGTTCCCGGTACCCAGCGCAGCCGAGTGTGTACCTGGTGGCCCGTCCGTTGCCTGTTCTTCAGCTAAAGCCATTGAATGGGATGAATCTTTCAAGTCTATGAACGATCCCTCTGGACGTGCGGTTGGCGTTCACCAGTCTGCTTATAAGTAAGCAAAAAGTTGATCGACAGGCCCTCCGGGGCCTGTTTTTTTTGCCTCACTTTTCGCCACTTAAAACCGATTAATAACCAATAATTGCCGAATATTCGGCCACGCTGTTCGCAACCTAACCAAACAGTCACATTCCCGCTATTTTCGTTGAAAAAGGTGTTGACGCTGCAAGGGTCTATACGCATAATGCGCCCCGCAACGCCGATAAGGTAACGCGAAAAAAAGATGGCTACGTAGCTCAGTTGGTTAGAGCACATCACTCATAATGATGGGGTCACAGGTTCGAATCCCGTCGTAGCCACC
>NZ_JBAKHK010000179.1:0-269 GCF_036903355.1 Enterobacter sp. UNJFSC 003
GGTTGCCGACCTGATGGTCGATCTCGTCAGCCGCAAAGTCACCCGCAGCGGCACGCGCATCACTCTGACCAGTAAAGAGTTTACTCTGCTGGAGTTTTTTCTCCGCCATCAGGGCGAAGTGCTGCCCCGCTCGCTTATCGCCTCGCAGGTGTGGGACATGAATTTCGACAGCGACACTAACGCCATTGATGTGGCGGTGAAGCGGCTACGCGGCAAAATCGACAACGACTTTGAGCCGAAGCTGATTCAGACCGTGCGCGGCGTGGGCT
>NZ_JBAKHK010000180.1:0-269 GCF_036903355.1 Enterobacter sp. UNJFSC 003
GGCCAAATTCAGTGTGCCACTTCAGCCCTGATTCGACTTTTACAATGACTTATCTGGACGCATGAAGAACGTCAGGAATATACCAATAACAAGCAATGCGACGGAACCGTAGAATGGTAAACTCCAGTTGCCTGTTTTGTCGATAATAATGCCAAAGGCGATAGGTGAAATAATGTCGGCGACAGCGGAACCGGCGTTCATCAATCCGCTGGCAATTCCCACATACTTCGGCGTAATATCCATCGGGACAGCCCGGATAGGCCCAATGG
>NZ_JBAKHK010000181.1:0-269 GCF_036903355.1 Enterobacter sp. UNJFSC 003
ATATTGAACCAACTCGGTATTTCTGATGACTTTAATTTACTTTGCAATAGAGGTGGCATGCAAAACTTTGTGTACAATAATGTACCTACTTATAGCCGCTTAACCATTGAATTCCTAAGTTCGTTGCAAAGCACCATTAAACTATGGCAATGAGAGGATACTATTTTTTCTGTCCGATGAACAACAAGTACACTTTAACATTATATGAATGGTGCGCATGCTTTAATTTGCCAAACAATGATATTCATGCTTTACACGCATCCTTTACT
>NZ_JBAKHK010000182.1:0-268 GCF_036903355.1 Enterobacter sp. UNJFSC 003
GATCTCATCCTTACTGAAGAAGCCCGCAGTGACCAGCGGCAGTGCCGACAGTGCTGCGCCGCCCACCAGGAAGCAGAGATAAACCAGCGGAATAGATTTACGCAGACCGCCCATCTTGAAGATGTTCTGTTCGTGATGGCAGGCCAGAATGACGGAACCGGATGCCAGGAACAGCAGCGCTTTAAAGAACGCGTGAGTCATCAAGTGGAAAATCGCCGCATCCCATGCCTGCACGCCAAGCGCGAGGAACATGTAGCCAATCTGGCTC
>NZ_JBAKHK010000183.1:0-268 GCF_036903355.1 Enterobacter sp. UNJFSC 003
GGTCGGCAGTCCCCAGCCAGCGAACTTGCCAACCCTGAGCCATTAGATGGTGCGCAACCGCCAGTCCCGGGAATACATGTCCACCGGTTCCGCCTGCCATCACCATTAATCGCTTTCCTTGACCACTCATCGTGAACCTCGTACAAACGCCTGCGCTTTCTCCAGACGCGTTTCATAATCAATACGCAACAGCATCATGATGGCTGTCGACATAATCAGTAAGCTCGAACCACCGTAACTGATCAGCGGCAATGTCAGACCTTTGGTC
>NZ_JBAKHK010000184.1:0-268 GCF_036903355.1 Enterobacter sp. UNJFSC 003
GTTCAACACGGCGGCGGGCGTTCAGCAGCTGAACAGTTCAATGAATAACGTCGGCCAGCTGGTGGTCAGCATGCAGCAGATGAACGCGGCGCAGTGGGTTGGACGCAGCGTTTATACCGAAGGCGACAGCACCGTCACCAAAGCGGAAGACACGCTCGCGTTCTCGGTCGAAAACGACGTCGATAAAGTGAACGTGGTGCTGACCGACAGCGAGGGCAACAGCTATACCGCTGAACTGAAAGATGTCAAAGCGGGCGTGCATAAATAC
>NZ_JBAKHK010000185.1:0-268 GCF_036903355.1 Enterobacter sp. UNJFSC 003
GGCTGATACTCATGAATAGTAAAGGCAGGCATTTCCGGGCGGTGAAACTCCGGCATCGCCGCTAACTGCCGCTGCAGGTGACCTGAAACCGGAATATAGCCTTGTGCAGAGCGCTGCATACCGATCGTTCCGCCGGTATAGGCAACGTAAATAGATTTTTTTTGCATGAAAAGCGACTCAGCTTTGCGGAAAAAATGCAGTATACGGTAAAGCGCAGGGAAGAGCAGCCCGACCAGCATGGCGCCGATCGGGCTGTAAAGGTTAGCGC
>NZ_JBAKHK010000186.1:0-268 GCF_036903355.1 Enterobacter sp. UNJFSC 003
CGCTTGTCGAACCGTTCGACGCATTGTCAAACGACGAACTGCGCTGGGAACCGTAATCAGAAAATGCGCTCCTGATGCACCCATACCGCTGCTTCCACGCGAGACTTGAGCTTCATTTTCTTCAGCATGTGCTTGACGTGCACTTTTACTGTGCTTTCGGTGATATCCAGGCGGCGGGCAATCATCTTGTTCGGCAAACCCTGGGCAATCAGCTTGAGAATATCGCGCTCGCGTGGGGTTAACTGGTTAACATCGCGCTCAGTAGTGG
>NZ_JBAKHK010000187.1:0-267 GCF_036903355.1 Enterobacter sp. UNJFSC 003
TTGGGGAGCCGCAGATCCTCGGTCAGGTTAAAAAAGCGTTTGCCGATTCGCAAAAAGGCCATATGAAGGCCAGCGAACTGGAACGCATGTTCCAGAAATCTTTCTCTGTAGCGAAACGCGTTCGCACTGAAACAGATATCGGTGCCAGCGCTGTGTCTGTCGCTTTTGCGGCTTGTACGCTGGCGCGGCAGATCTTTGAATCGCTCTCTACGGTCACAGTGTTGCTGGTAGGCGCGGGCGAAACCATCGAGCTGGTAGCGCGTCATC
>NZ_JBAKHK010000188.1:0-267 GCF_036903355.1 Enterobacter sp. UNJFSC 003
GTTATTCCCCCATGCCGATGGTGCTGTCGATAACAGCCTGATGTGGGTGGTGGCGATGGCGGTAGCAGGATGCTTGTTTGTCATTCCCACGGCAGCAGAAATTCCGATTGTACAAACGATGATGCTGGCAGGTATGGGAACTGCTCCGGCGCTGGCATTGTTGATGACGCTCCCGGCGGTGAGTTTGCCGTCACTGATTATGCTGCGCAAAGCGTTCCCGGCGAAAGCCTTATGGCTGACGGGGGCGATGGTGGCAGTGTCTGGTGT
>NZ_JBAKHK010000018.1:0-40049 GCF_036903355.1 Enterobacter sp. UNJFSC 003
GGATTTTTTCTCTTCAACCGACCGGGTTGTTTGTGAAGTGATTCACATCTGCCGTGTCGATGGAGGCGCATTATAGGGAGTTCTCAGCAGGCCGCAACCGCTAAATGACAGAAAAATGACTGACTGCTGCATTCCACAGCAAAACCCCGCCTTATACCCCTTTACGCACAGACTTATCCACATTTCATCCAGGGAGCGGGGTTACGAACAGGATTTTTCCGCTATGGCGTACGTCATGCCATCGGGTCGGGCCATAGCAAATTCATTGTCACGACCTATATCAACACTCATATAAAAGAAAACCCGCCAGAGGCGGGTTTTGTGATTACTCATTAATGCGGGGATGTTGATCCACCAGACGGGAGCGTTTTTTCTGTAGCTCTTCAATCTCTACATCTATATCTTCAATCTTCTGCTCTACGTTATCGTAGTGCTCGCGAAGAATCTCTTTCGCTTCCTGAAGATCGGATGCCGCAGGCGTCGCCCCTTTCAGAGGACGGTTCGCCGTCTCCTTCATTGTAAGGCCAGTCGCGAGACCCACCACCGCAATCACCATCAGGTAATAAGCAGGCATCATCAGGTTCTGCGTGCTCTCCACCAGCGAGGCGGCAATCGTCGGCGTCAAACCCGCAATCAGAACAGAGATATTAAAGGCCGCTGCCAGCGCACTGTAGCGAATATGCGTCGGGAACATCGCAGGCAGCGTAGAAGCCATTACCCCAATAAAGCAGTTCAGGATCACCGCCAGCATCAGCAGGCCGGCAAAAATCAGCCCCAGCACATTACTGTTAATCAGAATAAAGGCCGGGATTGCCAGCGCAAACAACGCCACGCTGCCCAGAATGATGAACGGTCGGCGACCAAAGCGGTCACTCAACAGGCCCATGATTGGCTGCACAAAGAGCATACCCACCATGATGGCGATAATAATCAGGACCCCGTGATCTTCCGAGTAGTGCAGGTTGTGCGACAGATAGCTCGGCATATAGGTCAACAGCATGTAATAGGTCACGTTGGTGGAAATCACCAGACCAATACAGGTCAGCAGGCTGCGCCAGTGTTTGGTCGCAATGTCTTTGAACGACACTTTCGGGCCTTCCTGCAGCCCTTCACGATCGCCCTGCTCCAGTTTTTCAACGTGCTGCTGGAACGCAGGAGTCTCTTCCAGAGCATGACGCAGATACAAACCAATCACACCCAGCGGCAGCGCCAGGAAGAATGGAATACGCCAGCCCCATTCAAGGAAGTTCTCTTCACCGACTACGGTCGAAATCAGAACCACCACGCCCGCACCCAGCACGAATCCGGCAATCGAACCAAAGTCCAGCCAGCTTCCCATAAATCCGCGTTTACGGTCCGGGGAATACTCGGCGACAAAAATCGAGGCACCGGTATATTCACCGCCAACGGAGAAGCCCTGTGCCATCTTACAGAGCAGCAGCAGAATAGGTGCCCAGATGCCGATGGTGGCATAGGACGGTATCAAGCCGATACAGAAGGTACTGATCGACATGATAACAATGGTTATGGCAAGGATTTTCTGACGACCGTATTTATCGCCGAGCGCGCCGAAGAACAGACCACCCAATGGGCGGATCAGGAAGGGAACCGAGAAAGTACCCAGTGCAGCAATCATCTGCAAACTTGGGTCAGCACCGGGGAAAAACACTTTACCTAATGCGTAGGCAACAAAGCCATAGACGCCAAAATCGAACCATTCCATCGCATTACCGAGCGAGGCTGCGGTGATCGCTTTACGCAGTTTTGCGTCATCAATAATAGTGACGTCGCGAAGCGTGATGGGTTTAACCTTTTTCCTTCTAAGCATAGCTTTCCTCGTAGACTCAGCCCTGTCCGTTTCACAGTCCCATTCGCGATCTGTGAACCTGGGATCCGCTCCATGCGAATCACCTTATTCAAGCGTAGCAGGTTTACTTACATTGACGTTTCACACCGATACAACCGAACCTGTTGACGCCTGTCTGGGCAGTTAATGACCTTTTTACCCTACCAGCGTTTATATATGTGATCAACTTCACACCTATATTGGCGGTTCGTCAGAGAGCTTAAAGATTTGTCAGTCCCCCACAAATAAGCCCTTTCCTATAGTGCCTGCTATCCCTGTCCTCACGCCCGTTATTATTTCAGACTTAACAAAAAACAAATCACATTCCTTCACACCGGATTTACATAAATTTTAATTACCAAGCACCCGCCAAGATGTTTACATTAAATATGTGACGAAGATAACCAAAACACTGTTTTATTTTCATTGAATCACCATTCCAATGATCGCATGATAAATCCGAACACAACGTCTTACGTGCTTCCAGGAAACATTTAATCGGAATCACGCATTTAATTTTATTGCATGGATAACGAATTAACTGCGTTAAATCTCAGTCAATTCATTGAATCTATTGATTTATTTTTTAGCACACTCCGCCTGCCGTGCGGGTTAAGATGTGAGGGTTGTACATGAAGATTAAAGCCACGATAGAACGTATCCCCGGTGGGATGATGCTGGTTCCCCTGGTATTAGGTGCCATCCTGAATACGCTAGCGCCCAACACGGGGGCATATTTTGGTGGTTTTACAAAAGGGATGATTACCGGGACGGTACCTATCCTTGCGGTATGGTTCTTTTGTATTGGTGCGTCAATTAATTTGCGAGCCACGGGAACGGTATTACGTAAATCCGGCACGCTAGTTGTCACCAAAATTGCCGTCGCCTGGATTGTGGCTATGGTCTGTGCGATGTTCATTCCGGAGAACGGAATTCAGACCGGATTCTTTGCAGGATTATCCGTTCTGGCGATAGTTTCAGCAATGGACATGACCAACGGCGGTCTGTATGCCAGCCTGATGAACCAGTATGGTACCAAAGAAGAGTCTGGGGCCTTCGTACTCATGTCTTTGGAATCTGGCCCGCTAATGACGATGCTGATCCTGGGTTCCGCCGGCTTAGCCTCTTTTGAGCCACACCACTTTGTCGGCGCGATCCTGCCGTTCCTGATTGGTTTTGCCTTGGGCAACCTGGACCACGATCTGCGCGATTTCTTCAGCAAAGCCACGCCGGTACTGATCCCGTTCTTCGGCTTCGCGCTGGGTAACACCATCAACCTGAACGTCATCCTCGATACCGGACTGCTGGGCATTGTGCTGGGCGTTGCGGTCATCGTCATCACAGGCATTCCGCTGATTATTGCCGACCGCGTCATTGGGGGAGGAAACGGAACGGCGGGGGTAGCCGCCTCATCAGCCGCAGGTGCTGCCGTAGCAAACCCGGTGATCATTGCTCAGATTAACCCAGCCTTCGAACCTGTCGCGGCATCAGCCACGGCGCTGGTAGCCGCAAGCGTCATCGTGACGGCAATTCTGGTGCCCATCATCACCGCGCTCTATGCCAAACGCTTTGGCCAAGCTCCTGAAGCCCAGCCAGCATCAAAACCTGTCGAAATGCATCACTAACTCCCGACACCTGACTGTACCTCTCCCCAACGGGGAGAGGCTTAGGATGAGGCCCGAGTGGTCAACCAAAAATCTCTTCAACCATCCCATCCACCAGCCGCTTTGCCGAACAGAGCCTCGGCATACCCAGCGCAACAGTCTGCCAGTTTTGCGTCACTGACCAACTCAGCGGATGTTTATCTGCCTGACACCAGTCGCCCAGCCAGCCAAGCATATCTTTATGATCCATCAATCCCGACGCAGCCGGCGTTGTCAGCCATTGGTGATAGAAATGTCGAGTGGAGGGAGACGCATTTATCCCCTGCGCAAGATAGTTAGCCGCCATGCTGCGCAGGTTATCTTTGAGCATTGCCGCCACATCATCATTCGCCAGACGGCACGCATCACCGAATGCCCCCCAGCGCAGCTCTTCCAGCACAACGTAACAGCGCCCGGCCAGCGACCAGCCATCATAATGCCCCGCCCGCCAGCGGGTAAAAATCTGTTCACTGTGCTCGCCCGCCTGGACCGTCAGGCCGCGCTGGGTCAGCGCTTTTTCTTTATATTCCGCACGCTGGCTGAAGTGAGAAGAGAGCTCGGCGTACTGCTCAACCAGGCCCGGTGAGGGCTGAACTCGCGGATGCGTCTGCTGACGTAGCGCAACCAGCTTAGCGGCCATTGAGGTCAATGCAAGATGGCCCGGGTCAAGCATACTGGCCAGCTTTTCCGCCAGCCCCAGGCGCAGCGCCGCATTTTCGTTGAGCATTCCCGCCATCGCCCAGGGCCGTAGCCGGGTGTGCGACATGACCTCCTGCGTCAAACGCTCACGAAATTGCAGCTGTTGCGGACCCTGGTGGGAATGACGCGTCGCGTCCACTCCCTGAACAAGATCGACCATAAATTTAGGATGGATACACTCCAGCGTCCGCCCGGGACCGTCCAGAATAGGTGTTATCATGGTTGCTCTGCTGCGAATAGGGTTTGAATGTCATCGCGTAACAGTCGGGTATCTTCCTGAATCCACGTCGCAGTCGTGATACTTTGCTTCAACAGCTGGCTGAGCGCGCGGGTCGAATGCTCATTTTGCTGCCGCACTGCGAGGCTATCACGCAAGCTTTCCTGTAACCCGGTCAGGCATAGCGAAAACTCTGCAAAAAAGGTTGCCATACCCGCCGTAACAGAGACATCGACCTGCGCGGCCAAAGCTTTACGGATTTGTTCACAAAACTGATCGATATGTTGCTTAAATTTGTCATGCAGCTGAGCGACGTCGATAACATATCGGGTCCGTGTCTCCACGTAATCTTCCCAGCCCCAGCCCGGATTATTCAGCCAGCGTGCAACGGTTTCTCGCATGCTGCCCGCGCCCGGCTGTTGACCCGTCTGGCGATTATCCATCTCGATAGCATCGTTAAATAACGCTCGCGTATTAACGTTAAGCTGGTTGGCCTGAAATGCCGGGAAACTTATCCTCGCCCGAAAACCGGCATGACTAAGCTGCTCTTTAATGCGCGTTTCAATCGGCCGCATCGCCTCATTCAACGAGCGCGCCAGCGTAGACTCCAGCTGATCAAAACGTAGCGCCAGCTCGCGGCTAATTTTCTTCTGCGCATCCAGCATGATCTGTTCGCAGGAAGCGCAAATTTTACTCAGCACAATCTGAGCCTGCCCCTCATCATCGAGCACCAGCTGTCGATAGGCTTCTGGCTCGGATGAGTGAAGATTCAGCGGCGCGATCCCCGCCAAATCAAGAATATTGTTGCGGCTAAAGACATGGCTAATCGCCTGCTGCAACGCGCCTTTCTGCTGCGCCATAAATTCATCGGTTGCGTTAAGCGCTTCCTCAACTTCATGCTTCACTTCATCACTGACCACACACTGGCGCGTTTGCAAAAGCGCCATGTCCTCTTCAAGGCGCAAAATATTCAGTTCGAGCGCCTCAAAGGCGACCGTCAGCCCCTGATAGCGAAAATCAAGATACTCCCTGGCATTTTGTGCGTAGTTCAGCAGCTTGTGCGACGCCGAACGCAGCGCGAATAACGATGCATTGGCATAGGCGGCGTAAATCAGCTTGCGAATCGGTTGTTCGAACAGCGAGTCTTCCCAGAGTAAATCAGCCGCATGACGAATATGGTCGATATCGTCCAAATCCGCCGTCCGCCAGCGACGTCCCAGCGCAGCTTCGGCAAAATCCTGAACCCAACGCTGCTCCTGGTGATCCGGTAACCGTCCATGGGTGGTCATCTCATACCGGGCGCGGTTTGCCAGATAAGCCCACATCGACGAAACGGGGTAAATCTGCCCCGGCGAAATATTGCCCTTCATGAGCGTGCCGGAAATCATCGCCTTGACCTGCTCTTCATCGTCGCTGTTACGGTCTTTCTGATCGAATTTATTCACCAGCGCATATAAAGGTATGGATTTTCCCGCAACCGAAATCGCCTGACGGACTTCCTCGTCCGAAATGGACTTGAGCTGGGTGTAATCCATCACCGCCAGCACCGCCGATGCACGTGCCAGCTGATCGGTAAGCATTTTTTGCAGATGCGGCTGGCCGGCTTCGTTCGGCCCTGGGGTATCGAGTAATGTCAGTTGCCCAAGATGCGCATCCAGACCGGCGAGATGAACAAATTCGACCTCAATGACCGGGATATTTTCGATTGCCGCATACTCTGAGAACGGAAACTCGACCTCCAGCGCCAGAGATAACCTCACCAGATCGTTCAGGCTTTTCAGACAGTGGAAAATCGGCTGTGCGCCCAGGTGATGTTTTTCAAACGCTTCACCTTTCTCAATTCTCTCCAGCAGCGTAATCATGTCTTTATCAATTTCGAGACGCTGCGCCAGCTTTCCACGGTCATCATCGCAGAGCTTCTTCTGCAACAGCAGGATCAAGTCATCAATGGGGGAGACATGCGAGAAATGGAGTACCGGTTCCTTTTGCCCCGGCGTATGACGGATAAGCGTCGGGAGCGCCGTCATGGGGCGGTTGCGGTTTGGCAACACTTCGGTGCCGACAATGGCATTTATGGTCGTTGATTTCCCGGCCTTCATGGTGCCCACAATAGCCAGAACCATTTCCAGGCGGGTTATTTTCCGTAATTCATTATTCAGCATCGCTTTCTGAGCGTCGACGCCGCGTGAACTAAAATGCAAAGGTAGAACGTTATTCTTTTCACCCGTAATGGCGGCGGCCGTGCTGTCCAGCATCGCTATCGGCATTGATTTCAACGTATCAAGATTTTGCAGGGCAAGTTGCAGCAAACGCTCTGCTTCCTGGCTTAATTCAAAAATGGTCTGTGTGTGCATGATAAAAGCCTTTCCTTAACGCAAATTTATTACTTTTATTAAGCCACCGGGTTTTAATTATTTAGTTTCGGCTTATTTGATCACGTGTGGAAAACATGTTCATCTAATATAACTGATTGATGATTATCAGAAATATCTCGTTATCCTTGCATTGCGTGTAAGGCTTCCCTTCTGGCTCAATAGCCAAAAGATAAAAAGCGTAGCCCAATTTCAGGAAACTTCAGGATATATCATCATTATTTACCCACCTAAAAAGAGAGGTAATTCGCCGCCGCCATAAGATATCTATGACGCTGAAGAGCGCGGATTAATAACAATGATTCGCTTCACCTTATCCGAAATGAAGGAACGTGGCAATTTGCTGCAATAAAATAATCGATATATTTAGCGTCAACTCTTTCCACTCTGTTAATGGCGTAAGCATCGCCTGGTTGACTGACAGAAAGTGTCACTCGCAACACACTTCCCATACTTTTTTATTAAACAATAGCACCGACAACAGTGGGGATTTGCGCTATACTTTACGCCTTTTTCGGCACTCTGCCGTCATTTAGCTGGCACTTTCCAGCGAGTAAAGCACTTATTGAGGATACCCATGACACTGCCACACTGCCCGAAATGCAATTCTGAATACACTTATGAAGATAATGGCATGTTCATCTGCCCGGAATGCGCCCACGAATGGAATGACGCCGAGCCATCGCAAGACAATGATGCGCTGGTAGTAAAAGATGCTAACGGTAATCTGCTGGCAGATGGCGACAACGTCACCGTGGTAAAAGATCTGAAGGTAAAAGGCAGCTCTTCAATGCTGAAAATTGGCACCAAAGTGAAGAATATCCGTCTGGTTGAAGGCGATCATAATATTGATTGCAAAATTGACGGCTTCGGTCCAATGAAACTGAAATCTGAATTCGTGAAAAAGAACTGATTGACCTGCCCGGTGGCGCTTCGCTTACCGGGCATGCTGGAACTACACTTAACGAGCTACTCTTACCTGAGGTAAAGATTATGGCGTTAAGTCCCTACATCTCTTTCGCCGGCAACTGTGCGGAGGCAAGTGCCTTTTATCAGCAGGCCGTCGGCGCTGAACTCCTCTATAAAATCACCTTCGGCGAAATGCCCAAAGACGATAACAGCGAAGAAGGCTGCCCGTCCGGCATGCCGTTCCCGGATTCCGCGATCGCGCATTCAAACGTTCGCATCGCCGGCAGCGATATCATGATGAGCGATGGACAGCCCCCTGGCAGCACCGCCCACTACGCTGGGTTTACGCTCGTTTTGGATACCCAGGACGTAGCAGAAGGTAAACGCTGGTTCGACAACCTTGCCGCTGGCGGCACCGTTGAAATGGCCTGGCAGGAGACCTTCTGGGCGCACGGATTCGGTAAAGTCACCGACAAATACGGCGTCCCATGGATGATAAACGTCCTAAAACAGCAGTGAATACCTGGCGGTGGGCAGTCTGCCTCCGCCTGTCATCAAACTCCACTTAACTCTTAAACTCCCCGCAATCTGCACTTAACCCAAATGTCACATTGATACGCCAGCATGAGGCCACATTTATCGTGAGGCCCAGCATATGCAAACCGTCATCCGCGTCGAGAAACTGAGCAAGACCTTTCATCACAACAAGGCTCTGCATGCCGTTGATCTGACCGTCCAGCAGGGCGAGATGGTGGCGCTGCTGGGGCCATCCGGTTCCGGTAAATCCACCCTTCTGCGCCATTTAAGCGGCCTCATTACCTGCGATAAAACGCCGGAAAGTCACGTTGAGCTGCTGGGGAATACCGTGCAGCGCGCGGGTCGACTGGCGCGCGATATCCACAAAAGCCGCGCCAGGACGGGCTACATCTTCCAGCAGTTCAATCTAGTGAATCGCCTGACGGTGCTGGAAAACGTACTGATTGGTGCGCTTGGCAGTACTCCATTCTGGCGCACCTGCCTGCGCTGGTTCTCTCCTTCCCAGAAGCAAGAAGCGCTTCAGGCGCTGACCCGCGTCGGCATGACCCACTTCGCCCACCAGCGCGTGTCCACCCTGTCCGGTGGACAACAACAGCGCGTCGCCATCGCCCGCGCCCTGATGCAGAAAGCCAAAATCATCCTTGCCGATGAACCCATTGCCTCGCTGGATCCAGAATCGGCCCGCATCGTGATGGAAACCCTGAGCGACATCAATCAGAACGACGGCATCACCGTGGTGGTGACGCTGCATCAGGTGGATTACGCCCTGCGCTACTGCGAGCGTATCGTCGCGCTGCGCCAAGGGGATGTGTTCTTCGATGGCGCAAGCCAGCAGTTTGATAACGAACGTTTTGACCATCTCTATCGCAGCATCAGTCGCGTTGAAGAGAACGCGCAGGCTGCTTAACGGCCCCACAACGAGGAATGGAAATGAGCTATAAAACGGTTGCCGCGCTGGCTTTCACCAGCATGTTTAGCATCAGCACTCTGCTCAGCCCGGCCTACGCCGAGGAGCAGGAGAACGCGCTGAACTTTGGCATTATTTCGACAGAATCACAGCAGAACCTGAAACCTCAGTGGGAACCGTTCCTGAAAGATATGGAAACCAAACTGGGGATCAAGGTGAACGCCTTCTTCGCCCCGGACTACGCGGGCATCATCCAGGGGATGCGCTTTAATAAAGTGGATATCGCCTGGTACGGCAACCTCTCCGCCATGGAAGCGGTGGACCGCGCGAACGGCCAGGTCTTTGCCCAGACCGTCGCGGCAGATGGCTCTCCGGGCTACTGGAGCGTACTGATCGTGAACAAAGACAGCCCGATCAACACCCTCAATGACATGCTTGCCAAACGCAAAGAACTGACCTTTGGCAACGGCGATCCAAACTCCACCTCTGGTTACCTTGTCCCTGGCTACTACGTCTTCGCAAAAAACAACGCCTCCGCCAGCGACTTCAAACGCACGGTGAACGCCAGCCATGAAACCAACGCGCTGGCCGTCGCGAACAAGCAGGTGGATGTCGCCACCAACAACACCGAAAACCTCGACAAGCTGAAGACCTCCGCGCCGGACAAGCTGAAAGAGCTGAAGGTTATCTGGAAATCACCGCTGATCCCCGGCGACCCGATTGTGTGGCGTAAAAACCTGTCTGAAAGCACCAAGGACAAGGTGTACGACTTCTTTATGAACTACGGCAAAACGCCGGAAGAGAAAGCGGTTCTGGAACGCCTCGGCTGGGCGCCGTTCCGCGCCTCAAGCGACCTACAGCTGGTCCCGATCCGCCAGCTGGCGCTGTTTAAACAGATGCAGGCCGTGCAGGACAACAAAGGCCTCAAGGAAGAAGAGAAAACCAGCAAAGTCTCTGAGATCAAGGCGCAGCTGGAAGACCTCGACCGTCTGACCGCGGCGCTGAGCGCCATGACCAGCGTGAATAAAGCGGTGCAGTAATGCTTTTCCCCCTCACCCTCAAGGGAGAGGGGGCTAAACCCAAAGGAGCCAACATGCACACCATCACCCTACCACCGCCAAAGCGCAGCTGGTTCTCGCTCATCAGCTGGGCCATCCTGCTGGCGGTACTGGTTATCTCCTGGAAGGGCGCGGAAATGGATCCGCTGCTGCTCGTCAAAGACTCTGGCAACATGGCAGCCTTCGCTGCGGACTTCTTCCCGCCGGACTTCAGCCAGTGGCAGGACTACCTTGGCGAGATGGCGACCACCCTGCAAATCGCCGTCTGGGGCACCGCGCTTGCCGTCGTTATCTCCATTCCGTTTGGCTTGATGAGCGCCGATAACATCGTCCCATGGTGGATTTATCAGCCGGTGCGTCGTCTGATGGACGCCTGCCGCGCCATCAACGAAATGGTCTTCGCGATGTTGTTTGTGGTGGCTGTGGGTCTGGGCCCTTTTGCGGGCGTGATGGCGCTGTTCATTCACACTACCGGCGTTCTCTCCAAGCTCCTGTCAGAAGCGGTTGAAGCCATTGAGCCCGGCCCGGTCGAAGGTATTCGCGCGACCGGTGCCAACAAAATTGAAGAAATTCTTTACGGCGTACTGCCACAGGTCATGCCGCTACTGATCTCCTACTCCCTTTACCGCTTTGAGTCCAACGTCCGTTCCGCCACCGTGGTGGGCATGGTGGGTGCAGGCGGGATTGGCGTCACGCTGTGGGAAGCGATTCGCGGTTTCCAGTTCCAGCAAACCTGCGCCCTGATGGTGATGATTATCATCACCGTCAGCCTGCTGGATTTCCTCTCTCAACGTTTGCGTAAGCACTTCATCTGAGAAGCGAGGCTTTGATTTATATGCACTTATCCAGACATCCGACCAGTTACCCTACCCGCTGGCAAGAAATCGCGGCAAAGCTCGAAGTGGAGCTGCGCACGCACTACCGCTGCGGAGACTATCTTCCCGCCGAACAACAGCTTGCCGACCGTTATGAAGTGAACCGCCATACCCTGCGTCGTGCCATCGATCAGCTGGTCGAGCGCGGTTGGGTGCAGCGTCGTCAAGGCGTCGGCGTGCTGGTGCTGATGCGCCCCTTCGACTACCCGCTCAACGCGCAGGCGCGCTTTAGCCAGAACCTGCTGGACCAGGGTAGTCACCCCACCAGCGAAAAATTGCTGTCGGTATTACGCCCGGCCTCCAGCCACGTGGCGGACGCGCTAGGCATTCAGGAAGGCGACAATGTTGTCCACCTGCGCACCCTGCGCCGGGTCAACGGGGTGGCGGTTTGCCAGATCGACCACTATTTCGCCGATCTCAGCCTGTGGCCGGTGCTGCAACACTTCTCCAGCGGCTCGCTGCATGACTTCCTGTTTGAAGCCACAGGCGTAGCGCTCAGGCGCACCCAGACCCGCATCAGCGCCCGCCGCGCGCAGGCCAAAGAGAGCAACGTGCTGGAAATTCCCAACATGGCCCCGCTGCTCTGCGTGCGCACCCTCAACCACCGTGACGGCGAGATCAACGCGACGGAATACTCCGTCAGCCTGACCCGCGCTGACATGATTGAATTCACCATGGAGCACTGAATGCATTTCGACACCTTCACCCGCCAGCGCTGGATGAGCGTGCTTGCTTACAGCCAGCCTGCTGCGCTGAGCGATCGCATGAACGCGCTCAGCCTGGCGCCAGACTACGACGCTATCCGCGCGCCGGAAGTTGGCCTGGTACAGATCCAGGCGCGCATGGGCGGCACCGGCGAGCGTTTCTTCGCCGGGGATGCCACCCTCACCCGCGCCGTGGTCCGCCTCACCAGCGGCACGATCGGCTACAGCTACGTGCTCGGTCGCGATAAGCAGCACGCCGAACGCTGCGCGGTCATCGACGCCCTGTTACAGGAACCTCTTCATTTCCAGACGTTAATGGAAACCCTTATTGCCCCGCTGGAAGCCGACCGCGCCGCACGCATTGCCGCGCGTCAGGCCGAAGTGAACGCCAGCCGGGTCGACTTCTTTACGCTCGTTCGCGGAGACAACGCATGACGCTTCAACCTGCTTTTACCCTGGCCGTCCAGGATGCCCAACAGAGTTTTCGTCGCCTGCTGAAAGCCATGAGCGAGCCCGGCGTGATTGTCTCTTTACATCAGCTCTCGCAGGGCTGGCTGCCGCTGAATCTGGCGACAACCAGCGTGCTGCTGACCCTTGCCGACAACGACACGCCGGTATGGCTCTCAGGCGCGCTGTCGAACGACATTGCCAGCCAGAACCTGCGCTTTCACACCAATGCACCGCTGGTTGAACACCCCCAGCAGGCACTCTTTGCCGTCGCTGACGAGCAGATCGGCCACGCGCAGCTGAATGCCCTCAGTGAAGGCAGCGCCGTGGCGCCGGAAGCCAGCGCCACGCTGATTTTGCAGGTCTCCAGCCTGAGCGGCGGTCGCATGCTGCGCCTGACAGGAGCAGGCATTGCCGATGAACGCATGGTCGCGCCCCAGCTGCCGGAATGCATCATTCACGAACTGACCGAGCGTCCGCACCCGTTCCCGCTCGGTATCGATCTGATTCTGACCTGTGGCGAACGTCTGCTGGCGATCCCGCGGACCACCCACGTGGAGGTGTGCTGATGTACGTTGCCGTCAAAGGAGGCGAGAAGGCGATCGCCGCCGCACACAGGCTGCAGGCGCACAGACGACGGGGCGATGGCCAGCGTCCCGAACTGAGCGTTGCCCAGATAGACCAACAGCTTAATCTGGCCGTCGACCGGGTGATGACCGAAGGCGGCGTCGCCGACCGCGAGCTGGCCGCGCTGGCGTTGAAGCAGGCCAGCGGCGACAGCGTCGAAGCTATCTTCCTGCTCCGCGCCTATCGCACCACGCTGGCAAAACTGGCGGTGAGCGAGCCGATCGATACCGCGGAGATGCGCCTGGAACGCCGCATTTCAGCCGTTTACAAAGATATCCCCGGCGGCCAGCTGCTTGGTCCAACCTACGATTACACCCACCGCCTGCTGGACTTCACCCTGCTGGCGAACGGCGAAGTGCCGACGATCGGCACCGCTGATGCTGACCCCGAATCCTCCCCGCACGTTTTCAGCCTGCTGGCTAAACAAGGCCTGGCAAAGGCAGAAGAAGATTCAGGCGCGCAACCCGATGACATCACCCGCACGCCGCCGGTCTACCCCTGTTCACGCTCGTCACGCCTTCAGCAGCTGATGCGCGGCGACGAAGGGTATTTACTGGCGCTGGCCTACTCCACGCAGCGGGGTTACGGACGCAATCACCCGTTTGCGGCAGAAATTCGCAGCGGCTATATCGACATTGAAATCGTGCCCGAGGAGCTGGGTTTTGCGGTGAACGTCGGCGAACTGCTGATCACCGAATGTGAAATGGTGAACGGTTTTGTCGCGCCAGAAGAGGACGCCCCGCACTTCACCCGAGGTTACGGATTGGTGTTCGGCATGAGCGAGCGTAAGGCCATGGCGATGGCGCTGGTTGACCGCGCCCTGCAGGCCCCGAACTACGGTGAGCACATTTCCGGCCCGGCGCAGGATGAAGAGTTCGTGCTGGCCCACGCGGATAACGTAGAAGCCGCGGGCTTTGTCTCGCACCTCAAGCTCCCGCACTACGTGGATTTCCAGGCCGAACTGGAACTGCTGAAACGCCTGCAACGGGAGCGCGCCAATGGCTAACTTAAGCGGCTACAACTTTGCCTATCTGGATGAACAAACCAAACGCATGATCCGCCGCGCGATTTTAAAAGCGGTGGCCATTCCCGGCTATCAGGTCCCGTTCGGCGGCCGCGAAATGCCGATGCCCTACGGCTGGGGCACGGGCGGAATTCAGCTCACGGCCAGCGTGATCGGCGAAGCGGACGTGCTGAAGGTGATCGACCAGGGGGCGGACGACACAACCAACGCCGTGTCGATTCGCAACTTCTTCAAACGCGTTACGGGGGTGAATACCACCGAAAAAACAGAAGACGCGACGCTGATCCAGACCCGCCACCGCATTCCCGAAACCCCGCTAACCGACGATCAGATTTTGATTTTCCAGGTCCCTATTCCGGAACCGCTGCGCTTTATTGAGCCGCGCGAAACGGAGACCCGCACCCTGCACGCCCTGGAAGAGTACGGCGTCATGCAGGTGAAGCTGTATGAAGACATCGCCCGATTCGGCCATATCGCCACCACCTACGCCTACCCGGTGAAGGTCAACGGGCGCTACGTGATGGATCCGTCGCCGATCCCGAAATTTGATAACCCCAAAATGGACATGATGCCCGCCCTGCAGCTGTTTGGTGCCGGACGCGAAAAACGTATTTACGCCGTCCCGCCCTACACCCGCGTCGAGAGCCTCGATTTTGATGACCACCCGTTTACGGTGCAGGAGTGGGATGAGCCGTGCGCCATCTGCGGTTCTCAGCACAGCTATCTGGACGAAGTGGTACTGGATGACACGGGCAAACGCATGTTTGTCTGCTCCGACACCGATTACTGCCGCCAACAGAGCGAGGCAAACCGCCCATGAAACCGCTGCTTTCGGTTAACAACCTGACCCACCTGTACGCGCCGGGCAAAGGCTTCAGCGACGTGTCGTTCGAGCTGTGGCCGGGCGAAGTACTGGGGATTGTCGGTGAATCCGGCTCGGGCAAAACCACCCTGCTGAAGTCCATTTCTGCGCGCCTCACGCCGCAGAGTGGCGACATTTTATATGAGGGGCAGTCGCTGTACGGCATGAGCGAAGGCGAGCGCCGCCGCCTGCTGCGCACCGAGTGGGGCGTGGTGCATCAGCACCCGATGGACGGCCTGCGTCGCCAGGTATCGGCGGGGGGCAATATCGGCGAGCGGCTGATGGCCACCGGCGCGCGCCACTACGGCAACATCCGCGACACCGCCGAGCGCTGGCTGAACGATGTTGAAATCCCGGCGTCACGCATTGACGACCTGCCCATCACCTTCTCTGGCGGCATGCAGCAGCGCCTGCAAATCGCCCGCAACCTGGTCACGCATCCGAAGCTGGTGTTTATGGATGAACCCACCGGCGGGCTGGACGTCTCCGTTCAGGCGCGGCTGCTCGACCTGCTGCGCGGCCTGGTGGTGGAGCTGAACCTGGCTGTGGTGATTGTCACCCACGATCTAGGCGTTGCCCGCCTGCTGGCGGACCGTCTGCTGGTGATGAAACAGGGCCAGGTGGTGGAAAGTGGGCTAACCGACCGCGTGCTGGACGATCCTCATCATCCGTACACCCAGCTGCTGGTGTCGTCAGTTTTGCAGAACTAGGAGGCCATCATGATCCGCGTAGAAAACGTGAGTAAAACCTTTGTGCTCCACCAGCAAAACGGCGTGCGCCTGCCGGTGCTGCAGAATGCCTCATTGCAGGTCAGCAAAGGCGAGTGCGTGGTGCTGCACGGCCACTCCGGCAGCGGGAAATCCACCCTGCTGCGCGCCCTGTACGCCAACTATCTGCCTGACGAGGGCCACATCCACGTTCGCCATAACGATGAATGGGTCGATCTGGTGCAGGCGCCTGCGCGTAAAGTGCTGGACGTACGCCGCTCGACGATCGGCTGGGTCAGCCAGTTTTTACGGGTGATCCCCAGGATCTCAGCCCTGGATGTGGTCATGCAGCCCCTGCTGGAGCTCGGCGTTCCGCGTGACGCCTGCGCTGCCAAAGCCGCCAGCCTGCTGATGCGCCTCAACGTGCCGGAGCGTCTGTGGCATCTCGCCCCGTCAACCTTTTCCGGCGGCGAACAGCAGCGCGTCAATATCGCCCGCGGCTTTATCGTCGACTACCCGATTTTACTTCTCGATGAACCCACCGCCTCGCTGGACAGCAAAAACAGCGCCGCCGTGGTCGAGCTGATCGAACAGGCCAAGGCGCGCGGCGCGGCGATCGTGGGGATCTTCCACGACGACACCGTGCGCGCCCGCGTCGCGGACAGGTTGCACCCGATGGGAACAAGCGCATGATTATCAACAACGTGAAGCTGGTGCTGGACAATGAAGTGGTGGGCGGCTCAATTGAGATCCAGGACGGAACGATCCGCGCGTTTGCCGAAACCCCGAGCCGTACCCCTGAAGCGATGGACGGTGAAGGCGGCTGGCTGTTGCCGGGGCTGATTGAACTGCATACCGATAATCTGGACAAATTCTTCACCCCCCGCCCGAAGGTGGACTGGCCTGCCCATTCGGCCATGAGCAGCCACGACGCACTGATGGTCGCCAGCGGCATCACTACCGTGCTGGATGCGGTGGCGATTGGCGACGTGCGCGACGGCGGCGATCGGCTGGAGAATCTGGAGAAGATGATCAACGCCGTGGAAGAGACGCAAACACGCGGCCTTAACCGTGCCGAGCACCGTCTGCACCTGCGCTGCGAACTGCCGCACCACACCACCCTGCCGCTGTTTGAAAAGCTGGTGGGCCGTGAGCCGGTCTCGCTGGTTTCCCTGATGGACCATTCGCCGGGGCAACGCCAGTTCGCCAACATCGAAAAGTATCGCGAATACTATCAGGGCAAATACGCTCTCAACGATGCGGAGATGGCCCGTTACGAAGAAGAACAGCTGGCGCTCGCGGCGCGGTGGTCGCAGCCGAACCGCCTCGCCATTGCCGCCCTCTGCCGCGATCGCAATATTGCGCTAGCCAGTCATGACGATGCCACGCACCACCATGTTCTCGAATCTCATCAGCTTGGCAGCGTGATCGCGGAATTTCCCACCACGCTTGAAGCCGCCGACGCCTCGCGCAAACACGGCCTGAACGTGCTGATGGGCGCACCTAACATCGTGCGCGGTGGCTCGCACTCCGGCAACGTGGCGGCAAGCAAGCTCGCCTCGCTCGGCCTGCTGGATATTCTCTCGTCCGACTACTATCCCGCCAGCCTGCTGGATGCGGCGTTCCGGATCGCGGACGACGAGGGCAACAGCTTCACCTTGCCGCAGGCCATTCGCCTGGTAACGAAAAACCCGGCCCGCGCGCTCAATCTTCAGGATCGCGGTGAGATAGCCGAGGGAAAACGCGCGGATCTGGTGCTGGCACACCGCAAGGGCGAGCACGTCCACATCGACCACGTCTGGCGTCAGGGAAAACGGGTATTTTGATGGGAAGACTTATCTGGTTAATGGGGCCGTCAGGCTCCGGCAAGGATAGCCTGCTGTCGGCCTTACGGCAGCGGGAACATGCTCAGCTGTTGGTCGCGCATCGCTACATTACCCGCGCGGCAAACGCCGGGAGTGAAAATCATATCGCCCTGAGCGAGCAGGAATTTTTCACCCGCGCCGGGCAAAATCTGCTGGCGCTGAGCTGGCACGCCAACGGTTTTTATTACGGTATCGGCATCGAGATCGACCTGTGGCTGCACGCCGGTTTTGACGTGCTGGTCAACGGCTCGCGCGCGCACCTGCCCCAGGCGCGTGCGCGCTATAACGCGGCGCTGCTGCCGGTCTGTTTGCAGGTATCGCCAGATATCCTTCGTCATCGACTGCAAAGCCGCGGACGCGAAAGTGCCAAAGAGATAGACCAGCGGCTGGCGCGCGCGGCGCGCTATACCCCGGCGGACTGCCCTATCCTCAATAACGACGGAAGTTTGCTACAGTCAGTCGATACCTTTTTATCGCTTATCCGCCAGAAGGAGAAACAGCATGCCTGACTGCCCGCTTCGCCCCGCCACCGCCGCCGATGCACAAATTGTCTACGCCCTGATTTGCGAGTTAAAACAGGCCGAATTCGACCATCAGGCGTTTCACGCCGGGTATCTGGCTAATCTTCAGGACCCCAACATGCACTACCAGCTTGCCGAACGCGACGGGCAGGTGATCGGCATGATTGGCCTGCATTTGCAGTTTCACCTCCATCATGCCCGATGGATTGGCGAGATTCAGGAACTGGTGGTGATGCCCCAGACGCGCGGCCTCAGCGTCGGCAGCCAGCTGCTGGCGTGGGCAGAAGAGGTGGCCCGGCAGGCGGGCGCAGAGCTGACCGAACTCTCCACCAGCATCAAACGCACCGACGCGCACCGTTTTTACGTTCGTGAAGGGTATACGCAGAGCCATTTTCGCTTCACCAAACTGCTGTAAAGGCGCGTTATGAGTCTGACGATGACGTTAACGGGCACCGGCGGTGCCCAGCTGGTTCCGGTGTTTGGCTGCGATTGCGCCGCGTGCCGTCGGGCGCGTTTGCAGGATAACTTCCGCCGTCGCCCCTGCAGCGCGGTGGTCAAATTCAACGATGCCGTCACCCTGCTGGATGCCGGTATTCCCCACCTGATGGATGACTGGCCGGCAGGCAGCTTCCAGCAGTTCTTGCTCACCCATTATCATATGGATCACGTGCAGGGACTGTTCCCCCTGCGCTGGGGCGTTGGCGCGACCATACCGGTGTACGGCCCGCCGGACGAAGCCGGTTGTGACGACCTGTTTAAACATCCGGGGATTTTAGATTTTAGCCATACGGTAGCGCCGTTCGTGGTGTTTGAGCTGCAGGGGCTGCGGGTCACCCCGCTGCCGCTCAACCACTCGAAGCTCACGTTTGGCTATCTGCTGGAGTCGGCTCACAGCCGCGTGGCATGGCTTTCCGATACCGCGGGGCTGCCGGAGAAAACGGTGACGTTTTTACGCCATAACCCGCCGCAGGTGATTGTTATCGACTGCAGCCACGCGCCGCGCGCCGAAACGCCGCGTAACCACTGCGATCTCAATACGGTGGTTACGTTAAGCGAGGCGATCGGTTGTCCACGAGCAATCCTCACCCATATCAGCCATCAGTTTGACGTGTGGATGATGGATAACCCGCTGCCAGAGGGAATAGAAGCGGGATATGACGGCATGGTGCTGGTGCTTGACTGATTAACGATCGTCATCATCCTCTAACCGCCGCTCATCCTCTTCCAGGCGGCGCCTGTCGTCGTCAAGCTGGCGCTGACGCTCGTCTAAACGCTGGCGTCTGTCCTCAAGCTGCCTGCGACGCTCATCGTATTGTCGACTGTCGGTTTGACGGCTGCGGTCATAACGATCGTCGTCGTTATCGCTGCCGCGGCTGCTGCTGGGGTTATAGGCATCGTTGATGGCCTGCTGAATATTGCCAATAGCGTCATCAATCACATCGGCGTGAGCCCGTTGGCTGGTGAGCGACAGCAGACCCCATAACAGGGCGGTAGAGTAACGTTTCATAAGGCCAGACTCGCAGGGGAACTGGCCTTACGGTAATGAACGGCAGGCGTGAGAGGTAGCGGAGGAATCTCAAATTGTTTCCCCTAAAGACAAACTTTTCGCAGCGCCTGCGCCAGCTGTACACGTGTAAAAGGTTTTCGCAGTAACTGAACGTCCGGCAGCTGCGGGTTGTGCGTTGGACGTAAATCCTGACCGCTGATCAGCAGCACCGGCAGCTGTGGATAATGGCTGCGCACATGGTTAATCACTTCGGCACCGCTCAGGCTGCCCGGCAGCATCAGATCGCTGATAAATATCCCAATATCCGGCGAGGCTTCCAGCAGGGTCAGCGCCTGTTCACCGTTTTCCGCTTCGAGCGTCAGATACCCAAGCTGATGCAGTTGCTCACAAAGGGTTTGACGCACATCAGCCTCATCTTCCAGCACCAGAACCAGCCGCTCGCTTTCAAGGGATGCCGTGGCTAACAGCGCGTCATCATCAGCAACGGCTGGCAGCGTCGAGCGCGGGAGATGGAGCCGCACGGTGGTGCCCTGCCCCGGCGCGCTTTCAATCTCGACGCGCCCGCCCGACTGGCGCACAAAACCATACACCATCGACAGCCCAAGCCCGCTGCCGCTGCCGGTTTGCTTCGTGGTGAAGAATGGCTCAAAGACCCGTGATTTCACCTCCTGCGTCATGCCGCTGCCGCGGTCGATGACCTCCAGCGCCACCATATCCTGCCTGCGTCCGTCGCTGCGGGTCACGCGCTGATTCCAGGTCCGGATTTTAATGACGCCGCCCTGCCCCTCCATCGCGTCACGGGCATTCATCACCAGATTGATAATGGCGTTTTCCAGCTGGCTGACGTCTATCCACGCAGGCCATGCCGGCGTCTGGGCTTCAATGTCCAAAGAGAGAGTAGCCGGCAGCGAATGGCACATCAGTTCGCTCAGGTTTTCCAGCAGCGATTTCATCTCCACCGCATGTGGGGTCAGGGACTGCTTCCGGGAAAACGCCAGCAGCCGCTGGGTCAGCAGCGCGCCGCGTTCGGCGGCCTTGAGCGCGCGGCTGATGCGTGGCGCATCCTGCGACCCGGCGTCGGTCAACTCCAGGCTGCCGATGATCACGGCCAGCAGGTTGTTAAAGTCGTGTGCCAGCCCCCCCGTTAGCTGTCCAACGGCTTTCATTTTCTGGCTGTGCAGCAGCGCCTCTTCCAGCCCCTGGCGCTCAATACGGTCGATCTCCATCTGCGAGGTTTTTTCTTTCAGCAGTCGCGTGGTGTGTTCGAGCGAGGCGGTATTACGGGCAAAAACGTTAAACGCGCGTGCCAGTTCGCCCAGTTCATCACGCCGCTGTAGGGCGGGCACCGATACGTCCTGCTCCCCGTGAGCGAGCCGCGACATTGCTCCTGAAATGGCCGTCAGGTTCGATCCCAGATTGCGGTAGATATACCAGCAGGCACACCCGGTAATGATCAGCGCCAGCACCGCAAATACGCTGATAAACACGCTAATGGTGCGCAGCTCCTGATGGCTCTGAGCCGTACGAAGCGTGGAAGCCTGCGCCACCTGCGCCACGTACTGATTAATATCGCTGTTTAAAATCGCCACCAGCGCCTTGATGTGGAACATATACCAGCTGATCGACAGATCGCTCTCTTCCAGCTGCTTCGACAGCGGAGCGAGTTTACGCAGCTCGTCGTTAAAATCAGGCAGCACAACGTTGACGACGGGCTGTGCTGCACGCGAGGGTAGCGTCGCCGTCACGGCATCCAGCTGTTGGACCGTGGCGCGCGGCGAGGGTGTTTCGATGGCGGCGATAATCAGTCGGTCCATTTCCGCAAGCTGCCGCGCGTCCGGCACATTGCTGCCGTAACGGCGGTTAATGTCCTGCAGATGGCGTAAATAGCTCTGGTTCTGATAAAGCGCGCTGAGCAACGCGTTACGCTCCAGATGGCGCCGCTGCCCGCGCTCAAGCATCCCCGTCACGCTCTGCTGCAGCTCATTACTGCGTTGAATAATACGCGCCACTAGCGCCGGCTCCTGCTGCGCCAGGGGCGCATCGGCAAGCTGCTCGAGCGAGTGGCGCAGCGCCAGCTGGGTCTGCTTCAGCCTCTCCGCTTCCCCTTTATATTCCAGCGCGCCCACCACCTGAGACAGCCGTACCGCCGCCGTCGCCACGCTGGCGGTATCGCGGGCAAGGTTCATGCTGCCGGTCATGTCATCCAGCGTTTGCTTCTGCACTTGCTCCTGAATCTGGCTGGCATGCCGAAAGCCAAACACCGCCACGCCGCTGACCATCAGCGTCACCGCCACCACCAGCAGATTAAATATCAGCAGGCGACCGCGGGCGCTGGCAAAGAACGGGGGGCGGCGTGAGGACATGTTGGCTCCGTAACTGTGATCCACATTAGACATTCATAACTATGACAAATATGAACGGCTTCTGACATTTTGCATTTACTCCCCTGTGATGAAGTGCAGATATCGACATTCACAGGAGATCCGCCATGAGCAGAACCCCGGTTTTAGAGATGCGCCACATTGCCAAGACGTTTGGCAATTTCCACGCGCTCAAGGGCGTGGATTTGACGGTCTTCCCCGGTGAGATCCACGCGCTGATGGGGGAAAACGGCGCGGGGAAAAGCACGCTGATGAAGATCCTCGCGGGTGCATACACCGCCACCCGCGGCGAGATCCTGATTGACGGTCAGCCGTTTCACATCAAAGGGCCGAAAGACGCTCTGGCCGCAGGCATTACTCTGATTTACCAGGAGATGCAGCTCGCCCCTAACCTGACGGTGGCGGAAAACATCTTTTTGGGCAGCGAACTGTCGCGCGGTGGGCTGGTGAGGCGTAAAGAGATGGCGGCACAGGCACAGGCGGTCATTGACCGGCTCGGCGCGCACTTCAAATCCACCGATCGGGTGATGAAGCTGACCATTGCCGAACAGCAGCAGGTGGAAATTGCCCGTGCGCTGCACCGCAATAGCCGCATTCTGGTGATGGATGAACCCACCGCAGCCCTCTCCTCGCGCGAAACCCATCGCCTGTTTGAGCTGATTTTACGCCTGCGCGATGAAGGAATGGCCATCATCTATATCAGCCACCGCATGGCGGAAGTGTACGAACTCTCGGATCGCGTCAGCGTCCTGCGCGACGGGCAGTACGTTGGCAGCTTAACGCGCGACAAGCTGAACGCGTCCGAGCTGGTAAAAATGATGGTCGGCCGCCCCTTGAGCGATCTGTTCAACAAAGAGCACGATATTCCGCTCGGCAGCCCGCGACTCAACGTGCATCACCTCACCGACGGCAAAAAAGTGCTGCCCTGCAGTTTACAGGTACGTTCCGGGGAAATCGTCGGGCTTGCGGGGCTGGTCGGAGCCGGACGCTCCGAGCTGGCGCAGCTGATTTTCGGCGTGCGCAAAGCCACCGGCGGGATGATTGAAGTCGACGGCGAACCGGTGGTGATCCACTCCCCGCGCGCCGCCATTGATAATGGCATCGGTTTTCTCACCGAAAACCGCAAGGAACAGGGGCTGTTTCTCGAGCTGGCGGCGCAGGAGAACATCACCATGGCAACGCTTGAGCGCGACGCCACCTTCGGCATGTTAAATCGCAAAAAAGCGCAATCCATCTCTGATGATGCCATCGCCCTGCTCAACATCCGCGTGCCGCATTCGCAGGTGCGGGCAGGCGGGCTCTCCGGCGGTAACCAGCAAAAACTGCTTATCTCCCGCTGGGTGGCGATCGGCCCGCGCATATTGATTCTGGACGAACCAACGCGCGGGGTGGACGTCGGCGCAAAAAGCGAGATCTACCGCATCATGAACCAGATGGCGCGCAAAGGGGTGGCCATTCTGATGATCTCCAGCGAGCTGCCGGAAGTCGTAGGAATGAGCGACCGCGTGTATGTCATGCGTGAAGGCAGCATTGCGGGCGAACTGCACGGGCGCGACATCTCCCAGGAAAACATCATGACGCTGGCAACCGGCGTGAACGACTCTCATCATCAGGCGGTGTAACTATGACAACTCCAACCCATCCGCAGCAGGTGGCGAAATCGGCCTCCGCCAAAAGAATGCTGATGAGCGATCTGATGCAAACGGTCGGCATTCTGCCGATTCTTATACTGATTGTGGCGGTATTTGGCTTCATCGCGCCAAACTTCTTTACCGAAAGCAATCTGCTCAACATCACCCGCCAGGCGTCGATCAATATCGTGCTGGCGGCAGGCATGACGTTCATCATTTTAACCGGCGGGATCGACCTCTCCGTTGGCTCGATTCTGGGTACCACAGCGGTCGCCGCAATGGTGGTATCGCTCATTCCCGAATTCGCGATGCTCTCCATTCCGGCTGCGCTGATGCTCGGTATGGTGCTGGGGTTGTTCAACGGCGCGCTGGTGGCCTTTGCCGGACTTCCGCCGTTTATCGTCACCCTCGGGACCTACACGGCTCTCCGCGGTGCGGCCTATTTGCTGGCAGACGGCACAACGGTCATTAACTCCAACATCAGCTTCGAGTGGATCGGCAATAACTATCTCGGCCCCCTTCCGTGGCTGGTGGTGATTGCGCTGGCGGTGATTGCTATTTGCTGGTTCATTCTGCGCCGCACCACGCTGGGCGTTCATATCTACGCGGTAGGCGGCAACATGCAGGCGGCGCGCCTGACGGGCATTAAGGTCTGGCTGGTGCTGCTGTTTGTGTACGGCATGAGCGGCCTGCTTTCCGGGCTTGGTGGGGTGATGAGCGCCTCCCGGCTTTACAGCGCCAACGGTAACCTGGGCACGGGCTACGAGCTGGATGCGATTGCGGCGGTGATCCTTGGTGGCACCAGCTTTGTCGGCGGGATCGGGACGATCACCGGCACGCTGGTGGGGGCGCTTATTATCGCCACCCTCAACAACGGCATGACGCTGATGGGCGTCTCCTACTTCTGGCAACTGGTGATCAAAGGGGCGGTGATCATCATTGCGGTGCTGATCGACAAATACCGTACCCGACACCATCAAAGTGCATAACAACAAAACCCTACAGCTTCGAGGAAAACAATATGCGTTTGAAACCCTTAGTGACCGCGCTCTTTGCTGGCGCGCTGCTGGCCGCAACGCCGTTTGCGCAGGCAAAAGATCTGAAATCCATCGGCGTGACCGTGGGTGATTTGGCCAACCCGTTCTTCGTGCAGATCACCAAAGGTGCCGAGCTGGAAGCGCGAAAGCTGGCGGGCGATAACGTGAAGGTGACGCTGGTCTCCAGCGGCTACGATCTGGGCCAGCAGGTCTCGCAGATCGATAACTTTATTGCGGCCAAAGTAGACATGATCATCCTTAATGCTGCGGACTCCAAAGGGATCGGCCCGGCGGTAAAACGCGCGAAAGAGGCGGGGATCGTGGTGGTGGCCGTTGACGTAGCGGCGGAAGGGGCTGACGCAACCATCACCTCTAATAACACCCAGGCCGGCGAAATGGCCTGCAAGTACATCACCGACCGCCTGAAAGGAAAAGGCAATGTGGTGATCATCAATGGACCGCCGGTTTCTGCGGTACAAAACCGCGTAGAGGGCTGCCAGACCGAGTTCAAGCGCCATCCGGATATCAAGGTGCTCTCGGATAACCAGAACGCCAAGGGCAGCCGTGAAGGTGGCCTGGAAGTGATGACCTCCCTGCTGGCGGCCAATCCGAAGATCGACGGCGTCTTCGCGATTAACGATCCCACGGCGATCGGTGCCGATCTGGCCGCGAAACAGGCGCAGCGCAATGAATTCTTTATTGTCGGCGTGGATGGATCGCCGGATGGTGAGGAAGCCCTGAAGCGCGAAAACTCCCTGTTTGTGGCGACCCCGGCACAAGACCCACAGGTCATGGCGGCAAAAGCGGTGGAGATCGGCTATGACATTCTGCAGGGCAAACCTGCGCCGAAAGAGCCTGTGCTGATCCCGGTGACGATGATCGATAAAAAGAACGTCGGAACGTACAAGGGATGGACGGTTAAGTAACCCTTCCCCCTCTCCTGCGGGAGAGGGCGTCGTTTACCTGGAGTCACCATGAAACGCTCCGACATCAACGAAATCCTCGGCCATACGCGACAGTTCTTTTCCATGCACGACGTGCATCTTCCTGCGTTTGCCAGCTTCCCGCCGACGAAATGGCAGCAGCTTGACCCTGCCGCATGGCGTGAAGTGTTCGACCTCAAACTCGGCTGGGACGTGACGGCCTTCGGCAGTCACAACTTTGCCGCACAGGGGCTAACGCTGTTCACCCTGCGCAACGGCTCCCCGAACGGCGTGCCGTATGAAAAGTGTTATGCCGAAAAAATCATGCACGTGCGCGACGGCCAGGTCACGCCGATGCATTTCCACTGGCGCAAGCGGGAAGACATCATCAATCGTGGCGGTGGGAATCTCATTATTGAACTATGGAATGCCGATGCGCATGAAGAAACTGAAAACACCGACGTGACGGTGACGATCGACGGTTGCCTGCAAACCCACGCCCCCGGCAGCCAGCTGCGCCTGACGCCCGGAGAGAGCATCTGCCTCACGCCCGGCCTGTACCACAGCTTTTGGGGTGAGCGGGGCTTTGGTGACGTGCTGGTGGGCGAAGTGTCATCGGTGAATGACGATGAACACGATAACCATTTTTTGCAGCCGGTAGCCCGCTATAACAACATTGAAGAAGATGAGCCAGCGGTGCTGGTGTTGTGCAACGAATATGCCCTGTTTCGGATTTAAGGAGTGAATGATGCCATTAATTTCTCTTGCCGACGGTCTTGAGCACGCCAGACAACGCCGCTACGCGCTGGGTGCGTTTAACGTTCTCGACTCCCATTTCCTGCGTGCGCTGTTTGCTGCGGCAAAACAGGAGCGATCCCCTTTTATCATCAACATCGCGGAAGTGCATTTTAAGTATGTCTCCCTGGAGTCGCTGGTCGAAGCGGTGAAATTTGAAGCCGCCCGCCACGATATTCCCGTGGTGCTTAATCTCGATCACGGGCTGCATTTTGACGCCGTGGTGCGCGCGCTGCGCCTAGGATTCAGCTCCGTGATGTTCGACGGCTCAACGCTGAGCTACGAGGAGAATATTCGCCAGACCCGGGAAGTGGTGAAAATGTGCCACGCGGTGGGCGTGTCCGTAGAAGCCGAACTGGGGGCCGTAGGCGGCGATGAAGGCGGCGCATTGTACGGCCACGCTGATGAAGCCTTTTTTACCGACCCCCAGTTGGCGAGGGAGTTTGTCGATCTGACCGGCATTGATGCGTTGGCGGTCGCGATTGGCAACGCGCACGGCAAATACAAAGGCGAGCCAAAGCTCGATTTCCCGCGGCTGGACGCCATTCGCCAGCAGACCGGCCTGCCGCTGGTGCTGCACGGCGGCTCCGGGATTAGCGATGCTGATTTCCGCCGCGCCGTTGAGCTGGGGATTCACAAAATCAACTTTTATACCGGCATGTCGCAAGCTGCGCTGTCCGCCGTTGAGCATCGCATGGCGAACCGCCAGCCGCTGTACGATGAGTTTGCGGAGCTGCTGCTGGGCATTGAAGAGGCGATTACCGATACGGTTGCTGAACAGATGCGCATCTTCGGCAGCGCGGGGCAAGCATAATGGAACGCAAGGGGATTGTTGCCGCCGGGAATATGCTGGTGGATCACGTCCATCAAATCGTGCAATGGCCGGAGCGCGGCTGGCTGGCAGAAATCACTCACAGCGAGCGCTCAACCGGCGGCGCACCGCTTAACGTCCTGCTGACGCTGGCGAAGATGCACGTCGGCCTGCCGCTGCAGGCGGTAGGGCTGATTGGTGAAGATGCCGACGGGGATTACATTCTGGCGATGCTCGATCAATATCACGTCAACCGCCAGCGCGTGCAGCGCACCACTTTTGCCCCGACCTCAATGTCGCAGGTAATGACTGACCCGACCGGGCAACGTACCTTCTTTCACTCTCCGGGGGCTAACCGTCTGCTGGATCTTCCCGCATTTGACCGTCTCGACGGCTCGCTGAAAATCTTCCATCTCGGCTATCTGCTGCTGCTCGACAGCCTGGATATGCCGGATGAGGAGTTTGGCACGCGCAGCGCGCGACTGTTGGCACAAATGCGCGAGCAAGGGTATGAAACGTCGCTCGACCTGGTGTCGCGCAAGGGCGACCCGCGCTATCAGCCGCTGGTGCTCCCTGCCCTGCGCCATCTCGATTATCTGGTCATTAACGAACTGGAAGCCGGTGAGTTTAGCGGGCTGGAGATGCGCGATAAGAATAACGCTCCGCACATAGCGCATATTGCGCAAGCCGCCGCGCAGCTGCTGGACGCAGGGGTTCGTCAGCGGGTCGTGATCCACTGCCCGGAAGGCGCGTGGGGAGAATCGCCAGGCGAAGAAGGCCGCTGGGTCCCGTCATGGATACTGGAACAAGAAGAGATTATCGGCAGCGTCGGCGCGGGCGATGCCTTTTGCGCGGGCTTTCTCTACGGCTGCCATGAGTCACTCCCGCTGGCGGAAAGCATTTACCTGGCGCACGCCTGCGCGCGGGCCAGCCTGCTGGCCGCTAACGCGATAGATGGCGCGAAGACGCTGGCAGAGCTGCAGTTTTTTATCAAAGAGAATACTTAGGCCGCTTTTTCGTTGTGGGAGACATCGGTGGCAAAGACATAGCCCAGCCCGCGGATGGTTTTGATGAGCGCGGGCTGATGCGGATTAGCCTCGATTTTCCGCCGTAGCCGCATGATCAGCACATCGATAGTGCGATCGAATACTTCGGCATTTTCACTGTGGGTCAGCTCTAGCAGCCGCTCGCGGCTCAGCACCCGACGGGCATTTTGCGTCAGTGCCAGCAGCAATCCGTATTCGCCTTGCGTTAACGAGACGGCGTTACGCTGAGGGTCAATCAGCTCGCAGCGGGTGGTATCCAGCGTCCAGCCGTGAAAGGCAATGCCCGCCTCGCGCGGCGCTGGCGTGTCTGCGGCCAGCGCGCCGGTCCGACGCAACACCGCTTTGACGCGGGCGACCACCACGCGTGGGTTAAACGGCTTACCGATGTAGTCGTCCGCGCCCATCTCTAGCCCCACGACCACGTCCGATTCACTCCCCAGCCCTGTCAACATCACTACCGGCAACGCCGGGCGATGCTTTTGTACGTGCTGCAAAACCTGCAGGCCGTTGATATCGGGCAGCATCATATCCAGCAGGACCAGCGCAATGCTCGCGTCCTGTTGGACCAGGCTCAGCGCGTCATGCCCGTTGTGGCAGACGAGCACGGTAAAGACATGCTCGCTAAGCACATCCTGCAGCAGCTCACACACAGCCGTATCGTCATCAACCACCAGAATCGCGGGTTTCATCACATGCTTCCGTTAGGGGATTATGTTAAGTCTGAACCATTCTGCGGCGGGCTCCAGCCAAAATGATTTTTACGTGACGGAATTTCAACCCATGTCACATCCGCTGCCCTTTCGACACGTCAATTTTGACGATTGCCTGCTTTTCGTCAGGGTTTTGCGCGCGCATCGGTCGTAAAGTCTGGATATACCCCTACTAAAAACATGGCATAGAAGCTGCATAGTGGGTGCGAAAGATTTCATTAACTGGAGCAGACTGATGAAAAAAGTCGTCACGGTTTGCCCTTATTGCGCATCCGGTTGCAAGATCAACCTGGTGGTCGATAACGGCAAAATAGTCCGGGCGGAGGCGGCGCAGGGGAAAACCAATCAGGGCACGCTGTGCCTGAAAGGTTATTACGGCTGGGATTTTATAAACGATACCCAAATCCTGACCCCGCGCCTGAAAAGCCCAATGATCCGCCGCGAGCGCGGCGGCAAGCTCGAAGCGGTCTCCTGGAGCGAGGCGCTGGACTACGTCGCCACGCGCCTGAGCGCCATCAAGGCCAAATACGGTCCTGATGCCATTCAAACCACCGGCTCTTCACGCGGGACGGGGAATGAAACCAACTATGTAATGCAAAAATTCGCGCGCGCCGTTATTGGTACCAATAACGTCGACTGCTGCGCTCGCGTCTGACACGGCCCCTCGGTTGCAGGTCTGCACCAGTCGGTCGGTAACGGCGCAATGAGTAATGCAATTAACGAAATAGATAACACCGATCTGGTGTTTATCTTCGGCTATAACCCGGCGGATTCTCACCCTATCGTCGCGAACCACGTTATTCGCGCCAAACAGAATGGGGCGAAAATCATCGTCTGCGATCCGCGAAAAATCGAAACCGCGCGTATTGCGGATATGCACATCGCGTTGAAAAATGGCTCGAATATCGCGCTATTGAACGCCATGGGGCACGTCATTATCGAAGAGAATCTGTACGACCAGGCGTTTGTAGCCAGCCGTACGGAAGGATTTGAAGAGTATCGAAAAATCGTTGAAGGCTATACGCCTGAGTCGGTAGAAGAGATTACGGGCGTGAGCGCGCAGGAAATCCGCCAGGCTGCACGGATGTACGCGGCAGCGAAAACCGCCGCCATTCTGTGGGGCATGGGCGTGACCCAGTTCTACCAGGGGGTGGAAACCGTGCGCTCTCTGACGAGCCTCGCCATGCTGACCGGTAATCTGGGTAAGGCACATGTCGGCGTGAACCCGGTACGCGGTCAAAACAACGTACAGGGAGCCTGTGATATGGGCGCACTGCCGGATACCTATCCGGGCTATCAGTACGTTAAGTTCCCGGAAAACCGCGCGAAGTTCGCAAAGGCATGGGGGGTCGAAAGCCTTCCTGAGCATACGGGTTACCGCATCAGTGAACTGCCGCACCGGGCGGCGCATGGCGAAGTGCGTGCGGCCTACATCATGGGTGAAGATCCGCTTCAGACCGACGCCGAGCTGTCCGCGGTGCGCAAAGGGTTTGAGGATCTGGAGCTGGTGATCGTCCAGGATATCTTTATGACCAAAACCGCGGCGGCGGCGGATGTGATTTTACCGTCAACGTCATGGGGCGAGCATGAAGGCGTCTACACGGCAGCAGACCGTGGCTTCCAGCGCTTCTTTAAAGCGGTAGAGCCAAAATGGGATCTGAAGACCGACTGGCAGATCATCAGTGAAATCGCCACCCGCATGGGTTACCCGATGCACTACAACAACACTCAGGAAATCTGGGATGAGTTGCGCAACCTGTGTCCGGACTTCACCGGTGCCACCTATGAAAAAATGGGCGAGCTGGGGTATATCCAGTGGCCGTGCCGGGATGAGTCAGAAGCCGACCAGGGGACGTCGTATCTCTTTAAAGAGACGTTCGACACCCCGAACGGACTGGCGCAGTTCTTTACTTGTGACTGGGTCGCCCCCATCGACAAGCTCACCGAGGAGTACCCGATGGTGCTTTCTACCGTGCGCGAAGTGGGTCACTACTCCTGCCGTTCGATGACCGGGAACTGTGCCGCGCTGGCTGCGCTGGCGGATGAACCTGGCTATGCGCAGATCAACACCGCCGACGCTGAACGCCTCGGCATTGAAGATGAAGCGCTGGTGTGGGTGAACTCGCGTAAAGGCCGCATTATCACCCGCGCGCAGGTCAGCGACCGTCCAAACAAAGGGGCAGTATATATGACCTACCAGTGGTGGATTGGTGCCTGTAACGAGCTGGTGACGGAGAACCTCAGTCCAATAACCAAAACGCCGGAGTATAAATACTGCGCCGTGCGCATTGAGCCGATCGCCGATCAGCGTGCCGCAGAGCAGTATGTGATCGATGAATATAGCAAGCTTAAGGCCCGACTGCGTGAAAGCGCGATGGGTTGAAGCCGTTCATTAAAAGCTGAGTAAATGGGGTGATATATTCACCCCATTTTTATTTATGAAGGAATTATTAATAATTCAAATATCCATTCCGGAGCAAGGAGTAAAAGGCGTGACGCCATTAAAAACTGCGTTAGGCATCGTCTTTATTATCTGCCTGACAAGAGTGATATTTACCGTTATTCATCGCCGGAAGCGATGCGAGCGCACAATAAAGAGTGAACATCGGGAGGTGGCGAACGAATTCCCAAAAACATAGATAACGATGTGGCTGGGGTGAGCAAGCACAGCCAACGCACATGCAACTTGAAGTATGACGGGTATATACTGCGCGGCATGTACCCAGATGATAAGAATCCATGAAACCACTTTTTCTGTTGTTGTTACTTTTTACGTCTCTCGCCCGTGCCGACGAGATTGGCAGCCAGTATAAAAAGCAGGCCGAAGCAGGCGACGCGCGCGCCCAGTATTACCTTGCTGATACCTACTTCAGTTCTGGCGACAGCAAACAGGCGGCGCAGTGGGCCGAGAAAGCCGCCAAAGGGGGCGATGTCGATGCAATGGGGTTGCTCTCGCAAATCCTCTTTACCCAAGGGGATTATCCACACGCGAAAGCGCTGGCGCAGCAGGCGACCATTGCGGGCAGCAAACGGGGCGCAATCATGCTGGCTCGCGTGCTGGTGAATACCGAGGCAGGCAAAACCGACTATCCTCAAGCCATCAGACTGCTCGAAACCGCCACCGAGGATATTGATAATGACTCCGCGGTAGACGCGCAAATGCTGCTGGGGCTGATTTATGCCAACGGCGTTGACGTGGTCCAGGATGACGTGAAAGCGGCCTCATGGCTCAAACGTAGCTCTGCGCTTTCCCGAACCGGTTATGCGGAATACTGGGCGGGAATGTTATTCCAGCAGGGTGAAAAGGGCTTTATCACGCCGAATAAACAGAAAGCGCTGTACTGGTTAAACCTGAGCTGTACCGAAGGGTTTGATACGGGATGTGAAGAGTTTGATGCGTTGAGTGGTCAGTGAAAAGTGCCCGGCGGCGCAGCGCCACCGGGCTTTACGGCTTACTGATCTGCAGTCTTGTCAAAACGACCCAGCACGTCGCGTTCATACGCCAGCGCTTTTTTGCGGTCGAATTTATGTTCCCACTTGGCGATGACCAGCACCGCCAGCGCGTTACCTACCACGTTCAACGCGGTACGCGCCATGTCGAGGATACGGTCAACACCGGCGATAAACGCCAGGCCTTCCAGCGGAATCCCGACGCTGCCGAGCGTTGCCAGCAACACCACAAACGAAACGCCCGGTACGCCTGCAATACCTTTTGAGGTGACCATCAGAGTCAGTACCAGCACAATTTCCTGCCACAGCGACAGATCGATGCCGTACAGCTGCGCAATAAAGATCGCAGCAATACTCTGGTACAGCGTCGAACCATCAAGGTTAAAGGAGTAACCGGTGGGCACCACAAAGCTGGTAATCGACGCCGGAGCGCCATAGGCCTCCATCTTCTCGATAATACGCGGCAGCACGCTCTCAGAGCTTGCCGTGGAGTACGCCAGAATCAGTTCATCCTTCAGAATACGAATCAGGATCCAGATGCTCAGCCCGCATAGGCGCGCCACAATGCCCAGCACCACCAGCGCGAAGAACAGGATCGCGAAGTGCACCAGGATCACCAACTTCGCCAGCGGCCACAGAGAGGCAAAACCAAAGTTCGCGACGGTCACGGCGATCAGCGCAAACACGCCAACAGGCGCATAACGCATCACCATATGCGTCACTTTGAACATAGTTTCGGAAATAGAGCGGAATACCGTCACGAGCGGTTCACGGGGGGTCGCTGGCAGGGAAGAAAGCCCCAGGCCAAACAGCACCGAGAAGAAGATGATAGGCAGCATCTCACCCTTCGCCATTGACGCCACAATGTTGGTCGGGACCAGCGACAGGATGGTTCCCATCAGGCCATGAGCATGGCTTTGTACATCAGCAGTTGTACTTTGGTATTTCGAAATATCCACCGTCGCCAACTGCGACATATCAATCCCGGAACCTGGCTGGAAAACGTTAGCCAGAGTAATGCCGAGGATGATGGCAATCGTAGTGATCACTTCGAAATAAATGATGGTTTTCGCACCGATACGGCCTAGCTGCTTCGCATCGCCGACGCCCGCAATACCGACCACCAGCGTCGAGATCACAATCGGCACCACAATCATCTTGATCAGATGAATAAAGATATCGCCTGCAGGTGAAAGCAGGTTCGCAATCAGCCAGTCGCGGCTATCGCTGTGATAATGGAGGTAACTGCCCAGCAAGATGCCCAGTATAAGGGCTATTAAGATTTGCCAGGCAAGGCTGACTTTAACGTTTTTCATAGAAACTGACTTCCTCAATGAAGCGCCTTATTCACGCAAACTGCATGAATAGGGGGACATACTGAAAGGGTATGAATTGTGTTGCGTTGGTTTATGGGATTTTTTAACGCGGCGTATGAGTATCATTTGCACGGCATGCTGCGCAAGCCTTAAAGAACGAGGCATTTCACTGAAAAAAGAGTCTATGACGCTAATTTGTAATAATTCTTATAAATAACCTTTTGTTATAAAAACGCTTTTTTCTACATAAATGTGAATAATCCTTTCCCTAAATTATTTCCCTTCAAAGTTTCATTTGCTCATTTTTCATACTATTCAAACAATGCGTGATCTGCAGCCCAAATAATAAACAAAGCTTGTAAAGCCCCTACTATTAACGTTTTTGCGACATATTATTAACATCTTACAAGGAGAAAAAAAGCCATGAGCCAAATCCATAAACACGACATTCCCGCAAACATTGCGGACCGTTGCCTGATAAACCCGGAGCAGTACCACGAGAAGTATCAGCAATCCATCTCTAGCCCGGACGTCTTCTGGGGTGAGCAGGGCCGTATCCTGGACTGGATTAAACCTTATCAGAAGGTGAAAAACACCTCTTTTGCGCCAGGAAACGTCTCCATTAAATGGTATGAGGACGGCACGCTGAACCTGGCGGCGAACTGCCTGGACCGCCATCTTGCCGAGCGCGGCGATGAAACGGCCATTATCTGGGAAGGCGACGATGCCTCTCAGAGCAAACATATCACTTATAAAGCGCTGCACCGCGACGTGTGCCGCTTCGCCAACGTGCTGCTGGAACAAGGCATTAAAAAAGGCGATGTTGTGGCTATCTATATGCCAATGGTGCCGGAAGCGGCTGTGGCTATGCTGGCCTGCGCGCGTATTGGCGCGATCCACTCCGTTATCTTCGGCGGCTTTTCACCAGAAGCGGTCGCAGGGCGTATCGTGGACTCCAGCTCTAAGCTGGTGATTACCGCTGACGAAGGCGTGCGCGCCGGTCGCGGAATCCCGCTGAAGAAAAACGTCGACGACGCGCTGAAAAACCCGAATGTGAAAACCATCAGCAATGTCATCGTTCTAAAGCGCACCGGTGGCAAGATCGACTGGACCGAAGGCCGTGACCTGTGGTGGAGCGATCTGATAGAAAACGCGAGCGACCAGCATCAGCCTGAAGAGATGAACGCGGAAGATCCGCTGTTCATCCTCTACACCTCCGGCTCCACCGGTAAACCAAAAGGCGTGCTGCACACCACCGGCGGCTATCTGGTTTATGCGGCCACCACCTTCAAATACGTTTTCGACTACCACCCTGGCGACATCTACTGGTGTACCGCCGACGTGGGCTGGGTCACCGGTCACAGCTACCTGCTTTATGGCCCGCTGGCCTGCGGCGCAACCACGCTGATGTTTGAGGGCGTACCGAACTGGCCAACTCCGGCGCGCATGTGCCAGGTGGTCGATAAACATCAGGTCAACATTCTCTATACCGCGCCAACGGCTATCCGCGCCTTGATGGCAGAAGGTGACAAAGCCATTGAGGGGACAGACCGCTCTTCCCTACGCATCCTCGGTTCCGTGGGCGAGCCCATCAACCCGGAAGCCTGGGAGTGGTACTGGAAGAATATCGGCAACGAGAAATGCCCGGTGATGGACACCTGGTGGCAGACCGAAACCGGTGGCTTCATGATCACCCCGATGCCGGGTGCAACGCAGCTGAAAGCGGGCTCGGCAACACGTCCCTTCTTTGGCGTACAGCCGGCGCTGGTGGATAACGAAGGTAATCCTCAGGAAGGCGCTACCGAAGGTAACCTGGCGATCGTCGATTCCTGGCCGGGTCAGGCGCGTACGCTGTTTGGCGACCATGAACGCTTCGAGCAGACCTACTTCTCGACCTTTAAAAACATGTACTTCAGCGGTGACGGCGCGCGTCGTGATGAAGACGGTTACTACTGGATAACCGGACGCGTGGATGACGTGCTGAACGTGTCCGGACACCGTCTGGGTACGGCAGAGATTGAATCCGCGCTGGTGTCGCATCCGAAGATTGCCGAAGCGGCCGTCGTGGGTATTCCACATAACATCAAAGGCCAGGCAATTTACGCTTACGTCACGCTAAACCACGGTGAAGAGCCGTCTCCGGAGCTGTACGCCGAGGTGCGCAACTGGGTCCGTAAAGAGATTGGCCCGCTCGCCACGCCGGACGTGCTGCACTGGACCGACTCGCTGCCGAAAACCCGCTCAGGCAAAATCATGCGCCGTATTCTGCGCAAAATCGCAGCCGGTGATACCAGCAATCTCGGCGATACCTCAACCCTCGCCGATCCGGGCGTGGTGGACAAACTGCTCGAAGAGAAGCAGGCCATCGCTATGCCATCGTAATGTTTTCTCCCTCTCCCACTGGGAGAGGGGATAAAAATAAACCTACCTTACCTCTGGAGATTTCTGTGATGAATAACGATATTTGTCAGCAGATAGAGAATAGTGCGCACTACAGGGAGCTCGTCGAAAAACGGCAACGGTTTGCCTTCTTACTTTCCATCATCATGCTGATTATCTATGTCGGCTTTATTATGCTCATCGCCTTTGCTCCGCACTGGCTCGGTACGCCGCTGCACGCGGGCACCCGCGTCACGCGGGGGATCCCGATTGGTATCGGCGTCATTGTCATTTCGTTTGTGCTGACCGGCGTGTACGTCTGGCGTGCGAACGGCGAATTCGATCGTCTTAATAAAGCGGTTCTGCGTGAGGTAAAAGCATCATGAAGCGAGTCCTGACGGCGCTTGCCGCCACACTTCCCTTTGCCGCAAATGCGGCGGATGCCATTACCGGCGAGGTTCAACGCCAGCCAACCAACTGGCAGGCGATTGTAATGTTCCTGATTTTCGTTCTGCTGACCCTGTACATCACCTACTGGGCGTCGAAAAGGGTTCGCTCGCGTAATGATTATTACACTGCAGGCGGCAATATCACCGGTTTTCAGAACGGGCTGGCGATTGCGGGCGATTTTATGTCTGCCGCCTCGTTCCTCGGGATCTCCGCGCTGGTGTATACCTCCGGCTACGATGGCCTGATCTACTCTCTCGGCTTTCTCGTCGGCTGGCCGATCATTCTGTTCCTGATTGCCGAACGCTTGCGCAATCTGGGACGTTATACCTTTGCTGACGTGGCTTCCTACCGCCTGAAACAGGGGCCCATCCGCATGCTCTCCGCCTGCGGATCGCTGGTGGTGGTCGCGCTGTATCTGATTGCTCAGATGGTCGGCGCGGGGAAATTGATTCAGCTGCTGTTCGGCCTGAACTACCACGTGGCGGTGGTGCTGGTCGGGGTCCTGATGGTGATGTATGTGCTGTTTGGCGGCATGCTGGCGACCACGTGGGTGCAAATCATCAAAGCGGTTCTGCTGCTGTTTGGCGCAAGCTTTATGGCCTTTATGGTAATGAAGCACGTCGGTTTCAGCTTCAATAACCTGTTTACTGAAGCGATGGCGGTACACCCGAAAGGGGAAGCCATCATGAGCCCTGGCGGGCTGGTGAAAGACCCGATATCCGCACTCTCGCTCGGCCTGGGCCTGATGTTTGGTACCGCGGGTCTGCCTCACATTCTGATGCGTTTCTTCACCGTGAGCGATGCACGAGAAGCGCGTAAGAGCGTCTTCTACGCCACCGGTTTTATGGGTTACTTCTACATCCTGACCTTTATCATCGGCTTTGGCGCCATCATGCTGGTGGGGGCTAATCCGGCGTTTAAAGACGCGGCGGGCACACTCATTGGCGGCAATAACATGGCAGCAGTGCATCTGGCTGATGCAGTAGGCGGCAACCTGTTCCTCGGCTTTATTTCGGCTGTGGCCTTCGCCACTATCCTTGCGGTGGTCGCGGGTCTGACGCTGGCCGGGGCTTCCGCGGTCTCGCATGATCTGTACGCTAACGTGTTCCGGAAAGGGGCCAGCGAGCGCGATGAGCTGAAAGTCTCCAAAATCACCGTCCTGGTGCTGGGTGTGGTGGCGATCCTGCTGGGCATCCTGTTCGAGAAACAGAACATCGCCTTTATGGTGGGGCTGGCCTTCTCGATTGCCGCAAGCTGCAACTTCCCTATCATTCTGCTCTCCATGTACTGGTCAAAACTGACCACCCGTGGCGCGATGATTGGCGGCTGGCTGGGGCTGCTGACGGCCGTGATTTTGATGATCCTCGGCCCGACCATCTGGGTGCAGATCCTCGGTCACGAAAAAGCAATCTTCCCGTATGAATACCCGGCGCTGTTCTCTATTGCCGTGGCGTTTATTGGGATCTGGTTCTTCTCCGCCACCGACAACTCAGCGGAAGGTAAACTGGAGCGTGAGAAATTCCGCGCCCAGTTTATCCGTTCACAAACCGGTCTGGGCGTTGAACAGGGCCGCGCGCACTAAGCTCTTCTCCCCGGTCACTTGACCGGGGAATTTAAAACATCACCCACGCCACCAGCGGCGCAACAAGCACCATCACCACGCCGGACAGCATCATCACCAGGCTCGCGACAACGCCTTCCTGTTGGCCCAGCTCATACGAACGCGCCGTTCCCGCACCGTGTGACGCCGCGCCAAACCCCGCCCCCTTAGCCATCCCTTCACGGATAGAAAGCCGCAGAAACAGCATATCGCCCACCGCCATACCGAAGACGCCCGTGACGACGACAAACAACGCCACCAGATCCGGCTGCCCGCCGAGCGGCTTGGCGGCCGCCAGCGCAAACGGCGTGGTCACCGAACGCACCGCCAGGCTACGCTGAATTTCATCAGAGAGCGTGAACAGGCGCGCCAGCCAGACAGAGCTGCACACAGCCACGACCGTCGCGGTAATCACGCCTGCGCTTAGCGACATCCAGTGACGCTTGATAATCGCCAGGTTGTCATAAACAGGGACCGCGAAAGCGATGGTTGCCGGGCCGAGCAGCCACAACAGCCAGTGGGATTCACCCATATAGTTCTGCCAGGAGATGTGCCCGAAGACCAGCATCAACACCAGCAGGATCGGCGTGAAGACCAGCGGCATCAGTGGCAGGGCATGAAAGCGGCGATACAGCCGCTTGTTGGCAAAGTAGATAATCAGCGTGGCGATCAGGCACAGGACGCTTATCTGAAAATTAGTCATGTTTGTGCCTGCTGATTTCAAACCGGTAGACTTTATCCACCACCCAGGCGGTTGCCCCCAGCACCATCAGCGTACTCAGCGCGATGACCGCGAAGATCCGCCAGCCGTCCACCATCAGCAGTTGCGCATAGTTCACCACCGCCACCACGGCAGGGACAAAGAACAGCAGCATCTCCGCCAGCAGCCAGCGTGCGCCGGCGCGTACCCAGCGAAGGGGGATCACGCGACAGAGGATGAGCGTCAGCATCAGCACCATGCCGACCAGGTTGGCCGGTAACGGCAAATGCAGCCAGCCGACAAGGTATTCCGCGAAAACAAAGAGTCCCGCATAAAGCAGTACCTGAACCGGTACCTGAAGTCGTTGCATAACGGCAGGCGTAACACGACTTAACGCCACGGCCATGGGGGTTTTCCTCAGAAATGAGACGAGGAGCCAGTATAGAGATCCCACGTAATCGACTGAAATGAATTAAAATCATCAAAGGTATAGTTTCGAGGAATAATCATGGACATAAGAACGCTGCGCTATTTTGTCGAAGTGGTTCGCCAGCAGAGTTTTACCCGCGCAGCGGAGAAGTTATTTGTTACCCAGCCCACCATCAGCAAGATGCTGAAAAACCTCGAAGATGAACTCAACTGTACCCTGCTAATACGCGACGGGCGCAAGCTGCTGCTGACCGATACCGGGCGCGTGGTGTTCGAGCGCGGGCTGGCGATTCTCGCGGAGTTCCGCCAGTTGGAAGCGGAGCTTGATGACATTAACCACCTGACTAAAGGGGTGCTGCGTCTGGGCATTCCGCCGATGGTGGGCATGATGATGGCCGGGCCGATTAGCCTGTTTCGCCAGCGCTATCCCGGCGTTGAGCTGAAAATTTCCGAGTTTGGCGGCTTAACCGTACAACAGGCCGTCACCAACGGCGAGCTGGACGTGGCAATGACGGCGCTGCCCGTTGAAGAAGAGAGCGGGCTGGCGACGTTACCGCTCTTTAGTCACCCGCTGTGCGTACTGGTGCCGCGCTCCGGCGACTGGCTGAAAATTAATGCGGTAAAGCCCGAGCTGCTGGGCGAGCACCCGCTGCTGATTTACAACGAAGATTTCGCCCTCAGCCGCCAGCTCATGGCGCTGTTTAATCAACACAACGTAAAGCCGCGTATCGCCGTGCGCAGTGGGCAATGGGACTTTCTCGCCGCTATGGTTCAGGCGGGCGTGGGGATTGCCATTCTGCCGCAGCCGATTTGCGAGCGGCTCGATAAAAACACGCTGCGCTGGATCCCGTTGGAGAGCGATTTACACTGGCAACTGGGGATGATTTGGCGTGAAGGGGTGTATTTGTCTCACAGCGCCCAGGCTTGGCTGGAGTGCTGTGAGGGGTTTTGGGTACGCGCTGAATAGAGCCCTTTCGCCCTCTCCCAGTGGGAGAGATACCGTCTTGCCGGTTATCCGGCAAGCGGTATTTCAGCATTAAATTCACGACCGGATTTCACCACAC
>NZ_JBAKHK010000189.1:0-267 GCF_036903355.1 Enterobacter sp. UNJFSC 003
GGCAACTAATGTGAAAAGTACCAGCGATCTGTTCAATGAAATTATTCCATTGGGTCGCTTAATCCATATGGTTAATCAGAAGAAAGATCGTCTGCTTAACGAGTATCTGTCTCCGCTGGATATTACTGCGGCACAGTTTAAGGTGCTCTGCTCTATCCGCTGCGCGGCGTGTATTACTCCGGTTGAACTGAAAAAAGTGTTGTCGGTCGACCTGGGAGCACTGACCCGTATGCTGGATCGCCTGGTCTGTAAAGGCTGGGTGGAAAG
>NZ_JBAKHK010000190.1:0-267 GCF_036903355.1 Enterobacter sp. UNJFSC 003
TTATTGTTTATTTATTACGCTGGATGATGTAGTCCGCTAGCGCTTCCAGTGCCGAGGTATCGAGTGACTGTTCAGCCAGTTGTTTCAGCGACTGACGGGCATCGTCGATCAGATCCCGGGCTTTCTTCCGGGCTTGCTCAAGACCCAGAAGTGCAGGGTAGGTACTTTTACCAAGTTGCTGGTCGGCACCCTGGCGTTTTCCCAACGTTGCAGTATCTCCTACCACATCCAGGATGTCATCTTGAACCTGGAAGGCAAGGCCGATGC
>NZ_JBAKHK010000191.1:0-267 GCF_036903355.1 Enterobacter sp. UNJFSC 003
CATTTCTGCATAGCGAAGATTCTTATTCTGCGATAGTTGCGCAACTTCCTGAAAAACAGGAATATCTCTACTACAGTGATGAACGAGTAATGAAGAAACTTTTTTATGTGCATGAAGATTTAATGCCTCCTCCTTGAGCATCGGCAGAAATAATGAAAGCGTATCCCTTGATACTAATACAAAATTTTCAACACACTTATCTACTCGAATTTGGCTTGCATCCGCAAAAACCAGGTCACCGCCATTAAAATAGCGATATTCACCATT
>NZ_JBAKHK010000192.1:0-266 GCF_036903355.1 Enterobacter sp. UNJFSC 003
GGGGAAGGGCGCATCGACTCGCAAACGGCAGGCGGTAAAGCGCCGCTGGGTGTGGCGTCGGTGGCGAAGCAGTTTAATGTACCGGTGATTGGGATTGCTGGCGTATTGGGTGATGGCGTGGAAGTGGTGCACCAGTACGGCATTGATGCGGTATTCAGCATTTTGCCACGTCTGGCACCTTTAGCCGAAGTGCTCGCCAGCGGTGAAACCAATCTCTTCAACAGCGCGCGAAATATTGCCTGCGCCATTAAAATAGGTCAGGGCAT
>NZ_JBAKHK010000193.1:0-266 GCF_036903355.1 Enterobacter sp. UNJFSC 003
CGCTTGTTGGGCTGGCAGCGGTTGCTTTTGACAAAGGTGTCGCCTGGTTGCAGAACCAACGTATGGGGGCGCTGGTACATACTGCTGATAATTATCCGCTTCTGTTAACCGTCGCTTTTCTCTGTTAGGCGGTGCTGGCGATGTTTGGCTACTTTTTGGTGCGCAAATACGCGCCGGAAGCAGGTGGTTCGGGGATCCCGGAAATTGAAGGGGCGCTGGAAGATCAACGTCCCGTTCGCTGGTGGCGTGTATTGCCGGTGAAGTTC
>NZ_JBAKHK010000194.1:0-265 GCF_036903355.1 Enterobacter sp. UNJFSC 003
GAGCAGGAGCGCCTGCACCGAGTTGATGTCGGCGCGGCCGCGACGATCGAACTCGTCCTTGATGACGTCGAGCAGACGGCGATGCAGCCGTTCGACCAGCGTCAGGGCTTCCAGATAGAGCGTCTGCACCGAGCCCTGCTGGCCGGAGACGCGCTCTGCGGTATCTGCCGCAGTTGCGACGGCTTTCATCATGACACTTCCCCTGTTGTCGTTTTTATCGACACTTATTCGACGAAACTTGTGTTCCGCCTGATAGGTGCAACTT
>NZ_JBAKHK010000195.1:0-265 GCF_036903355.1 Enterobacter sp. UNJFSC 003
GTCGGCGCATCATCGCTGGTCAGCAGCGCCAGCAACGTTGCCGCATCCGCTTTCATCAAGCGGTCAGCTTTATTGTCGAGCAATAAATCAGCGAGACGCTTAAGAACCGCGATGGGCTGATCGTCATTCATCGCCACACTCACCAGCATGGCTGCCGTTTCGCCGTCCACATCAAAAGCATTTGCCGCACGGCTTACCGCAATCGCGCTACGCAGATTGCCTTCGGCGCTATCGCTCAGCCAGATACCCTGTCCGAGATTCAGCG
>NZ_JBAKHK010000196.1:0-265 GCF_036903355.1 Enterobacter sp. UNJFSC 003
TTCGTAAAGTGCGTGTAGCGCTTTTTTCTACCGGTGATGAACTCCAGTTGCCAGGCCAGCCGCTGGGCGACGGCCAAATCTACGATACCAACCGTCTCGCCGTACACCTGATGTTAGAACAGCTGGGATGCGAGGTAATCAACTTAGGGATTATCCGCGACGATCCACATGCCCTGCGCGCCGCATTTATTGAAGCCGACAGCCAGGCGGATGTGGTGATCAGTTCCGGTGGTGTTTCGGTTGGTGAGGCGGATTACACCAAAAC
>NZ_JBAKHK010000197.1:0-265 GCF_036903355.1 Enterobacter sp. UNJFSC 003
GTGCAGAACAAGACGTAATTCAGCACTATCGGTATAGTCCCCTTTCAGTGATGACCGATTGCTCTTAAGGACGGACTGCGAGGTGTCTGCCGGGCCAGCCACCAGCGTTATATCTACTGTTTGCATTCCACCAGCGGTCGTGACTGCGCTTACCGTGACGCTACCTGTCATCGCTCCTTTCACGCTTGTTGTCGCGATTCCGTTTTGATCGGTCACCGCTGTTAATGACGTTAATGTGGCAGAGCCGCTTTTTAAGGCGAAGTAC
>NZ_JBAKHK010000198.1:0-264 GCF_036903355.1 Enterobacter sp. UNJFSC 003
ATATTACTGCTGCCCTGATTAAAGCTTTGCAGGATCTGCGGTGTCCAGATGCTGATCGCACTAAGTGTGTTGGTCAGGCAGAAATACGCCAGGGTATACATCATCACCACCGGAGTGAAGATCTCCCGCCACATGCTGCGTTGTTGCATGGCATGGTGGCTGATGGCTCCCTCTGGCTGAACCAGCGTCAGACGATCGTTATCCATCATCTCTTGCAGGCATTTTTTGTCTTCTTTCGTCAGCCACTTAGCTTTGTCCGGTGAG
>NZ_JBAKHK010000019.1:0-29232 GCF_036903355.1 Enterobacter sp. UNJFSC 003
TGGAGCGGGAAACGAGACTCGAACTCGCGACCCCGACCTTGGCAAGGTCGTGCTCTACCAACTGAGCTATTCCCGCAAATCTGTACTGCTTTTGTAGCTGTCGTAACGTGTAATTCTCTGTCGTTACGGGAGGCGCATTATACGAGAAATCCGTTTAGCTGCAACCCCCCTTAAAGCGATTTTTTCGAAATTCAGTTCAAGTGCTTATTTAATCGGCAAGCTGAACAATTTAACGGCAAAAACCCGCTCACGCAAGGCGCCTGGTCGCAAAATCACAGCTTAATAAAGTTTTCGCGGTAGTACGCCAGTTCCGCGACGGACTCTCGAATGTCATCCATCGCCTGATGTGTCCCCTGCTTTTTAAAGCCGTCCAGGATTTCAGGTTTCCAGCGACGCGCCAGCTCTTTGAGCGTGCTGACATCCAGGTAGCGATAATGGAAATAGGATTCCAGCTCCGGCATATACTTAAACAGGAAACGACGATCCTGGCCAATACTGTTGCCGCAGATAGGTGATTTGCCTGCCGGAACCCACTGTTTCAGGAACTCAAGCGTCGCCAGTTCCGCTTCGCGGTCGCCCATGGTACTCGTCTTCACACGCTCAACCAGGCCACTGCCGGTGTGGGTACGCACGTTCCAATCATCCATCAGCGCAAGCTGATCGTCTGACTGATGAACCGCAATCGTTGGCCCTTCCGCCAGAATATTCAGGTTTGCATCGGTGACCAGTGTTGCAATTTCAATGATGCGATCGCGCTCGGGATCCAGCCCGGTCATTTCAAGATCGATCCAAATCAGGTTGTTTTCATCCGCGCTCATGTTATTTTCCACCCTTCTCGCATAACCGGCAGTAGCAGGTTAACTAGTATTAATTAGAGTGTATCATAGAGGTTTTGCCCATCATGGGCGACCAGGAGCCAGCGCGATTGAGTAAAAATAAACTCTCCAAAGGGCAGCAGCGCCGCGTCAACGCCAATCACCAGCGCCGTCTTAAAACCACTTCGGAGAAGCCGGATTACGACGACAACCTGTTTGGCGAAGCGACAGAAGGTGTCGTAATTAGCCGTTTTGGTATGCATGCCGATGTCGAATCCAGCGATGGTGATATCCACCGCTGTAATATCCGTCGCACCATCCGTTCACTGGTCACCGGTGACCGCGTGGTATGGCGTCCGGGCAAGCAAGCTGCAGAAGGGGTGACGGTTAAAGGCATCGTTGAAGCCGTACACGAACGCACGTCGGTACTGACCCGCCCGGATTTCTACGATGGCGTAAAACCGATTGCTGCTAACATCAACCAGATCATTATCGTGTCGGCGATTTTGCCCGAGCTGTCGCTCAACATTATCGACCGTTATCTCGTTGCCTGCGAAACGCTGCAGGTTGAACCAATCATTGTCTTGAACAAAATCGATCTGCTGAATGACGAAAGCATGGCCTTCGTGAATGAGCAGATGGATATCTACCGTAAAATCGGCTATCGCGTGCTGATGGTCTCCAGCCACACGAAAGATGGCCTGAAGCCGTTAGAAGAAGCTCTGACCGATCGCATCAGCATCTTTGCAGGCCAGTCAGGCGTGGGTAAATCGAGTCTGCTGAATAACCTTCTCGGCCTCCAGCAAGAGATCCTCACCAACGATGTCTCGAATGTGTCTGGTCTGGGTCAGCACACCACCACTGCCTCGCGTCTGTATCACTTCCCGCACGGCGGTGACGTCATTGACTCCCCGGGCGTACGTGAGTTCGGCTTGTGGCACCTCGAACCGGAACAAATCTTCAACGGATTTGTCGAATTCCATGATTATTTAGGTGCATGTAAATATCGCGACTGTAAACATGATAACGATCCGGGCTGCGCCATCCGGGAAGCGGTAGAGAAAGGTGAAATTGCGGAGACCCGCTTCGAGAATTATCACCGCATTCTTGAGAGCATGGACGAAGTAAAAACGCGTAAAAACTTTTCTGATTCTGATAACTGACAACTAAGCTAAGCATCGCTAAAATCGTCCCCCTTTTTCAGGTTCCGGCTGCTTACAGCCGGATCAGGAACGACAAACAATGGCCTGGAGGCTACCTTGTTAAACTCATTTAAACTTTCGCTTCAATACATTCTGCCAAAACTGTGGCTCACTCGCCTGGCGGGCTGGGGCGCGAGCAAACGAGCGGGCTGGCTGACCAAACTGGTCATCGATCTGTTTGTGAAATACTACAAGGTCGACATGAAAGAGGCGCAGAAGCCAGATACCGCCAGCTATCGCACCTTCAACGATTTTTTCGTTCGCCCGCTGCGTGACGAAGTCCGTCCGTTAAACACCGATCCTAACGTACTGGTGATGCCTGCTGATGGTGTGATCAGCCAGCTCGGCAAAATCGAAGACGACAAAATTCTGCAGGCAAAAGGCCACAACTACAGCCTTGAAGCGCTGTTGGCGGGTAACTACCTGATGGCGGATCTGTTCCGTAATGGCTCGTTTGCCACAACGTATCTGTCACCGCGCGACTACCACCGCGTGCACATGCCGTGTAATGGTATTCTGCGCGAGATGATCTACGTGCCGGGTGACCTGTTCTCCGTCAACCACCTAACCGCGCAAAACGTCCCAAATCTGTTCGCCCGTAACGAGCGCGTCATCTGTCTGTTTGATACTGAATTTGGCCCAATGGCACAGATTCTGGTGGGTGCTACCATTGTAGGCAGCATTGAAACCGTCTGGGCAGGCACTATCACCCCGCCACGCGAAGGCGTTATCAAGCGCTGGACCTGGCCTGCCGGTGAGGCAGAAGGCTCCGTAGCCCTGCTGAAAGGTCAGGAGATGGGTCGCTTCAAGCTGGGTTCTACCGTTATTAACCTGTTTGCGCCGGGTAAAGTGAACCTGGTTGAACAGCTTCAGAGTCTGTCGGTGACCAAACTGGGTCAGCCGCTGGCCGTTTCTACCGAAACCTTCGTGACGCCTGACGCAGAGCCTGCGCCGCTGGCAGAAGAAGAGATTATTGCCGAGCATGACGCCAGCCCGCTGGTTGACGACAAGAAAGACGAAGGCTAACAACAGAAGGATCGCTGACGTGCGCCCGATTATCGTATTACTGATGGCCTGGTGCCTCAGCATGGGGGCGTACGCAGCGACAGCCCCCGACGCCAAACAGATAACCCAAGAACTGGAGCAGGCAAAAGCGGCCAAACCCGCTCAGCCAGAGACCGTCGAGTCGCTCCAGTCCGCACTGAACGCGCTTGAGGAGCGGAAAGGCTCCCTTGAGCGCGCTCAGCAATATCAGCAGGTTATTGACAACTTCCCCAAACTCTCGCAAACGCTACGCACGCAGCTTAATAACCTGCGCGATGAACCGCGCGATATTCCCGCGGGCATGACCTCCGATGCACTGAATCAGGAGATCCTGCAGGTCAGTAGCCAGCTTCTGGAAAAAAGCCGTCTGGCGCAGCAGGAGCAGGAGCGCGCGCGCGAAATCGCCGATTCACTCAGCCAACTGCCGCAACAGCAAACCGACGCACGTCGTCAGCTAAATGAGGTCGAACGTCGCGTTGGCACACAGACGGGCAACACGCCGCAAAGCCAGGCGCAAAATCTTGGGCTTCAGGCCGAGTCCGCGCGGCTCAAAGCGCTGGTCGATGAGCTGGAGCTGGCGCAGCTTTCCGCCAATAATCGCCAGGAGCTGTCCCGGATGCGCTCTGAACTGGCGCAAAAGCAGAGCGAGCAGCTTGACGCTTATCTTCAGGGGCTGCGTAACCAGTTAAACAGCCAGCGCCAGCGTGAAGCAGAGCGTGCGCTTGAAAGTACGGAATTGCTGGCAGAGAACAGTGAAAACCTGCCAGCCGGTATTAACGAACAGTTCAGGATTAACCGCGAACTTTCTGCCGCCCTGAACCAGCAGGCGCAGCGTATGGATCTGGTTGCCTCTCAACAGCGGCAGGCCACCAATCAAACCCTGCAGGTACGTCAGGCGCTTAATACCCTGCGCGAACAGTCTCAGTGGCTGGGCTCATCAAACCTGCTGGGCGAGGCCTTACGTGCGCAGGTCGCCCGCCTGCCGGAAATGCCAAAACCACAGCAGCTAGATACCGAGATGGCCCAGCTGCGCGTACAGCGCCTGCACTTTGAAGATCTCCTCAACAAACAGCCGCAAATCCGCCAGATACGTCAGGCCGATGGCCAACCGCTCACCGCCGAGCAAACCCGTATCCTGGAAGCCCAGATGCGCACGCAGCGCGAGCTTCTGAATTCCCTGCTGCAGGGCGGCGATACGCTGATTCTGGAGCTGACCAAGCTGAAGGTCTCCAACAGCCAACTTGAAGATGCGCTGAAAGAGGTGAACGAGGCCACGCACCGTTATCTCTTCTGGACTTCTGACGTCCGTCCAATGACCTTCTCATGGCCGATTGAGATTGTTCAGGATCTGCGCCGCCTGATTTCGCTGGATACCTTCAGCCAGCTGGGCCAGGCCAGCGTAATGATGCTGACCAGCAAAGAGACTATCTTCCCGCTGCTGGGTGCGTTGATTCTTGTCGGTTTCAGCATTTACTCGCGTCGGCATTTCACCCGCTTCCTGGAACGCTCCAGCGCCCGGGTAGGCAAAGTGACCCAGGATCACTTCTGGCTGACCTTGCGCACTGTGTTCTGGTCGATTCTCGTCGCATCACCGCTGCCGGTGCTGTGGATGACGTTGGGATATGGCCTGCGCGAAGCGTGGCCGTATCCGCTCGCCGTGGCGATTGGCGATGGTGTGACGGCCACCGTGCCGCTGCTGTGGGTGGTTATGATTTGCGCCACCTTTGCCCGTCCGAACGGCCTGTTTGTCGCCCACTTTGGCTGGCCGCGCAACCGCGTCGCGCGAGGCATGCGCTACTACCTGATGAGCATCGGGCTTATCGTGCCGCTGATCATGGCGCTGATTATGTTTGATAACCTCAACGATCGGGAGTTCTCCGGTTCGCTGGGCCGCCTTTGCTTTATGTTGATTTGCGGCGCGCTGGCGATGGTTAAGCTCAGTCTGAAGCGTGCCGGTATACCGCTGTATCTCGATAAAACGGGCAGCGGCGATAACATGTTCAACCGCCTGCTGTGGAACATGATGCTCTCCGCACCGCTGGTCGCGATGCTGGCAGCAGCGGTTGGCTATCTCGCCACCGCTCAGGCGCTGCTAGCACGACTGGAAACGTCAGTTGCCATTTGGTTCCTGCTGCTGGTGGTCTATCACATTATCCGTCGTTGGATGCTCATCCAGCGCCGCCGTCTGGCATTTGACCGCGCCAAACATCGACGGGCTGAAATTCTTGCCCAGCGTGCACGAGGCGAAGAAGAGCCAAACCACGTCAACAGTACCGAAGGGGCGACGGATGCCGACGAAGTGGAGCTGGATCTGGATGCCATCAGTACTCAATCATTACGATTGGTGCGTTCCATTCTGATGCTGATTGCCCTATTGTCGGTGATTGTCCTGTGGTCAGAAATACATTCCGCATTCGGCTTCCTGGAAAATATTTCACTGTGGGATGTAACGTCCACGGTGCAGGGCGTAGAAAGCCTGGAGCCGATTACCTTAGGTGCCGTGCTGATTGCCATTCTGGTGCTGATCATCACTACGCAGCTGGTCCGTAATTTCCCGGCGCTGCTGGAGCTGGCGCTGCTCCAGCATCTGGATTTAACGCCCGGCACAGGCTATGCCATTACCACCATCACCAAATACCTGATCATGTTGTTTGGTGGGCTGGTTGGCTTCTCAATGATCGGTATTGAGTGGTCGAAGCTGCAGTGGCTGGTCGCGGCCCTGACCGTAGGTCTGGGCTTTGGTTTGCAGGAGATCTTCGCCAACTTCGTGTCCGGCTTGATTATTCTGTTTGAAAAACCGATCCGTATTGGCGATACGGTGACGATCCGCGATCTGACCGGTAGCGTCACCAAGATCAACACGCGTGCCACGACCATCAGCGACTGGGATCGCAAAGAGATCATCGTGCCGAACAAGGCGTTCATCACCGAGCAGTTTATTAACTGGTCGCTGTCCGACTCCGTCACCCGTGTGGTGCTGACGGTGCCTGCGCCATCAGACGCCAACAGCGAAGAGGTCACGCAGATCCTTTACACTGCAGCAGAACGTTGTTCACTGGTGATCGATAACCCGGCACCGGAAGTATTCCTCGTTGATTTGCAGCAGGGGATCCAGATTTTCGAGCTGCGAATCTATGCCGCCGAGATGGGGCACCGTATGCCGCTGCGTCATGAGATCCACCAGCTGATTCTGGCGGGCTTCCGCGAGCATGGTATTGATATGCCGTTCCCACCGTTCCAGATGCGTCTGGAAAGTCTGGGGGGGAATAAAACGGGGAGAACGCTGTCGTCAGCAGGGCGTAAGCGTCCGGCAGGAAGTTTATAACGCTGGCCTCTTCCGTTCGGGAAAAGCAGGCCGGGTGGTAAGCGTAGCGCCACCCGGCATTTTTTTAGGCGCGATCGACCGTAAACGCGATCACCTCGCCCAGCTGTTCTGCGCCCAGAGCCAGCATCACCAGGCGATCCACACCCAGTGCGACGCCGGAACAATCCGGCAGACCCGCTTTTAGAGCTTCCAGCAGGTTGTTATCAATCGGCTGCTGCGGCAGATCGCGCGCGGCGCGCTTGCGGTTATCTTGCTCAAAACGCTGCTGCTGTTCGCGTGCGTCGGTCAGCTCGTGGAACCCGTTCGCCAGCTCAATACCTTTGTAATAGACCTCAAAACGTTCCGCCACGCGGTGATCTTCAGTGCTGATCTGCGCCAGTGACGCCTGGCTTGCCGGGAAGTGATAGACAAACGTCGGACGGTCTTTACCAATCTGGGGTTCAACGCCAAAGGTGAACAGCAGCTGCAGGAGCGTGTCACGATCTTCTTCGGTATCCGCCACGTTGCTGAGATCAAGTTTCGCCGCCACGTCACGCAGCTGGGTTTTATCCGCTGACAGGGGGTCGATCTCCAGATGGCGCTGGAAGGCCTGCTGATAGGAGAGCGTTTCTGCCTCTGCGCAGTCCAGAACCTGTTGCAGCAGATCGTCTACCTCATTCATCAAGCGGTACATATCGTAGTGCGGGCGATACCACTCCAGCATCGTGAATTCAGGATTGTGATGACGCCCCATCTCTTCATTGCGGAAGCTACGACACAGCTGATACACCGGGCCACAACCTGCAGCCAGCAGGCGCTTCATATGATATTCCGGGCTGGTCATCAGATAGAGGTTCATGCCCTGAGAGTGACCAGGACCGACGAAACGGGTTTCAAACGGGACCAGATGAATATCCGTTACCGTTGCCTGACTCATGCACGGCGTTTCCACCTCAAGAACTCCGCGGTCGGCAAAGAAACGGCGAATTTCCGCCATAATTGCTGCGCGTTTTAACAGGTTTGGGATGGATGCGCTCGGCTGCCAGGTGGCCGTTTCGCTCATGAGTTTTTCTCCGATTTCAGACAAGGGCACGAAGTCTACTCGTAAGCCGTGGCGGAGACAAATTTTGCGCAGTAAAAGCCCCTTTTTCATTATGAAGAAAAATAACGTGACGGGATTCATCAATCACGATGATAAATCACCGCACAGAACAGCAAAAAAATCGAACGCGTCAAATTTCCCCGATGTCCATGCGGTTATACTGTTTTACCCATAAAGGAGCAGTGGAAACGCTTTCGCAATTGTCCGTTCGGACAGGTGAGCTACCTTTAGCTCAACGCGTTGCGGAAAAACAAAAATCTGGAGGAATGTCGTGCAAACTTTTCAAGCCGATCTTGCCGTAATAGGCGCTGGCGGAGCTGGATTACGTGCTGCAATTGCTGCAGCACAGGCTAATCCTAACGCTAAAATCGCACTGATTTCAAAAGTCTATCCGATGCGCAGCCACACGGTAGCCGCAGAAGGAGGATCCGCCGCCGTTGCGCAGGATCATGACAGCTTCGAATACCATTTCCACGACACGGTTGCAGGGGGCGACTGGCTTTGCGAACAGGATGTCGTTGACTACTTCGTACACCATTGTCCAACAGAAATGACCCAGCTTGAGCAGTGGGGATGCCCGTGGAGTCGTCGTCCCGACGGCAGCGTTAACGTTCGCCGCTTCGGTGGAATGAAAATCGAACGTACCTGGTTTGCCGCCGATAAGACCGGCTTCCACATGCTGCATACTCTGTTCCAGACCTCCCTTCAGTTCCCACAAATTCAGCGCTTTGATGAACATTTCGTCCTCGACATACTGGTTGATGATGGCCAGGCGCGTGGTCTGGTGGCAATGAATATGATGGAAGGCACGCTCGTCCAGATCCGCGCCAATGCGGTGGTGATGGCAACGGGCGGGGCGGGCCGCGTTTATCGTTATAACACCAACGGCGGTATCGTCACCGGCGACGGTATGGGCATGGCGCTCGGCCACGGCGTGCCGCTGCGCGACATGGAATTCGTGCAGTATCACCCAACCGGTCTGCCGGGCTCCGGCATTCTGATGACGGAAGGCTGCCGCGGCGAAGGCGGTATTCTGGTCAACAAAAACGGCTACCGCTACCTGCAGGATTACGGCATGGGCCCGGAAACCCCGCTCGGCGAGCCGAAGAACAAATACATGGAGTTGGGCCCGCGCGACAAAGTCTCTCAGGCCTTCTGGCACGAGTGGCGCAAAGGCAACACCATCTCTACGCCGCGCGGTGATGTGGTCTACCTCGACCTGCGTCACCTCGGCGAGAAGAAACTGCTGGAACGTCTGCCGTTCATCTGCGAACTGGCAAAAGCCTACGTGGGGGTCGACCCGGTGAAAGAGCCGATTCCGGTTCGTCCTACGGCTCACTACACCATGGGCGGCATCGAAACCGATCAGCAGTGCGAAACCCGTATTAAAGGGCTATTCGCCGTGGGCGAGTGCTCCTCTGTCGGTCTGCACGGCGCTAACCGTCTGGGGTCTAACTCACTGGCAGAACTGGTCGTCTTTGGCCGTATGGCGGGCGAACGTGCAATGGAGCGCGCCGCAACTGTGGGCGAAGCAAACAGTGCCGCACTCGACGCGCAGGTCGCTGACGTTGAAAAACGCCTGAAAAACCTGGTCAACCAGGAAGGTAACGAGAACTGGTCTAAAATCCGCGACGAGATGGGCCTGTCGATGGAAGAAGGCTGCGGGATCTACCGTACACCTGAGCTGATGCAAAAAACCGTCGACAAACTGGCGGAACTGCAGGAACGCTTCAAACGCGTGCGTATCACCGACACGTCCAGCGTGTTCAATACCGACCTGCTCTACACCATTGAACTGGGCCACGGGCTGAACGTGGCGGAGTGCATGGCGCACTCGGCGCTGGCGCGTAAAGAATCACGCGGCGCACACCAGCGTCTTGACGAAGGCTGCACAGAGCGTGACGACGTCAATTTCCTCAAACACACCCTCGCCTGGCGCGATGCGGACGGTACGACCCGTCTGGACTACAGCGACGTGAAGATCACCACGCTGCCACCAGCGAAACGCGTGTACGGTGCCGAAGCAGAAGCCGCCGAGAAGAAGGAGAAGGCGAATGGCTGAGATGCAAAAACTGAACGTTGAAGTGGTGCGTTACAACCCGGAAGTGGATTCTGCACCCCACAGCGCTTTCTACGAAGTCCCTTACGACGAGCAAACCTCACTGCTGGATGCGCTCGGTTATATTAAAGACAACCTGGCACCTGACCTCAGCTACCGCTGGTCTTGCCGCATGGCCATCTGTGGCTCCTGCGGCATGATGGTCAACAAAGTGCCGAAGCTGGCCTGTAAGACCTTCCTGCGTGAATACACCAAGGGCATCAAGGTTGAAGCGCTGGGCAACTTCCCGATCGAGCGCGATCTGGTGGTCGATATGACCCACTTTATCGAAAGCCTGGAAGCCATAAAGCCGTACATTATTGGCAACCCGCGTACGCCGGATCAGGGCCCTAATACCCAGACGCCAGCGCAGATGGCGAAATACCATCAGTTCTCCGGCTGCATCAACTGCGGTCTGTGCTACGCCGCCTGTCCACAGTTCGGCCTGAATCAGGAATTCATTGGCCCGGCCGCGATTACTCTGGCGCATCGTTATAACGAAGACAGCCGCGACCACGGTAAAAAAGAACGTATGGCGCAGCTTAACAGCCAGAACGGGGTCTGGAGCTGTACTTTTGTGGGCTACTGCTCCGAAGTCTGTCCGAAGCATGTCGACCCGGCCGCCGCTATTCAGCAGGGTAAAGTGGAAAGCTCGAAAGACTTTCTTATTGCTACCCTGAAACCACGCTAAGGAGTGCATGATGACGACTAAACGCAAAGCCTATGTTCGGCCGATGCCGTCCACCTGGTGGAAGAACCTGCCGTTTTATCGCTTCTATATGCTGCGTGAAGGCACTGCAGTACCCGCGGTCTGGTTCAGCCTGGAGCTGATGTACGGCGTGTTCGCCCTCAAACATGGCCCTGAAACCTGGGCCAACTTTGTTGGGTTCCTGCAAAATCCCATCATCGTTGTACTGAACCTGATTGTGCTCGCAGCAGCGCTCCTGCATACCAAAACCTGGTTTGAACTGGCGCCAAAAGCGGCAAATATCATTGTTAAAGGCGAAAAAATGGGGCCAGAGCCTGTTATTAAAGGGCTATGGGCAGTGACGGCCATTGTCACTGTGGTCATTTTGTTTGTCGCACTGTTCTGGTAAGGAGACGACTGTGATTAATCCAAATCCAAAACGCTCTGACGAGCCGGTCTTCTGGGGCCTGTTCGGCGCAGGCGGTATGTGGAGCGCCATCATTGCACCGGTCATCATCCTGCTGGTTGGCATTCTGCTGCCGCTGGGGCTGTTCCCGGGCGATGCGCTGAGCTATGAGCGCGTGCTGGCATTCGCGAGCAGCTTTATTGGCCGTGCGTTTATCTTCCTGATGATCGTCCTGCCGTTGTGGTTAGGCCTGCACCGTATTCACCATGCGATGCATGACCTGAAGATCCACGTGCCGAACGGCAAATGGGTTTTCTACGGTCTGGCAACCATTCTGACCGTCGTGACGCTGATTGCAGTGGTCACCATTTGATATTCAGGCCCGCCGTTTGGCGGGCCTGTTATTTCTGCATCTTCCCCACCAGCCACTGAGCAAATTCGCGCATTGCGGGGGTTTCTGCTCGTGACTGCAGTCTCGTTAGCCAGTAGCTCCCCATGTCTATCTGCGTCGTAAAGGGCTGCACAATCCGCTCGCTGTTCAGCAAATGAGTAAACATATCGACAGGGGCGATGGCAATCCCCACACCCGCCTGCGCCGCCTCCAGCATGGTAACGGACGAATCAAATACCATCACCCGATGCGTCGGCGAGGGAGCATGTTCTCCCGCCGCCTGCATCCAGGCCGCCCACTCGTCACGCCGGTAGGAGCGCAGCAGCGTAAACTTAAGGATGTCGGCAGGAGTATGCAATTTGCTGGCGAGATCGCGCGTGCAAAGCGGAGCCAGAGGGGCATAACACAGAAACGTCGACTCGGTGCCGTGCCACGCGCCTCCGCCGTAGCGAACCGTATAATCAAGCCCTTCGGCAGCCGGATCGACGCGATTGTTATGGGTCGAAAGTTGGAGATCGATATGCGGATAGCTGCGGCGAAAATCCTCAAGCAGTGAGAATAAAACGCCGATGGCAAACGTCCCCACCACGCCAATTTTCAGCTTCTCCTGAGCAAGATGATTTGCAAAGCGATCCAGCATCCCGGCGATTCGATCGAACGAGTCATTTAGCACCGGCAGCAAATTCTCACCTTCAGTGGTCAGCATCAACCCACGCGAAACGCGGACAAAAAGCTGGCAATTAAGGTGCTGCTCCAGCGTCTTAACATGCTGACTAATGGCGGAATGGGTAACATTCAGCTCGATCGCAGCATGCGTAAAGCTAAGATGCCTTGCGGCAGCTTCGAAAGCACGAAGCGAATTAAGAGGGAGATAGCTGCGCGTCATTGCCTCATCCGTTAGAAAAATTAACAGCTCATGCTAAATTTAACCGTTTGTCAGGCACAGTCAAATCCAACAGACTACGCTCGTCTGATGGGCCCGGACACACCTTGATTCGCCCTTATGGAAGATAACTGATGATGAAAAAATCCCTTTGCTGCGCCCTGCTGCTTGGCGTCTCTTATGCCAGCGTTGCGGCCCCCCTGTCTGACAAACAGATGGCAGACTTGGTAGCCGGTACTGTTGAGCCCCTGATGAAGGCACAGTCCATTCCGGGTATGGCCGTGGCCGTGATTTATCAGGGCAAACCACATTATTTTACCTTCGGCAAAGCCGATATCGCCGCGAACAAACCCGTCACTCCGCAAACGTTGTTTGAGCTGGGCTCTATAAGTAAAACCTTCACCGGCGTGCTGGGTGGCGAGGCGATTGCTCGCGGTGAAATTTCTCTGGCTGACCCGGTAACCCATTATTGGCCTGAGCTGACGGGTAAGCAGTGGCAGGATATTCGCCTGTTGGATCTGGCAACCTATACCGCGGGAGGTTTGCCGCTACAGGTGCCGGATGAGGTAACTGACGATGCCTCTTTGCTGCGCTTCTACCAGACATGGCAGCCGCGGTGGAAACCGGGCACGACACGTCTCTACGCCAATGCCAGTATTGGTCTCTTCGGTGCACTGGCGGTTAAGCCTTCCGGAATGCGCTTCGAGCAGGCGATGACGGAGCGCGTCTTAAAGCCTCTTAAGCTTTCCCACACCTGGATTAACGTTCCGAAAAGCGAAGAGCAGCACTACGCCTGGGGCTATCGGGAGGGGAAAGCGGTCCACGTTTCACCCGGCATGCTGGATGCCGAAGCGTATGGCGTGAAAACCAACGTACAGGACATGGCGCGCTGGGTGATGGCCAACATGACCCCCGACACCCTACAGGATGCCTCACTGAAAAAAGGGATTACCCTGGCACAGTCTCGTTACTGGCGAGTGGGATCAATGTATCAGGGGCTGGGCTGGGAGATGTTGAACTGGCCGGTAGAGGCGGAAACAGTGGTCGATGGCAGTGACAACAAGATTGCCCTGGCGCCATTGCCTGCGGTAGAAGTGAATCCCCCGGTGGCGCCGGTAAAAGCATCATGGGTCCATAAAACAGGCTCGACCGGTGGGTTTGGCAGCTATGTTGCTTTTATTCCTGAGAAAGATATCGGTATTGTGATGCTGGCGAATAAAAGCTATCCGAACCCAGCGCGGGTAGAGGCAGCTTTCCAAATCCTTAACGCTCTCCACTGATCGCCCGGCGGCGCTACGCTTGCACGGGCCTGCTATGCAGGCTGGGTAAGCGCGGCGCCACCCGGCAAAATATCCCGCGCATCCCCCGCTTTTTCCTTGCTGTCATCTACACTTAACAAAAAACAGTAAGGAAACACCTATGCGCATTCTGCCTGTTATTGCCGCAGTAACAGCCGCGTTTTTAGTGGTTGCCTGCAGTTCCCCTACTCCCCCTCCCGGCGTCACCGTCGTCAGCCCTTTTGATGCGCAACGCTTCCTCGGAACATGGTATGAAATCGCCCGCATGGACCATCGGTTTGAACGGGGTTTAGAGAAAGTCACGGTAAACTACAGTGCGATGGATGATGGTGGTATTCAGGTCGTTAACCGGGGCTATAATCCGGAACGGCAGATGTGGCAGCAGTCGGTAGGTAAGGCATACTTTACCGGTAATCCAGGCAGGGCCGCGCTGAAAATCTCATTCATTGGCCCGTTCTATGGCGGGTATAACGTGATCGCACTCGACAAAGAGTACCGACACGCCCTGATCTGTGGGCCGGATCGCGACTATCTGTGGATACTCGCCCGCACGCCAACCATTTCTCCCGAAATGAAACAGCAAATGTTGGACGTCGCAACCCGGCAAGGGTTTGATGTGTCGAAGTTGATCTGGGTTGAGCAACCTCACTAAGGCGTGCTGAGCTTCAATCCGATAATCCCAGCCACAATCAAGGCGAGGCTGGCAATACGCGCCAGACTCGCTGACTCCCCCAGGAGCAGAATGCCGGTAATGGCAGCCCCAACGGCACCGATGCCCGTCCAGACGGCATACGCCGTTCCTACAGGCAGGGAGCGCATCGCCCATGACAACATCACGATACTGACAATCATCGCGGTAACGGTGATGACGCTGGGCATCAGACGGGTAAAGCCGTGGGTATATTTGAGTCCAATCGCCCACACAACTTCGAGCAGACCGGCAATAAAGAGAACAATCCAGGACATTTCAGGCTCCTTAACTTAACAGTTAGTTGGGGCCGTCCCCGAGGGTGGAAGCGCTTGCGGGTCGTCCCGTAAGGCAAAGATTACGTGCCATATTTTGGTTAGCGTGCGATTTTTTTTCAATCCCTTTTTTGCTGAACATGTTAAGGCAAGAAATAGCCGCAGTATGGCGCGCAGTTCAGGCATTTATCACTCATCCGACTTCTCTATGATGATGTGCTTTCTGATGGCAGGAAGCCAAACCACTAGCCGACTGCGAATCTACTATGTTCAAAATTCTTTTGATTGACCGTTGTCACTTCACCCGCACCGGGTTTGAAGCGTGGCTCAATCGTACCGGTTTGTTTCCTGACCACTTCGTGGTGACCAGCCTTAATAACCTTATTTTGGCCAGAGAGCATATCCAGCAATGGAAGCCCACGGTGATTATTGCTGACCTGCATGGGTTTAGGCAGGACATTAACCACTTCCAGCAACTCTCTTCCCTGTTGAATGCCAGCGAAACGGTCCCTTTCATTTTGCTTCAGTCAGGGGAAGAACAGGAGATGACGGGCTACCTGTCGCAGTTCCCTGTATGGTCCTCGCTGATGAAAAATATCGGTCTGGATCAGTTGGCGACGGTCATTAACGACGCCTTAACGTCTTGCGCCAGCATTGAAATACCCAAGGTTGCAGCACCTCTGCTGACCCGTCAGGAGGAGAAAGTACTCACGATGTGGATGGACGGAGCAAGCAATCAGAAGATTGCCAGTTACTTGAGCATTAATGGGAAAACAGTTTATACCTACAAACGCAACATCCGCATGAAACTGCATATGGACACGCGCTTTTCGCCGTTTTTATCTCTACAGGAAGTGGAGAATTGACGGTACGGTGAAATATACGCGCCGTACCGTCCATGCTTGATTAGTTCTGAGCTTTTGTCGCCGCACCGGAGATTGCGCTACCACCGTCAGAGATATCTTCCCCTACACCGCGGGTGGTGTTACATGCAGTCAGCAGTGTGGAAAGCACCAGAACAGAAAAGATCGCTGCAATTGTTTTCTTAACCATAATATCTTCCTTTTATAGCCAAAGTTATTTTGTGTATAGCAACTTAAGAATAGACAAGATCCCGGCGATTGACGGTAAAGGAAGCATTTTTAGGAAAATTAGAAGAAATTAGCTGGCCGCGTGAGTAATGATATGGCCGAGATCCTGGATATCTTCACCGACGCCACGCGCGGTATTACACCCGGAAAGAAATGCGCTGGACAGCGCTAACAGAAGCAGAATTTTAACGGTACGTTTCATCATCCCTGCCTGCAAAAATCAGGCGCAGCGGGCGCTGCGCCTTATATCTACATGAATTACTTCACGCGGGATACGTATTCGCCGGAGCGGGTATCCACTTTGATCACTTCGCCAGTCTGTACGAACAGTGGAACTTTAACCACTGCACCGGTAGACAGCTTAGCAGGCTTACCGCCAGTACCTGCGGTATCACCTTTCAGACCTGGATCGGTTTCAACGATTTCCAGTTCTACAAAGTTTGGTGGGGTTACCGCGATAGGCTGGCCGTTCCACAGGGTCACGATGCACTCAGCCTGATCCAGCAGCCATTTAGCGCTATCGCCTACGGCCTTCTCGTCAGCAGACAGCTGTTCGAAAGTAGAGTTGTTCATGAAGTGATAGAACTCACCGTCGTTGTAGAGGTAAGTCAGGTTCATATCAACGACATCTGCGCCTTCAGCGGAGTCAGTAGACTTGAAGGTTTTTTCTACACGGGTGCCGGTCAGCAGGCGGCGCAGCTTAACGCGCGCAAAAGCCTGGCCTTTACCTGGTTTAACGAATTCGCTGGCTTCAACCGCATAGGGTTCGCCGTCCATCATGATTTTAAGACCAGCACGAAAATCGTTGCTATAGTACGTTGCCATAAGGCCCTCTAAATTTGTTAACTGGTAGCTAAGCCACAAAATGGCGCATATTGTAACCCTAAACACCCCGTCCAGAGAAGATTGGTTATCGCAACTTGCCGATGTAATCACCAGTCCTGATGAATTGCTGCGTCTTTTAGACCTTGAACAGCATAAAGAGCTGCTGGCTGGCCGTGAGGCTAAGCGGCTATTTGCCTTGCGTGTCCCCCGCGCATTTGTGGCCCGTATGGCGAAAGGCGATCCTGACGATCCATTATTGAAACAGACGCTTACGTCACAAGATGAGTTTGTGACCGCGCCGGGTTACAGTACCGATCCGCTCGAAGAACAGAACAGCGTGGTGCCGGGTTTACTGCACAAGTATCTGAACCGTGCCCTGCTGCTGGTAAAAGGCGGCTGCGCGGTAAATTGTCGTTATTGCTTCCGCAGACACTTTCCGTATGCCGAAAATCAGGGTAATAAACGCAACTGGCAGGTCGCGCTGGACTATATCGCCGCCCATCCTGAGCTGGATGAAATTATTTTTTCCGGTGGCGATCCGTTGATGGCGAAAGACCACGAGCTGGACTGGCTCTTGTCCCAGTTGGAAGCCATTCCGCACATTAAGCGTCTGCGCATTCACAGCCGTTTACCGATTGTCATTCCGGCACGTGTCACTGACGGCCTGGTTTCGCGCCTGGAGCAGTCTCGACTGCAGGTCCTGCTGGTGAACCACATTAACCACGCGAACGAAATTGACGATGCCTTTCGCGCGGCGATGGCGCGTCTGCGTAAAGCGGGAGTGACGCTGCTGAACCAGAGCGTACTGCTGCGTGGCGTAAATGATAGCGCCCGCGTGCTGGCTAACCTAAGCAATGCGCTGTTTGATGCGGGTGTGCTGCCTTATTACCTGCACGTGCTCGATCGCGTTCAGGGAGCGGCACATTTCATGGTCACGGATGAAGAAGCCCGGCAGATTATGCGCGAACTGTTAACGCTGGTTTCAGGCTATATGGTGCCGAAGCTGGCACGTGAGATTGGCGGGGAACCGAGCAAAACGCCGCTGGATTTGCAGCTACGACAGCGCTAGCGTCCACTGACCCTCTCCCCAAAGGGGAGAGGGAAAAGCACTCAGTTCGGGCATTTATAAACCTGGCCGTTCATCTGGCTGGCGGTTGGCACGAAGCTGGACAGCATACCCTGCGTCGGACTGCTTACACCGTAAATCACGTTACCACCCATGGCTGCGGCCTGATTACGCAGCGCATTTGCGGCACCGCGCATAGAGCCACCCTCTTCGCCATGTTGACCCGACATCCAGTTACTTTGCTCGCCAGTGGCGGTACCTAACAGCTGGCATTCGCTGCCCGGCTTATCTTCCACAAAGCGAACGCTCTGGCCCGCAGCCGACAGCTCATTGCTGGAGCTACATCCCGCCAGCAGCAATGCTGCCCCTACAATCCCTGCACAGACTTTAATGCGCATGTTATTCCTCGGTTTCAATAAGCTGGACAGGAGTTGTCCGTGTGTCAATCTTATACCTAAAAGATGAACAAAAGAAAAACCCCCGAGCATTTCTGCCCGGGGGTTTTCTTATTTCTAAGACGTAAAGCGCACGATTACATCATGCCGCCCATACCGCCCATGCCGCCCATGCCACCAGCACCTAAGTCAGGCGCATCGCCTTTTGGCAGGTCGGTCACCATGCACTCGGTAGTGATCATCAGGCCAGCTACAGATGCCGCGTACTGCAGAGCAGAACGGGTCACTTTAGTTGGGTCCAGGATACCGAAGTCGATCATGTTGCCGTATTCTTCAGTTGCAGCGTTGTAACCGTAGTTACCTTCGCCCGCTTTCACGTTGTTGGTCACAACAGATGGCTCTTCACCGGCGTTGGACACGATCTGACGCAGTGGAGCTTCCATTGCGCGCAGCGCAACTTTGATACCCACGTTCTGATCTTCGTTCTGAGCAGTCAGGTTAGCCAGTTTAGCGGCAACGCGCACCAGAGCAACACCACCACCAGCAACCACGCCTTCTTCTACTGCAGCACGGGTCGCGTGCAGCGCATCGTCAACGCGTGCTTTTTTCTCTTTCATTTCAACTTCTGTCGCAGCGCCTACTTTAATGACCGCAACACCGCCAGCCAGTTTCGCGACGCGTTCCTGCAGTTTTTCACGGTCGTAGTCAGACGTTGCTTCTTCGATCTGCTTACGGATCTGACCAACGCGGCCCTGAATAGCGGCTTCTTCACCCACACCGTCGATGATGGTGGTGGTGTCTTTGTTGATCACAACGCGTTTAGCCTGGCCGAGGTCTTCCAGGGTCGCTTTTTCCAGCTCCATACCGATCTCTTCAGAGATCACAGTACCGCCAGTCAGGGTTGCGATATCCTGCAGCATTGCTTTACGACGGTCGCCGAAACCAGGTGCTTTAACCGCAGCCACTTTCACGATGCCGCGCATGGTGTTAACCACCAGAGTCGCCAGCGCTTCGCCTTCAACGTCTTCCGCGATGATAACCAGTGGTTTGCCTGCTTTCGCAACGGCTTCCAGTACTGGCAGCATTTCACGGATGTTAGAGATTTTCTTGTCAGCCAGCAGGATGAACGGGCTTTCCAGCTCAACAGCGCCAGTTTCTGGCTTGTTGATGAAGTATGGGGACAGATAACCGCGGTCGAACTGCATACCTTCAACCACGTCCAGTTCGTCTTCCAGGCCGGTACCGTCTTCAACGGTGATCACGCCTTCTTTACCGACTTTGTCCATCGCTTCTGCGATCAGTTTACCTACGGTTTCGTCGGAGTTAGCGGAGATAGTACCTACCTGAGCAATGGCTTTAGAGTCAGAGCACGGTACGGACAGCGCTTTCAGTTCTTCTACAGCGGATGCAACAGCTTTGTCGATACCACGTTTCAGATCCATTGGGTTCATACCCGCTGCAACGGCTTTCAGACCTTCAGTGATGATAGCCTGAGCCAGTACGGTCGCGGTGGTGGTACCGTCACCTGCAGCGTCGTTCGCTTTAGAGGCAACTTCTTTCACCATCTGCGCGCCCATGTTTTCGAACTTGTCTTCCAGCTCGATTTCACGTGCAACAGAAACACCGTCTTTGGTGATGGTTGGCGCGCCGAAGGATTTATCCAGCACTACGTTACGGCCTTTCGGGCCCAGGGTCACTTTAACTGCGTCTGCCAGTACGTTTACGCCGCGGAGCATTTTTACACGAGCGTCGTTACCGAATTTTACGTCTTTAGCTGCCATGTTCTTATTTCCTCAAATTCTCGTGCGTAAATTACGCTTCAACAATTGCCAGAATGTCGCTCTCGGACATGATCAACACTTCTTCATTGTCGATCTTCTCGGATTTCACGCCGTAGCCATCGTTGAAAATTACGATGTCACCAACTTTAACGTCCAGCGGCTGCACAGTTCCGTTTTCCAGGATGCGGCCCTTACCGACAGCGATGATTTCGCCACGCGTTGATTTGGCTGCTGCAGAACCGGTCAGAACAATGCCGCCAGCAGACTTGGTTTCAACTTCTTTACGTTTGACGATCACACGATCATGTAACGGACGAATACTCATTGATAGCTCTCCTTTGAGAAAGTCATTATCAGTTATGGATGACGTCGGACCGCACGCGGTTTTCCGACTAGTGCCCTGAGAGATGGGGTTAGCTTTTTCTCCCTTCAAGGGGGGAGACGAAAAAAAATTTGCGAAAGTGTTACCATCGCCTCTCTTTTGATGGTGGCAGGACGAAGTCAATGAGTGGACTCAAGCAGGAATTGGGGCTGGCGCAGGGCGTTGGTTTACTCTCAACGTCCTTGTTAGGCACGGGCGTTTTTGCTGTCCCTGCGCTGGCCGCGTTGGTAGCAGGAAATGACAGCCTGTGGGCGTGGCCCGCTTTGATTGTGTTGGTTTTTCCTGTGGCGATTGTCTTTGCCATACTGGGGCGCCATTTCCCCAGCGCAGGCGGCGTCGCGCACTTCGTGGGCATGGCATTTGGCCCGCGTCTGGAACGCGTCACCGGCTGGCTCTTTCTTTCTGTCATACCGGTTGGCTTGCCCGCGGCATTGCACATCGCGACCGGCTTTGCGCAGGCGCTGTTTGGCTGGCACAACGAACAACTGCTGCTGGCCGAACTGGGCACTCTGGCGATTGTCTGGTGGGTCGGCTCGCGCGGAGCCCGTTCCAGCGCCAATCTGCAGACGCTGGTCGCAGTACTGATCGTCGCACTTATTGCTGCTATCTGGTGGGCGGGAGATATCTCCGTTCACGAGATCCCCTTCCCGCCGGTGACCGATGTCGCACCTTCGCAGCTGTTCTCGGCATTATCCGTGATGTTCTGGTGTTTTGTCGGGCTGGAGGCTTTCGCCCATCTAACCTCTGAGTTTAAGCAGCCGGAACGAGATTTCCCCCGCGCCCTGATGATCGGCCTGCTGTTGGCGGGCACCGTTTACTGGGCCTGTACCGTGCTGGTGCTGCACTTCAACGCCTTCGGTGCGGATAAAGCCGCCGCCGCCTCGCTGCCTGGGATTGTGGTTCAGCTGTTTGGCGTAAAAGCACTGTGGGTGGCCTGCGTTATCGGCTATCTGGCCTGTTTTGCCAGCCTGAATATCTATATTCAGAGCTTTGCACGCCTGGTGTGGTCGCAGGCATTGTCTAAACCTGACTGCCGCCTTGCACGCCTGTCAAAACGTCAGCTTCCGTTGAATGCGCTGAACGCGGTTTTAGGCTGCTGCGTACTGAGCTCTCTGTGCATTTACGGGCTGGATATCAATCTGGATGCGTTGATCGTCTATGCCAACGGCATCTTCATTATGATTTATCTGCTGTGCATGCTGGCGGGCTGCCGTCTGCTGAAAGAGCGCTTTAAAGCGCTGGCGGTGGTCGGGGGCGTGCTTTGCCTGCTGCTGCTGGCAATGGTCGGATGGAAGAGTTTGTACGCGATTATCATGCTGGCGGCGCTGTGGATGTTTTTACCGACACGCCGCCCATAGGCCCGATGACGCTGCGCCACCGGGCAAATGGCTTAACGATCGTCTTTGTGGTCTAAACGGTCGTGCTGTTCATCCTTACGCTGATATTCCCCATCGAACGTCTCGCCAGGGCCGGTGCTGAAACCACCGCCTGGCATACGGCTGAAACGCAGATGCGGCAGCAGTTTCATGGTCAGGTGCTTTTGCACCGGCGGCAGCAGCAGCAGCAGGCCAAGGAAGTCAGTGAAGAACCCCGGTAGGATCAGCAGCAGACCCGCAATAATCAGCGACACGCTTTTGATCATCTCGGCTGCCGGGCTTTCGCCTGCGGCCATCTTCTGCTGCATTAACAGGAAGTTTTTGAAACCCTGATTACGCACCAACGACATGCCGATGACGGAGGTGAAGATCACCAGAATCAGCGTCAGCAGGACACCCAGCACGTGGGCTACCTGGATGAAAATCGAAATCTCAATGTAAACATAGAGAAAAAAAGCAATAAACGGTATCCAGCGCACTGGCATCTCCTGTATGGCAGGCGCCATCTGGCCCCCTGTCTGAATGTGTTCGCGAAACGCGTCTGTAAGAGATGGAGACGGTTAGCCAAAATTCAATCGGTTTGCACGGATATTTTTTTCGGAAATATTAAAGCGGTGACTCATTTCACAGATTAATAATTATCATGAAATCGAGACGATAATAAGTGATCCAGCTTACGGCAATTCGCTATCATCAGCATATGATCTCGAGCATCTGGTCGATTGAGGGAATAATCGTCGGTCAGAAAATATTCAAAACCACATATATACTGTGTGTTTAGTACAATCCATCGGCAGCTTGAAAAGAAGGTTCACATGTTAAACAACATTCGTATCGAAGAAGATTTGTTGGGTACCAGGGAAGTTCCAGCGGATGCCTACTATGGTATTCACACTCTGAGAGCGATTGAAAACTTCTACATTAGCAACAGCAAAATCAGCGACATCCCTGAATTTGTGCGTGGCATGGTGATGGTGAAGAAAGCCGCAGCCCTGGCAAATAAAGAGCTGCAAACCATTCCGAAAAGCGCTGCAAATGCGATTATCGCCGCATGCGACGAAGTGCTGAACAACGGCAAATGCATGGACCAGTTCCCGGTTGACGTCTATCAGGGCGGGGCGGGTACCTCCGTCAACATGAATACCAATGAAGTGCTGGCCAACATCGGCCTGGAGCTGATGGGTCACCAGAAAGGTGAATACCAGTACCTCAACCCGAACGACCACGTTAATAAATGTCAGTCCACTAACGACGCCTACCCAACCGGCTTCCGCATCGCGGTTTATGCCTCCGTGGTAAAACTGGTCGACGCGATTAACCAACTGGGCGATGGCTTCCAGCGTAAAGCGGTTGAGTTCCAGGATATCCTGAAAATGGGCCGTACCCAGCTGCAGGACGCGGTGCCAATGACCCTCGGCCAGGAATTCCACGCGTTTAACGTCTTGCTGAACGAAGAGACCAAAAACATGCTGCGCACTTCCGAGCTGCTGCTGGAAGTGAACCTGGGCGCGACCGCTATCGGTACACGCCTGAACACCCCGGATGGCTATCAGCAGCTGGCGGTACAGAAACTGGCTGAAGTCTCAAACCTGCCGGTCGTGCCTGCAGAAGACCTGATTGAAGCCACCTCCGACTGCGGCGCATACGTCATGGTACACAGCGCCCTAAAACGTCTGGCGGTGAAACTGTCCAAAATTTGTAACGACCTGCGCCTGCTCTCTTCCGGCCCACGCGCGGGCCTGAATGAAATCAACTTGCCAGAACTGCAGGCCGGTTCCTCCATCATGCCGGCCAAAGTGAACCCGGTTGTGCCAGAAGTGGTAAACCAGGTGTGCTTCAAAGTCATCGGTAACGATACTACCGTGACCATGGCCTCTGAAGCAGGTCAGCTGCAGCTGAACGTGATGGAGCCCGTGATTGGTCAGGCAATGTTTGAATCCATTCATATCCTGACTAACGCTTGCTACAACCTGCTGGAAAAATGCATTAACGGCATTACCGCGAATAAAGAAGTGTGTGAAGGCTACGTGTACAACTCCATCGGGATTGTCACCTACCTTAACCCGTTCATCGGCCACCACAATGGCGACATCGTTGGTAAGATTTGTGCTGAAACCGGCAAGAGCGTGCGCGAAGTCGTACTGGAGCGCGGGCTGTTGACCGAAGCCGAGCTGGACGATATCTTTTCGGCCCAGAACCTCATGCACCCGGCCTATAAAGCGAAACGTTATACTGATGAAAGCGAACAGTAACAGTTCAGGCTAAGCTTCCGAAAGGCACGTCACTTGTGACGTGCCTTTTTTCTTTTTAAGAATTACCAATTACACAACATTTTAATATCAACTTGTTAATAAACAAGGAAGGCACTTATGTTTGGAGCAGAACTCGTCATCGTCTTGTTGGCGATTTATTTGGGAGCAAGGCTCGGGGGTATCGGCATCGGTTTTGCCGGCGGTCTCGGGGTGCTCGTTCTTACCCTTATCTTTCAGATCAAACCCGGCGCAATCCCTTTTGACGTTATCGAAATCATCATGGCGGTTATCGCTGCTATCGCGGCGATGCAGGTGGCAGGCGGTATGGACTACCTGGTGAGCCTGGCGGAGCGTATGCTGCGCCGCCATCCTAAATACATTACCTTCCTTGCGCCACTGGTGACCTGGTTCATGACCATTCTCGCCGGTACGGGCCACACCGCGTTCTCTACGCTGCCGGTGATTACCGAAGTGGCAAAAGAGCAGGGTATCCGTCCGTCTCGTCCCCTCTCCATTGCGGTGGTGGCATCCCAGATTGCGATCACCGCCTCGCCGATTTCTGCCGCAGTGGTGTTCTTCGCCGGTATTCTTGAGCCGATGGGCGTGAGCTATCTGACGCTGCTGTCAATCTGTATTCCGGTCACGCTGATTGCGGTGATGATTACCGCAGTGCTGTGTAACTTCCTCGGCGCCGAGCTGAAAGACGATCCGGTCTATCAGGAGCGCCTGGCGAAAGGCGAAGTGAAACTGCGCGGTAGCCAGGTCTTCGAACTGAAGCCGCACGCGAAACGCTCCGTGCTGCTGTTCCTGATCGGTATTATCGCGGTGATGTTCTACGCCACCGCCATCAGTGACACCGTTGGCCTGATCCAGAATCCGGTGCTGCCGCGTAACGAAGCGATTGTGGTGTTTATGCTGACCATCGCGACGCTTATCAGCATTACCTGTAAAATCGACACCAGCGAAGTGCTGAACGCCAGTACCTTTAAATCCGGCATGAGCGCCTGCGTGTGCGTTCTGGGCGTAGCCTGGCTCGGTGACACCTTCGTGAAGGCCCACATCAGCGATATCCAGACCGTTGCCGGCGATCTGTTGCACAACTATCCATGGCTGCTGGCCGTGGTGCTGTTCTTTGCCGCCACCCTGCTTTACTCTCAGGCCGCAACCACCAAAGCCCTGATGCCTGCGGCACTGATGCTGGGCGTAACCCCGCTGACGGCGATTGCCTCTTTTGCAGCTGTTTCTGCGCTGTTTGTGCTGCCGACCTACCCAACCCTGCTGGCGGCAGTGGAGATGGATGACACCGGCTCAACCCGTATCGGGAAATACGTCTTTAACCATGCCTTCCTTATCCCGGGCGTGGTCGCGATTTCACTTTGCGTGATCCTCGGCTTTATCATCGGTGGTGTTGTGCTGTAAACGATTAGCCGTTGTAAAAATAGTTAAAATCGGGCCGCTCTGCGGCCCGATTCATTAATGACCAACCGCCTTGCGTGATATAGTGAAGACTTTCGTGATGAGGAGGTCGACTTGTGAACACGCCTGATGCAGTTGTCGTATTGTGTACCGCCCCTGATGAAGCCTCTGCCCAGGATCTTGCCGCCAAAGTATTGGCTGAGAAGCTGGCTGCCTGCGTCACACTCCTCCCCGGTGCGACCTCACTTTACTACTGGGAAGGCAAACTGGAGCAGGAATATGAAGTCCAGATGCTGCTCAAAACCAATCGTGCAAATCAGCAGGCGCTTCTCGACTGCCTCAAATCTCATCATCCCTACCAAACCCCAGAACTGCTGGTGCTGCCAGTGGTCCACGGCGATAACGATTATCTCTCATGGCTCAACGCTTCCTTACGCTGATCCTGCTGCTGTGCAGCGCATCGGCTTTTGCCGGGTTATTTGACGCGCCCGGCCGTTCACATTTTATTCCTGCCGACCAGGCGTTTATTTTCGACTTTCAGCAAAACCAACATGACCTCACGCTCACCTGGCAGGTAAAAGAAGGCTATTACCTTTATCGCAAGCAGGTCAGCATCACCCCTGCTCAGGCCGATGTGGGCGCCATGCAAATGCCCGCTGGCGAGTGGCACAAGGATGAGTTCTACGGCAAAAGCGAAATCTATCGCCAGCGCTTAAGCGTGCCCGTTACGGTAAATCAGGCCGGGAAAGGTGCCACGCTCACCGTCACGTACCAGGGCTGCGCCGATGCTGGCTTCTGCTATCCCCCTGAAACAAAGGTCGTCCCGCTCAGCGAGGTTAACGCTGCCACCGACATTTCCCCTCAGCTCTCAGGAAAGAAGGCCAGCATGAGGGGAGAAGCCGCTTCAGACCTCCCCTTCTCCGCACTCTGGGCCTTGCTGATTGGTATCGGTATCGCATTTACGCCCTGCGTGCTGCCAATGTATCCGCTAATCTCCGGCATTGTGCTAGGCGGTAAGCAACGTCTTTCCACAGCTCGCGCGCTGCTGTTGGCGTTTATTTATGTGCAGGGGATGGCGCTGACCTATACCGCACTCGGCCTCGTGGTCGCCGCTGCAGGTCTACAGTTCCAGGCAGCCCTCCAGCACCCTTATGTCCTCATCGGCCTGTCGGTGGTGTTTATCCTGCTGGCGCTGTCGATGTTTGGCCTGTTTACGCTGCAGTTACCGTCTTCCCTGCAAACCCGCTTAACGCTGATGAGTAATCGTCAGCAGGGCGGTTCTGCTGGCGGTGTATTCGTAATGGGTGCGATTGCAGGATTAATTTGCTCCCCCTGCACCACTGCACCGCTCAGCGCTATCCTGCTGTACATTGCCCAGAGCGGCAACATGTGGTTCGGCGGGGGTACGTTGTACCTCTATGCGCTGGGAATGGGCCTGCCGCTGATACTGGTGACGGTGTTTGGCAATCGTCTGCTGCCGAAGAGCGGGCCGTGGATGGAGACGGTAAAAACCGCGTTTGGCTTTGTCATTCTCGCGCTGCCGGTTTTCCTGCTGGAGCGGATTGTCGGTGACGTTTGGGGCATACGTCTGTGGTCGATGCTCGGCGTCGCCTTCTTCTGTTGGGCGTTTATCGCAAGCCTTGGCGCAAAAAAGGCGTGGATGCGCCTGGTGCAGATCCTACTGCTTGCCGCCGCGCTGGTCAGCGTGCGTCCGCTGCAGGACTGGGCTTTTGGCGCGCCAGCGGCTCAGGCGCAGGTACATTTGGCCTTCACACAGATTAAAAATGTGGATGACCTCAACAACGCCCTGGCACAGGCGAAGGGCAAATCGGTTATGCTCGATCTCTATGCCGACTGGTGCGTCGCCTGCAAAGAGTTCGAAAAATACACCTTTAGCGATCCGCAGGTGCAAAGCGCGCTGAAAGAGACGGTTCTGCTTCAGGCAAACGTGACAGCCAACGATACGCAGGACAAGGCCCTGCTTAAACACCTTAACGTGCTCGGGCTGCCGACCATTCTGTTCTTCAATGAACAGGGCCAAGAGCGGCCAGCGCAGCGCGTAACCGGCTTTATGGACGCGGCGGCTTTCAGCGCGCATTTGCGCGATCGCCAACCGTAAACAACACTTTAGACGGGACAAACCGTTGGGAATAACGGAGGAGAAAACCGTGCAACGCGAAGACGTACTGGGACAAGCCCTGCAACTACTTGAGATACAAGGGATCGCCAGCACCACGCTTGAGATGGTAGCCGACCGTATCGATTACCCTCTGGAGGAGCTTACGCGCTTCTGGCCCGATAAAGAGGCGCTACTTTATGATGCTTTACGCTACCTTAGCCAGCAGGTCGATATCTGGCGCAGGCAGCTGATGCTGAACGAAGAGTTATCCGCTGAACAAAAGCTGCTGGCGCGCTATACCGCGCTGACCGAATGCGTCAGCAACAACCGCTATCCGGGGTGTCTATTCATCGCAGCCTGTACGTACTTTCCCGATCCCGGCCATCCCATCCATCAGTTGGCGGATCAGCAAAAGCGTGCGGCGCATGATTTTACCCACGAACTGCTGACCACGCTCGAAGTGGATGATCCGGCGATGGTCGCTAAGCAGATGGAGCTGGTGCTGGAAGGCTGCCTGAGCCGAATGCTGGTGAACCGTAGCCAGGCTGACGTGGATACCGCGCACCGCCTGGCTGAAGATATCCTGCGCTTCGCGCAGTGTCGCATGGGTGGCGCGCTGACTTAAGCCAGCATCCCTGCCCAAGCGGAGATGAAGAGACACAGCGCCATCAGGCGCTGAAAACGCACCATCGCCACGGTGGTGTGAAACACTCTGTTCACTGCTTTACCCAGCCCCGCCCAACACATCAGACACGCAACCGAGATAATCAGAAACCACAGTGCCATCAGCGCAATATCCCGCAGCGCATGCTCGCTTGCAGGTGCAAACAGGCTAACTACTGCCAGCGCCATCATCCACGTCTTCGGGTTAACAATTTGCAGCAGCGCGGCCGCGTGCGCCGTGAAGCGCCTTTGCGTCTTTAAAGAGAGCGTGGCGGCGGGCGCGCGAAACAGCTGCCAGCTCATCCAGCTTAGCCATAGCGCGCCTGCCCCACTCATCACCTGACGTATCAAGGGGTGCTGGCGAAGCACTTCGCCCGCGCCAGCGCCGGATATCAGCACAATCAGACTCGCTGCAAGACACGCGCCCAGAATGGGTGGCACGGTATTCTTTATACCGAAATGCTGGCTATTGGTGAGAACGAGAATATTCGTCGGCCCGGGCGTTATCGAGGCGACAAAAGCAAACAGCAGAAAGGGTATGAGACTCACAGGTGGCTCCTTTTTATTAGAACCATCAATGTGCCGCTATTTTCTGGAAACGTCTGGAAGGTTTGTGCACAACCGCCGGTAGTGCGCAGGGGAGATACGGTATGCGCGCTGAAACCATCGCCCAAGATGGCTCTGGTCAGCAAAGCCTACAGCGGCTGCCACATCAACAGGTTGCCCTCCGCGCGCCAGCATCTGTCGTGCCTTTGTCAGACGCAGCTGAATAAGCCATGCATGCGGTGCCAGGTGAAACTCACGCTTAAAACAGCGAGTCAGGGTAAAACGATCGGTACCCGTTTCTCGCGCAAGGTCTGACAGCCCTATGTTTTCACCGATATGGGCGTAGAGGTAATCACGTGCGCGATGCGCCACGGCGGCACTTTGTAGATGAGAGGGAAGCCGTTTACGCCAGTGGCAGTGGGTCGTTATCTGCGAGAGCAAGTTGTCCATCGTGCTTTGCTGGATGATTTTCATCTCATCGTTATGCAGCATCGCAAACGTCTCACCGATAGCGCGTACTAATTGGGGCTCTCGCGTCAGCGTTTGTGCGAAGTGGAGTGAATAACTGCCGGGCGTAGATTCATACAGCCCGTGTAGCGTACGAGACAACCATTGTTCATCCAGATAAAAGGTAAGATAGGTAAACCCACCTTCTACAGGCGCGTCGCCATCATGGATTTCGCCAGGCTCCAGTAAAAATGCATCACCAGGCTGGCTGTGATGTCGCTCGCGACGACAGTGAAACTGCTGCGTGCCGGAGAGGGTGATACCTATCAGATAACTGTCGTGCCAGTGTGGATCGTAGGCATGTCCTTCGAAGTGCGCTTTAATTGTCTCAATACCCGTATCTGCATGCTGACGCAGCTCAAGCCAGTCGTTCGCCATACTGCCCTCCTGTTGCTATCAGCATTACCCTGGTGACCGAGATCTGTCTGGAAGATTTGTGCATTTTCGCGGCACAAACCGACAGACTGCCGTAAACTTAAGCAGTTGAACAGCTTTTCCTGAAATAGTGTTGACGGTAAGGCTCGATTGCGGTTTAATGCGCTCCGTTGCCCGGATAGCTCAGTCGGTAGAGCAGGGGATTGAAAATCCCCGTGTCCTTGGTTCGATTCCGAGTCCGGGC